>JAAYHD010000061.1 GCA_012735495.1 Clostridiales bacterium | reverse complement strand
ATCTCGTCAAGGCTTACAAAGATATTCTCCCTTGTATCCCTTCTGACAACCACGGCCTGATTCTTCTCGATGTCCTTTGGTCCTATCTCTATTCTTACAGGTATTCCCCGTATCTCCTGCTCGTTGAACTTCCAGCCCGGAGTCTTGTCGGAATCGTCAACCTTTACCTTGAAATCCTTAAGCCTTTCCTTGACTTCATATGCCTTCTCAAGAACCCCTTCCTTGTTCTGGGCAATGGGTATTATCATTGCCTGGATGGGAGCAATCCTCGGAGGCAGAACCAGTCCGCTGTTGTCACCGTGAACCATGATTATGGCGCCGATTATCCTGGTGGACATGCCCCATGATGTTTGATGGACATACTGCAGCTGGTTGTTCCTGTCGGTATACTGTATGCCAAACGCCCTTGCAAAGCCGTCTCCGAAGTTATGGCTGGTTCCAGACTGCAGGGCCTTGCCGTCATGCATCAGGGCTTCAATGGTGTATGTGGCTTTAGCTCCAGCAAACTTCTCCTTCTCGGTTTTCCTGCCCTTAATCATGGGAATTGCAAGTACTCTTTCACAAAAGTCCGCATAAACATTAAGCATCTGAATTGTTCTCTCCTGTGCCTCCTCCTCTGTCGCATGGGCCGTATGCCCTTCCTGCCATAAGAATTCCGTTGAGCGAAGGAACGGCCTGGTGGTCTTTTCCCATCTGACCACGGAGCACCACTGGTTATAGAGCTTGGGCAGATCCCGGTATGATTGAATGATATTGGAATAAAAATCACAGAAAAGCGTTTCCGATGTGGGGCGTACACATAACCTCTCCTGCAGCTTTTCATTGCCGCCATGGGTTACCCAGGCCACCTCGGGAGCAAAGCCTTCCACATGGTCCTTCTCCTTTTGGAGCAGGCTTTCGGGAATAAACATGGGCATGTAAACATTCTCAACTCCGGTTGCCTTAAAGTCGGCATCAAGCTGTCTTTGAATATTCTCCCATAAAGCATAACCATACGGCCTGATAATCATGCAGCCCTTAACACTGGAATATTCAATAAGCTCGGCTTTTTTCACAACATCCGTATACCATTGGGCAAAATCCTCCTCCATGGAGGTAATCTCCTCGACCAATTTCTTTTCATCAGCCATTCTTATCTCTCCTTGCATTTTTTATATTCATAACTTATATAATAAAAAGGCCCTTCATCCCTCAAAGGGACCGAAAGGCTCGGCGGTACCACCCTAATTAGCATATCAGCCGTCTGCTTGCCGGCATATATGCTCTCTTTTCACCGTTAACGCCGGAGGTACGTTGTATTTCGGGAGCATGCTCCTTTCATACAAGGCTCCGAGGGCAGGTTCAAAAGCTACTGCATAAGAAGCTTCCACCGTCACTTCTCTCTCTGGGATGTGTACGCTTTCTACTATTCCTCATCTTCGCCGCTGTCTGTTTAATGTACCTTATTTTATTCCAGTTTGGCCGCTTTGTCAAGCCCATGAGCGGCAAAGCTCACAGCGCCGGAACAGGTTTTGCGGTCAGAATGGCAATTATCAGAATCAGGCCTATGGGCCCCAGGATGAAACCGGCCGCTCCGAACAGCTTAAAGCCTATGAACATGGAAATCAGCGTATATAACGGCCTTATGCCGATCCTGTTGCCTATAAGCCGCGGCTCGGCTATTTCACGGATGATCTGGCACACCAGGTAAACCGTAAATAACACCGCCGCCGCGAAAATGTTGCCGTTAATCAGCATTATTATACTCCAGGGTATTAACACCATGCCGCTTCCGATAAAGGGCAGGGCATCCAGTATGGCAACAATTATTCCTATCAGCAGGGCATACGCGTTTCCAATTATCACAAGACCCGTGGTACAGCAGGCGGCCACAAAAACCATTATTATCAGCTGCGCCCTCATATACGCGATTCCCGCATCGGCCAGCCTTATTGTAATCCTGCTTATATCCCGATACAAGCCGGCGTTTTCATATTTCTTTTTTATCTCCGGCACTTCCTTGGATATTAACACCGCAGATGCAAATACCAGCAGGAGGATTCCCGCAAAGGCAATCATCCTGATGGCAAAATTTAAGGTTTTTGCCGTCATGCCGGGAATAATGTCCGTCTTTACCTTATCTATAATATTCATTATATTGTCATCAACCATTTTCCGCGCGCTTCCCACTGCCAGCCCGAAGATTTCATCGCAGTCGGAGCACATGTTGTCCAGCTTGTCCGCCAGGATGTTCAGGTAAATGGGTATGTTCCTTACAAAGCTTACCGCCTGCTTTATCAGCATATTTCCAAGATATACGAGTCCCGCCCCCAAAACGGAGACAAGTACGGCAAGGGATATTGATCCGCCGATAATTCTCGGTATTTTTACCTTTTTATAAAGAAATTCGGTTGCCGGTCTCACCACCCATGCCAAAAAATAAGCAAATAAAAAAGGAAGAACAAGAGGAAGTATATAACGAAATCCCAGGTACACGCCCAGGGTCACCGCGGCAATTTTGACAATAAGCCTTGTCTTTTCATTCATACTCTCCCAAAACACCATGTCAGAAATCCCGCCTTTCCATTTAGTTGTGCATGCTCCGGGTTATCGGCCGTCCCTTTCTCGGAAAAATCAAGTATTTTATATAAAAAAGAGAATTCATCTTCTTATGAATTCTCTTATCATTATTTTTTGCGATTATATTTTTTATATCCTCGGGGATAATTTGAAATAAAAAAGGATATATTATCTTTTATTAATATCAAATTCTAATATCAAAAGCAAAATTAAGTTCAAATGCTTTTTTCAGCCAACAACTTCAATTGAAATAAAGCTTACTCCGGCGAAAAAAGCAGCTTTAACATAGTCCGTATCTTCTGCCG
Organism: Clostridiales bacterium; assembly: GCA_012735495.1. GTDB lineage: Bacteria > Bacillota > Clostridia > Lachnospirales > Lachnospiraceae > Mobilitalea. Next base: position 3,935 of record JAAYHD010000061.1, on the reverse strand, counting down.
CAATAAACTTGCCCTCCTGCTGCCTTGCCTTTATAACCCTGTCCTTGATATATTCCCTGCCCTTAAGCTGTTTTATCATGCCTTCCAGACGGACCTTTTCCTCTTCTTCGGAAATGCCTTCAAGCAGGAAGCTTTTTGGTGAAACCAGCCTAAGCAGCGGCTTGTCGGGGTTGGCGTAAAATTCTTTTGCTTCATTTACGATTACATCCGCCATCGTATCAGGGGTACAGTAGGTTCCGTCAATAACCAGGTTGTAATTCGAAAAATCCATATAATTAAGATTATATATTTCCTTGTAGCGTATCATTTCCGTCTTGGCCCGTTCCGCAAGCAGGGCTTTCGCCTCTTCTATGGATGAATAGGATTCCACGCTTCCTCTTTGATCCTTCATAATGCGCTCCGCCGCCACATCCAGGTTTACCGTTACAAACACCTTGAAGGAGTATTCGACGAAGTGCCATGCCAGCCTGGAATCAAAGATAATGTCCTTATCCCGGTTTTCTCTTGATATGCGGGCAACCGTGTCGTCTATCATATTGTCGTATTTATGATCGCTCATCATAAGCTGGTTAAGCTCCAGGGTGCTTAGGTTCATCTGCCGGGCTATCTCCCTCTGAACCTTGCCGGTGGAATACACCTCAAAGTTGTATTTCTCGCTGATTATTCGTGCCACCGTTGATTTTCCGCTTCCCAGGTTTCCTGTTATCGTAATATGCATTTTAATCCTTCCTTGCCGGTTCCATGTTTATGAATGTATTATATCCGAAACACCCCAGGAATACAACCTCGCTTTTATATCAGGCCATCTCAACAATCCTTGCCTCAAGCATTTCCGCTTCTTTTCTGTCATGGGTAATGACAAGCAGTGTCCTTCCCTTTAAATTGCTTCTTACATATGCAATTACCTGCTTTTTTAGCTCATCGTCCAGTCCTTTGAAGGGTTCATCCATTATGAGAAGATCATAATCGGAAAGCATGGCCCGTACAATTGCCAACCTCCTTCTCATTCCTCCGCTCAGCTCCCTTGCCGGTTTTGCTTTGCAATCGGCAAGCCCCACCTCCGATAAATGCTTTTCAACCTCCACTTCGTTAACGCCCTTTTTCGAAACAAGAAGTATATTCCTTGACGCATCCCAATGCTCTATCAGCCGGTCCTCCTGGAATACCGCCGCTATCCGCTTGTCGGATAATCCGATTATTTCACCCCGGTCGGGCTGAACCAGGCCCATAATTATATTGGCCAGCGTGGTTTTTCCCACGCCCGATGCCCCCATCAGGCAGGTGATGCTTCCTTCCGGTATGTACATGGAAAAGCTGTCAATAACCTTCTTGCCGTTAAAGCTTTTGCATATTTTATCAACCCGGATATCCATGACATAACCTCCTTCCTACAAATCCGCCGCCCTGTCTTGAATGCTGCCGTAACGCTTAATTGCAACCATGACTATCTTCTCAAACAATACGCTGAGAAGCACTATAATAATGGTCCAGGCAAAAAGCTCCTTTATCATAAGGTAAAGCTTTGCCTCATAGAGGTTTACTCCTATGGAATTAGCCGGCCTTCCGATAACCTCGGCGGCGATTCCCGACTTAAAGCTGAAGCCCATTCCTATGGATACAGCAGATACCGCAAAGGGTATAACGGCAGGAAAATATATGGCTTTTATGCGTTTCCACCTTCCGATTCCAAACACATCGGCCATTTCCAGCAGCTTTTTGTCGGCACTCTCAAGTCCGCTCAGGATGTTTGTAAACGACACCGGAAGCACCATGAGAAACGATATTAATATTGACAGGTTGGCCGAGCTTATCCATACCAGGGCCAGTATTATAAAGGATGCCACCGGAGTCGCCTTAATAACCTTAAGCAGGGGCGAAATGAGCTCATACATCGCCCTGTTTTTATAGGACGCGACCGCAAGCATCAATCCCGAAGCAAAGCCCAGCAAAAAGCCTGCCAGTATCCGTGCAAAGGAATTGGCTATGCTGCTCCAGAACTCCTGCTTTTGGACCAGTTCTATCAATGTCAGAACAACGCTGCCGAAAGAGGGGAGAAACAATTCCTCATTGATAATCCTGCTTAAGCATTCCCAGACAATAATCCAAAAAATAATCACCAGGATTTTTATGAAATAATTTCCCGGGTTTCTTCCGCCCGCCGGAGCGCTGATATTTACTTTTCCGCCGTTTGTTCCTTCCATGTTCATCTCCCATGCATTAATCCGTTACTCATTTATATAATAGAAGTCGTCGGCAGGCATGGCTCCTCCAACCGCATTCGGATTCTGCCCATATAATACCTCCAGGTATGCCTCCGTCATTTCCCTCATTCTTGAGCCTCTTATCAGTGTTATATTGCAGTAGGGAATGGCTTTCTTCGCAACCGCCGCCTTGAACAGCCCGAATTTTTCCACAAGCTCCGCCGCCTTGTCCGTCTCGCTGTTTACATACTCCGTGCTCTGTTCGTATTCCTTAAGAAATTCTTCCACGGCCTTCGTATTCCCGTTAAGGAAATCGCTGCGGACCACCACTACGCCCGTAACAACGCCGTTGCCATTGTTCTGCGCCTTCCATTCCTTGTCGATATCAAGGGCAATCCTTGCCTTTTCGTTGTTCATAAGCACTGTGGTTACATACGGCTGCGGAAGCATTGCCACCGCATCATCCGCATTCTCCAGCATGGCCGCCACTTCGGTGGACTCGGTCTTGTATTCGATTGTTAAATCCTTCTCCGGATCAATCCCATACAGGTTAAGCAGATAATTAAGGGTATACTGGGGTGTCGTTCCCAGCCCGGTTGAATATATGGTTTTGCCCCTTAAATCTTCCACAGTATTAATCGCATTGCCCGTCTCCAGAATGTATAAGACACCCAGGGTGTTAATCCCGGCCAGCCTGATCTTTCCCTGTGTTTTGTTGTATAAAACCGATGCCAGGTTGCATGGCACGGCAGCTATATCGAATTCGCCCTTTATCAGGCCCGTGCTTATAACATCCGCTTCTCCGGCAACCGTAAAATTATAATCGTTGGCTGTAAGTCCCGCCTCCGCATCCTCCATCAGCTTGACCATTCCGATGCCGGTGGGCCCTTTCAGCGCCGCGATGTTTATAGTAATCCTTTCCTTGGTTTCATCCTCCGTATTTTCTCCATCATCCCGATTCCCGTTCGGTTGGGATCCGTTCGAATCATCCGGTTTTACATTGCTGTCCTTCGCCCCGTCCGGGTTGTCAGCCTTGTTATCAATACCGACATTGTCAGTCCCCGGGGATTTATCGTTTTTTCCGCATCCTGTCAGAAATGCCGCCATTATTGCCAGAACCAGGGTCATAATAACAATGTTTTTTATAAACACAGCTTTTGCTTTCATTTTTGCATCCTCCCGCTATAATGATTATTTATAATCAGTATTTCATTTGCTCTGTCATCCATGGTTTTCTAATCCGTTTTTCAGCTCTTGGAATAAATGGTCTTGACGCTTACACCGTCAAGCATGCCCAGCTTTCCTGCCAGGCTGCTTATTACATCCTGCTTCGCATGAAGTACTATGCTTATAATGTTGATGCTCTTTTCCCGGTAGGGGATCCCCATTCTGCCTATTATGTGCTCACCATACTCATGAAGCAGGGCATTCAGCTTCTCCACCGAATCGGTATTTTCCACAATGATGCCTATCAGGGCAATTCTCTTTTCCACCGGCTTTACCTCCTGTCTTTTATAAATAAAAAGCCCTATGCCAAAGGGATATTAGTCCCGGCATAGGGATACATGGAATCAAAACCATAAGCCGCTGCCTTATTCTTCGGGAAGCCCCTCGGATCAAGCGTTTCTGCTGTTTTTCCATGCCTCTTTGTCAGGAAACCCTTCTAAATTGGCATAGTCGATTTTATCATATTGTTAAAATATTGTCAAGCATGGAATATAAAATAATATTTAT
>JAAYHD010000013.1 GCA_012735495.1 Clostridiales bacterium | reverse complement strand
TGGGAAAAATAATGCCGTCGCTTAAGAGGGATTATTTTATTTATAATCTATCCTGGCGTTTGCCGATACCGGAACAATCCTGTGCAGCGGTTTCCATACAATTACGGCGATTGAAAAGTCCAGCAGGCTGTGCAGGACGGTTCCGACTCCAACCATAAGGATGACCGAAATTAAAAATCCTTTTTCATAGAAGCTTATGGGCATGCCGTTTATCCAGTAAAAATAAGTGACGATTGCCACTTCTGCCGCTGCATGGATGAAAGAGATAATTACGGCAAACAGCGAAGTGCTTTTTACCGAATGCATAAGCTGACGGTTCTTCTTAAGCATAAGTGCCCCGGTCAGCGCAAATATAAAGTGAGTCAGTGCCCTTAGTACGATAACCAACGGGAAACCGGCTATGAAGAAACCGATGGATGATACTATCGATACAAATGCAGCCACTGCAGGAGAAATAAACATGGCAATTATAACGGGCACATGGCTTGCCAGCGTATATGATGCCGGTTCAACCCTTATGCTTGGGAAATACATCGGTATCAGTATTCCAAGCGCGCAAAGCAATGCGGAGATTGTCATGATCTTTACCTTGTTTGTGGATGTCATACTTATCACCTTTTTCATTTTGTCGGCAGCCAGCTGTCATGATAGCTGTCTTGTCAGCTGAATTATAAGTGATAAACATCCCGATGTCAAATTAAATTTTTTATGGCATGAAAACCGGTATGTATCCGGCACGGGTACCGGGATACATACCGGGAAAAGAACAGTACCGAATAGAATATGTAAAATTATACCCAGCCGCGAAGCTTGACCGCTTCGGCCACACGGTTAATGGATATGACATATGCGGCATCACGCATGTAAAGGTTCTTTTCCATGGCCAGGCGGTGAACACTGTGGAATGCGGCTGTCATCTTCTGGTCAAGCTTTTCGAGAACCTCTTCCTTGGACCAGAAATAATTCATATTGCACTGAACCTGTTCGAAGTAACTGCAGGTGACCCCTCCAGCGTTGCAGAGGAAATCGGGTATCAGGTATATTCCTCTTTCCTTAATCAGCTCGTCACTGTCGGGAGTGGTGGGGCCGTTGGCGCCTTCGCATATAACCTTGACCTGACTGCTGATCCTTGCGAACTTTTCAGGTGTAATTTGATTCTCAAGAGCGCAGGGCAGGAGGATGTCAACATCCTGTGAAATCCAGGCATCCCCGTCAAGCAGCTCACAACCGAGGCTTAAAGCCTTTTCTTTGTCTATGGTGCCATATTTATCCTTGATGCCGGCCATCTGCTCAATGTCAAGGCCGTCGGCCTTGCGGTATGTATATGGCTTCTTGTCAATGTCATCCCAACATGAAATGGCAATTATTTTACCGCCCATTTTCGTATAAAGCCTTGCGGCATATTCGGCCACATTGCCGAAGCCCTGGAGGCTGGCGGTTGTGGAAGCGATATCTATGTTCAGTTCCTTAAGTGCTTCCCTTAAAGTATAGACAACACCGTAACCGGTTGCCTCGGTTCTGCCGAGAGAACCGCCCATTCCTACAGGTTTTCCTGTGATAACACCGGGATAATGGCCGCCCGTAAGGGTTTCGTATTCGTCCATCATCCAGAGCATATGCTGCCCGTTTGTCATGACATCGGGAGCGGGAACATCGATGTTTGGCCCCATGTTTTTATAAAGCTGCCTGATGTATCCGCGGCACAGCCTTTCCTGTTCTCCCATGGACATGGTATGGGGATCGCATATAACGCCGCCCTTTCCGCCGCCTAAAGGTATGTCTACCACTGCGCATTTCCATGTCATCCACATGGCAAGAGCGCGAATCGTATCTACCGTCTCCTGGGGATGGAAGCGGATGCCGCCCTTTGCGGGGCCGCGGGCATCATTGTGCTGGATCCGGTAACCGTTAAAAACCTTGGTTGTCCCGTCGTCCATCTTAACAGGAATGGTAAAATGGAACTCCCTGCTCGGCTGCCTGAGAAGCTCGCGGACCGATTTATCGAGTCCAATCTTGTCCGCTACGTTGTCAAATTGTTTTTGCGCCGTTTCGTAGGGGTTGTAAGAAGTGTGACCCATATTATCCCTCTTTTCATTTATTTATTATCAATGCTTTGCCGTGTTAAAGTATTGAAACCCGTATCACTAATTGTATACTTTATAGTAGGATATTGTCAATATTTATGCAATCAAATCCAGGAAAATTTTATTATGCGGTCTTATACATGCCGCCTATAACAAAAACAGGACACTTGTTAAATTCCGAAAACACTTATATAATATAAGCTGCAGCCGGTAACCGGCGGTGATGATGTTATAAATAAGGATGCATACAGGGATTGCTATGAGAATAATCAACAAACACTTTAATATAAAGCAGATTGCAGATTCCGGCCAGTGCTTCCGGATGAATCCCGTAACTGAAAAAAGGTATGGGCTGACTGCATTTGGCCGATACATAGAGCTGGAACAGGTTGAGGAAGACATAGTTGAAATATATTGCGGCGAGGATGATTACAGGCGGATTTGGAAGGATTATTTTGACCTGGATTATGATTACGGCCTTATAGTGGACAGGCTGTGCGGCGGTTCCGATGAGTTTTTGAAGGCAGCGGCAGCCTTTGGAAGCGGAATTAGAATATTGAGGCAGGACCCGTTTGAAACACTGATAAGCTTTATAATCTCCCAGAATAAAAACATACCGGCCATTAAAGCCTGTATAGAAAGGATTTGCAGGGCATATGGGGAGCAGAAGAAGGACGACGCAAGCGGCAAGGTATATTATACCTTCCCGTCCTGCGAAAGGCTTGCCGGGGCAAGGCTGGAAGACCTGCGGGCCATGAAGCTTGGTTACCGCGACGAGTATGTAATTGCCGCATCCCGTGCCGTGGCCGCGGGAGATATCGATCTGGACAAACTTAAAGCCGGCAGCCATGAGGAAGCGGTTAAGGAACTCAAAAAAATAAAAGGCATAGGCAGCAAGGTGGCTAACTGTATATCTCTTTTCGGACTGCATCATATAGACGCGTTTCCGGTTGATGTATGGGTAAAAAGAGTCCTGTCCGAATATTACAGGGACGGATTTGATGCAGGCATATACGGAGGATATGCCGGAATAGTGCAGCAGTATATGTTTTACTATATAAGGCACATTCACGGAAGGCAAACATAAATACAAGGGCAGTTAAAAAATGTCTTTGCAATAAAATTTTTTATGTTATAATAAGGTAAGTATTTATTGTTAATAACACAAAAATATGGAAAGGGATGGTTTTTTTATGGCATTGGTAACAACAAAAGAAATGTTCCGGAAAGCATATGAGGGCGGATATGCAATCGGAGCATTCAACGTGAACAACATGGAGATTATTCAGGCGATAACGGAAGCCGCAAACGAAGAGAAATCACCTCTAATACTTCAGGTTTCCGCTGGCGCGAGAAAATACGCCAAGCATAATTATCTTGTCAAGCTGGTTGAAGCAGCCGTTATGGAAACTGATATTCCCATAGCGCTTCACCTGGATCATGGTGAGGATTTCGAGATTTGCAAGGCATGTATTGACGGAGGATTCACCTCTGTTATGATAGACGGTTCAAAGCACAGCTTTGAGGATAATATTGCGTTAACCAAGAAGGTTGTTGAATATGCACATGAAAGAGGAGTAGTTGTAGAAGGTGAGCTGGGACGCCTGGCAGGTATCGAGGACGACGTGAATGTCAGCGAAGAAGATGCCATGTTCACAAGACCCGATGAGGTTGAGGAGTTTGTGTCCCGTACCGGAGTTGACTCCCTGGCAATAGCGATTGGTACGAGCCATGGCGCTTATAAGTTCAAACCCGGCCAGAAACCGAGGCTTCGTTTTGACATCCTTGAGGAAATCGGAAGAAGGCTTCCTAACTTTCCTATCGTACTGCACGGCGCTTCATCCGTATCCCAGGAATATGTCAAGATAATCAACGAAAACGGCGGAAAACTGGACGATGCAATAGGAATCCCCGAGGATATGCTCAGAAAGGCAGCCAGCATGGCCGTGTGCAAGATTAATATCGACTCCGACTTAAGACTTGCATTCACCGCAGGCATCAGGGAGTACATGGCCAACAATCCAAGCCACTTCGATCCGAGACAGTACCTGACCGTTGCCAGAAGCAACGTAAAAGCCCTGGTAAGACATAAACTCATAAACGTACTCGGAAGCGCAGGCAAGGCACAGTAAAAAAACAAGCAATGAATATTATAAATGTCCTCATACACAGATATGACTAAATAACGACATGATAAAACACCCCTTATACGGACACAAATCCGGATAAGGGGTGTATGTTTTATTGCGCTTGACCAAACTACTCCTGCTTTATCAAATCCTCGAATGCCAGCGGGTGAAGAGGCTTTGAGAATACATAGCCCTGCACGATGTCGCATTTCATTTCCTTGAGCAATTCAAGCTGTTCCCTGGTTTCCACTCCTTCCGCCACAACCCTGATATTCAGGCTGTGAGCCAGTGAAATGATGGATTTTGCGATAAACGCGTCCTTCTCATTCGAGCAGATGTTTTCTATGAAGGACTTATCTATTTTCAAAGTATTTATGGGCAGATTGGTCAGGTAATTCAATGACGAATACCCTGTTCCGAAATCATCTAGAGATATCTTGACGCCAAGCTTCTGAAGACCGTTCAAAAGCTCGGCCGCGTCAACTATGGATGACACCAGGGTGCTTTCCGTAAGCTCCAGCACAAGATATTCCGGAGGAAGTCCCGTTTCTTTTAATATCTCCGATAGCAAATCAAAAAATCCCGGGCGGTTTATCTGGACGGAAGATATGTTGACAGAAACATACTTGGGCGGAATGCCGCTGTCAATCAGTTTCTTGTTAAAAGAGCATGCCTCCCGGATAAGCCACTTGCTGAGTTCGACAATGAAGCCGCTTTCTTCAGCGATGGGAATGAACTCATAGGGCTCGATAAAGCCCAATTGGTCGCAGTGAATTCTCATCAGCGCCTCAAAGCCAATGATTGTATTGGTTGCGATTTCATACAGCGGTTGATACTGCAGGTAAATGTGATTGTCATCAATGGCGTTTCTAAGGACGTCAACAATATGCGTATTGCGGTTAAGCTCGTCCTCCATCTTTGAATCAAACAATGTATATTTGTTTTTGCCGGTATCTTTTGATTTATACATGGCTATATCGGCATTCTTTATAAGGGCATTAGGTGTAAGCCCGTTGTCGGGATAAATGGCGATTCCGATGCTTGTGGTCAGGTATATATACTCACCGCCCACTTCTATCGGCTCCATGAAACGGTCAATAATTCTCGAAGCAAACTCCTTGGCTTCTTCCTTGGAGGATATGTTTTCTTTATATATCAGGAATTCGTCTCCGCCGGCCCTTGCCAGCATTTCATTTTCCGTTATCTCCGTAAGTATTCTGGCGGTATGTACTAGCAGCGCGTCACCGTATTCATGGCCAAGGGTGTCGTTTACGGTCTTGAAATTATCCAGATCAATAAAAAACACGGCGTGAGATTTATTTGAACCGTCAGAGGAAATCAATGAGGAATTGACATGATCAAGAAAAGCGAGCTTGTTTGGAAGACTCGTCAAGGTATCATGATATGCCAGGTATTCTATATGGTCATAATTGCTTCGAAGCTGCTCCTCATTTGCAAGAAGCTCTTCGTGCATGGCTTCCAGGTCTTCATAGTTGGTTCGTATTATATGAAGCATCTTATTGAAATTCTTTGACAGCTCACCCAGTTCGTTTTTGCTTTTTATATTGGACTGTACGGACAGGTTGCCGTCGGATGCCGTTCTCATGGCGTCCCGAAGCTGTATGATCGGTTCGGTATATTTCCTTGACCATATATTAGCGAATATTACTATGAATACTACCAATACGGAACATGTGACAAGCAGCAATACAAGTATTAATATGGTTGTGGACCGGATTTCCGACGTGTCCTGTTTAATCAGGAGAACCCAGTCCAGCTCGGGGATGACGCTGTAGCAGTATACCTGGTTGTTGTCGCCATGGTAATGCTCGTACGCTCCGCTTGCAGGTATAAGGCCTTGATTATATTCATTAACGATTTCTCTTAATCCCATTGAACCGATTTTAATGCCAATCAGGGATTTGTCGGGGTGGTAAAGGATATATCCCTGGTGGTTCAGCAGTACGGCGTGACCGGTATCTCCAAAGGTTATGGCGCCAAGAAACCCGTCGAAAAAAGCAAGGTCCAATACACTGACAATATAACCTATGGGATCTCCGTCACCGGAAGAATCCAATATGGGATAACCGACCTCTATGCAGCCGTCCTTAAATCCGCTTACACCAACGGCGGGCTTTTTTGTCGCATAAAGATAAGACAGGGTAAGATTAAGCATCCCGTCATTTATCATATACTCTTCATCAGACCCGGCAATTGGCTGCCTGTCCCTATTATATAAAGTAATCGCCCTGCAGTAACTGTTTAATTCCTTTCTTTCCGTCAGCAGCTTGTCTACGCTTTTTACCAGGTAAGAATCGCTGTTTCCGTTAACTAGAGATAATAAGCTTTTATCATTGGCAAGCATGTTTATCTCGGTCTTATGGGTTTCAATCATTGCCTCAAGTCCAGATCGGTTAAGCTCGGCTGTCTTTATCAGATAATTTTTTTGAATCTGCAACAGTCTGTCGGACATTATGCAGTGAGCTATGAGTGAAACAATCACGACAGGAATTATTGAAGTTACTATCATAATAATGCGCAGAGATTTCTTAATGGACATTTAAAAACCCCCGACTGCCTGAATAGATTTTTCGTTAGTACATATCATATCTATTTTAGCAATTTTATTATGGTAAAGCAATAATTTTCTAGGCCGCGGGGACGGGCCGGCGGCAGGTTTTATCCCTTAACGGGCAAGAAAAAGGGGATATGGATTTTGTTGTTGAAAAAAATGCCTGTTCAATGTATACTTGTGATGTTATATATGGCAATCAGGGAAATAATATACCTATAACAGCGTATCTTCCGATACAGCATATAGGATTGGATATTTGGGAAGTTGGAATCATGTACACATTAATCAGCCAGGATAACAATGTAAAAAGCGGAGAATTCAGGACCGTTCACGGAACCATACAGACACCGGTATTTATGAATGTGGGAACCGCCGCAGCCATAAAGGGAGCGGTATCAACCGCCGACCTTAAGGAAATCGGAACCCAGGTACAGCTTTCAAATACCTATCATCTTCACGTAAGGCCGGGAGACGAGGTAATAAAAAAGCTGGGCGGCCTTCATAAATTCATGGTGTGGGACAGGCCGATTCTGACCGATTCAGGAGGATTCCAGGTATTCTCCCTGGCAAAGCTAAGGAAGATCCGGGAAGAAGGAGTATACTTCAACTCCCATGTTGACGGCAGAAAAATATTCATGGGTCCCGAAGAAAGCATGAGGATACAGTCCAACCTTGCGTCCACCATAGCCATGGCATTCGACGAATGCCCCCCATATCCTTCGGACAGGTCGTATATGCAGGAGTCCGTGGACAGGACCACCAGGTGGCTCCTCCGCTGTAAAAAGGAGTTGGACAGGCTTAATTCCCTTCCGGACACCATCAACAGGCACCAGATGCTGTTCGGGATAAACCAGGGAGGGACCTACAAGGACATCAGGATTGAGCATGCGAAGGTTATATCGGATATGAACCTGGACGGATATGCAATAGGTGGTCTTGCGGTCGGAGAGAGCCATGAGCAGATGTATTATATTCTGGAAGAAACGGTACCGTACTTGCCTGTCGACAAGCCTGTATACCTCATGGGGGTCGGAACTCCGGCAAACATCCTTGAAGCTGTCGACAGGGGAGTGGATTTCTTTGATTGTGTTTATCCGACCCGCAATGGAAGGCACGGACATGCTTACACCGGTTATGGCAGAATGAATTTGCTTAACGCAAAGTACGAGCTTGATGACCGGCCTATTGAGGAAGGGTGCATGTGTCCGACCTGCAGGACCTACAGCCGGGCGTATATAAGGCATCTGCTGAAGGCCAGGGAAATGCTTGGCATGCGGCTTGTGGTGCTTCACAACCTTTATTACTATAATCACCTGATGGAAGAGATAAGGGATGCCATACGAGGCAAACGGTATAAGCAGTTTAAAAAGAAGATGCTGGATAACCTTAATCAGTATAATGACGATTAATCATGTGAATTAATTAAATAACCGTAGGAGGTAAGAAAATGCTTGATTTTTTATTTTTAGCCGGGGAAACGGCTGATACGCCGGCAAATGCAGGCGGCTGGCTGCTGCTTCTAGGTCAGCTTGCAGTTTTAGGATTGATATTCTATTTCCTGTTGATTCGTCCTCAGAAGAAACAGCAAAAGCAAATGCAGGCAATGCTTTCGACTCTTGAGAAGGGAGACAGTGTATTGACCAGCAGCGGTTTTTATGGAGTTGTTATTGATGTTATGGAGGATATAGTTATCGTGGAATTCGGCAACAACAAAAACTGCAGAATACCCATGAAAAAGACAGCAATAACAGAAGTAGAAAAGGCAAACAAGGAATCATAAATCCTGGCTTTCATTTTAAGGAAGGATATAACAGGATGGAGGGGATACCCCCATCACCCTGTTATATCCTTTTCTAAATTGTTATCTGATATATATTATTAATACTTTTGCTTTTATAATGACAATTTATGTTTTTATGCTTTTGATGTCCGGTATTATTTGCTTTGAATAACCGTTACCTTGGCGCAAGAATTACCGGCTGCAGCTGCTTGCCTTCAAGGGCTTGCTCTATTGCAGGTATCATGAGCTCGAAGTGTGCAATCATCGAGTAAGGCTTGCCCTTGTAATTATCCTGTCCGAAGGGGACGAAATATATGTTTCTCATGGTCATCAGAAGACCGATATTTTTAAGGTTGTTGCTTAAGGCATCATTGGTCGAGACCGCCAAAACCACGGGCTTTCCGTTGCGCAGCAGCCCCTTTGCCGCCATGAGCACAGGAGTGTCGGTTATCGCATTGGCAAGCTTTGCAAGGGTGTTTCCGGAGCAGGGTGCAATAACTAGAATATCGAGAATATTATTAGGACCCAGTTTTTCGGCCTCGGTGATTGTGAGTATCGGTTCCCTGCCGGTTATGGCCCTGGCCTTGGCCAGAATGTCCCCGGCCTTGCCGAATCTTGTATCGGTCTTGCCGGCATTTTCCGAAAAAACCGTATATACATTGGCTTTCCTGCCCACAAGCTCCTCAATCTGCAAAAACACCCTGTCAAATGTACAGAACGAACCGGTGAGGGCAACACCTATATTCTTACCTTCTATATTCATTCAACCACTTCTTTCTTTAATCAAAGCTTCAATTTCAGCAACCAGGATATCCGCCGAGGCTTTTGGGGCAACCTTTCCAGGGATGCCCAGGCATAGTTTTGCATTAATTCCATGATTTAAAGCGTATTCATAATCGACTCCGCCGGGAGCCGAGGCAATGTCTATAATAACCACGTTGTCGGAAACCAGCTTTAGGTGTTCCTGGTCCATTATAAGCGCGGGAATGGTGTTGAAAATATAATGACAGCCTGGGAGAATGGATTTAATGTCCATGAGCCTTACAACGGCATGACCTGCGGCACTGGCATATGCCAGGGCATTGTCATCCCTGTCCGCAACGATGGTAACGGCACTCAATCCCCTGAGCTTATCCGCAATTACCCTTCCGCAGCGCCCATAGCCAAGTATCAGGCAATTGCTGTGATGCAGGTTTATATCGCTGTTTTTTATTGCCTCCATGATTGCGCCTTCTGCCGTAGCTATGGCGTTCATGACAGCTATACGGTCGTTTTTCATAAGGTCGCAGCAAAAAGCGCCCTTGCTTTTGCAGGCGGCTTCAATGACCGGAGGGATCATTCCGCCGACAATTATGTGATTATTGTTCAATAAGCCGGCAATAATGCTTTCCAAGCTGCAAAAAGTGCCGTCCGAAACGGTTACCAGGTCCTTGGTAAGAGGAATTGGACTTATGATAATCCGGCAGGTTTTCATAAGTTCATCCAATCCGCAGGCTTCGGTATGATTTCTATGCTCAATACGGTTCAGAAGCCTGAAGCTGCATACATGGTAGTTCTTATCAAGCAGGGACAATGCCATATAGACATATCGTTTGTCACCGCCAAAGATCCCGATTTTATCATCATATGTCACCCGGCAGCCCTCCTTATGTCTTATGTGACATTATATGATTCCGTAAAGAAAATGTTCTATCGGGTACAAAGAGAAATCAGGAACCGGGTGGAAACCATGATTATACGATATTGTAAATATATGAAAGGTTGAGCGGATACTTGACAATGGGTATCATATGTGATATTTTATTTTACAGGCATACATAAAGGCGGGACCCCAATATGTATGTCGAAAAAAGATGAAATATTGGTTTGTTTTCTGGATATACATGAGGCACCAGGTCGTCAGTATTGACGACTTTTTTAGTATTGCTTCAATACGCTTTAGCACGTTGAAGCGATATAACTGTAAATGGGCTTAGTATTACACAGTATTTCTTACAAGTTCAAAAGAGGGTTTTTTCAAAAGGTGAAAGATCCGAATTATAACAATTGTTTATAATGAAATCTTTTACCTATTTTAATTAAATTATATAGATTGCCTGAACTATCCGAAAACAACGGCAATATCAAGCGGTTCAGAATTTTAGCTGGCGCTGCAAATCAAAACCTGTGCTGCAAATCTTACGGCATACATGAAAACTATGCGGCAAAGCCCCGCAAAAGGTAAATTTTATAAGTGGATATATTTATTTTTTAAATATATAATTATTTAAAAGAAAGAAGGAGGAAAGAGTTATGCGCTTAAAACAGCTGAAAAGCATGCTTGCGTTGCTGTTAATATTCATAATGGTATTTTCAGCAGTAGGCTGCTCAAAGAAAGCTTCAAAAGATTCCGACCCCGACACTGCGCCTACATCAGCTCCTACACAGGGTGCTGAAGATGACGGTGGAAACGGCGGTCAGCAAAAGGAAGTTCTACCGGATGTTCCCGCCAACAGGTATGACGCTACCGTCACACCAAGGACGGGAAACAACGCAACAATGCCGCTTGTATTAAGTATCGGAACACTGGACGGCAAGTTCAGCCCGTTCTTCTACACATCGGGATATGATGGGGATGTAGTTGGACTGGTATCAATCGGCCTGCTTCACTACAACAAGGATGGCGAGGCTGAAGCAGGTATTGATGTACCCAGCTTTGCTTATGACTACACCCAGGAAGTGGCTCCCGACAAGTCAACAACCACATATACATTCATACTTAAGAACGGAATAACATTCAGTGACGGACATCCCGTTTCTGCCGATGACGTTCTGTTCTCAATGTATGTATTAAGCGATCCGATGTATGACGGTTCTTCCACATTCTATACCATGAAGATACAGGGATTGAGCGAGTACCGTCTGCAGACTAGTGCCGATGTACTTAAGGCTGTTGATGCCATTATCGCGGCGGGCATTACCACCGGCGACGACGGTTCGATGGTAATCAACCCTGCTGACGGTGTAACAATGGAACAGCAGGAGAAGTTCTGGAGCTATCTTGATGAAGCCGGAGCTAAGTTCGCTCAGGAAATCATTGATTATGTCAATGCAAAATATCCTAGCTATATTTCAAGTTACTTTGCACCGTACACCCCTGACCAGGTATCTGCAGATCCCGATTTGCAGGCCGCATTCGGTATGGTTATGTGGGGATTTGGCGAGCTTGATGAAGAAGGCAATTTCATAGACAGTCTTGGCAATAAGTACAATCTGGCAACAGATACTGTTGACGCAAATATTTACTGGCAGAACATTCTTGCCAACTATGGATATGACCTGTCAGATTCCGGTATCAACTATGAAAAAGCCGGTGATTTGACAATTCAGGATTATATAAGAGACATTTATATCTCCAAGGAAGGCCAGGTTGCCGGTGGAGTTAAGAGCATAAGCGGCATCACATCCGGCAAGGTTGTATGTGATGACGGCGTTGAAAGGGAATATATCAAGGTTGTTCTTGATGGCGTAGATCCTACAGCCATATTCAAGCTTGGCGTTATCGTAGCACCTCGTCATTATTACACCGATGGATACACAGGAACGCTTAATGATTTTGGTGTAGAAACAGGCAAGAGAGAATTTATTGAATTCTTAAAGACCAAGAATGACAGGCCTGTTGGAGCCGGTCCCTATGTATTCCAGGAATGGAAGGACAATGTTGTTACA
Organism: Clostridiales bacterium; assembly: GCA_012735495.1. Taxonomy (GTDB): domain Bacteria; phylum Bacillota; class Clostridia; order Lachnospirales; family Lachnospiraceae; genus Mobilitalea. Next base: position 113,707 of record JAAYHD010000013.1, on the reverse strand, counting down.
TTTACCGCTAATGACAGCTTCATGCTTGGCTCACCGAAGATTATGACAGTTCGTTACCAGGAAATCGCACTTGGTGCGGAGTTGGATGCAGTACTTACCGGTACAGTTCATTATTCCGATCCTTCCGCTTCAATGCAGGTTATCAATGATATTACCGCAGGACAGGGCGATTATGCTAAGCTGGCATATATCCTTGTCGACAATGATGGTTACGGATATATCGGAATCCAGGCTCAGGCAGTACCTGAATTCGAAGTAAGAAGAGCGCTTGCCCATGCGATGAACGTACAGCTGGCAGTTGACAACTATTATCAGGAACTGGCAAATGTAAACTATAGAACAATGTCCAAGGTAGTGTGGGCATATCCTGACAATCCGGAAAACCTGTTCCCTTATGACGGAACCGGTGAAACCTCCAAGGCATTGTTCCTGCAGGCAGGTTACAAGTATGATGAGGCGGCAAACATAATGTACTATCCTGACAATCATCCGAAGGCCGGTCAGCAGGTAACCTTCAAGTTTACAATTCCTTCAGAGGCCAAGGACCATCCGGCTGGATCAATCTTCATTGATGCTCAGGCCGTACTGGCCAAGATCGGTGTTAAGGTAGATATTGAAATTGACCAGAACCTCCTGAGCAAGCTGAATACGTCATATGAGTCAGGTATCCAGGTTTGGGCTGCAGCTTGGGGCAGCGGCGGTGTTGATCCTGACATGTTCCAGATTTGGTATTCGGACCCGAAGGTAAACCAGGGCTCATCATCTACAGGACTTTACTGGCTGTATGAGAACGGCTCCGATGAAGAAAAGGCAATGCTGAGAGAGCTGAACGAGCTGATTATAGCCGGACGTTCAACAATTGACAATGAAGAGAGAAAGGCCATCTACAAGAGAGCACTTGAGCTTTCAACCGGTCTGGCTGTTGAAATTCCGACATATCAGAGAAAGAATATGTTCGTATATAATAAGGAAGTTATAAAGTCTGACACGCTCTTCAGCGGTGATGATGTAACACCGTTCCAGTCTCCTGTATCATATATATGGAATGTTGAGTTGAACTAAGTATTATTCTGAAAAACTAATAATAAAGGGTACAAGGCTTAGCAATAAGCCTTGTACCACTTCTTAATGGATAGAGGTCAATTATGTGGAAATATTTAGCGAAGAGATTGGCATTGGGAGTATTAATATTGTTTGGCGTTTCAATCCTGATATACATGCTTACCATGCTTATGCCAGCAGACTACATTGACAATCAGACGGCGGCTGCGCTGCAAAGCGGTGCCATGACCAAGGAGGATGTACAGCACCTAAAGGAACTCTATGGTTTGGCCGATAAAAGCTTTACAGGCATACTTAAAAGTTATGCAAAGTGGCTGAGTAATGTCATGAAAGGCAACCTGGGACGTTCCTTTGTGTATGGCAGGCCTGTAACAGAGGTTTTGTCCGATTATATCTGGATATCCTTCCTAATCGCCTTTATATCATACATTCTTGAAATCATAATCGGTATACCTATGGGAATCAAGGCTGCAGTAAATCAATACAGTCCATATGACTATACTGTGTCGGTTTTTGCAATGATGGGCGCGTCATTGCCGTCCTTTTTCCTGTCAGCATTGCTTATGAATGTTTTTGCAATCAGGTTGGGTATATTTCCGCTACAGGGGTTAACTACAGCCACCAAGATTTTCGGCCCGAATGACCATTTGCAAATTTTCCTGGACAAGGCATGGCATTTGGTACTGCCCATTACGGTGCTTACGCTCCTGGGAGTGGGAGGTACGATGAAGTTTACAAGAACAAACATGCTGGAAGTACTGAACTCGGATTATATCAGGACGGCGCGTGCCAAGGGGTTGTCTGAAAAGACCGTAACATATAAGCATGCGTTCAGAAATACCATGATCCCGCTGGTTACATCATTGTCAGGCATGCTTCCCGGCCTGTTTGGCGGTGCCATGATTACCGAGACCGTATTTGCCATACCGGGAATCGGCTATATGGCATTGAGGGCAACCCAGCAGGGAGATATCCCATTTGTCATGGGATACAATATGTTCCTTGCCATTCTGACGGTATCGGGCATGTTAATATCTGATATAATGTACATGGTGGTTGACCCCCGTGTCAAACTGTCATAAGGGGGGTGGATTTGATGGCGATGAATAATGAGAATGAAAAGAAGTTGAATTATACTGATATTGATGAGCATATGGAATCAGAAGCAGAACAGCATTTTAAAGTAATATCCCCGGGACGCATGGTGGCTAAAAGGTTCTTCAAGAGCAAGCTTTCCATTGCGGGTCTTGTTATGATTATATTTGTATTTTTATTTTCGTTTGTCGGCCCCTTGATTGTTGATGTCACTTGGGGATATAAGGAAACCCAAGTGTTCAAAATCGAAAGGGTAGCGGATATGATTACCACCGCCGAATTTGCCGGACCCGATGGTAAAACATACAGTTATTATGATAAATCCCAGACGGTGCTTCTTTTTAAGGCGCCGCCTTCAGCAAGCCATTGGCTTGGTACGGATACATCCGGTTTTGATATATTTACCCGCCTGATGTATGGCGGACGAATATCACTGACAATATCATTTATTGTTATTTTCATTGAAACTTTCCTTGGAATAATTCTGGGCGGACTGGCCGGTTATTACGGTAAATGGGTTGACCAGGTCATCATGAGAATTGTCGATATTTTCAACTGTCTGCCCGGTTTACCTATATTGTTGATATTATCAGCAACTATTTCTTCTATAGAGAGTATAAAAGCGGAACACAGAATTTACTATCTGATGGCATTTATGACCCTTATGGGATGGACAGGAGCCGCGCGTATTGTCAGAGGACAGATTCTTATGCTTAGAGAGCAGGAATACATGATGGCGGCAGAGACAACCGGTATATCCGCTTTCAACAGGATATTCAAGCATCTTATACCGAATACTATGCCTCAGCTTATTGTAAGCGCAACCTTGGGTTTGGGCGGTGTTATCCTTTACGAGTCAACACTATCATACCTTGGGCTTGGTGTTCCGTTCCCGAGGGCGGCATGGGGCTCCATGATAGCTCTTGCGGATCCGTCCAAGGGTCAGGAAATACTGGCGTATTATCCGAATATGTGGGTGCCGGCAGGTATCCTCATCGTAGTTACAGTTTTGGGCTTCAGCTTTATTGGTGACGGCCTTAGGGACGCATTTGACCCTAGAATGAAAAGGTAGGTGACACCATGAGTTTTTTAAATAATGATAAAAATGCGGAAGGCGTTGACAGCAGCGTTTACCTGACACTAAGGGAAGAAAGAAGAATAAGCAGGGAAAACGCCAAGATAATAAAGAAATATGAACGGGAAAAGAACAGGAAAAAAGTTGACGAGAAGGAATACCTCACGGAAATGAGGGATCCTTCCAACGTTGTCGAGATTGAAAACCTTCATACGTACTTTTATACGGATGTGGGTGTTGTAAAATCGGTAAATGGTGTCAGCTTTGATATTCCCCAGGGGAAAATCGTTGGAGTTGTAGGAGAATCCGGATGCGGCAAGTCGGTTACAAGCTTGTCCATTATGCAGCTGGTTCCGGGGCCTACAGGGCAGATTGTCGAAGGCAGCATCCGCTATAAGGCCAGTGACGGCAAATGCTATGAAATCACAAAGATGCCAAGGGACAGGATGCTTAAGATTCGCGGCAAGGATATCGCAATGATATTCCAGGAGCCGATGACCAGTTTAAATCCCGTTTTCAAGATAGGTTATCAGATGGACGAGGTCGTGCTGCTGCATGAAGAGGAATCCACACCTGAATCAGCAAAGAAAAAATCCATAGAGATGCTGAAGCAGGTAGGTATAGCCGATCCCGAGAAGGTTTATGCCAGCTATCCGCATGAGCTCTCCGGCGGCATGCGACAAAGAGTCATGATAGCCATGGCCCTTATATGCAACCCGAGGCTTATTATAGCCGATGAGCCTACAACAGCATTGGATGTTACAATACAAGCCCAGATTTTGGAGCTCCTACGTGAGATCAAGGAAAAGATTAACGGCAGCATTATGCTGATTACCCATGACCTTGGAGTAATCGCAGAGATGGCGGATATTGTTGTTGTCATGTATGCAGGCAGAATTATCGAGCAAGGTACTGTAAAAGAAATATTCCACAGCCCCAAGCATCCTTATACCATAGGGCTTATGAAGTCAAGGCCTGGAAGGCATATTAAGGAAGGCGAAAAGCTGTACAGTATCAAGGGACAAGTACCTAACCCGATAAACATGCCGGATTATTGCTATTTTTATAATAGATGCGATAAAGCCATGCGCGTATGTTCGCAGGGCTATCCTGATTTGATTAAGTTTTCACCGACTCATTATGCGGCATGCTATCTGTACAATGAGGACGGCAGTGAAAAAAGTGCTGAAGAAAAGGAGAGGAGGTAGTCAGTACTGGCGAGTGATATGAAAGACAACATTAAGAATGATGATTATATATTAATAGTTAAAAACCTGAAAAAATACTACCCGATCTCCAAGTTTGCCCTAGGAAAAAGCAAGGCCTATGTTAAGGCTGTTGATGACGTGTCCTTCAGTATAAAACGGGGAACAACCATGGGTCTTGTTGGAGAATCAGGTTGTGGAAAAACCACCGTCGGGCGTACGATATTACGGCTTCATGAAGTAACCGACGGACAGGTTATATTCGACGGAAAGGACCTTTCGCAGGTTTCGCCCAGGGAACTTAGGAAAATGCGTCCGCAGATGCAGATGATTTTCCAGGATCCGTATTCGAGCTTGTCCCCGCGCATGCCTGTTGGCGAGATAATCGGCGAAGCTGTAAAACAGCATAAGATCGTACCCAAGGAGCAGTACAGGTCGTACATTTTAAAGGTTATGAGGGATTGCGGCCTGCAGCCCCAGTATTACTACAGGTATCCGCATGAATTTTCAGGAGGGCAAAGGCAAAGAATAAGTATTGCCAGGGCGGTTGCGCTAAACCCGAAGTTTATAATCTGTGACGAGCCTTTGAGCGCGCTGGATGTGTCCATCCAGGCGCAGATCATAAATCTTATGAAGGATCTGCAGGAGCGGTACGGGTATACGTATCTGTTTATTTCACATGACCTGTCGGTTGTTGAATATATATCAGATTCAATCGGAGTAATGTATTTGGGAAGCATGATTGAGATAGGCGACAAGAAGCGCATTTTCTCGAATCCCATGCATCCGTATACAAAGGCGCTGTTGTCGGCCGTACCGGTGTCGGATCCCGATGTGAAGATGAACAGGATAATACTGAAGGGAGATATTCCGAGCCCGGTTAATCCTCCTTCGGGATGCAAATTCCGTACGAGATGTCCATATGCGATGCCGATATGTGCCGAGAAGGCTCCGGTATTAAAAGAGTATGAGGAAGATCACAGGGTGGCATGTCATTTATACAGTCAGGAGTAAGGATAGGATGATGTTATGAAGAAAAATAAGAAAAAAGACGACAGTATGATAGATGACGGACGAGTAATAGCCAATATGAATATTGACGGGATGCCCCGGTCCATCATCCGCAGGTCCGCTTTTGACGAGTTTGGAAAGCCCAGGGAAGAGAAAGAAAAGGTGGTGCTTACAAAGAAGGAACGCAGGGATATCTTCCTTGGTGTAATAACTTCTTATATACTGTTTGGAATTATCGTATTTGGTGCATTTGCATTGCTCATACTGTTTTGCCTTAATGTTTGGTTTAAATAAAATCCGGTCATAAGTGTGCCAGGTAGGAGGAAAACATGAAATGATTAGAAATAGAAAAATACTCCGCATATCGCTTATCTGCATAGTTCTTGCTTCGGTCATGTTCCTGAGCTCCTGCAGCTCAAAGGATAAGACGATAAATCCAAGTGAGTGGGGTTATGATTGCGTTGTAATTTACAATGCCCTGGGCGGAGTGATAAACTCACGCGAAATTCGTGAAACTTACTATATGAAGAACTCATATCTTTTTGAGCCTTCAGGGTCAACCAACATGCTGATAAAGCCCGTAAAGGACGGATATTTACTGGCAGGATGGTATACCGCCAAAGAGGATATACTTGATGATGAAGGGAATGTGATAGGTTATTCCTTCAAGGCTGAGGACAGATGGGATTTTGACGAGGACAGGGTACAGGAAGATATGACCCTGTACGCAAGATGGGTTCCCCAGGGAAAGATCGAGTATATTGATGCTGAAACCGACGAAGTATTGTTTACAAAGAATATTTCCGAGGATTCCGCCGTACAGCCATTATCCAGCGCGGTCGAATCATTAATTGCGAAAAGCGGGTATACATTTGAAGGTTACTATGCCAACAAGGAATTAACCATACCGTACGACTTTTCGGAGTATGTCCATGCGGAATTGATTCCTTCCGATGAAGAGGTATATGAGGAGCTGTATCAGCAATTTCCGGAGTATATAAGAAAGATTGAATATGTTGAACCGGACGAGGATGAGATTAATCCGGAACTGGACACCTCGGATCTTTTCATCAACAAGCTTGGGTATGAGATAACAACGGATGATAAGGAAATTAGGGCACAAATCCGTAAATATAAAGATGAGATTTATGAGAGAGCCATTAATTACTATATTGAGAACTCGTCCAGCAAACGTATATACCTCAAGTACACTAAGGGCAGTTATGCGCGCATATCAAAAGCGGATGACCTTAAGTACAACGGCAAGACATGGTTTTCGGGCTTTGACAGGAATGGAAACGCAGTTGAAGGCTATATACTTACTAACGATATAGACTTTTCAGGTATAACGGTTGCAATGGCCGAGTCCTACAGCGGAAAGATAATCGGAAACGGTTTCAGCCTGAAGAATATCACATTTGCCGCGACCAGCAAGAAGATTGATGTAGATACCAGCAAGTCCCTGAGCCTGTTCAACAAGCTGGAGGGCGCATATATTGAGAACCTGACATTCGAAAACATGACAATAAAGCTTAATGTTAATTCAGGCATACCAGTCACCGCGGCTCCCATTGCCCTTGAGGCCAGGAACACCGAGCTGAAAAATGTTCATTTCGAAGGCCTTACTATAGATACAGGCAACGGTGATGACGGTACGGCAAAATATGCAATCGGTGATGTTTTCGTGTCAGGCAGGAACAACAAGCTTGATAATGTGACCGGAAGCAACGTCACAATAAAGGTATCCGAGCATGCACAGGTTAATATCCTGCTGGAAGAGAAATAAGCGGAAAAAGAAATGATTAAGCAGAAAAAGAGGTAATCTTGATATAAAGATTTACCTCTTTTTTATTTTTTCCTGTTGCATACAAATTACCAATATTATACAATATGTTGTGTATGAAATATGCAAGGAGGGTATCCATGCTTCGGGTTAAACTACAAAACAGGGTGGAAATGGGGCCGTTTGTCAACGAAGCCTATAAATATTTAAGGACGAACATAATGTTTTGCGGCATAGGGGTTAAGGCTTTATGTGTCACCAGCTGTGTGCCAAATGAAGGAAAGTCCGATGTGTCGTTTAACCTGGCGGTATCCCTGGCCGAGAGCGGGAAAAAGGTGGTTTTTATTGATGCGGATTTGAGAAAGTCGGATATCATAAGGCGGTACAATCCGGATTTGGCCGTGTTCGGTCTGAGCCATTACCTGTCCGCGCAGAATAAAATAGAGGACATTTTGTACGAGACCAATATGGACAATCTTGATATCGTCTTTTCGGGACCTGTTCCGCCAAATCCGTCCGAACTGCTTGGAAGCGACAGCTTCAGTGACCTGGTGGAAATATTCCGCAAAGTCTATGATTACATTATAGTTGACACGCCTCCGGTCGGCAGCGTAATAGACAGCGCTGTCGTGGCACAGAAATGTGACGGAGTAATATTGGTTATTGAATCGGATGCCATAAGCTATAAGTTGGCACAGAAGGTTGTCAAACAGATTGAAAAGTCGGGCAGCAGGATATTGGGCGCCGTATTGAACAAATACGAACATGACAAGCGCCTGTACGGCTACAAGTATATTAGCTATGGGAAATACATGGATTAGTGCCGTACCGTGTTTGAATACAATATATTGATATTTTTGTAATAAACAACGATATAAATCGTTGTTTTTTTTACAGGAAATAAGTATAATGTGAACGAGTGATTTCTAAAAGAATGTCAAGGAGAGGAAAGATGAGAGAGATATTATTTGTTAAGCCGATATTCAAGACCATGATTTGGGGCGGAAACAGGTTAAGAACGGATTTTAACTATGATATTCCAGGAGACAATGTGGGAGAGTGCTGGGCAATAAGCGCACATCCTAGCGGGGATTGTGAGATTAAGGCCGGTACATACAAGGGCGAGACCTTAAGCCGGTTATGGACAAACCATCCCGAACTGTTCGGAAACAGAAAAGAGAAGGCTTTCCCTTTGCTTATTAAAATAATTGATGCAAAGAAAGACCTAAGCATCCAGGTTCATCCGGATGATGCATATGCGGATAAATACCAACCCGGATCCTTTGGAAAGACGGAATGCTGGTACGTTCTTGACTGCGACGAAAACACCGAAATAGTCATAGGTCATAATGCAAAGGACAAGAAAGAGCTTGTCAGGATGATAGAAGAGAAGAGATGGAAGGAGCTTATCAGGGTAAAGCCCATTAAAAAGGGAGATTTCTTTCAGATAACACCCGGCACAGTTCATGCGATTAAAGCCGGTACAATGCTTCTTGAGACACAGCAAAGCAGTGATATTACATTCAGGCTTTATGATTACGACAGGCTTGATAACGGCAAGCCCAGGCAGCTTCATATAAAGGAAAGCATTGATGTAATCAGCTGCCCTCATAGGGATGTGGTCATAGATCCGAAAATAACCGGATGGGAAGGCGGTACCATTACCGAACTAATTAATGACAAGCACTATACCGTGCAAAAAATTGACATTGATGGAACAATGGCAATGGAACAGGACAAGGATTTCATGAATGTCAGCGTTATTGACGGTGAAGGGGAAATTGACAATATCAAAATTGCAAAGGGTGACCATTTTATAATACCATTCGGATACGGACAGTTCAGCCTGACGGGGAAAATGTCCTTAATCAGGTCATTTATAGATAACCGGGCATAGATTATCTTATATTTTATATGGATTATTTTATATATGCTGTCAGAAATATCTTGAACTTTATGTTATAATATAGTACACTTCAATTATGCATCAGATGGTGCATTATTTTTCAATATGAAATAAGAATGCCTAGTAAATGCATGGTAATCAGGAGGAAGTATTTGGATGAAGAAAGTAACGATTCAGGATGTTGCACGGGAGTTGAACTTATCAAGAAACACGGTTGCAAAAGCCCTGAATAACAGTGATACCGTATCTTACGAGACCAGGTATCTGGTAATAGAAAAAGCCTATGAAATGGGATATTCGAAGTTATCCCCGGTTGTGCTCAATCAGTTCAAGCTCCGTAATAAGATGGATGAGACCAAGACCATAGTTGTTCTAAACCGCCGGGAGATATCGTATTTCTGGAACAACATCATCATGGGAATATCCGATGAGCTGAATGCCTGCGGGTGCAAGCTGCAGTTTAACTTTATCAGCGAGCAGGATGAGAAGAACCTCGTCCTTCCGCTGGATTTGCAGGCCGACATCAGCGGAATTATTATTTTAAGCGTATTTTCAAAAGAGTATATAAACCAGATAATGAAGCGGAATATTCCGGTTGTGTTCTGTGATGCACCAAGAAACATACAGGAAATTGTACCGTATGGAGACATTGTAATCTGTGAAAGCATGGAAAGCGTAAAAACCATAACAAAAAGTCTTATTGACCAGGGCATGACGAAGATTGGCTTCATAGGCGATATAACGTACTGCAAGACCATATATGACCGCTACCTGGGTTACCTAAGTGCCTTGAATGAAGCGGGAATCAAGCCTGATGAAGGAATAATCGCCACCTACCATGCAAAGACAAGGTTTTATAAGCCCGAGGAAGTTGAAGAAGCCATCGAGCGCTTTGCCTATATACCGGAGGCCATTGTATGCGCTAACGATGATATAGCCTTTTATACCATACGCTATTTGAATTCAAAGGGATTGTCGGTACCGGACGATGTGGCGGTAACGGGTTATGACAACACCGAGGAAATGTCCAAGATGATGGACCCGTTCCTCACCACTGTAAGGGTTGGCAATCAATGGCTCGGAAGAAGACTTGTGCAGCAGCTCATGTGGAGGCTGCAGAACCCGAGCTTCCCCAAGGAAATCATATATGTCGGCGTTGAGGTAATATTCAGGCAGTCGTCCAAAAAGAAAGCGACGCAGAAGCAGCCGGAAGCGGCAGTGCCTGAAATTACGGATGCATATAACAATAGTGATGAAGTGGAGGAGAAGATATGTTAGCACAGACACCGCCCATGGGGTGGAACTCTTGGAATACCTTTGGATGGAATATTTCGGAAGACCTGATTAAGGAGACGGCAGATGTCTGGAATGACCTGGGCCTTCTGGACGCAGGATATCAATACCTTGTCATTGATGACTGCTGGTCACTTAAGCAAAGGGATGAAAACGGCCGCCTGGTACCGGATCCGAATAAATTCCCGAGCGGTATGAAGGCATTGGCGGATTATGTTCATTCAAAAGGCCTGAAATTCGGCATGTATTCCTGTGCGGGTACCATGACCTGTGCAGGGCATCCAGGCAGCCTGGATCATGAGTTTGAGGATGCCAGGACCTTTGCCGAGTGGGGTGTGGATTTCCTGAAGTATGACTATTGCTATAAACCCCACAATATACCGGGACATATATTATACAAGCGCATGGGCATGGCACTTAAAAACTGCGGCAGGGAGATACTTTTTTCAGCATGCAATTGGGGAAGCGACAACTGCCATGAATGGATAAGGGCTGCAGGTGCCCATATGTTCCGTTCCACAGGGGATATTCAGGACAACTGGGAATCCATCAAGAATATTGCTTTAAGCCAGTGGAACAAGGAATGCTACAGCGCGCCTTACTGCTATAACGACATTGACATGCTGGTCGTGGGAATGTACGGCAAGGGCAATGTTGCCCTGGGAGGATGCACGGACGAAGAATACAAGACTCATTTCTCCCTGTGGTGCATCATGAATTCTCCGCTGATGATCGGCTGTGATATCCGCAACATGAGCGAGGCTACACATAAAATATTGACCAATAAAGAGGTTATTGCCCTAAACCAAGATCCCGAGGGACGTCAGGCTTACAGTATGGAACAGTGGAACAACAGCGACGTAAAGATATATGTCAAGCCCATGTCCGACGGAAGCTTAGGAATCGGCTTCTTCAACATGGGAGACGCAGATGGGGAGGGATCCCTGCAGTTCTATGACATCGGGCTTCCGACATTGTCGGGATACGGGCTTCATCTCCGCGACCTGTGGGAGCATGAGGATGTCGGGGTATTTACCGAGAATTACACGTGCAGGCTTAAACCTCATCATTGCAAGATATTCAGGGCAAGATTGGTAAAGGTAAGATGACGGACATTAATAAACGATGCAAAAAATGCGACAAGGTACTTGTAAGGGATGAGATTGCCATATACTTAAAGCTGGTAAACAGGGGTGCAAAGGAATACCTTTGTATCCCCTGCCTGGCTGAATATTTTAAATGCAGCGAGGATGTCATCCATGAAAGGATAAAACAGCTTAGGGATATGGGCTGCACTTTGTTTTCATAAATCTCTCAGGATATAAAGATAGGGGGATTAATATACAATTTAATAAAAGAAAGGGACTAATAGATGTGGATTAAAGGCTTTACATACGGCTGGATGGCAAGGAGGGGAGCTTACCGCACGGAAAAAGCTATTCAATCCCAGGACAAGTTGTTTGGATTGGGAGTAAACTGGATATGCCTGGCATTTCCGGTAATGCAGCAGACCTTCTCATCCACCCGTATTTATTTTGATTACAGGACAACGATAACTGATAAGGACTTGATTTTTGTCATAAACAGGGCCCATGAGAGGGGCATAAAGGTATGCCTTAAGCCTGTGATAAACTGCGAGGACGGAATGTGGAGAGCATATATTGACTTTCCCGATGGGGACATGCTTGGGCGCGACAGGTACTGGAATGAGTGGTTCGAATCCTATTGCGCGTTTCTGTGCCATTATGCCGAGCTGGCGCAGGATACGGGATGCGAAATGTTCTGCATAGGATGTGAGATGAGCGGTACCGAAAGGAAGGAAGAGCACTGGAGAAGCCTTATAGAGAAGGTACGCGGCATATACAAGGGGCCGATTGTTTATAACACGAACCACGGCAGGGAAGACATGGTAAACTGGTTTGACGCGGTGGATTATATCGGAATCAGCGCCTATTACAAGGTTGGAAGGAAACCGTCCGATTCCAAGGAAAGCATGCTAACGGTATGGAACCGGGTAAATTCACGGATGGAAGAGCTGTACAGGAAATACAACAAGCAGATAATATTCATGGAAATCGGCTGCAGGAGCGCAAAAGGCTGCGCAATGATGCCATGGGATTTCGTGCACAAGGATTTGCCCTGGGATGAGGACGAGCAGGCCGTATTCTACGAATCCTGCCTTGAAGCCTGTCATGACAAGGAATGGTTTGCCGGACCGTTCTGGTGGGACTGGAGCATAGAAATCTATGACACCCGCGAAGAAGCCATGCAAGACAGAGGCTTCAACATCCACTTAAAGAAAGCGGAAGAAGTCGTCAAAAAATATTATCAAGAAATCAAATAATTAATAAAACTAATAAAGCCCGAAGCGGACAATATATGTCCGATTCGGGCTTACATGTTTGGAACAATCAATCAAGCTCGGACAAGCTCCTTGCATCTATGATTTCAATGCGGGTGTTTGTCACCGATGCGGGTTTTTCGCCTGTCACAAGGTAATTGTACATGTAAATAATCGGATCATGGCCTTGTCCGAACGGATCCTGACCGATGGCCGCATAGACTATACCTTTCCGGATTAGCTTGATAATTTCGTCATCATAGTCATAGCATACGATTTTAACTTTTCCGATCAGGCCCATTTCTTCAATCGCTCTTGCCACACCGCTGACATTGCCTGTAAGGATGACTATACCCTTAAGCGCGTGGAACTTGGTCAGCAGTTCCTTTGCGTTCTTATATGTCTGAAGACTGTCGGTTAAGGCCTCTATTTCGGTGGCTATCCTCATCTTCCTGTTCTTGCTGATAACCTCATGAACCGCATCCCTTCTGATGCTGTTGATGGATGTATCCAGCGGCCCGCGGAGAACGGCTATATCGCCTTCGAAGTCGACAGCTCTTGAAATTGTTTCCGCGGCCAGTTTACCCGAGGTATAAATGTCCGGGCCGAAGTATGCCAGTCTTTCAACTCCCTCGGCAAAGTCACAATTAAATGACATAACCGCGATATTCTTTCTTTGTGCCCGCATAACATCCTCTTCAACTCCTCCGGTGAACCCGGGAAGAATGAGGCCGTCATATCCCTTGTCAATTCTGTCTTTGAGGTCGATGTTAAGCTGTCCGAAATCCTTCGCATATCCAAGGAACTCTACATCGACATTCTTGGTCTTAAGCTCTGTTTGTGCATACATAACACCCTGACGGACGCTTTCCCAGAAGGGATGGTCAAGAGGACTGAAAACAGCTATTTTCAATCTCTTGGGGCTGGGCTGTTCAACAGGCACTACGGAGGTCCTGTATCTCATTAACAGGTTCTCTATCCTGGACAGCATGTTCTGCAGGGACAGAGCCTGGTTGTTTATTTCTTCATTCTCAGCAAGCTCTTCCTCGGTAATTGCGGCAACATCCTGGGTGATTGATGAAATTTCCATGGAAGCATCATGCAGTATATGACCCTGATCGCTGATGTCCTTGGTGCTCTCGTTAATTTGCCTGGATTCCTCGTATACCTTCTTCATATCATCATTCAAAATGTATGTATTTTTATTTATGGTATAGAAGGTATCCTTTACCGAACTGAAGATATCCTTGCTCATATTGAAGCTTTCCACACAGCTTGCGATACTTTCGCTTACCTTGGCGTTGCTGCTTAAGATGTTGCTCAGCAGCTTGCCTATATGTCCTATACTCTCTCTTGTGGCTGACGAGAGCTTGTTCATTTCCTGGGAAACGACAACAAAGCCTCTTCCGGCCTCCCCGGCACGGGCAGCCTCAACCGCGGAGTTTAAGGACAGGAGCTTTAACTGCTCGGTTATATTGATAATCAAACCGTTTACCTGATCTATTTCGTTCAGGTGGGTATTGAGGGTTTCAATAAAGGCGGCCGTTTCGGACAGGTTGGTTGAGATGACATCCATCTGTTCATTGAATTTATCAACGTGCTGTGAACCTTCCTGGGTTATCATAACGGTGTTCTCTACAAACTCCTCAATTCTTGCCAAGGTGGTTGTAATATTGTTGGCCCTGTTGGCAACCTCTTCGATGCCCGCCAGAGTATCCTTAACGATTTTAAGCTGCTGCTGTGCCTTTTCGGCAACGGTTGCCATGCTGCTTGCTATATGCTCGTTGCCTTTATAGCTCATGTCAAGGCTTTTTGTAATATTATCAACCGCATCCGACAATACGATAACATTTATCTTTGTGGATTCAATGAAGCTCAGGAGATTTCGCTTCATTTCATTAACGGCGGAAGTCAGGGATTCCAAACCCCTGGTCTTGCTTTCCAGGATGTCGCTTATGTTCAGCTTGCCCTGGGACAGTTGTTTTGCATTTTCATCAATATGACTGACCGCTTTGAAAAACCGTATCAGTAAAACAAGCAAAGCAACCGCAAGCACGGTTAATAATATTAAAATGATATTAATAAGGATCCCGGTCTGGGCTCTGCGAGTAAGAATAATAAGAATGATTAAGAAAGCAATTAATGTCAGCAAAGCGGAAAAGATTAGTACCCTGGTATTATTCCGTTCTACACGTCTCCCCTCGGATTGCTCTGACATGAAAATACCTCCTATTAATATGGTAATATATATAAAATGATACCATTAATTATGCTCAAACTCAAGAGAGAGGTAGAATTTTGTCAGAAATGTTTGAATAAGCTAATCATTGCGCTATACTGCCTTGTTTTCTGTCAATTTGTCTATATCATCACCGCACAGGGTTTCTTTCGCAAGCAGCTCATTTGCTATACCATTCAATAACACAAGATTATTGCGAAGCAGTTCCTTCGTCTGTGAATAAAGGTCATTCATAATGCTTCTGCATTTATCAAGCAGATCCTTGTCAAAGCCCTCGTCAAGCATCTCGGTACTGAACAGCCCCATGTCCGGATCCATACCGTATTTGTTCACAAAATCCGCAATTAATGCGGAAGCCTTCTGAATATCGTTGCTTGCTCCGGTTGTTATCTCGTCAGTACCGTATATCAACTCTTCGGCAGCCCTTCCCGCCAGCAGTATCTTGATGCTTCCAAGAATCTGCCGGACGCTCCTGTACATTGTGTCATTCGGAATCGACAGGTTGAAGCCGCCGGCGCCCCTGACGCTGGGGATAATGGTTACTTTGGAGATGTAATTGTCCGGAAGCAGAAGCTTTGTAGCCAAGGCGTGCCCCGCTTCATGGTAGGCGGTCAGTTCCCTCTCATGGGCGGAGATATAGCTTAAATCCGTTTTCGGGGCGCCTGCCAGGACCGCGTAGAAGGCCCTGTCCAGATGCTCCGCGGTGATGGCGGGACTATGTTCATTGGCGGCAATTATGGCTGCTTCATTCAACAGGTTCTCCAGCATGGCTCCGGAGAAGCCTACGGTGGACCTGGCCAGTGAGAACAGATCCACATCATCGGATAAGGGTTTGTTGGCTGCATGGAGTTTAAGTATTTTCTCCCTGGAGTTTACGTCCGGAAGACCGATCTCAATCTGCCTGTCAAACCGACCCGGCCGTAGCAAAGCCTCATCCAGGGTATCCACGCGATTCGTGGCCCCGATAACGACTATGCCCTGGTTGTCATTAAAGCCTGACATCTCGGTTAGCAGCGCGTTTAAGGTCTGGTCCCTTTCATCATTGCTGGCCGAGCTGCTGCGGGCCCTTTTCTTGCCTATGGCGTCAATCTCGTCTATGAAGATCACAGCCTTGTCATGCTTTTTTGCCTTGTTAAACAAGCTTCTTATACGGCTTGCGCCTACACCTACGTACATCTGGACAAAATCGGAGCCGCTCATGGCATAGAAGGGAACACCCGCTTCCCCCGCTATTGCCCTGGCCATTAGGGTCTTACCGGTTCCGGGAGGGCCATAGAACAGCAATCCCTTGGGCATGCGGGCGCCAAGCTCCGTATACTGCTTAGGGTTCTTTATAAAACCGATTATGTCCCCGACCATGGCCTTGGCTTCCGTATTGCCGGCCACAGAATCAAGGGTTATAGCGGTGCTTTCACCGCTTCCGGCCGCGTTCTTAATCGTGATAACCGAAGAACCGCCGCGGCGGCTAAAGTATATAACTCCAAATACGGCGGAAGCCATAATAAGCATCCCTGCCACGCCTGATATAGTGTTGCTCTTATATGATACTTCAATGTCATTAACAAGGAGAAATTCTATAAAATTTTCCGTCTTTGGATTCGGAACCGTATATTTTACATCCGGGCTGTCGGAAAGGTAAGCATAAAAAGAATTTCCATCCTCGTCAATAGTGACCTTTTCTATCCTTCCTTCTTCTGCCGCGGCTAAAAATGACGGGTATGACAGCTCGTTTTCAGGCTTGCTCATGCCATATATCCCCGCACCTGCAAGAGCTATAATAAGCACAACCATTGCAGGAATCATCAATTTTCTCATTTTCATGCTGATTCTCCTTAAAGCGTCAAGATATAACAATTATCTACAATAATCGTAACATCAATCAGGATTAAATCCATGATTAAAATATGGAAACAAGGGACTCCTGATACATATATGGGAATTAGAGGAAGCACAATATTTTAAAGGCGGATACAGCGGGATGAGAAATGGGGAGTATACCAAGGGATTATATCAGAAGCATAAGGATGACTAAAAGTAATGATGGTGATTATGAATGAATGATTTGTCATCGGATACTATACTTAACAGGTATACGCATATAATTGAGTAAAGCATGGCTGCGCGGATTTAATCCTGCGCGGCTTGCCGGATGGATTATCATGGGAGGATCGGATGGACAGCGGTATATTGGAGAATCAGTTGAACCTGGCCCTGGATGTGCCTGAAAGAGTCAGGGAAAGGACCCTGGATCTGGGCATTGGCTTTCAGCCTGAGACTAATACCTGGGAATTGATTGTAAAGTACAGCGGCAGCCTTGAACGGATAATGCAGGAGCTTGACATCGGCGTGGTGGAGCTCTCCGGGGGATATGCCATAATAACGATACCGGAGGGCCTGATAGACCGCCTGGTTAATTATGAGGAGATAATATTTGTGGAAAAGCCGAAGAGGCTGTTTTATGAGGTTAACGAAGGAAAACTGGCATCCTGTATAAATCCTGTGCAGATGGCTCCATACAGCCTGTTCGGTGAGGGGGTTCTGATTGCGGTCATAGATTCGGGGATAGATTATTCCCATCCGGATTTCAGGAATGATGACGGGACCACAAGGATCGCGGCCCTTTGGGACCAGACAATCCCCGGAAACCCGCCTGCCGGATTTCTTATAGGTACCTTGTATACCAGGGAGCAGATCAATGAAGCGCTGCGGCTGCCCATGCCCCAGCGCCTTAACCTTGTGCCCAGCACAGACCTGTCCGGCCATGGGACCCATGTGGCCGGAATTGCGGCGGGGAACGGGCGGGCAAGCAACGGCCTTTACAGGGGCGTAGCCCCGTCAAGCGAGCTTTTGATTGTAAAGCTGGGAGAATCGGTGGGGGATTCGTTTCCCCGGACCACGCAGCTTATGCAAGCCCTGGAATTCGTCGTACGATATGCCGTTTCCCTGGGAAAACCCCTTGCGGTGAATATAAGCTTCGGCAATAATTACGGCTCCCATACCGGGCGGTCAATTCTTGAGAGCTTCATTGACGATATATCAAATGCAGGGAGAACCAATATAATCATCGGAACCGGGAATGAAGGCGCGGAAGGAAACCATGCCCAGGGCGTCCTGCGGATGGGAAGCATAGAAACCGTTGATTTTACCGTCAGTGATTTCGAGTTCTCCCTGAACCTTCAGATATGGAAGAATTATTTTGACCATTTTGATATTACGATAGTTGCGCCGAACGGGGTGAGGGTCGGACCCATTCCCTCGATACTAGGCACACAGCAGTTCCAGGTAGCCCAGACGGAAATTCTGCTTTATTACGGGGAGCCTACGCCATACAGCGACCAGCAGGAGATATACATAGAGTTTATTTCGTCGGATACGTACATTAATTCGGGGATATGGAGAATTGAGCTGGTTCCGCGCCGGATTGTGGTTGGCAATTATGACATGTGGCTTCCTGCCGGGGGTGTGAAGAATCCTGCCACAAGGTTTTTAATTTCTTCGGAATATACGACCCTTACAATTCCATCCACGGCATTCAGGGCCATATCCGTAGGGGCTTATAATTCCTATACCGGAAGCTACGCTCCGTTTTCAGGAAGGGGATTTACAAGAAGCCAGGGCATCAAGCCGGACTTGGTGGCTCCCGGTGTTAATATTAATTCCTGTTCCCCCGGCGGAGGTTATGCAAGGCGTTCCGGAACCTCCATGGCGGCTCCGTTTGTGACCGGAAGCGCCGCGCTTCTTATGGAATGGGGAATAGTGCGGGGAAACGACCCGTACCTGTACGGCGAAAAGCTAAAAGCATATTTAATAAACGGGGCAAGGCCGTTAAGAATCGAAACCGTTTATCCCAACAGGACACTTGGTTACGGTGCCCTGTGCCTGGAAAATACATTCAGAAATATAACTATTTGATAAAATAAAACACCGGGAATCATCGGTATTTTATACCAATGATGCCCGGCTCTGTTTATCGATATATCATAGCGCTACGATTGCTCTGCAGAATTATCCTGACTCTTCTTTTTGCTCCTGATCTCCGAAATCTTGCCCATCAGCAGGACTATCAGGGTAATCAGTATGATAACCGCAAAGATACTGCCCATACCTTTGCCCATAATTTCCAGCGCATACAAAACTTTCTGACCCATAATTAACCTCCATTCACCAAATTATTTAGGCATGTTGGCGAGAATATCATTAACAATCTTAATGATTGCTCCGCCGGCCACAACTGATGCAATCTGTCCCGACACGTTGGCGCTGATAGCATGCATCAGCAGGTGGTTGGTCGGGTCTTCCTTAATACCCATCTTCTGGACAACCCTTGCAGACATCGGGAAAGCGGAAATTCCGGCGGCTCCGACCATAGGGTTAATCTTCTTGCCCTTCTTAAGGAACAGGTTTAGGAACTTGGCAAACAATACGCCGCCGATTGTATCGAAAACGAATGCAACCAATCCCAGTACGATAATCAATAATGTCTTCCAGGTAACGAATTTTTCCGCCCTCATGCTGAAGGAAACCGTGATGCCAAGCAGCAGTGTTATCAGGTTGGCCAGGCTGTTTTGGGCGGTCTCGGAAAGAGAATTAAGAACACCGCATTCGCGGAGCAGATTACCGAACATCAGGAATCCTACCAAGGCTACGGAGGTGGGGGCAACAAGTCCTGCCACGAAGGTAACTATAATAGGAAACAGAATGCGGGTTGTTCTTGAAACCGATTTCGGATTGTATTCCATGCGGATTAAACGCTCTTTTTTAGTGGTAACCAGCTTGATGGCAAACGGCTGAACAAGCGGTACCAACGCCATGTATGAATATGCCGCCACGACAATGGCGCCTACATACTCGGAATCCAGTAATTTTGAAACCAATATGGCGGTAGGACCGTCCGCGGCTCCTATCATTCCGGCGGATGCGGCGTCCTTCAGGTCGAATCTCAGCAAAACCGCAACGAGTATGGTGACAAAAATACCGAACTGCGCGGCCGCTCCGAACAGGAACATTCTAGGATTGGACAACAGCGGACCGAAATCTATCATCGCGCCTATGCCTATAAACAATAAAAGAGGCAAGGCTTCCGCGGCCTCTATGCCTACATGGTACAGCCACTCGATAATACCGACGGCGTCTTCCTCCAATCCAGCAAGCTGTTGAGTTAAAACTCCCGAGAATGGAAGGTTAACCAGTATGGCACCAAATCCCATCGGCAGCAACAAGGAAGGCTCAAAATCATGTTCAATGGCCAGGTAAATAAGGAGAAGTCCAACGGCATACATTAACCATTGCTGCCATGTAATAGATATTAGTCCTTCGTACAGAAATTCCATAATAATTCCTCCTTAGCCTATAAAATTAATTGTAGCCCAAATGGAATACGTGTGTCAATATGGATTTACCTTATTAAAAACAGGCAAAAATTAGGTTAAATGTGAGTTTTTGCTTGCAGAAAACAACTAATCATGATATCATCAGAAATGTGGCTAAATAAGCCAAATCTGAGAGATGGAGATGAGCGAAAGTGGGAAACAATTTATTATTCTTCCAGGTCACAGCATTAGTAATTTCAGCCCTGGCATTTGGTGTAGCGGCATGGCTTTATCGCTGGGTTGCCAAACAGCCGTCCTCCAATAAAAAGGTGGCGGAGATAGGTAAGCTGATAAGAAGCGGAGCCAACACATTCCTGGCTAAGGAGTACAAAGCTTTGGTACGCTTTGCCTTAGTTGCTGCAGTACTTATTTTTGTATTTTTGCCTGAGCCCATATGGAAGAGCGATATCTTATCAAATATTTCCATGGCGGTGTCATATATATGCGGTACCGTGTTCTCGGCAATTGCGGGTAAAATCGGTATCAGTATTGCAACAATCGCCAACATGAAATCAGCGGAAGCTGCAACCAAGGGAATCAAGCCTTCCTTTATGGCAGGATACCGCGGCGGCGCTGTAATGGGTATGGCTGTAGTTGGTGCAAGCCTGCTCGGAGTAACACTGGTATACCTGATTACTGGAGAAACCACGGCAATTTTGGGTTTTTCATTTGGTGCAAGTTCACTAGCCCTGTTTGCCAAGGCCGGCGGCGGAATCTTTACCAAGACGGCTGATGTGAGTGCAGACCTGGCCGGTAAAGTTGAGCTTGGAATTCCCGAGGACGATCCCAGGAATCCTGCGGTTATTGCCGACAACGTAGGTGACAATGTCGGTGACGTTGCAGGTATGGGTGCTGATCTCTTTGACTCGAATGTTGCGTCCATGGCGGCAGCTCTTGTTATGGCAGCCTCCCTGGGCGATGTAAAGAAGAACATAGCAATGGTTCTCTGCTATGCGGCCATCGGATTGCTTGCTTCCATTATTGGTGTATTTACGGCTAACATGAAGGAAGGCGGGGATCCGACAAGAGCCCTAAACATGAATACTTATGTAACAACCGTAATTTATGGTGTATTGACGGCGGCAGCCACCTATGTATTTGATTTCAACTGGCGTATATGGGGCGCAAGCGCTGTCGGACTTTTAGTTGGCACCATAATAGGTATGGCAACGGATTACTTTACAAATGACAATAAAAAGCCCGTCCGCATGGTTGCAAAAGCATGTGAATCGGGTCCGGCATTCACCATTACATCCGGTGTGTCCTATGGATTAATGAGCATACTTCCCGCCATGATTGGCATAGGCGTATCCGCCCTTGCGGCTTACAAGCTGGTTTCCCCTCTCGGGGCAGGCGGCAACGAGGTTGCTTATGGTATGTTCGGCATATCCATGGCGGCCGTAGGAATGCTTTCAATAGTAGGAATGATTATTTCCAACGATGCATACGGCCCTATAGTTGACAATGCCCGCGGACTTGTCGAGATGGGCGACCTTGGAGACAAAGCCCTTGAAATAACCGACTCCCTGGACAGTGCCGGCAATACCGTTAAGGCAATAACCAAAGGATTCTCCATCGGCGCAGCGGGACTTACCGTCATCGCCCTGTTGGGTGCCTTCATAACCGAGGTAAATGATGCTATTGAGGCAATGGGTCTTGGAATAGAAAAGATTACCGGCTTTGATGTAACCAGCCCGGTCGTATTCTTCGGATTGCTGGTTGGCGCGGCCATTCCTGCGGTATTCTCTGCAATGCTCATGCTTGGCGTTGACCGCAACGCACAGCGCATGATTGCGGAAATACACCGTCAGTTCAGGGAAATAGTCGGGCTTAAAGAAGGAAATCCTGAAGCAAAGCCTGAATATGATAAATGTATTGAGATTGCCACTGTTGGCGCTCTCAAGGAGCTGATTCCTGCAGGGCTTATGGCTATAATCGCAACGCTGGTTGTCGGATTTATCGGCGGCGTTCAGGCAGTTGGCGGATATATAACCGGAAATATCGTAAGCGGACTGATCTTTGCGTTGTTTATGTCGAATGCGGGCGGCCTGTGGGACAATACCAAGAAATATATTGAAGCGGGAAACCATGGCGGCAAGAATTCTGATGCTCACAAGGCTGGAGTTGTCGGCGATACGGTTGGCGATCCGTTCAAGGATACTGCAGGCCCTTCAATCAACACACAGATTACGGTTGTATCCCTGGTTTCATCATTGGCGGCAACTTTGTTCCTGACGTTTTCGATATTCTAATAACTGAAAACATATGAAATATTGCAGCCGGACGGACTAAACCGTTCGGCTGTATTTTTATTTTAAGTAATAATGACTTGGCATGGGGCTGCGGTGACTGGCACATATGATAAAAGTTTGTTTTATAATGTCCGGAATTGTTGCTATATCATGGATGGTGTTGTATAATATAACAGGGCACAATATCTTGTGGTAAGGTATTTTTACATTTATCCGGAGGCTGCCATAATGAAAAGATTATTGCCAGTAATATTCCTGACGGCTGTAATAACCTTGCTGTTATCCGGCTGCTCGAAAGCGGGCGGATATTACAAGAGTGGGAAGAAATATTTTGCCGACGGTAATTATGAAGAAGCGGCGAAATACTTTTCAATGGCCATAGATCAAAACCCCAACCGCGCGGAGTATTATATTGATTACGGCATGGCTCTTATCGGCCTTTCCAGGTATGATGAGGCTATAAAGCAGTTCGACCGGGTTATAATGGACAAGAATATTTCCATCGTTTTAAATAATAATAAACGTGCCCTTAGAGGAAAGGGCATCGCATATTTTTACATGCAGAACTACAGGGAAGCAATCAACCGTTTCGAGGAAGCATTAAGAATCAAGGTATTGGAAGACCTGGACAAGGATATACTGTATTACAAGGGAAAATCCCTGATATCCATCGGAGCTTATAAGCAGGCTGCCGAGACATATACCGGCATAATATCACGGTTCGGTGAGGAAGCACAGGTGCTTGCGGACCGGGCGTATACATATCAAAAAACCGGTGAATATCAGAAGGGATTGGACGATTATGACAGGGCGATTGCCCTTGATTCAAGAAATTATGATTATTACATAAGGAAATACTGTCTCCTGAAGGAGCTCGGCAAAAGCAGCGAAGCGGAGGCCGTGCTCGGTCAGGCGGCACAGATCGAGGTCAAGACCAAGGCTGACAAGTTTAACCTTGCAAAAATCCATTTTTATCAAGGCTTGTACGACCAGGCCTTCTCAGAGCTGAGCGAGAGCTTTGCCAACGGGTTTCTAGAGGCTTACTTCTATATCGGCGAAATTTATTACGGCAGGAAGGATTACTCCACCGCCAGGTATTATTATGAAAAGTACATTGAAGAGGGCGGAGTCAACGTACCCGAGGTATATAACCAGATAGCGTCCTGTCTTATCAAGACCGAACAATATGAACAGGCATTACCGTACCTGGAGACAGGAATTGAATATGCACAGGATGAATTGCGGAGAATAATGCTCAAGAATGAGATTGTAGTATATGAAAAAATGGGTGATTTTGAGAAGGCTTTAACGAAGCTGCAGAGCTACATTGCATCCTATCCCAATGATGAGGCTGCAAAAAGAGAAAAGACCTTCGTGGCTTCGAGATTATCTAACGTGAGTGATGCAACAGGAAATTAATGACAGAGGTAAAGATGAGGGAAAAGAACGAAAACAAGCTTTATGATATGGAAGACCAACAGGAACGGTTTATTCTGGTGGGTGTATCCCTAAGCGATGACGATGCCATAGATTCACTGGAAGAATTAAACGAGCTTGTGGATACGGCGGGAGGCAGCACAGTAGGCAGGATAATCCAGAACCGGGAAAAGATCCATCCGACAACCTATATAGGAAAGGGCAAAATAGAAGAAGTCAGGCGGATGATTTCCGAAACGGACGCGACCGGTGTGATTTGTGATGACGAACTTACACCCGTGCAGTTAAAAAATCTTGAAGATGCCCTTCAGACGGTGGTTCTTGACAGGACCATTCTTATTATGGATATTTTTGCCAAGAGGGCAACAACCTGGGAGGGCAAGCTCCAGGTCGAGATGGCACAGCTTAAGTACCGGTCCACAAGGCTGACCGGTATGGGCAATGTGCTGTCCAGGCTGGGAGGCGGCATAGGAACAAGGGGTCCCGGTGAGAAAAAGCTTGAGATAGACCGCCGCCGTATAAAGGAGCGCCTGGCCCATTTGAAAATTGAACTGGACGACCTGAAAAAGAACAGGGAAACGGCAAGAAACCTGCGAAGCCGCAGCAGGATTCCCGTTATTGCCATAGTTGGCTACACCAATGCCGGCAAGTCTACACTGCTTAATTATCTTACCAATGCGGGGGTGCTTGAGGAAGACAAGTTGTTTGCGACGCTGGACCCGACCACAAGAAACTATACCATGAAGAACGGCCAGCAGGTGCTGTTTACGGATACCGTAGGATTTATCCGCAAGCTGCCCCATCATCTGATAAATGCGTTCAGAAGCACGCTGGAAGAAGCCAAGTATGCCGATATAATCCTGCATGTGGTGGACATCTCTAATCCGGACGCGGACAAACAGATGCATATTGTATATGAAACCCTGGCCGAGCTTGGTATAAAGGATAAGCCGGTTATAACCGCATTCAACAAGCAGGATAAGCTGGAAACGGTACGGACGGTAAAGGATTTCAGGGCCGATTATACCGTGAAGATATCGGCAAAAACGGGAGAAGGCGTTGATAAGCTGCTTGAGGTAATAGAGCGGGCGCTTGCGGAGCAGAAGGTTTTGATTGAGAATATATTCCTGTACAATGAAGCCGGCAAGATCCAGACGATACGCAAATACGGGCAGCTTATCGAGGAGGATTACAGGGAAAACGGGATATATGTAAAGGCATATGTGCCGAAAGAGATTTATAACCGCTTATTGTGAAATGCTGCCTGGGCCAACAAGATGCCCTAAAAATACTGTCGGCATTTTTTTAAAAAACTTAATAGGCATTTTTAACCATTTTTATACTAGATATTGTGGGTGATTATTAATAATCTCATATATCTAGTATTTTTATATTGACTTCATATTTTAATTCTGATAGTATTTTATTTATAGGGAAGAGTGAACCGGGACTCTCTCGGATGTGATATAGAAGATATATAATTGGGAAGGGAGACAGTTACATATGATTAAAGTGCAGAAAAGAGACGGAAAAATAGCCGATTTTAATCTTAAGAAAATAAGTGATGCAATAACAAAAGCATTTGTTGCCACTGAGAAGATATATACGGACGAGATTATCGGCTTGCTGTCGCTGAGGGTCACTGCAGATTT
Source organism: Clostridiales bacterium (assembly GCA_012735495.1). Taxonomy (GTDB): domain Bacteria; phylum Bacillota; class Clostridia; order Lachnospirales; family Lachnospiraceae; genus Mobilitalea. The sequence continues at coordinate 87,987 of JAAYHD010000013.1, read as the reverse complement.
TCAGGACAAGGTCAAAGATAACGTCATACATGTGGAGGATATTCAGGACAGTGTGGAGCGTGTGCTTGAACAGTCGGGTTATACCGATGTTGCCAAGGCATACATTCTGTACCGCAAGAACAGGGAAAAAATCCGCAACATGAAGTCCACAATCCTTGATTTCAAGGAGACCATAAACAGCTATATCAAGGAAGAGGACTGGAGAGTCAAGGAAAACTCCACGGTAACATACTCCGTTGGAGGTTTGATTCTGCATAACTCCGGAAAGGTAACGGCCAATTACTGGCTGTCTGAAATATATGACGAAGAAATAGCGAATGCCCATAGGAATGCCGATTTGCATCTCCATGATTTGTCCATGCTGACCGGTTATTGCGCCGGATGGTCTTTAAAGCAGCTGATCAAGGAAGGTCTGGGCGGAATACCGGGGAAGATTACATCTTCTCCTGCAAGCCACCTGTCTACCCTTTGCAACCAGATGGTCAACTTCCTTGGCATAATGCAGAACGAATGGGCAGGAGCGCAGGCATTCTCGTCCTTTGACACGTATCTTGCCCCTTTTGTAAAGGTTGACAACCTTTCATACAAGGAAGTAAAACAGTGCATACAATCCTTCGTATATGGCGTCAATACCCCAAGCCGCTGGGGAACACAGGCTCCGTTCTCGAATATAACTCTTGACTGGACGGTACCTGATGATCTGGCTGAGCTTCCCTGCATAGTAGGCGGCAAGGAGAGGGATTTCAAATATAAAGATTGCAAGGCGGAAATGGATATGATCAACAAGGCCTTCATCGAAATTATGCTTGAAGGCGACGCAAACGGCCGCGGATTCCAGTATCCGATACCGACATATTCAATTACCAGGGACTTCGATTGGTCCGATACGGAAAACAACCGCCTGCTGTTTGAAATGACGGCTAAATACGGTACGCCGTACTTCTCAAACTATATCAACAGCGACATGAAGCCCAGCGATATCCGTTCCATGTGCTGCAGGCTGAGGCTTGACCTGCGTGAGCTTAGAAAGAAGAGCGGAGGTTATTTCGGATCGGGTGAGAGCACTGGATCCATCGGTGTTGTTACAATCAACATGCCGAGAATCGCATACCTGTCCGCAAATGAAGACGAGTTCTTCAAGCGCCTGGACAGAATGATGGATATTGCCGCCCGTTCACTCAAGGTAAAGAGGGATGTTATAACCAAGCTGCTGAACGAAGGGCTGTATCCGTATACGAAACGTTATCTCGGCACCTTTGAGAACCACTTCTCAACCATCGGCCTTGTAGGTATGAACGAGGTCGGACTTAATGCCAAGTGGCTGCGCAAGGATATGACCCATAGGGAAACCATAGACTTTACAATCAAGGTTCTTAACCATATGCGTGACCGCCTGTCCGATTACCAGGAGCAGTACGGCGACCTATACAACCTGGAGGCAACTCCCGCCGAATCCACCAGTTACCGTCTTGCAAAGCATGACAAGGAACGTTATCCGGACATCATTACGGCAGGCAAGCCCGGGGATGTGCCTTACTATACAAACAGCTCCCATCTTCCTGTGGGTTATACATGTGATATTTTTGAGGCTCTTGACATACAGGATGAAATCCAGACCCTGTATACATCCGGAACCGTATTCCATGCATTCCTGGGAGAGAAGCTGCCCGATTGGCAGGCTGCCGCAAAGCTTGTAAGAACCATTGCCGAAAACTACAAGCTCCCGTATTATACAATTTCTCCGACCTATTCGGTATGCAGCACTCACGGATACCTGACCGGCGAACACTTTAAGTGCCCGATATGCGGCAGTGACGCCGAGGTGTACAGCCGAATTACAGGCTACTATCGTCCGGTCCAGAACTGGAATGACGGCAAGGCCCAGGAGTATAAGAACAGAAGGCTGTATGACATAGAGAAGTCCAGGAAGATGCCTGTAAGCAACGGCAGATACAGTGTAAGCCAACTGGAGCAGGAGGGCTCCGACACGGATATGAGTGACGGCTTGTACCTGTTTACCACAAAGACATGCCCGAACTGCAATATTGCCAAGGAGTTTTTAAAGGGAATATCCTATACCCTGATTGACGCGGAAGAGAACATGGAGCTGGCACAGAAGTATAACATTTTGCAGGCCCCGACCCTTCTGGATGTCAGAAATGGAGCGGCAAGGAAGTACACCAACGTCTCAGAGATTAAGAAATTTGTTGATGAGCAGTTGGTTGTCCTGTAAATAAACCAAAATGATTTATATGATATTCAGGGCACACAGATTTGAGAAATAGGCTGTGTGCCTTATTTTATGCAAGTGACCGATTAAGGACTTGCCCTCACCTGCCGGGTGAGGTACAATAAATAAAACATCAAGTCTTATTTGCAGCCCGATGAGAGGACGGAGGTATAGCATGAGCTTAGCGGATCAGATATTTATCAATATGTGCAAGGATATATTGGAGAACGGTACCAGCACCGAGGGCGAAAAGGTGCGTGCAAAATGGGAAGATGGAACATATGCCTATACAATCAAAAAGTTCGGAATAGTCAATCGTTATGACCTGTCCAAGGAGTTCCCGGCTTTAACCCTTCGCAAGCTGGCATTCAAATATTGCATTGACGAGATACTATGGATATGGCAGAAAAAGTCGAATAATATTAAAGATCTTAAGAGCCATATCTGGGACAGCTGGGCAGATGAAAACGGATCCATAGGCAAGGCTTACGGCTATCAGATGGGCGTTAAGCATAAATACAGGGAAGGAGACATGGACCAGGTTGACCGTCTTATATACGACTTAAAGAACAACCCCTTCAGCAGAAGAATGATCACCAACATGTATGTTCATCAGGATCTTCATGAGATGAACCTTTATCCCTGTGCATACAGTCTAACCTTCAATGTTACAAGGGACAGGGAATGCGGCGAACTGGTGCTGAATGCCATCCTCAACCAGAGATCCAGCGACGTTCTTACGGCAAACAACTGGAACGTATGCCAATATGCCGTGCTGCTTCATATGCTGGCACAGGTATGCGGCTACCGGGTGGGGGAGCTGGTTCATGTAATTGCCGATGCCCATATTTATGACAGGCATGTCCCCATTGTCAAGGAATTAATAACCCGTCCAACATACGATGCCCCCGAGTTTTGCATGAACCCGGACATAAAGGATTTCTACCAGTTTACGGTTGATGATTTTGAGCTGAGAAACTATAAATACGGTCCGAAGATAGATATTCCGGTCGCAATTTAGACAGGGTAAGGAGTGAACGACATGAACATCATAGTAGCCGTTGATAAAAACTGGGCAATTGGATATAAGAACAAGCTGCTGGTCACAATACCGGCGGATCACCGTTTTTTCAGGAAGACAACCTTGAACAAGGCGGTCATAATGGGGAGAAAAACCCTGGAGGGACTGCCGCAGGGACTGCCCTTAAAGGACCGTTTTAATGTAGTTATAACATCGGATCCGAATTACAAGGTCCGGGACGCCGTTGTTGTGCACAGCATAGAGGAAGCACTGGAAGCTGTGAAAGAGTACGACAGCAAGGATGTTTATGTAATCGGAGGCGAAAGCGTATACCGGCAGATGCTGCCATACTGCGATACGGCATATGTAACAAGGATAGATTATGCCTACAATGCTGACGCTTATTTTCCCAACCTTGATGAAATGGAAGGCTGGCAGGTTACAGATGTGTCCGACGAGCAGACTTATTATGACCTGATTTATTATTTTTATAAGTACGAGAGAAAAAATCATTAATATAAGGCTTGAAAAATTCATAAAAAAGGAATATTATAGATAAAACCGCTAAACCGAAAACCCGATTGAAAACGGCCTCACGGAAAAGCCTGGTTTAGGGAGCTTATAAGGATATTAAAAGGAAAGAAGGATAAGCATATGTTGGATATTAAGATTGAACTTAATCCCAACCCGAAGAAATTACCGGACAAGAACGATCCCTTGGTGTTCGGAACCATTTTCACGGATCATATGTTTATTATGGATTATACCGCAGAGAAGGGCTGGCATGATGCCAGGATAGTACCATATCAGCCGATATGTCTTGAGCCTTCGGCGATGGTATTCCATTATGGCCAGGAAATGTTCGAAGGGTTGAAGGCTTACAAGTCAAAGGACGGAAGGATACTTCTGTTCCGTCCGGATATGAATGCCAAGCGTACCAACAGGACCTGTGAAATCTTATGCATGCCGGGGATTCCGGAAGAGGACTTTGTTCAGGCAATCAAGGAACTGGTGAAAATTGACAAGAACTGGATACCCACAAGGGAAGGCACATCACTTTATATCAGGCCGTTCATTATTGCCACCACCCCGTTTTTGGGTGTAAAGCCGGCCGATAAATACAAGTTTATAATCATACTGTCGCCCGTGGGACCTTATTATCCGGAGGGTTTGGACCCGGTTAAGATATGGATCGAGGATACTTATGTCAGGGCAGTCAAAGGCGGTATCGGGGAAGCCAAAACCGGCGGCAATTATGCGGCATCCTTAAGGGCGCAGATGAAGGCCCACAAGGAAGGGTATTCCCAGGTGCTGTGGCTGGACGGTGTCCACAGGAAGTACATCGAAGAAGTCGGATCCATGAACATATTCTTTAAAATCAATGGAGTCGTTGTAACACCTATGCTTAACGGCAGCATACTTCCCGGCATAACCAGGGATTCGGTAATCAGGCTATGTTGGGAATGGGGCTATGAGGTTCAGGAGAGACTGATATCCATTGATGAGGTATATGAAGCACATAAAAACGGAACACTTGAAGAAGTATTCGGAACCGGTACGGCGGCGGTCATATCGCCTGTAGGCAAGCTTCGCTGGGATGACCATGTAATGGTTATAAGAGACGGCGGTATTGGTGAGCTGAGCCAGAGACTGTATGACAACCTGACCGGCATACAGCTTGGTGACCTTCCCGATACATTCGGCTGGATGGTGGAAGTAAAGTAAACACATTGATTAACACATTGATAGGAAAGGTACGGGTGTTGTGATGAACAATCAATATGCCGAAACAGCGGTGAAAAGAAAGGATACGGCGGCTACCATAGGACTTAGGATTCTGATGATTCTTGGAGTGGCGGCCGGGTTGTTCCTGATGCTGCTCGGAGGATTCTACAGCTTTATCGGAGTGGCAATCGTCTTGCTGGTGATATTCTTCTATCCGAGGTTAAGCGTGGAATATGAGTATATATATGTGGACGGGCAACTGGATTTTGACAAAATCATGGGCAAGGCAAAGCGCAAGACGATGTTGCGCATAGATTTTGAGCAGGTTGATATAATGGCTCCGGTCAACTCCCATGCCCTGGACAGCTACAGGCACATCCAGTTGGAGAAAAAGGACTTCACGTCACAGAACAAGGACAGCAAGCCCTATGCTGTCATAGTCAACAAGGACAATAAAAAATTGATGGTTCTATTTGAGCCGAATGACAGGATGCTTGACATGATCAAGCAGAAAAGCGCGAGAAAACTCGTAACATATTAAAAACCCATGAGGCTGCTGCGGATTTACGGATTTGCACAAGCCTCTTAATTTTATACTTTTAAACGGTGCAACAGGCGTTTTTGATGTTGACAAGGCATGGATTATCAGATATACTTTTAAAAATATTTAGTGACAATTCATCCTTATTATATTAAGCAAATACTAATATTAAATATTAAAGAAAGTGAGGATTATTACAATGGCCGAAATCATAGGTGAAGGAATCACATTTGACGATGTGCTGCTGGTGCCTGCTTACTCCAAGGTCTTGCCCAACCAGGTTAACCTGACAACCAGCCTGACCAAAAAAATCAAGCTGAACATACCGCTTATGAGCGCAGGCATGGATACTGTAACTGAAAACCGTATGGCGATAGCTATTGCAAGACAAGGCGGGATTGGTGTAATCCACAAAAACATGTCTATCGAGCAGCAGGCCGAAGAGGTCGACAAGGTTAAGCGCTCGGAGCATGGGGTTATTACGGATCCTTTTTCTTTATCCCCTGAGCATACATTATATGATGCCAACGAGCTTATGGCAAAATACAGGATATCCGGTGTGCCCATTACCGTTGGCAAGAAGCTGGTAGGCATTATAACAAACCGCGATCTTAAGTTTGAAGAGGATTTCTCAAAGAAAATCAAGGAGTCAATGACTTCGGAGGGACTTGTAACGGCCAAGGAAGGAATTACCCTGGAGGAAGCCAAGAGAATATTAAGGGAAGCCAGAAAAGAGAAACTTCCTATTGTTGACGACGAGGGCAACTTAAAGGGTTTGATTACAATAAAGGACATTGAAAAGCAAATCAAGTATCCCAATTCGGCAAAGGACGATCAGGGCAGGCTGTTATGCGCGGCTGCGGTAGGCATAACAAGCGATATGATGGACCGTGTGGAAGCCCTGATTAATGCCAAGGTGGATGCCATAGTCATAGATACCGCCCACGGACATTCCGAGAATGTAATCCGTGCGGTAAGAACGATAAAGGATGCTTATCCTGACATTCAAATAATAGCAGGCAATGTTGCAACCGGAGAAGCGACAGCAGCATTGATTGAGGCCGGAGCGGACGCGGTAAAAGTGGGAATCGGACCCGGTTCAATATGTACGACCAGGGTTGTGGCCGGTATCGGTATCCCGCAGATTACAGCGATAATGAATTCATATGAAGCCGCGAAGCGTTATGGCATACCGATTATTGCGGATGGCGGCATAAAATACTCGGGAGACATTACAAAAGCCCTGGCGGCAGGCGCTAATGTCTGCATGATGGGAAGCATATTCGCGGGCTGCGACGAAAGTCCCGGCACATATGAATTATACCAGGGAAGAAAATACAAGGTATACCGCGGCATGGGCTCCATCGCCGCCATGGAAAAGGGAAGCAAGGACCGCTACTTCCAGACCGATGCCAAGAAGCTTGTTCCGGAAGGAGTGGAAGGAAGGGTTGCTTACAAAGGCACCGTGGAGGATACGGTGTTCCAGCTGGTCGGCGGCTTAAGGGCCGGCATGGGCTACTGCGGAGCACCCGATATCGAGACCCTGCAAAGAACGGCTAAGTTTATCAAAATTTCACAGGCATCATTAAGAGAAAGCCATCCTCACGATATCCATATAACCAAGGAAGCACCGAACTACAGCGTAGAAGAGTAATATCAGTCAGGATAATTCGGAAATCTGATATTATTCAAAATAAGTCATTGAAATACAAAGCTGAATTCTGAATATAAAGCAGATATGCAAAATAAAAATTCCGGGATATTTGATATCCCGGAATTTTGTTATGCTTTGGATTTTATCTCGGGTTATGTATTCCAACTCCGGGTTTTAATTCCCGGAATTCATCCTCATATATAAGAGCCATCAATATATAAATACGGCATAATGCGGGTAAATGCAGGCAATATACTGTCCAAATTTCATTTATAAGATTAAGGAATACAGTCTGACGGAAGACCCAACATCATAAAGAAAGAGTTATATCCTTCCCGATGGGATTGTACTGCCTGTAGATAACTCCGGAAGCGTCCAGCATTTTCTTTGCGGCTATCACGGAGTCGGTATCGGCGTACTTGTCTTCTTTATAAATTACTTCCCTGATGCCCTTCTGAATGATTGCCTTGGTGCATTCATTGCATGGGAACAGGGTGGTATATATTTTGGAGCCCTTCATGTCACCGCCGGTGTAATTAAGGATTGCATTAAGCTCCGCGTGGCAAACGTAAGGATACTTGGTATCCAGAGGCTCGCCTTCCCTGTCCCAGGGGAATTCGTCATCCGAGCATCCGATTGGCATGCCGTTGTAGCCCACGGAGAGAATTTTATTATCCACGCTGACTATACATGCACCCACGCTTGTATTGGGGTCCTTGCTGCGCTCGGTCGACAGCTGGGCAATACCCATAAAATACGCGTCCCAATTGATATAATCTTTTCTCTTCATAATCCGCCCCTTGTTTTATATTTTATTAATCCTTATGTCCAACCGTTTGGACCTTGATTATATTGGTGGTGCCGGATATGCCAAGCGGCACGCCTGCTGTCATAACCACGATATCCCCGTTGCTTACATAACCGGCTTTTTCCACAGCCTGCAGGGCATGGTCAAAAAGCTCGAATGTATCATGTTCCACGGCAATAAGAAGGGGTTTTATACCCCAGGCAAGATTCAATTGCCTGCAAACCACGGGATCGGTCGTGCAGCCCATAATATGGCACTGCGGGCGGAAACGGGAAATCATTCGGGCCGTTCCGCCGGATGTGGTGACTGTTACAATCATCTTAGCGTTAAGGTCGTGAGCTATGGTCACGGTGGCCCTGGATATCGCATCGGTAATATCAAGATGCTTCAAGCTTTCCCTTTGGTTGAACCGTTTACGGTAATCTATGTCTGCCTCGGTCCGCAAGGCTATTTTAATCATTGTACGAAGGGATTCGACGGGATAACTGCCTGCGGCAGTTTCGCCGGACAGCATGATCGCGCTGGTTCCATCATAAATGGCATTGGCCACATCAGTTATCTCAGCCCTGGTAGGCCTGGGGTTTTTAATCATGGAATCCAGCATCTGTGTGGCCGTGATAACCTGTTTTCCGCTGTAATATACCTTTTTTATTATCATTTTCTGAATGGCGGGCAGCTCTTCAAAGGGTATTTCAACACCCATGTCGCCTCTGGCAATCATTATTCCGTCCGCTTCTTCAATTATTTCATCTATATTGTTGACGCCCTGGAGATTTTCTATTTTGGCTATAATCTTAGCCTGGGAATTATGCTTATTCAGGATTTTACGGATTTCGACGACATCCTCCGCGGACCTGACAAACGAAGCGGCAATGAAATCAAATTTATGCTCAATGGCAAACAGTATGTCCGCGCGGTCCCTGTCGCTTAAATAGGGCATGGAAAGATGAACACCGGGGACGTTCACGCCTTTTTTGCCGGTAAGTATACCGTTGTTCAGCACCCTGCAGATTATGTCGGTGGTGGTAACCTCTTCAACAACCATTTCAATCAAGCCGTCATCTATCAGGATCGTTGCCCCGGGGTCAATATCGTAGATAAGGTTAGGGTAGCTTATCGAAACCTGGTTTTCATCCCCTTCCACGTCCCGTGTTGTCAGCACAAAACGCCGGCCTGTTTTCAAGGATACGGCTTGATTGTCCTTAAAGGTGCCGATACGTATCTCCGGTCCTTTTGTATCCATTATCGTTGCGACGGGAATATTCATCTCCTCCCGCAGCTTTTCCAGCATGTTAAGCCTGTTCAGATGCTCCTCATGGCTGCCGTGGGAGAAATTGAACCTGGCGGCATCCATTCCGAGACGTATCATTTCCCTTAAAATATCCTCATTATCTGTCGATGGTCCCAGGGTGCATATAATCTTGGTTTTTCTCATGTTTATCTCCATTTCCGATAAAAATCTGTTGACGATGTGTTTTATCCATATCCGGCTCGCTGGCATCATATCTTTATGCCGGGGATTTTGCGGTATTTTATTCCCGTATATTTTTTAAGGCGCAGGTATGCCAGGTATAAAATAAGGCTGCCCAACAGTATGACCGCAATAATCAGCAGGGCACAGTGCATGAAGAATTCGGAGGGCAGTATTTTTATTACGGGATCCGTCACAGGGTCGAAAATCCAGTAATCATTATTAAAAAACAGCTTATGAAACAGGATAAAGGTTGTATCAAAATCAATCGCCATAAGTAAACCTACCGCAATGGGAAGCACGATTGCTGTTATCGACGATACCGCCAGGAAGCAGAAGTCTCTTTTGAGGGACTTGTAAACCACTATTATAACCGCCGCAACCAGCGATACCGTTCCAAGTATATAGAACCAGGCAAATATCTGCTTAACCTCCCTGAAATGCTGCAGGCCTTCCTCAGACGCGTCCAGTGAGGGGAATGAAAGCTCGCCCTTGTAAAGAGGGAAGGAATAGTCAATGAGGGCGTTGTAGTTTTCAACTATAACATCCTTTGAATACCCGGATTTTTCGGGTATGTTGAGAAGCTTTATATCCAGGTAATAAAGAGGTCTGAAATTAACGGCTAAAACCACGCCCAGCGACAGAAATAAGATGGTAAAAACCAATCCAATAAGAAAATCGGTTATTTTGAGTCGCCTTATCCTTCTCATTTTCCCTCACCTTCACTTATTTTCATAGGAATTATAGTATACTTTCGGGGGCAATGCAACCGCAAACAGTCCCGTGGGAAGTTTTTGCATAATTGGATACGAGTGATAAGCATATATAATAAGAATGATTAGAAATAATGAATTGTATTTACAAATAAGGTAGGTTAATATTTTATTAGAATTTGTAGAAAAGAGGAGTGTTATCATGAGAGCGCTGATTAGTGTATCGGATAAGAGCGGTATTGTCGAGCTTGCCAGGGAACTGGTGTCCCTGGATGTTGAAATCATATCAACCGGCGGAACTTACAGGATGCTTAAGGAAGCCGGTGTGCCGGCAATGGAAATATCTGAGCTTACCGGTTTTCCGGAATGCCTGGACGGCCGTGTAAAGACCCTTCATCCGGCTGTACATGCTGGCCTGCTGGCCATCAGAAGCAATCCGGACCATATGAAACAGCTTGAGGAACTGAATATCAAGCCCATAGACCTGGTCTTTGTAAACCTATATCCGTTCAAGGCCACCATTCTTAAAGAAGGTGTAACCAGGGAAGAAGCCGTGGAGAACATAGATATCGGCGGTCCGACAATGCTTCGTGCGGCTGCAAAGAACTATCAGGACGTGGCCGTTGTGGTCGATCCCGGGGATTATGACAAGGTGCTGAACGAGCTCAAGGAATACAAGGAGGTCACCCTGGATACCAAGTTCTATTTGATGCAGAAGGTGTTCATGCATACGGCTGCTTATGACGCCTTGATAGCCGATTATCTTAGGAAGGAACGGAACGACACCTCCTGGCCGGACAGCCTGACCCTGACCTTTGAAAAGATACAGGAAATGAGATACGGCGAGAACCCGCACCAGACCGCGGCATTCTACGGTGAGATAGGAAGAAGGAAGGGTTCCATCAGGGATGCGGTACAGCTGAATGGCAAAGAGCTTTCATTTAACAATATAAACGATACAAACGGTGCGCTGGAGCTTCTCAAGGAGTTTACGGAGCCCACGGTTGTAGCCTGCAAGCACGGAAATCCCTGCGGTGTGGGCAGCGCCGACAACATATATGATGCCTGGAAAAAAGCCTATGCTGCGGACAAGGTATCAATCTTTGGCGGGATAGTGGTGCTGAACCGTGAAGTTACGCTTCAGATAGCAAAGGAAATGGTTGATATATTCCTTGAAGTGGTGGTTGCTCCTTCGTACGAGGAGGAAGCATTAAAGCAGCTCAAGACGAAAAAGAATGTCAGGGTGCTTCAGCTGGCGGACATAGACAAGCCGCAGGATGAGAACGCTTATGACCTTAAGAAGGTTAACGGAGGACTTATTGTGCAGACCATAGACAGCAAGCTGCTTGACGAAAAGGACCTTCAGGTTGTTACAGACCGCTCCCCTACAGAAAAGGAGATGGAAGACCTGCTCTTCGCATGGCGTGTGGTCAAGTTCGTAAAATCCAACGGAATAGCTATTGCAAAGGACAAGCAGACCGTAGGAATAGGTCCCGGACAGGTCAACAGGGTGTGGGCGACCAGGCAGGCTATAGACCATGCCGCGGAGTTGATCGGTCCCGATGCCGCCAAGGGCGCTGTTCTTGCATCGGACGCGTTCTTCCCGTTCGATGACTGTGTTGAAGCCGCCCACCAGGCGGGAATCACCGCCATCATTCAGCCCGGCGGATCAATAAGGGATGCGGACTCAATCAAGAAATGCAACGAGTACGGCATCGCCATGGTATTTACGGGCATGAGGCATTTCAAACACTAAAAGATAAACGGACATATACATAAAAACGGTGTCAGGTTTAAAACTGACACCGTTTGTCTTGCCTTGTTACAACCACCCTAAAATATGTTTACATATATCTATATAAACATTATACCTGATTATAACTTGGTTACGTTAGCGGCCTGAGGGCCTTTTTCTCCCTGGACAACTTCGAATTCAACCTTGTCGCCTTCTTCAAGTACCTTGAAGCCATCCATTAATAATGCTGAAAAGTGAACAAATACATCATTTCCGTCTTCGTCGCACAAGAAGCCATACCCCTTTTTTGCGTTGAACCATTTTACGGTACCCTTTTTCATAAAAAAATGCCTCCTAAAAAAATAAAATTCAATTACCAATGGTAATTATTACGCATCGGTAATTATAGACTTAACTTATCACAATTAAGGTAAAAAGTCAAATCATCTTTGTTGTTATTTGTAATATTTTATTAATATTTATAAAGCAATTTGACCTGTTTTATCATGACAAATAAACCAAGATATGTTATTATGTATAAGCAATTATTAGAATATGCCATACTTATAATAATGTTTCGCACAAAAGGCAAATTCAATATGTTTTTATGGAGGAATCGAGATGAAAATTAATGTACCTTCCGGTTATCGATTGGTTTTTGATGAGAAATTGGACGATGTAAACGGATGGGGAGCGTGCCTGGAGCATGTTAAGACCAAGGCGAAGATAGCAATTATTAAGAATGACGACACCAACAAGGTTTTCGCCATCGGTTTCAGGACTCCTCCGAAGAACAGCACCGGCGTGGCACACATCATTGAGCATTCGGTACTGTGCGGGTCCAGGAATTTCCCGGCAAAGGACACCTTTATCGAGTTGGTGAAGGGCTCGCTGAATACGTTCCTGAATGCCATGACTTATGCCGACAGAACCGTATATCCTGTGGCAAGCCAGAACGACAAGGATTTCAAGAACCTGATGCATGTTTATATGGATGCGGTGTTGTTCCCAAATATATACGACAGGATAGAAATATTCCGGCAGGAAGGCTGGCACTATTCCCTGGAGGATCCGAAGGATGAGCTCCAGATAAACGGCGTGGTTTATTCCGAGATGAAGGGCGCTTTCTCGTCACCCGAGCAGCAGCTCCTTAGAATGAATATGAATTCATTGTTCCCGGATACAGCATATGGAGTGGAATCCGGAGGAGACCCGGATTATATTCCCGAACTTACTTACGAGGAATTCCTGGAATTCCACAGAACCTATTACCATCCGTCAAACAGCTATATTTACCTGTATGGAGATATGGATTTTGAGGAAAGGCTTGAGTGGCTTGACAGGGAATATCTGTCCAAATTTGATTACCTGAAGGTTGATTCGGAGATAAAGCCACAGAAGGGATTCGATGCCCTTAAGGAAATTGAGGGGGAATACTCCCTCGGCGAGGGTGACGACCGTAAGGAAAACACCTATTTGAGCCTTAATATTGCTTTGTCGGAAAAAAAGACCAAGGAGCAGATGCTGGGGTTCCAGATACTCGAGTATGTTCTTCTTGACGCGCCCGGAGCTCCCGTAAAGCAGGCCCTGCTTGACGCGGGCATCGGAAAGGATATATTATGCCAGATGGAAGACGCCTACCTGCAGCCGTTCATGTCAATAATAGCGAAAAATTCCGATGAGGACAGGAAGCAGCAGTTCATATCTATAATACGGGATACATTAATGAAGCAGGCCGAGGAAGGACTGAATGAAAAGTCACTCCGCGGAGCCATAAACATGTTTGAATTCAGGTACAGGGAAGCCGACTTTGGAGGCCTTCCCAAGGGCTTGATCTATGGCTTAAGGGTGTTGGACAGCTGGAACTATGAAGAAGAGGATCCGTTCAGGAACCTTAAGGATAATCCGCTGTTTGAAAAGATGAGGGGATATATAGGAACAGGCTATTTTGAAAAGATGATAAAAGACTGTATGCTGAACAATAACCATGCGACGCTGGTAGTGCTTAAGCCCAAGGCCGGGCTTAACAAGCTTCGTGAAGAAAACATGAAGAAAAAACTGGCGGCTTACAAGGAAAGCCTGTCCGAAGAAGAAATTCAGAGGATAATCAAGGACACCGAGAGCTTAAGGAAATACCATGAAACCCCTTCGACAAAGGAAGAGCTTGAAACCATTCCTTTGCTTACCAGGGACGATATAGGTCCGGATCCGCAGCCTCTTTATAACGAAGAGAAATCCCTGGAAGGCGTCCGGGTCGTTCACCATGAGGTGTTTACTAATGAAATTGCTTATATAAAGCTTTTGTTCGACGTAAAGGATGTGCCGAAGGAGCTTTTTCCTTACCTGTCCCTGCTTTCGGCTGTGCTGGGATATATAGGCACGGAGAATTACAGTTTTATGGAGTATGCCAACGAGGTAAACCTCCATACCGGCGGAATATCCCATGATATTTCATCCTATTCCATTAAAGGCAGGCCGGATGAATACCTGCCCATGTACGAAATCAGCGTGAGGGTGCTGTATAACAAGATACCGGATGCGTTCAGGCTGATTGAAGAGGTACTCTATCGCACGAAGCTGGAGGATTACAAGCGCCTTAAGGAAATCCTGGATGAATTAAAATCCAGGATGCAGATGATATTCCAGTCATCGGGCCATTCGGTGGCTGTGAACAGGGCCATGTCATACTATTCCAGGCATGCGATGTTCAAGGAATCCATTAAGGGCATAACTTTCTTCGAGTTCCTTGAGGATCTTACAGCCAACTATGATCAAAAGAAAACCAAGGTGGTTGAAAAGCTTGGAGAGCTTATTGACGCCATTTTTGCCAAGAGCAAGCTTTTGGTAAGCGTGACCGCCGATTCCGAAGGGTATAAGAAAATCGGCGACAGCTTCAAGGCATTCGCAAAGGGCCTTAGGGAGAATGCCCCTGAAAACTGCTTTGCCGGCTGCGACAAATCTCCCCTGCAGCCCCAGTGCTTAAACGAGGGCTTTAAGACAGCCATGCAGGTACAGTATGTGGCAATGGCAGGAAACTATTTTAAGGCCGGATTTGAATATACGGGAGCATTAAAGGTTCTGAAGACCCTGTTAAGCTTTGATTACCTGTGGCAGAATATTCGCGTCATGGGCGGTGCTTACGGATGCATGTGCGGATTTTCCGGAGTCGACGGAGATGTATACTTTACATCTTATCGTGACCCCAATCTGAAGAAAACCCTCCAGGTATACAGGAACATTCCGGAGTATATAAAGAAATTCTCTGCGGATGAAAGGGAAATTACAAAGAGCATACTTGGAACCATCAGTTCCCTGGACATGCCGCTGACTCCTCAGCTTAAGGGTTCTAGATCCTTGAGCATGCTGCTTTCCGGCGTCACATACGAGGACTTGAAGAAGGAAAGGGAAGCCATAATAAATTTAACACAGGAGGATATACGCTCCTTAAGCGATTTGGTTCAGTCGGTTATAGATGAGGGCAATATCTGTGTAATTGGCAATGAGGGGAGAATTGATCAGGACAAAGACCTGTTCAAGGAAGTAAAAAGCCTTATGATTTAAGCATTGTACAGATGGAGGTAGTATGCAGGACAACAAGATAAAATCCGGTTTTGTAACCCTGATTGGAAGGCCGAATGTTGGCAAGTCCACATTAATGAATCATCTGATTGGGCATAAGATTGCCATAACGTCCAGCAAGCCGCAGACTACGAGGAACAGGATACAAACCGTATATACAGATGCGCGGGGACAGGTGATATTCCTGGATACCCCGGGCATCCATAAGGCAAAGAACAAGCTGGGTGAGTATATGGTAACCGTGGCCGAAAGGACACTCAAGGAAGTAGATGTGGTGCTGTGGCTGGTGGAACCGAGCACCTTTATTGGGGCGGGCGAAAAATATATAGCCGAGCGGCTGGGCAGGGTTAATACGCCCGTTATGCTGGTTATAAACAAGATTGATACTGTTAATAAAAACGAGCTTCTTTCGGTCATTGACGCCTACCGGGGCATTTTGGATTTTGCCGAGATTGTTCCGTTGTCAGCTCTCAAGGGTGAAAATACCGATGTCCTGATGGATATGATTTTTAAGTACCTGCCCTACGGGCCAATGTATTATGACGAGGACACCATAACGGATCAGCCGGAAAGGCAGATTGCGGCGGAGTTTATAAGGGAAATGGCGCTGCGGTTCCTGGATGAGGAGGTGCCCCACGGCATAGCGGTGGTTATAGAACAAATGACGGAAAGAAACAGGGGCAGGGATTCGGATTCCAAAAATCAAGGCGCCGCACCGGATATAATAGACATACATGCCACGATAATTTGCGAGAAGGAAAGCCATAAAGGAATAATTATCGGCAAGGGAGGCAGCATGCTGAAAAAGATTGGCTCCCACGCAAGAACGGGAATTGAGAACCTGCTTGACTGCAAGGTCAATCTCCAGTTGTGGGTGAAGGTCAGGAAGGATTGGAGAGACAGCGATTTACTGCTGAAAAACTACGGATATAATATAAAAGATATTTAATAAGCCTTTTTTATACTTGTCAATGCTGATAAAACCGCCAATGATTTCACAGCACGTTACTGTCGGGTCCGGATAATTTAAATAAAAATGGGATTTTCTAACCGGTTTAGAAAAGCGCAAGATGGGAAAAATAATATATGAGGAAAAACAAGCATAAAATCATGGTTAGGGGGCTCATTTATGAAGAGTATTGATTACTGGAAGGATTTCATCAGGACAGGAAGAATTGATGATTATCTTAACTACATCGCATGTACCAGGGAAGAGGGTATTAAGGACTTCGACAGTGAGGCGGACGGCCAAGAGGAAGGTGGATTGGATGCCGGCATCAATAACCGTGACGGGAATGGTTCTATCGGCCATGCCGGTTGGAGACTATGATAAGCGCTTGGTTATTCTGACAAAGGAGATTGGTAAAATATCGGCATTTGCCAAAGGCGCAAGAAGACCGAACAGCGCCTTGTTGGCATGCAGCCAGCCGTTTTCCTTCGGAGAGTTTTCTTTATTTGCAGGGAAATCTTCATTTACGGTTACTTCTGCTGAAATATCCAATTACTTCCCCGAGCTTAGAGAAGATATAGAAAAAGTATATTACGGTATGTATTTTTGCGAATTTGCAGACCATATAACAAAGGAAAACAACGACGAGAAGGAAATATTAAAGCTCCTTTACCAGACACTGCGGGCTGTGGCAAAAGGAACCATAGAGCTTCGGACAATCAGGATTGTATTTGAATTTAAAATTGCTGCGCTGAGCGGATTGGCTCCCCAGGTATTCGAATGCGTTAAATGCGGAAAAACCGAAGCCGGTTACTCATTTTCCGCAAGCTGCGGAGGATTACTGTGCGAAGACTGCATAACTGAAGACCGGACGGCGATAAAGCTTGGCACCTCGTCGGTATATACGCTGCAGTACATAATGTCAAAGGAAGTGGAGAAGTTATATACCTTCAAGGTCAGCTCCGAAGTGCAGAACGAGCTCGAAAGCTGTGCCCGTCGATATATCAGGCATTATATTGATTATGAATTTAAGTCAAATGAATTGATTCAGACCTTGACAAAATAAAAAATATGGTGTAATAAAAAGCAGTATTCTATTGTTTTTTTATTAATGAGTTGAAAATATCTTCCTTTAAGGTTAAAATGGTATGAACTCATCATGCTCCGTGGAGGGATCTTTATGAAAAGGGTACTTATTTGCATGATCTCGGTATTATTTATTCTTTTGCTTGGAAGCTGTTCAAAGGAAGAGTTATTTATTACCGCTGATAATATTACGTTCAACACGATACTGGTAAAACGCAATGGCAGCCTTTATGCCGCCATTGTTGAGGATTTTGATAAAAGCTATTACAACCTGGGAGAGCTTAATGAGTTCGTTGCGCAGGAAGTAAATGAGTATAATAAAAAAGCAGGCGGCAAGGAAGTCACCATAGAAGAGCTTAAGCTGGTAAACGGCAAGGTGGTATTAATCCTGGGATATTCCAAGATGGCCCATTACAGCGCGTTCAACGATGTCCCGGCGGCATATTTCAATGCGGCTGCGGAAAATGTTGCTCTTGAGTTGCCTTCACAGTATGTTGATGCGAAAAAGGATACGGTGGTTGATAGGGAAAAGGCTTTTAAAAACAAGAAAAACCAGGTCTTGGTTCTGTATGAGCCATATGAAATAATAGTTGAAGGCGATATCAAATTCTACAGCCAAAATGCCGAGCTTTTGGACAAAAACAGGGTAAAAAGCACCGGTGATGATATGACGGTGGTTATATATAGGCAGTAGACCAAACCGGAGAATAAACCCGGAAAGGGTTTTAATAATTATGTTCAGACATAAGCGACGAAAGAGAGGATAGTATGGAAAAGACAATGGACAAGGTAGTGGCCTTGGCAAAGGCCAGGGGATTTGTGTATCCGGGTTCGGAGATATACGGCGGGCTGGCAAATTCATGGGATTACGGCAATTTGGGAGTGGAACTGAAAAACAACATTAAAAGGGCATGGTGGAAGAAATTCATCCAGGAGAACCCTTATAACGTTGGTATTGACAGCGCAATAATCATGAACTCCCAGACATGGGTGGCATCCGGACACCTGCAGGGCTTTTCAGACCCGCTTATGGACTGCAAAGAGTGCCACGAGCGTTTTCGTGCCGACCAGATTATTGAGGAATATATTAAAAAGAACGGCATTCAATTGGAAAAACCCATTGACGCCATGTCCCACGAGGAGATGAAGAAGTATATTGACGATAATAAGATTGCCTGCCCGACCTGCGGCAAGCATAATTTTACCGATATACGCAACTTTAATCTTATGTTCAAGACATTCCAGGGAGTTACCGAGGACTCCAAGAATGTGGTTTATCTCAGGCCAGAAACGGCACAGGGAATATTCGTGAATTTCAAGAATGTTCAGAGGACATCCAGGAAGAAGATACCGTTTGGCATAGGCCAGATAGGTAAATCATTCCGCAATGAAATAACTCCCGGCAACTTCATTTTCCGCACAAGGGAGTTCGAGCAGATGGAGCTGGAATTCTTCTGTGAACCGGATACGGACCTTGAGTGGTTTGCATACTGGAAGAAGTTCTGTATAGATTGGCTTAAGAGCCTGGGCCTTAAGGATGAAGAAATAAGAGTAAGGGACCATGATCCCGCGGAGCTTGCCTTCTACAGCAAGGCGACCACCGACATCGAGTTTATGTTCCCGTTCGGATGGGGCGAGCTGTGGGGTATTGCGGACCGTACGGATTATGACCTGACTCAGCACCAGAACGTGTCCAGGGAAGACTTAAGCTACTTTGATGACGACAAGCAGGTAAGGTATGTTCCGTATGTTATCGAGCCGTCGGTCGGTGTTGAGCGCCTTTTCCTTGCGTTTTTATGCTCCGCTTATGACGAAGAGGAGCTTGAGGATGGAGACGTGCGTACGGTTCTTCATTTTCATCCCGCCATTGCTCCGGTCAAGATCGGCGTCCTTCCGCTGTCAAAGAAACTTGCGGAGCCGGCTGAAAAAATTTATCTTGAGCTGTGCAAATATTATAATTGTGAATATGATGACAGGGGAAATATCGGCAGACGCTACCGCAGGCAGGATGAAATAGGCACACCTTTCTGCGTAACATACGACTTTGATTCCGAGACCGATGGCTGTGTTACTGTCCGCGACAGGGATACAATGCAGCAGGAAAGGATAAAAATAGAAGACCTGAAGGCATATTTTGATAACAAGCTCAATTTTTAGAAAAAATGCTTTTCATTTTCATGCCACATGTGTTATAATGCTAGCTGGACTCTGAAACAGGGGAAAATGCCATATTTTGACTGTTTCATTTATCAATGATATCCGTGATATAAAAACACAATTATTAAAACGGATCAAGAATAGAAAGAAAAATAGGAGGCAAACACAAAATGACAAAATGGGTTTATATGTTTAATGAAGGCAGTGCCGACATGAGAAACCTTCTTGGAGGAAAGGGCGCCAACCTGGCTGAAATGACGAACCTGGGACTACCCATTCCCCAAGGATTTACGGTTACAACGGAAGCTTGTACAGATTATTACAACAGCGGCAAGGTAATAAAGGATGAAATCAAGAATCAGATTTTCGACGCATTGAGAAAGCTTGAGGAAAAGGAAGGAAAGAAGTTTGGTGATCCCGAGAATCCCTTGCTGGTTTCCGTCCGTTCCGGCGCAAGAGTATCAATGCCCGGTATGATGGATACAATTCTTAACCTCGGTCTTAATGATGTAGTTGTTGAGGGTTTTGCAAAGAAGACCAATAATCCGAGATTTGCATATGACTCCTACAGAAGGTTTATCCAGATGTTTTCCGATGTCGTTATGGAGGTACCCAAGCCGAAGTTTGAAAAAGTCCTGGATGAAATCAAGGAAGCAAAGGGAGTTAAGTATGACAGCGATCTGACAGCGGATGACCTGAAGGAGGTTATTGTCAGATTCAAGGCTATATATAAAGAAGAGAAGGGAACAGACTTCCCTCAGAATCCCGAGGTACAGTTAATTGAGGCTGTTAAAGCCGTATTCCGTTCCTGGGACAATCCGCGTGCCATCTACTACAGAAGAATGAATGACATACCCGGAGATTGGGGTACAGCCGTTAACGTACAGGCCATGGTATTCGGAAACATGGGAGATACCTCCGGAACAGGCGTCGCATTCACCCGTAATCCTGCTACAGGCGAGGCAAAGATCTATGGTGAGTACCTGATTAATGCCCAGGGTGAGGATGTTGTTGCCGGTATCAGGACACCGAATCCCATCAGCCAGCTTGAGCAGGATATGCCCGAGGTATACCAGGAATTCTTGAGAATTGCAAACCTTCTTGAGAATCACTACAAAGACATGCAGGATATGGAGTTCACCATAGAGAACAGGAAGCTTTACTTCCTTCAGACACGCAACGGCAAGAGAACGGCGGCAGCAGCTCTCAAGATTGCGTGCGACCTTGTTGACGAAGGAAAGATTACCAAGGAAGAGGCCATCATGAGAATTGATGCCAAGTCCCTGGATCAGTTATTGCATCCTACATTTGATCCGGCCGCACTTAAGGCTGCAGTGCAGATCGGCAGTGCTCTTCCCGCATCACCGGGTGCTGCGGCAGGCAAGGTTTACTTTACTGCGGAGGATGCCGTAAAGGCTAAGGAGAGAGGCGAAAGGGTTATACTCGTCCGTCTTGAGACATCACCCGAGGATATTGAGGGTATGCATGCTTCCCAGGGTATACTGACGGTTCGCGGCGGTATGACATCCCACGCTGCGGTTGTTGCCCGCGGTATGGGTACATGCTGTGTATCCGGATGTGGTGAAATAAAGATCAATGAAGAACAGAAGTATTTCACATTAGGCGGATATACAATTAAAGAAGGAGATTATATCTCCCTTGACGGTTCAACAGGAAAGATTTATCTTGGCGATGTCAAGACCGTTGAAGCTTCAATCAGCGGCAACTTTGAGAGAATTATGAAATGGGCCGACGAGATCAGAACCCTCAAGGTCAGAACAAACGCCGATACGCCGGTTGACGCAGCTAATGCCGTTAAGTTCGGTGCGGAAGGTATCGGTCTTTGCAGAACCGAGCATATGTTCTTCGAGCCCGAGAGAATACCTAAGATCAGGAAGATGATCTTAAGCAAGACCGTAGAGGCAAGAGAAGCTGCTCTTAACGAGCTTATACCTTTCCAGAAGAATGACTTTAAAGCCATATATGAGGTTATGGAAGGAAGACCGGTTACAATCCGTTTCCTGGATCCTCCGCTGCATGAGTTCGTTCCTACGGATCCTGAGGATATTGCGGATCTGGCCAAGGAAATGGGACTTACATTCGAAGAGGTTAAAGCCACCTGTGATGAACTGCATGAGTTTAACCCCATGATGGGACACAGGGGATGCCGTCTTGCCGTAACCTATCCTGAGATCGCAAGAATGCAGACCAGGGCGGTTATGGAGGCAGCAATTGAGATTAAAAATGAAAAAGGTTATGACATTGTGCCTGAGATCATGATCCCGCTGGTAGGTGAAAGGAAGGAGCTTCAGTTTGTCAAGGAAGTCGTAGTTGAGACGGCAGAAGCAGTCAAGAAGGAAATGGGCTCCGACATTGAATACCATGTAGGTACAATGATTGAGATTCCTCGCGCCTGCGTGGTTGCCGATGAAATCGCAGAAGAAGCTGAGTTCTTCTCCTTCGGAACAAACGACCTTACACAGATGACCTTCGGCTTCTCCCGTGACGATACCGGCAAGTTCCTGGATTCTTACTACAAGAACAAGATTTACGAGTTCGATCCGTTTGCAAAGCTTGACCAGGACGGTGTAGGCCAGCTGGTTAAGATGGCTGTTGAAAAAGGCCGTTCAACCAAACCGGATCTTAAGCTTGGTATCTGCGGCGAGCATGGCGGAGATCCTTCAACCATCGAGTTCTGCCACAAGGTTGGATTAAACTATGTATCCTGCTCACCGTTCAGGGTACCGATTGCAAGACTGGCAGCAGCCCAGGCAGCAATTAAGAATAATAAATAATAGGGCTATTGCTTGACTAAAAGGCAGGAAAATTGCTAAAAGCATAGAAAACTCCCCAAAGCTGTAAAGGCTTTGGGGAGTTTTTATATATTCGCCTTGTCATACTGCAAAGTAAATGGAAAAAGATAACAGATAAAAGTATAATCATCCATGACAGCCGATTTTTTATTCTTTTATTACTGATTTTTTAATAGACAATAGAGTATAAAAACTTATAATTCTGTGTAAATGGCTTTTTCGTTTGGATACATGAACATATTTAATCATCAAACCAAAAGGTTGCCTGCTGCCCATTCAAACATGGGAATAAATGATATAGGAGGATTTATATGAGGCTGAAAAAATGGTTATCACTATTTATGCTGATTGTTATGACGGCAGCATTTTTGGCAGGGTGCGGAAAAGGAGATGAAAAAAATGACTCTTCCGACACTGCTGAAACCGGTACGCCATCAATTACGGAGGACGTAATTTCCGACACTGGTGAAACCGGCACATCATCAGATACGGAGGACGTAATTTCCGTTACTGCTGAAACCGGTAATCCATCAGATACCGAGGCCGCAGATGAAACAGAAACACCTGTCGAGCTTAAAAGTCCAGTAGGAAGCATGCGTGACATTACAACGATGGAGTTAGTATATGATATGGGAATAGGTATAAATCTCGGGAATACCTTTGACGCAACGGGCGACTGGATTAACCCCAAGACAGTAAGAAATTTCGAAACGGCATGGGGCAGCCCCGTTATTACCGAAAAAATAATTAGGGCGTACGCGGAAGCTGGATTCCGTACAATGCGTATTCCGGTGACCTGGTCTAATATGATGTCAGAGGATTATGTTATCGACCCCGCTTGGCTGGACCGTATACAGCAGGTAGTGGACTGGGTAATAGGCAACGGTATGTATGCTATCATTAATCTTCATCACGACAGTTTTATCGGAGAGCTGTTCCCCGTAGATGAAGCTGAGGGGTTCAGAAAGTATGAAGCCATCTGGACGCAGGTTAGTGAAAGATTCAAGGATTATAACGATTACCTGATGTTTGAATCAATGAACGAGCCCGGCTTTGATGCGATATGGAACCAGTATACCGGAACCCAAGAGCAAAAGGAAAGGGCATTCGATCTCCTAAACAGAATCAATCAAAGGTTTGTTGACATAGTTCGTGCTTCGGGTGGCAATAACGCTGAGCGCCATTTGCTGATTTCGGCTTATTATACAAACATAGACTATGCAAACAATGGGCTGACCAAAATGCCTGATGACCCGATGGGCCGCTGCGCTATCTCCGTACATTATTACACCCCATGGACGTGGGTCGCACTGACCAAAGACGAATCCTGGGGCAAAGCTCAGTGGGAGTGGGGATCCCCGGAGGATTATGAATTATTGAATTCACAGTTGGATTTAATGAAAAAAAATTATGTTGATAAGGGTATTCCGGTTATTGTAGGGGAATACTGCATGTGTTCAAAAAAAGAAAAGAAATACTCCGATCTTTGGGAGATTGAGGTAACACGCGGAATATACGAGCGTGGCATGTGTCCGATATATTGGGATGTCCAAGGCTCCGCAACCAACTTCTTTAACCGGATAACATTAACATGGGGTAATCCGGAAGTATTGGCTGCAATGCAGGAAATACAAGCTACACGGGATTTCACGAAAGTGAATGGAAAATAAAAAGAGGATTCAGGTCCTCTTTTTATAATTCACTTATTCGGTGAGTATTTTCACCCTTTGCTAAGTCCGTTTTGAAGGTTCAAAGTCTTATGATTGCGTATGGGGTAAAGTGATAAGCTGATTTTTTTATTGAATTAAAGTATGGGAAAATGGTATGTTAGAGATGGTATAATTAGTATAAAAAGAGGCAAGTTATGGCTAAGGGAGAGAGATGCTGATGACAGGGCCACAGGTAACCATTATTGTGAAAAACAGAGGTAAGCATATGGCTGTTTCGTGCAGGAGAGGGCAGTCGATTCTGGATGCTCTTACGGGGAGCAATGTCCATATTGATTCCCCATGCGCGGGAAAAAGTACCTGTGGTAAATGCAGGATCAGGGTGCTTGAAGGTGATATTGCGGTAAGCAGGGAAGATAACAGTTTTTTTTCAAGGGACGAGCTTGAGAGCGGATACCGGCTTGCCTGCACGGCATACCCTGCTACGGACTGCACAATTGAGTTGGACATTGATAAGAATCAGGATTATTATATTGTAACGGATGCGGATATACCCGAAAACCTCACATATGATAAGAGAGATGACAGCAAAAACAGGCTCATGGAAACTGACATGCCTGAAATGAAACTGGGAATAGGCATAGATATCGGGACCACAACCATAGCCATGCAGCTAATCGATAAAGTTACCGGAGGAGTAGTTGATACTTATTCGGCGCTAAACAGCCAGAGGAAATACGGGGCTGATGTCATAAGCCGGATAGAAAGGGCTAACCGCGGACAGGGCGATGAACTTAGGCAAAGCATAATTAATGATTTGAAAACAGGCCTTGGCAGGTGGCTGAGCCGGAAGCATAGCCCGGACATAGGGCAAATTGCAATAGCGGGCAATACTGCAATGATTCACCTGTTAATGGGGTACTCCTGCAGCACCTTGGGCGTATATCCATATACACCTGTGAACATTAAGACCATATACACGACTTATGCCGAGCTTCTTAAGGATTCTGAATGGAATATCCCCGTTGTTGTTTTCCCGGGAATATCGGCTTTTATAGGAGGGGATATTGCGGCGGGAATGCTGGCGTGCGGTTTTGCCGGTGATGAAAGGGTAAAAATCCTGATTGACCTGGGAACGAACGGCGAGATGGTAATCGGCAATAATAAGAAGATTCTCGCGGCCTCCGCTGCGGCCGGGCCTGCGTTTGAAGGCGGGAATATTACGTTCGGAACCGGAAGTATACCGGGAGCCATATGCCGTGTAAGCATTGAGGACGGAAAATGCCGGGTAAAGACCATTAACGGCAAACCGCCAGCAGGAATATGCGGAACAGGGGTTATAGAAGCTGTTGCGGAGCTGCTTAAGGCCGGATTTATTGACGGGACCGGACTGCTTGGCGATGACTGCTTTGAAAATGGCTACCCCCTGGTCGAAAACGGGGAAAGCGGTAAAATTGTCCTGACCCAGAAGGACATCAGGGAGATCCAGCTGGCGAAGGCGGCCATAAGGGCCGGACTTGAGGTGCTGCTGAAAAGGTATGGAGCAGCTTACGGGGATATTGATACGGTGTATCTTGCCGGTGGATTCGGATTCGAAATGGATGCTGATAAAGCTATGGCCATTGGCCTTCTGCCGAAGGAATTTAAGGGCAGGGTAAGAGCTGTCGGCAATACCGCCCTAAACGGAACGGTAAGATATATCTGCGATAAAAATGCTGAAGCGCAAGTGGCTCTCATATTGGAAGTGACGCAGGAAATAAGCCTGTCAAACGATGAGGACTTTAACGGGCTTTATGTAAAGTATATGAACTTTATAGATTAGCAAGTACAAAGATCTCAACATCTAATTAAATCAGCGGTATCCGTTTGCCCGTTATATCATGCCAGGCATACGGATACCGCTTTAATATCATTAATCAATCTAATTCGTAACAAGCTGATATTATGAGCATTACTTAACTTCAAGCTCGATAGGCTCATACCTGATGCGGAACTCGGGGCATTTCTTGATAACCGTGTAATAATTTTCAGCCCAGTCGTCACCCTGTGACGGATTGTTTTCACCGCTTGCAGGCGGAGCAAAGATCTTAAGGTCCAGGGTGCGCGGACCGGAAAGCTGTTTTTCAAAGAACGCGGGCATAAGGTCAATTACCTTCACACCGGGTGCCTTGTAGAACCAGCGTCCGTTCAGCTCCATCATCAGGTTCAGATCCTTGATTTCGTCGTCAAATATGACTTCTGCAAAGTGAGGATTCGCTTCAAAGTCAATCGGTATGGACAGGCCTGTGGAGTCCTCCGAACCGCCCCAGCGGAGAGTAACGGGGAAGGAAACTTCATTGCCAAGAGTCATGCCGGGTTTGAAGTAATCGTCGTGGATTATCTCCTTGTAGACCTTCATTACGGGCTGCTCAATACCTACTTCCCTGTTGTTGGGGTCGGTTATTTCAAGGCCGAGCCTGCCGTCATCCCTGAACTGGTAGAAGGTAAATCCTGAAAGCCATGTGGCCGGCTCCTCCTTTATCATATCGCAGAACTGCTTGACCATCATTGCCTGATCATAAGGTCCGGTAACGTCACCGTCCGCATTGAGCTCGGACAAGACCATGGGCTTTTTTGCACCTCCGCAGATGTAGCTGAAACGCTTGTAGGTGCGCTTGGCCAGTTCAAATATATCCCTTACGCTGTATCTTCTATGTGATTTTCCGCCGCGCTCGGCAACGTCATAAGGCCATCCCCAATGAAGTGCCAGGTACTTGTCTATGGACCAGATATCAGTTACGCGCACGGCCTCTGAAAACTCCGCTTCTCTTTCTATTTCTTCGCTGTCGGGATTTTCAACGCCACCGATGCAGAGAATCGTTTTTATATTTGGCGCATGCTCTTTTATGATTTTATGGAAGCGCACATAGAAATCGGCCACTTCCTGGTATGTACAGCGCTTGTTGAATGAAAACCAGTTTCCGGTTGCCTCATGGTTGATGCGCAGGAACATGCGCCCGAAGGTTCTTAAATCATTGGCTATGGCTATAAGATGATCATCCGATACATGAGGGTCGATGGTCAGGGTCAGGATTACGTCCTGTCCGTGCCTTCTTATATCACGCATGAAGATGAAGGGTTCGTCGTTCAAATCACCATTAAGTCCGCCCTTGTAGGGGAAATAATCGTCATATGGATAGTCCCATGCAAAGGAAACGTCATCACTGGCATGAGCAATGCTTGCGCGAAGCGGCCAGCCCTCATCAAGAGGATAATAGCAGTACATAAGGTTAATCGCCCTATGGGGTCTTCCAAGTTTGTTCAATATATAATCCTGATTTACGTAGCTTCCGCGCTCACTGCCGACTCCCAGGTCCACGTTGCATTTTGCCGGACCCATGTTGACAATATATGCTTTCAAATCCTTGCTCATTTCATTCCTCCTTACATTATTAAAAGGATTTTCTTCTAAACTAGAAGAAAAATCCTTTGTAAAATGAGTATAGCATAAACCCATCCCCATAACAATGTATAATTTTATAGATATTTATAATATTGTTCCAGTTCAATCCTGACGGTTCAGAGGGAATTTACATCAATATTGATTTGCGAAAGGATGTCATTTATTATACAAATGGTGAGCCGGCATAACAGGATACGGAGATATGTTTCAGCTGCCGGGAAGGAATATCGAAATCAAGCAAGCGGGGCAAAATAGAGAAAAATGTAATATTTAATTGTATACAATTAATTTGAAAATTGCATTGTTTTTTTCAATTATTTATATTATAGTAAGCTTATCAAATTTATATGGAAATACTATTGTATGTAAGAGCATAATATTAAAAATATTAAGGCTTGGTACAATATTCCGAACTTTATGAATAGAGACCGACCTGTTGCGACAGGTACGGTATTACATGAATTAACGGCTAAAAAATACGAAAAGGAACGGTGATTGCATGAAAAAATCAAAAAAGCTTTTAATGATCTGGACAATTCTTGCCATGGCGGCAATGGCCCTGGCCGGATGCGGAAAGAAGAATACAAATGATGATATTGTAAATATCGGAATTACGGATACGCTCAGTTCGGTAAACCCTCTGCTCCAGGACGGGACGGAGGTCGTAAAGTACACGACATCCCTGGAGTTTTTACCGCTTGTGGAGCTTGACAGGAATATGGAATTCGTAGGCCTGCTTGCCGAAGAGATAACTACTGAGGACAATAAGACATTTACAATCAAGATAAAGAAGGATGCCGTATGGTCGGACGGTACGCCGATTACCGCAGACGACGTGGTGTTTACTTACCTGCTTTGGACCAGCCCAGAGATAGGGAGCGTGGGAATGTCCATGGAAAAGATTGAAGGAACGGGGGATGACGGTTATGCGGAATCCGGAGCCACTTCCTTGAGCGGAGTTGTGGCTGTGGATGAAAAGACCGTACAGATAACCACCAAGACCGAGATGGCGCTTCATACATTTAAGAACATTTATGGCCGGTACATTCTTACCCTGCCCAAGCACGTGCTTAAGGATGTGCCCAGAAAGGACCTGCTGTCTTATGACTGGTTCAACGCGCCGACTGTCGTAAGCGGCCCGTATTTTATAAAGGAAGTGGATCTCAACCATTATGTCATTATGGAAGCCAATGATAATTTCTTTATGGGCGCTCCTAAGATAAAGAAGCTGAACTTCAAGGTGGTTACCGCAAGCCAGCTTCTTGCCGGGTTAAGGTCGGGCGAGCTTGACCTTGTTCAGCAGACCATGGGAGCAATCCTGAGGGAGGATTACGATTCCGTAAGAAAGCTGGAAAACATCACGGTATATGACGGAACGCCGGTGACCGTCCAGTCCATCTTTTTTAACACCGAACGGGTTACGGATAAGAGGGTGCGCCAGGCAATATTATACGGAATGGACCGTGAAACCATTCTTAAGGATCTTATGAAGGGCAATGGCGAAATTGTGGACGGCTTCCTTGCCAGCGCGGGACCGTTCTATGATGAGAGCATTTCACCGGTGCCATATGACCCTGAAAAGGCAAAGCAGCTTCTTGGCGAAGCGGAGGCCGACGGGTGGGATAAGTCCACGCAGTATACTTTCTATGTAAACAGCGGCGATACCACCTTTGTGCAGATTGCGAGCTATATAACGGCACAGCTCGGAGAGCTTGGCCTTAACATTCAGATAAACACCGTAGACATATCAACCCTTCTATCGGTGGCGGGAACGGGAGAATTCGACATGCTGGCGGTACAGTATACATTTACGCCAGTCGACCCTTATACCGATATAAGCTGGCTGCTGTCGGAAGGCGGATGGACCAGGTATTACAGGGAAGAGGTTGCCCAGGCTCTTGAAAAGACGCAGAGGACAACCGACATGGATGAAATTGTCAGGAATTACAGGATTGTTACCGGGTACACCCAGGAAGATGTTCCGATGATTGCGGCCTATGTCTTAAGCGCCATAGGAGCGGTGAACAACCGCCTTAAAAATGCCGTACCGGATGTATACGGAACATTCATAAATGTACATGAATGGGAAATAGCAAAATAGCGGAGAGTTGCCGGATGGATAATTTGTTGCAGGTGGAGAACCTTTCAATAGCGTTTTTTGAGGACGGGATACGGAATATCGTCGTGGACAAGGTCAGCTTCGCCGTCAAACCCGGAGAGGTCCTGTGCATTGTCGGAGAAACCGGCTGCGGCAAGAGCATGACCGCTCTTTCCATCCTTGGTTTGCTGAGTGCAAATGCCCATGTCATAGACGGCAGTATAGTGTTTGACGGAAAAAATCTGCTTGATATGGATGAGAAGGAATTGGACAAAGTCAGGGGAAACGAGGTTACCATGGTATTTCAGGATGTCATGAACAGCTTAAATCCCGTGCTTACCATAGGAAACCAGCTGACCGAGGTAATCCGCATCCATATGGGTTATGACAGGAAAAGCGCAGCCGAGTATGCCGTAAAAATGTTAAGCAAGGTTGGACTGCCCGATCCCGAAGCCGTGATGAGGAAATATCCCCATATGCTTTCAGGAGGAATGCAGCAGAGAGTCATGATAGCCATGGCGCTGGCATGCGGCCCGAAGCTGATCATTGCGGACGAGCCTACCACGGCCTTGGACGTTACCATACAGCTTCAGATAATGAAGCTTCTTTCAGATCTTCAAAAAGAATTCCATATGTCTATTATACTGATTACCCATGATATAGGCCTTGTGGCGGAGCTGGCGGATAGGGTTATTATCATGTATGCGGGTCAGTTCATGGAGGAGGCTTCAGTTTACGACATCTTTGACCATCCCGCCCATCCGTATACACAAGCGCTTCTGGAATCGGTTCCGTGCATATATGACGATCCGGACAAAAAGCTGGCATCCATCCCCGGTGTTGTTCCCGAGATTTACCAGGATATCGAAGGATGCAGGTTTTTTGAGCGCTGCCCGTATACCGTCCCGCTTTGCAGGCATGAGCAGGCATATACTGAATTCAGGAAAGGGCATTTCGTAAGGTGCCACCGGGCTGAGAAAGGGGAGATTCCTATTGCAAAAAGACAATGACAGAAATCCTCTCATTGTTATTAGCGGGCTGAAAAAGTACTATCCGGCAAAAGGCATGCATATAGGCAGAAACACACCGGTAATACATGCGGTGGACGGTGTGGATCTTGAAATATATGAAGGAGAAACCCTTGGCATTGTCGGTGAATCCGGCTGTGGGAAATCCACTATCGGACGTCAGATTGTAGCCCTGGAGAAGCCTACTTCAGGGCACGTTATATATCAGGGAGAATCACTGTCAGACATGCCTTTCGACCGTCTCAGAAAAATTAGGACACAAATACAGATGGTGTTCCAGGATTCAAATTCTTCCCTTAATCCCAGAAAACAGGTTTTTGACATCCTTGCCGATCCCATGCTGTATCATGGGATAGTGGGCAAGGACGGCCTTGACGCTGAAATTGACAGGCTTATGGACCTGGTAGGGCTGCCGAGGTCGATGAAGCACAGGTATCCCCATGAATTTTCGGGAGGACAGAGGCAGAGAATCGGTATTGCGAAAGCCCTGTGCGTAAAGCCTAAGCTGATAGTCTGCGATGAGCCTGTCAGCGCACTGGATGTATCGGTGCAGGCCCAGATTCTTAACCTGCTTAAACAGCTTCAGGATGAGCTGAAGCTCACATATGTCTTTATATCCCACGGCCTGGGTGCCGTCCGGTATGTCAGCACCCGAATAGCCATAATGTACTTGGGCAGGATTGTGGAAATCGCGGATACGCAGGAGTTGTTCGATGATCCTGTGCATCCGTATACCAATGCTTTATTTGATGCGTCTCCCCTGCCTGTTCCAAAGCTCAGGGGAAGACAGAGGCTGGTGCTTAAGGGAGATATCCCTTCCGCGTTGAATCCTCCCAAGGGATGCAAGTTCCATACGAGATGTCCATATGCCTTGGAATCCTGCATGACGGAGGATCCAAAGCTAATACCCGTGGAGGAAGGGTCCGGCCATAAGGTCGCCTGCCCGGTGCTTTTGGCACGGAGAATCAAGAGAGAAAGCCATACTTAGAAAGTCGGAGTATTCGCATGCAGGCATAGTATAAAGGTACCTGCGTGCCGGATTAAGGAATGAGGAGCAGATGCTGAAGTACACCATAAAAAGAATACTGATTGCCATTCCGGTTCTCATTGGTATCACAATCCTGGATTATGCAATTATGAGCCTTGCCGGAAGCCCCCTGGAAATGATGATAGGGCCGAAGACCTCAGAAGCGGCATTGGAAGCCAGGGCAATCCGTTTGGGACTGGACAAGCCGTTCTATGTCCAGTATTTTGTCTGGCTTATGAACGTGCTTAGGGGAAACCTGGGCTATTCGGTCAAGAGCTACCAGCCGGTAAGTGAGATAATAGGAAATCATCTGGGCCCCACGCTCCTGCTTATGGGCACCTCATTGCTGCTGGGGCTTGCCATTGCCATACCCATTGGCATATACAGCGCAGTCCACAGGTACACAAGGCGGGACTATGCCCTGGTGACCATATCGTTTTTCGGAACCAGTGTGCCAAGCTTTTTCCTGGCGCTTATCTTTATATATTTATTCACCGTAAGGCTCGGCTGGCTACCGTCCAGCGGCATAAGGACCGCGGGAGGAGACGGGGGCATTGCCGATCTGATTTGGCATCTGATTATGCCGGTTTTAATACTTGCCATTTCTGTTGCGGGCTCAAATATCCGTTATGTCAGGGGTGCGGTGCTTGAGATTCTTCAGAAGGATTATGTGCGAACGGCAAAATCCAAGGGAATCGGGCGCTTTCTTGTCATTAACAAGCATGCGCTCCGTAATGCCCTGATACCTATAGTAACCGTAATAGGAATGCAGATACCGACACTCTTTGGCGGTGCGGTCATTATTGAACAGATCTTCAGCTGGCCGGGACTTGGCTTGATTACAATGAACGCCATAACAGGCAGGGATTATCCGGTGATTATGGGAGTGGCGCTTCTAACCGCGATTGTCGTGCTGCTTTCGAACCTGTTAACGGATATCATATATGCCCTGGTGGATCCGACTATAAAATACTAATTTACAAGGTGCATGGGAATGAAGTTCTTAACAAGGCGCAATATTGACAATATGGAATATAAAAGCAGCAGTTTTAAAATGATAGCGAGGCGCTTTGGCAGGCACAAGCTGGCGGTGGTCAGCCTGTATTTTCTGTGCTTTATGACCGTTTTGGCCATACTGGCGCCCGTTATTGCGCCCTATGACCCGAACAAGGTCAGCACATCCTTTTCGTCGCCTCCTTCATTGCAGCATTGGCTTGGAACGGACCAGATCGGAAGGGATATGTTCAGCAGGCTGCTTTATGCCACGAGGATATCTCTTTTTGTCGGATTTGCCACTACCGTAATATCGACCGTGGTTGGAGTGGTTCTTGGACTGATTGCGGGATATTTTGGCGGAATTATTGACATAATAATCATGAGAATAACGGACACAATCATGTCGTTTCCATACATCCTGCTTGTACTGGTGGCGGCGGCCATATTCGGACCGGGTTTATGGAATATAATTCTCATCCTGGGTTTTGTCGATTGGCCCGGTGCCGCAAGGCTGGTGCGCGGCAGCGTATTGTCCCTAAGGGAAACCAACTTTGTTAAGGGAAGCAAGGTGGCCGGGATGCCCAACAGGTACATCCTCTTTTCCGAGATACTGCCCAATACCGTCGGACCGGTTCTTGTTTATGCCACCTCCGTGTTTGCCCTGACCATACTTGACGAGGCCGCGCTGGGATTCCTTGGCATGGGTGTCCAACCTCCGACGGCAAGCCTGGGCAATATACTGAACGGTGCGGAATCGATAACCATACTTACCAGTAAGTTCTGGCTGTGGGTTCCCGCGGGCGTAATAATCATGCTGCTGGTTTTAAGCATAAATTTTGTCGGGGATGCGCTAAGGGACGCCATTGACCCCTCGGCCAAGGAATAATGTACAAGCACGCAATATGGATAAATTGCTTAAACACACTGTTGCTTTGACAGAATACTATAGAAGATTTCCACAAATTTTGCAAAGTTTGCAATTACGCTAACAAAAAGCCCGAAATTCTGGTATAATAATATATGGATGTTTTTAACGTATATATTGGTTTCATGGAAGATGGGAGCGTTCAGATGTATGAATTAGGAGATTATATTGTTTATGGCAACCATGGCGTATGCAGGGTGGAGGATATCGGTATTCTGAATATAACCGGTGTTGACGACAGTATTGTATGCTACACGCTTCAGCCCGTATTCTCAAAAGCCAGCACACTATATACTCCAGTTAACAATGACAAGGTATCGATGAGGAAGGTTATATCAAGCGAGGAAGCCCAGGAGCTGATTGACAGGATACCGCAGATACCGTTGCTGAAGATAGAATGTGACAAGCAGCGTGAAGATGTTTACAAGGAAGCCTTGAAAAAGCATAACTGCATGGACTGGGTCAAAATCATAAAAACACTGTACGCAAGAAGGCAAGAACGGCTGGCCCAAGGCAAGAAGCTAACATTTACGGACGAGAAATACTTGAATATCGCCCGGGACTTTCTCTTCGGAGAACTGTCCATAGCCATGGAAATGGATAAGGATGAAGTGGAGAACCTGGTTATGGAACGGCTGGAACAGTACAATACGGTATGACAAACAAACACGGCTTTATATGGGTCGTGTTTTTATTTATCATATTGACAAGGAGAATAACAAGGAAGTATAATAATTAATATTTCTGAATAAATATACATCAGAGGAGCGGAGTATGAAGAAGAAGGTTTTTGTGGACGGCTCAAGCGGAACGACAGGTCTTGAAATCAATGAAAGGCTGGCAAAATACGATAATATTGAGGTCTTGAAAATTGACCATGAAAAGCGCAGGGATATAAACGAACGAAAAAGGCTGCTGAATGAAGCGGACCTGGTTTTCTTATGTCTTCCGGACGGTGCTGCCAAAGAATCGGCAAGTCTTGTTTTAAATCCGGAAACGAAGGTAATTGATGCCAGTACGGCCCACAGGACCGCGCAGGGATGGACATACGGTCTTCCGGAATTGTCACCGGCTCACAGGGAAGCAATCAAAAACAGCAGCAGAGTGTCCAATCCGGGATGCCATGCCACGGCGTTCGCCCTGTCCATATATCCACTCATTCACCATAAGGTGATGCCCGCGGATTATCCCGTATCATGCCAGAGCATTACCGGATACAGCGGAGGCGGGAAGGCGCTGATTGAAAAATACGAATCGGATATTGAGGACAATCCTTATAAAAAAGCACCGAGACCATACAGCCTTGGGCTCAATCACAAGCATTTGAAGGAAATGATGGCTCATTGCGGTTTAACCAGGTGCCCCGTTTTTCTTCCTGTTGTTTCGGATTTTTACAAAGGGCTGGCCACATTTATACCGATTCATACCAGGCTTCTTGATAAGAAGTTAAACGGGAAGGAGCTTCATGGTTTATTCTCGGAACATTATAATGGTCAGAATTTTGTAAGGATTATGCCTTATATCGACAAGGACGCACTGCAGGATGAGAAGATCAACAGCGCGGTTTACCGGGAAGGGATTATATTTGACGGAGGGCTGGATATTACAGCTTGCAGCGGTACCAACATGGCAGAAATATTTATTATCGGAAACGATGATGAAGGAGTTTCGATGATTATAACTCGGCTGGATAACCTGGGCAAGGGCGCTTCGGGAGCCGCAATCCAGAACATGAACCTGATGCTGGGCTATGATGAAACGCTGAACCTGATATAATTCCTTAAATAATCCTTGATTAGATTAATACAGTTATGTCCAATAAAATAAACATTAGGTATTCTGGGCCGATCCGGCAGAAAACCGGACTGGCCCGTTTTGTATTATCTTATACTTTTTTAGTATCTGATTGAAGTCTTTGCATATTTGAAGTATTATAAAACTGTAATATGCAAACATAATAGGAAAATACCGGATTCCGGCTGTAATAAACAGGCAGGAAGGGGCATGAGGGCATGAAACTGGATTTTAACAGTACCATAAGGGATTTATACAATAACCCCATAGGCAGGGACATTATCAACAAGCTGCTTAACGCGTCAGCCATAAGCAGCAGGCTTGTTGCCAATCCTCTGGTTGGAAGCTTAAAGATAAAAACTCTGGCGAAGCTTACCAAGAAGAAGCTTGACCTCCGTTTTTATCAAAGCGTCCTGGACCTGGTCAACGGCGAAGCGGATTCAATTCAGGGTTTACGAAGCCCTTCGAAAAGAAAATGGTGGAAGGAAGCAGTCATATACCAAATCTATCCCAGGAGCTTTCAGGATTCCAACGGGGACGGAATAGGGGATCTGAACGGTATCCGCATGCGTCTGGACTACCTTAAGGAGCTTGGGGTGGATGCCATATGGCTTTGCCCCGTGTATGACTCACCGAATGATGACAACGGATACGATATCAGGGACTATTATGCCATCATGAAGGAATTCGGAACCATGGAGGACTTCGACAAGCTGCTTGATGAGGTTCATGACAGGGGCATAAAGCTTATCATGGACCTGGTTATAAACCATACCTCCGATGAGCATGAATGGTTTGCCAAGGCTCTCAAGGGATCGGAAAAATACCGGAAGTATTACTATTTTGTAAAGAACACGGATGGGAATCCACCTAACAACTGGGTATCATTTTTTGGAGGCCCCGCTTGGAACTATTATGAAGAAATGGATTCCTGGGCACTGCACATATTCTCGAAAAAACAGATGGACTTAAACTGGGAAAACTCCGAAATGAGACGGGAAATAATCGATATGATCAGGTGGTGGCTTGAAAAAGGAGTAGACGGCTTCAGGCTTGATGTTATAAACTTCATTTCCAAGAAGGAGGGTCTTCCTGACGGCAACGAACTGATTGGAGAAATGATGGGCTTTCGCGGGATAGAGCATTATTTCTACGGTCCTAAGCTTCATGAGTACCTGCGGGAGCTGAAGAAAGAAGCGTTTGAACCATTTGACGCGTTTACCGTGGGGGAAACTCCGGGTGTGGGCATGGAGATGGGCAAGCTTCTTGCCGCGGAACACAGAAAAGAGCTTGACATGATATTCTCCTTTGATCATATGGAAACCCCTGGACACGGCAAATTTGACGGCTACCGCTATGATTTGAATTATTATAAAAAATATATAATCGACTGGATGGAAAATTACAGCCCATACTGCACGATGGCGTTGTTCTTTGAGAATCATGATAATCCGAGGATGATATCGAAGATTAACCCCGACCCCGCATACCGCACGGTGCTGGGAAAGCTTCTTGCCATGCTGCAGCTGACACTTAAAGGTACGCCCTTTATATACCAGGGACAGGAGATTGGCGCTGTAAACCAGGAATTTTCATCTATTGAGGATTTCAGGGATGTGGAAAGCCTGAATCTTTATAACGAGGTTCTGAAAACCCGGGGAAAGGAAGCGGCTCTCAGCAGGATACTTGCGGGAAGCCGTGACCATGCAAGAACGCCCATGCTGTGGGATGACGGTGAAAATGCGGGATTTACAAGCGGTACGCCATGGATCGGGATTCATACCGATTATTCGAAATACAATGTAAAAGCACAGCTTAAGGATGAGGACTCGATACTGAACTTCTACAAGAAGCTGATTAAGCTGCGCAGGGAGAATGAGGCATTTATATACGGCGGTATAAGGTTCCTGGACAAGAAGAGGAAGGATTCTCTGGTATACCTTCGCAAGCATAAAGGAACCATGTTCCTGGTGGAATGCAACCTGTCAGAAAATGCAATTGTTAAGAAAAAGAAGAGGACGCCGTGTGAGCTTATCCTGTCAAATTACAGGGATGAATCGGATATGCTCAGGCCGTATGAAGCAAACCTTTACAGGGTTATAAGGCATGGATAAAGCATCAGGAAAGCAAGGAAAGCAAAGCTGGAAGCAAGGTGGATCGGAATACAATTGATGAAAAGGGAGGTTAAAGGATCAATGGATGTATTGGATGTTAAGTCGTTGACTGATGAGCAGATTGTTGAAAAGGCAAAAGAACTGGTAAAGCAAATGACCCTTGAGGAGAAGGCTTCCCTATGCTCCGGGAAGGACTTTTGGCACACAAAGCCGGTTGAAAGGCTGGGATTACCCTCAATAACAGTATCCGACGGCCCTCATGGGCTTCGCAAGCAGTTGGAAGGTATGGGGATGAATGAGAGTGTTCCCGCAGTTTGCTTTCCTACATCAAGCGCCCTGGCCTGCAGCTTTGACAGGGAGCTTGCCGGCGAGATAGGAAAAGCCTTGGGTGAGGAATGTCAAAAGGAAGGCATAGACGTCCTTCTTGGCCCTGGGGCAAACCAGAAGAGAACCCCGCTTTGCGGAAGGAATTTCGAGTATTTCAGTGAAGATCCCCTGCTTTCAGGTGAGATGGCGGCAGCAGTTATAAATGGTGTCCAAAGCCAGGGGGTGGGCACATCTCTCAAGCATTTTGCGGCAAACAACCAGGAAACGCGCCGCATGTCCATAGACGCCATTATTGATGAAAGGGCGTTTCGTGACGTTTACCTGAGGGCATTTGAGATTGCGGTAAAGAAGGCCAAACCATGGACGGTTATGTGCGCATACAATAAAATTAACGGAACATACTGCAGCGACCATGCATACCTGCTTAACGACATCCTAAGGAAGGAATGGGGCTTTGAAGGCCTTGTAGTTTCCGACTGGTGTGCCGTAAACAACAGGGTGAAGGGAGTTTTGGCGGGACTTGACCTGGAGATGCCCGGAAACGATGGATATAATGACAGGAAAATTATAGAAGCCGTTAATAACAAAACCCTGTCCGAAAGCGACCTTGATAAGATTGTGCAGCGGGTGGTTGAGCTCATTCTTAAATCCATGAGGTCAAGAAAGGAAAACGCATCCTGTGACATGGACGCGCATCATGAGCTAGCTGTCAAGGCACATAAGGAATCAGCGGTGCTTCTTAAGAATGAAGGCGGGATTCTTCCGGGAAATACAAGCCAGAATGCCGCAGTAATCGGGGAAATGGCAAGGAAGCCCAAATTCCAGGGAGCAGGAAGCTCAAAGGTAAATCCTTACCGTGTAAGCAATGCATGGGATGAACTAACCGCAAGAGGATTAAAGGCGGATTATGCTCCGGGATATTTGCTTGATAAAAATGCTGGAACAGACACAGGTGAACTGATTGATGAAGCTTGCAGGATTGCAAGGGATAAGGAAATTGTATACCTGTTTGCAGGGCTTCCGGACGATATCGAATCGGAAGGTTATGACCGCGAGAACATGTCCCTGCCCGATGTGCAGAACAGGCTTATCGAAGAAGTATGCAAGGTAAATCCCAATGTGGTTGTGGTCCTTGCATGCGGGTCCCCCGTGGAGCTGCCATGGGCCGATAAGGTAAAGGGCATACTGCTTGCCTATTATGGCGGTGAAGGAAGCGGGGAAGCCGTTGCGGACCTTCTTCTGGGGCTTGCGGTGCCGTCAGGAAAACTGGCTGAAACATGGCCGCTGTCCCTGAACGACAATCCGTCGTATAATTATTTCCCGGGCGGAAGGACAACGGTCGAATACCGGGAGAGCATATATGTCGGATACCGCTATTATGAGAAGGCGAATAAGCCCGTCAGATACCCGTTTGGATACGGCCTGTCATATACCGGTTTTGAGTATTCGGGTCTTAAGCTGTCAAAATCTGAAGCCGGATTAGGCGATGAGATAGAGGTATCATTCAGCATAAGGAATACGGGGACGGTGGAAGGAAAGGAAACGGCGCTGGTATTTGTAGCCCATCCGGACGGGAAGATGTTCATGCCGGTCAAGGAACTGTGCGGCTTTGAAAAGGTAAGCATAAAGCCCGGTGAGACGAAGAATGTGGTTGTAAGAATCAACACGGAGCAGTTCGGATACTATAATACCGAAATCGGAAAGAGATACGCGCCGCCCGGTGAATACCGCATACTTGTCGGTTCAAGTTCCGCGTCGATATACCTTGAGGATACCGTCAAGCTTACCGGACCGGACATGCCCGAGCCCGATTACCGGGCAACCGCGCCGTCTTATTATAACCTGTCATCCGGTTCCCTGGTCATACCTGATGAAGAATTTGCCGCCCTGTATGGAAGAAGGCTTCCTGCAAAAGAAGGCCAGGCAAAGCGGCCTTATACAACAAGCAACTGCATACTGGATGTGGAGCATACGTTTATCGGAAAAATACTAAAGCGGGAAGTAAAGAAGAAGCTGAAAAAGAACTCGGGCAGCGCTGCTGATGACGAAGCCCTGATGTATACGGTGGCATTGGAGATGCCGTTTGATTTCCTTGTAAGACAAAGCAACGGGGCACTTACGGACAGGATGATGGAAGGAATCCTGGATATGCTGAACGGGCATTACTTCAAGGGTTTATGGAAGATAATCAAGAAATAAATTATTGCAATAACAATGCCGGCTGGAGATTATTCTTCAGCCGGCATATGATTTGCTTCATAAAAACAATGTAATTACACCGATTGGATTAAGACTAAAGCAATTTCATCAATCGATGGAGCTCGTCTATCAGGCGTTTGCCCTCTTCCATATCCAGGCCCAGGCTGCATACCATTTTCTCAGGGATGCTTAAAGCTTCATCCTGAAAGTCTCTGCCCTTCTTGGTAAGGGTTATATAAACGTTTCGCTCATCCTTTTTACTTCTGCTGCGGGTAATATAACCCTGTGACTCAAGCTTCTTTAACAGTGGAGTAAGGGTGCCGGAATCCAGGTACAGCCTTTCACCCAGATCCTTGATGGTGATGCCGTCTTCCTCCCAGAGGGCCATGAGTATGATATATCCTGTATATGTCAGTCCGTAAGGATCAAGCAAGGGCTTGTACTGCCTGATTATCTCCTTTGAACAGACATACAACGAAAAACACAGTTGGTTATCAAGTCTCAGCAGATCGTATTTTTTCTCTTTATTATCTTGCTTTGCCTGAGTTTTCATGATGACTTCCTTTCCACTGATGTTACAGTAAAATTCTTCGTAATAATATACAAAAAATAAAAAGATACAATTTAATTTTATACAATTATATTTAAAAAGTCAACACAAAGGTGTTGACAAAATAAAAATATAGTATAAAATAAAATTGTATACAATACAATAACGTGAAGACATAAAAAATACATAAAATCCATAACATAAACAAAACCTAAAAAAATAAAGAAAGGGAGTAGTGATATGAAGAGCTTTAAACAAATGATAGAAGACCGTCGTTCGTATTACGCAATAAATAAAACATCCCCGATTTCGGACCAGGAAATAAAGGAAATAATTGAACATGCGGTAAAATATGTACCTTCCGCATTTAATTCACAGAGTGCCAGGGTCGTTCTCCTTCTTGGAGAGAATCACGACAAGCTGTGGGAGATAACAAGAGAGACATTGAGGAAGATTGTTCCCGCCGATGCCTTTGAGTCCACGGAAAAGAAAATGGATGCATTTAAGAACGGGTACGGAACGGTCCTGTTTTTCGAGGATCAGTCCGTAATAAAGGGGCTTCAGGAACAGTTTGCGCTGTACAAGGATAACTTCCCGGTTTGGTCCCTGCAGTCTTCAGGAATGCTGCAGTATACCATATGGATTACTCTTGAGGCGGCGGGGCTTGGTGCTTCGCTTCAGCATTATAATCCGCTGATTGACGACGAGGTTAAGAAGGCATGGAATCTGCCTGACGAATGGAAGCTGCTGGCCCAGATGCCTTTTGGAACACCAGTTATGGAACCGGGTGAAAAGGATTTCCTGCCGGTGGAAGACAGGTTCAAGGTATTTAAATAATAATTTTTATATGCTAGGTGCTGTTTCCGGTTTCAACAAAACAGCACCATTGTATTTTATACGTAATTATTTATCGGATGATTGGAAGTTTTATCGAAATGTAGTATAATCATCCTGTTGAACATTATTTTAAATAACCGGAATGAATGCCGGACATACTAATAATATAAGAAAAGAAAGGCAGAAGAGCTATGTATAATGAATGGTCGCTGGATATTCTCTATAAAGGACTGGATGACAAGAAGTATAAGGATGATTTTGACAAGCTTGTGCGGTTGATTGACGAATTGAACAGCTTCAGCGCGGGACTGGCCGACGGTGAGGATGAGGAGAACTTTCTTATTCAAGCCATAGACTACATGGAGGAGTTTAAGTTTTTAAGCGATTCCCTGAGGAATTATTTAACCCTGAGAGAGTCCGTGAATACAACTGACAATGAGATTGTCAACGAGATAAACAAGCTTGACAAGCATTTGAGCGGTGTGTCCAAGCCGTTTTCGGCAATCAACAAATGGATTGCCGGTATTGGGAATATCGGCAAATACATGGAAAAGCACCCCAAGCTGAAGGCTTATTCATTCTTCATTAATAATATAAAACGGGATGCGAAACATTTATTAAGCGATGACGTGGAAGATGTAATATCAAAGCTTAATCTCTCGGCAGGCAGGGCATGGTGCAACATGCAAAACTACCTGACTTCAATTCTTGAGGTTGAATACAGGGGTAAGATTATTACTCTTCCTGAGGTCCGCAACCTGGCGTACAGCGAGGATCCGACCGTAAGAAAGGATGCTTACTACGCAGAGCTTAAGGCATATGAGAAGATCAAAGATGCAATCAGCTATTCCCTGAATAATGTCAAATCCCAGGTCAACACCATCTGCGAGCTGAGGGGATATGATTCGCCCCTCGACCAGGCGCTGGAGTTCTCGCACATGAAACGGGAGACCCTTGATGCCATGCTTGAGGCAATGGTGGAATACCTGCCCGTGTTCCACAGGTATTTGAAGCATAAAGCCAAGCTCCTGGGGCATAAGAACGGGCTTCCCTGGTATGACCTGTTTGCGCCTATCGGCGAAAGCAGCACCAAATTTACCGTTGAGGAAGCAAAGGATTACCTAATCAAGCATTTCAGAGGGTTTTCCGACGATATGGCGGATATGATAAAACAGGCCTTTGAAGAGGAGTGGATTGATTTCTTCCCGAGGAAGGGCAAGGTGGGCGGAGCATTCTGCAGCAATCTTCCGTTTGTCAAGCAGAGCAGGATTCTTACCAACTTCTCGGGCAACCTGAATGATGTCCTTACGCTTGCCCATGAACTGGGGCATGCATACCACGGCATGCATATCCAGGACCATCTGCCGCTTAATGTCGAATACGGCATGCCTGTAGCGGAGACGGCATCCACCTTTAACGAAGCCTTGATCATGGAGGCAATAATTAAGGAAGCATCCGGTGTTGAAAAAATGGCCTTGATAGAAAGCCAGCTTCAGGATATAACCCAGATCATGTGCGATATTTATTCGAGATTCTTGTTTGAATCCGAGGTTTTCGACAGGTCAAGGAAAGGGTTCCTTTTCGCGGACGAGTTGGGAGAAATCATGCTGAATGCCCAGAAAACCGCTTACGGTGACGGCCTTGATCATGAAGTCCTGCATCCTTACATGTGGGTCGTAAAGCCTCATTACTATTCGGAGGAATTGAGCTTCTACAACTTCCCGTATGCCTTCGGAGGCTTGTTCGCAAGGGGGCTTTACGAGAAATACAAGAATGAAGGAAATGACTTCCTGCCAAAATATAAAGCCTTGCTCAATGCGACCACGGTAAGCACGGTTGAGGAGTGCGCCAAGGAAGCCGACATAAACCTGGAGGATCCCGAGTTTTGGAGAACCAGCCTTAAGTCCTATGAAAAGCTGGTGGACGAATTCATAAAGCTTTCATAATATCCCATTATTAAGAACCGGAACGCATGCATAAAAAGCCTTGACCCTTTTCATAATAAGACCGGGAAAGAGTATTTGATTTTTTTATGAAAGGAGCCAAGGCATGAGCTTAACAGACGGTAAATCCCAGATTCCTATAGGGCTTGGCATGCGCCTGGCCATGGATATGAAGGCAATGACCAATTTCACGAACCTGCCTGATGAGAGAAAACAGGAGCTTATAAAATATATTGAGGAATCCACGACGGGTGAGGAAGCAAAAAACCGTGTCATGGAGGTTGTAAGCAATCTTCGTGAAGGCGGAACGTTCAGGTAACCGCAACGGCGCGGCCGGTCGGAACCAGGATTGTCATTTATGAAATTGAATGATGCCGATTAGGCAAATAAAAAGGACAGAAGCAATTAAGCTGCTGTCCTTCTTTTGATTACGAATGTTATCTATGGCTGCC
This sequence comes from Clostridiales bacterium, assembly GCA_012735495.1. Classification (GTDB taxonomy): domain Bacteria; phylum Bacillota; class Clostridia; order Lachnospirales; family Lachnospiraceae; genus Mobilitalea. The sequence goes on along the minus strand of JAAYHD010000013.1, from coordinate 44,106 downwards.
CATAAAGAATATCGCCAGGGTTCCGGGACCTGAATGAGATCCAATTATCGGGCATATATAATTAATCATTACATTATTGATTCCGAACCGTTCCTTCACCAGGGATGCCAGGAAGTTGGCGTCCTCCGGGCAATCGCCGTGGCTGATGAATACGATGTCGTTCATATTCTCAAAACCGGGCAGCCTTTTCTCCATCTGGTCGACCAGGGACACAATCGCCTTTTTGCGGCCCCTTACGTTGTTAAGCGGCACCAGGCGGCCTTCATTGTTCACATGAAGAACCGGTTTTACGTTAATCAGAGTTCCTATAATTGCTGTGGTTTTGGATAAACGGCCTCCCCTTTGGAGATGGTGCAGGTCGTCTACGGTAAAGATATGGCAGAGATGTAATTTATTATTCTCCAGCCAGGTGGCAATTTCGTCCATGGACTTACCGGCTTCCTTCATTTGAACCGCCTTGTAGACCAACAGGCCTTCCCCCATGGAGGCGCACAGTGAGTCAACAACTGTTATTCTGGTACCGGGATATTCATTGCGTAGGTCCCTGGCTGCCGCAGCGACAACCGAGCAGCTGCCGCTTAAGGCGGAAGAAAACGATATGTGGAGTATGTCATATCCTTTATCAATCAATGAAGATAAAATACTTCTGGCAGCGGTGGGATTGACAGCCATTGTGGTAGGCATAAATCCGCTGCGCATCCTGTCATAGAAATCCTTCGGCTCCATGTGGTTTTCATCGCCGTATATTATGCCGTCGAAGCTATAATATATCGGAATAATATGCAGGTTATGCTCACGGATGTATTCTTTCGGCAAATCACAGGTGGCATCCGTTGTGATAATAAACTCCTTCATTACTTCACCTTGCCTTTCCAAATAATATGTATTGCCAACTTACAGGGACTTTAATATGACAATAAGTAGTAATCATTACCATATGATATATTATAGCATACCGTTAACAGGCGGCGCAATATATTATTAGGATAATCCAATATTAACAAAATATTTATAATATGCTAGAATATGATGAGTAATCCGGCGGTTTGCCGAATCATTGAAGCATAAGGCAGGAGAAAGCTTTGGAAAACTGGGTGATTAAGAATATAAAGGCCGATTTCCGTTACATAATGGAAAAATGCAATATTAGTGAGGTATTGGCCCGATGCCTTGTAAATAGGGGGCTTAAGGAACCGGGGCAGATACGGGCATTTTTATATCCGGGCAGGGACAACATCTACAGCCCTTTTCAGATGAAGGACATGGCAAAGGCCTGCGATATCCTTCAGCAGAAAATTGAAGCGGGAAAGAAGATACGGATTATCGGCGATTATGATGTTGACGGGGTCATGTCAACATATATATTGTACCGGACATTAACAATGGTCGGAGCCGATGCGGATTATGACATACCCGACAGGATAAACGACGGCTACGGCATAAACCTAAGAATTGTGGAGGAAGCATGGAAGGACAAGGTCGATACAATTCTAACCTGCGATAACGGTATTGTAGCCGTTGATGAGATAAGAAGAGCAAAGGAATACGGGATGACGGTGATTGTTACGGACCATCACAGCCTCCAGGCAGCGGAGGATAACAGCATAATTCTTCCGGAAGCGGATGCCGTAATCAATCCGAAGCAGCCCGATTGCACATACCCGTTTAAAGGCCTGTGCGGCGGAGCTATTGCCTACAAGCTGGCATTGGCGCTGCTTGACAGGTATGAGGTGCCCGGCAGACAGGCTTATGAGGAAGAGTTGGTTTCATATGCGGCAATTGCCACCGTTTGCGATGTTATGGAACTGGTGGATGAAAATAGGGTTATCGTCAAATACGGGCTGGAGTATCTTAAGAAAACCCGGAATATAGGCCTGCTTGCGCTAATGGATGCCTGCCAGATTGATAAGGAAAGGCTGTCGGCATTTTACCTCGGATTTATAATTGGCCCATGCCTTAATGCTTCAGGAAGGCTTGATACCGCTAAGAAAGGCCTTGCTCTTCTTTTATCCGGGGACAGGGACGAAGCGGTTACCCTGGCCGCGGAGCTAAGAAGGCTGAATGACGAACGAAAGGATATGACGGCGGAATATACCAAAAAGGCCGTAATGACGGCGGAAGAACAGGGCATGCTCGAGGATACGGTGCTTGTCATATATCTTCCGGACTGCCATGAAAGTATAGCTGGTATCATTGCGGGAAAGGTCCGCGAAAGATTTCACAGGCCGACCCTGATACTTGCCGATTCCGTCGACAGTGTCAAAGGATCGGGAAGGTCCATTGAAAACTATAATATGATTGAAGAGCTGTCGAAGCACAGGGACCTGATGATAAAGGTCGGCGGTCATCCCATGGCGGCGGGATTCTCAATCAGCCGTGAAAATATAGAACCATTAAGAAAAGCCTTGAACGAAAGCTCCCGGTTGACCAAAGACATGCTTAGGCCCAAGGTGGTTATAGACATATTGCTCCCATTGGGATACATTACCGAAGAGCTGGTTAATGAACTTAAGCTTCTCGAACCCTTTGGCAACGGAAATGAAAGGCCGCTGTTTGCGGAAAAGGACCTGGCCGTAAAATCCATGTATGTACTGGGGAAGAACTCAAACGGACTGAAACTCAGGGTTGTCAACACATATGGCAGAGAAATGGATGCCTTGTATTTCGGGGATGTCGAAGGGTTTTTCAAGTACATAGAGGAAAATTACGGAAAGGACGAGATTGACAGGCTTATGACGGGCAGACGAAGCAATGTGAAGCTTACCATCACATACTATCCAAGAATCAATGAATACAATGGTAATAAAAGTGTTCAAATTGTGATACAGAATTACAGGTAGGATGTGTAAAAACGTGAAACAACCCGTATTTTACTGATAATTCTTAATAATACTTTGCGAATGGTTGACGAAAGTGGTATAATTATCATCTATAAAGGGCTTAACGATAACAAGCTGGAAAGGTTAGGATGTAAAATGAAGGATTTAAAAGACTATATTAGAACAATACCGGATTTCCCGGAACGCGGGATATTGTTCCGGGATATAACAACCGTGCTGCAGAGCAAGGAAGGGCTCAGGCTTGCAATTGACAAATTGCAGGAGTTGGTTCAGGATGTCGATTTCGACCTTATCGTTGGACCTGAATCCAGGGGATTTATTTTTGGCGTGCCTATTGCTTACAATATGAACAAGGCATTTGTTCCCGTAAGAAAACCGGGAAAGCTTCCTTGCGACACAATTTCCATGGATTATGAACTGGAGTACGGCAAAACAACGATTGAGATTCACAAGGATGCCATTAAACCGGGGCAGAAGGTGGTTATTATCGACGATTTGATTGCCACCGGAGGCACAATTGAGGCTATTACAAAGCTTGTTGAGATGCTTGGCGGAACAGTTGTAAAGATTATCTTTTTGATAGAGCTGAAATCCTTAAACGGAAGAAAAAAACTGGCAAAATACGATGTGGATTCCGTAGTGCAGTATGATTGATTGTGGTTGATGGGTTATGGAGATTGTTGCTATGGATAAGGATGATATTATGAAACAAGAGATGACGAATAAGCCAGCGGCTGCCGTACCTGCTGACTTTATTTCGCCTGAGCAGCTTTACAAAAAGCTGATTGACAGGGTAATTTCATACCATCCTTCTGCGGACATCTCCATGCTGGAAAAGGCGTATGATTTGGCGATGACTGCACACAAGGACCAGTATCGCAAATCAGGGGAGCCTTATATTGTGCATCCCCTGAGCGTGGCGTATATACTGGCCGACCTGGAGTTGGACAAGGAAAGCATGGTTGCCGGAATCCTTCACGATGTGGTTGAGGATACGGATATCACAATTTCACAGGTGGCTGAAATGTTCTCCGAAGAAGTCGCCCTGCTGGTGGACGGCGTTACAAAGCTGACACAGCTCAAATACTCCAAGGACAAGGTGGAGGTTCAGGCTGAGAATTTGAGAAAGATGTTTTTGGCCATGGCCAAGGATATCCGTGTCATACTGATCAAGCTGGCAGACAGGCTTCATAACATGCGCACATTGAAATACATGCCCGAGGATAAGCAAAAGGAAATCGCCAGGGAAACCATGGATATCTACGCACCCATAGCACAGAGGCTTGGTATATCCAAAATCAAGGTTGAGCTGGACGATTTGTCATTAAAATACCTGGAGCCCGAGGTATACAAGGAACTGGCGGAAAAGATAGCTTCAAAAAGAAGCGAGCGGCAGGAATATATCGACAGCATTGTGGAGGAGGTCAAAGCGCATATCGACAATGCCGGGATACCTGCCAAGATTGACGGAAGAATCAAGCATTTCTTCAGTATATACAAGAAAATGGTCAACCAGAATAAAACCCTGGAGCAGATTTACGATTTGTTTGCCATCCGCATAATAGTGGAAACCGTCAAGGACTGTTACGCGGCCCTGGGTGTCATACATGAGATGTATAAGCCGATCCCGGGAAGGTTCAAGGATTACATCGCCATGCCGAAGCCCAACATGTACCAGTCCCTTCATACAACCCTTATAGGGCCCAAGGGACAGCCCTTCGAGGTACAGATAAGAACCTTCGAGATGCACAGAACGGCGGAATACGGAATCGCGGCACATTGGAAGTACAAGGAGGGTGTGGACGGAAAGAAGACCACCACGGCGGAAGAGGAGAAGCTGGCATGGCTTAGGCAGGTACTGGAATGGCAGAGAGACATGTCCGACAACAGGGAATTCCTAAGCCTTCTGAAAAATGACTTCGACCTGTTCTCCGACAGCGTTTATGCGTTTACTCCAAAGGGCGATGTCAAGACCCTGCCCAGGGGATCGAATACCATAGACTTTGCATACAGCATTCACAGTGCCGTTGGAAACAAGATGGTTGGAGCCAGGGTTAACGGCAAGCTGGTGCCTATAGATTATGTCATTCAAAACGGTGACAGGGTCGAAATCATTACATCCCAGAATTCAAAGGGTCCCAGCCGCGACTGGCTGAAGATAGTCAAGAGCACCCAGGCTAAAAGCAAGATTAACCAATGGTTTAAATCGGTATTAAAGGAAGACAATATAGTCAAAGGCAAGGAACTGCTGGCAAACTACTGCAAGCAGAAGAACATTGCCTTAAGCGATCTGCTGAAACCGGAATACACCGAAGTGGTAATGAGAAAGTACGGTTTCAAGGATTGGGATTCCCTGCTTGCCGCAATCGGGCATGGAGGACTTAAGGAAAGCCAGGTTATCAACCGGCTGCAGGAGGAATACCGCAAGAAGAACAAGCTGGAAATTACCGATGAGAACCTGCTTGAAATAATATCTGAAACCAAGGATCTCAAACCGGAAGAAAAGAAATCCAAGAGCGGGATTATTGTTAAAGGTATTCATGATTTGGCGGTCAGGTTTTCAAAATGCTGCAGCCCCGTTCCGGGCGACGAAATCATCGGTTTTGTTACAAGAGGAAGAGGAATATCCATACACAGGACCGACTGTATCAATGTCATCAACCTGCCCGAGGATGACCGGGCAAGGCTTATCGAAGCCGAATGGGACGTTCAGGCGGGCAAGGATTCGGGAGTATATCCTGCCGAAATAAAAATATATGCGAATAACAGAACCGGCGTTCTTGTAGATATATCAAGGGTGCTTACGGAAAACAAGATAGATGTGACTTCCATGAACGTGCGCACCAGCAAACAGGGAACGGCATCAATCAGCATCGGATTTGAGATAAACGGTGTCGAACAGCTCAATGAAATAATCGCAAAAATCAGGAACGTGGAAAGCGTGCTGGACATTGAGCGCACCGCGGGCTGATATGGCCGTAATTAAAACACACTATAAACAGGATAGGGGTATAATATGAGAAAAATCCGTATTAAGACTCTGGTACTGGGAATAGTCCAGAACAACTGCTATATAGTAGGAAAACCGGATTCAAACGAAGTGGTTGTAATCGATCCCGGTGACAATGCCAACAGAATATATAAATACTTAACGGAAAATGACCTGGAATGTAAAGCGATATTGCTTACCCACGGTCATTTCGATCATATTACGGCGGCACCGGAGCTTAAAAGACTTACGGACGCGCCCATATATGCCCATGAAGAGGAAGCGGACTTGCTGGGAGATCCGGAGCTTAACGTATCCGCCCATATGGGAGGAGGAATAAGCTTAAGGCCGGATGTTGCGGTTCGTGATAATGATATGCTTGAATTGGCGGGGCTTACATGGAAGGTAATCCATACACCAGGCCATACAGGCGGAGGAGTATGTTACTTTCTTGAGGAATATAAAATGGTGTTCAGCGGAGATACGCTGTTTTACGAAAGCGTAGGTAGGACGGATTTTCCCACGGGAAGCCACAGGATTCTGATAGAATCCATTCAAAACAGGCTTATGTCCCTTCCTGACGATACGGAAGTCTATCCCGGCCATGGAAGACCGACAACCATAGGCCATGAAAGGGTTTTCAACCCCTACCTTTAAACAATAACAGGAGAGGCAATGATTCGGATTTATTTATCGGATACAGCATATGAAAATGATATATATCCCCTTGTAAAGGCTTTCTATCCGGAAGAGGATATCAAGGTGTCTGAAATCACCGATAAGAATATGGATGTTTGTGCCGGCACCGGTAATGATTCTGCAAGCACCATCAGGATAAGCATAGAATGTGGCAGTGCCGGTATTTTTATTACCGACGGCACAGGAAAAAGGCATGAGTCGGCCATTGATGTTCCGAACCCGGAAAAGGACAGGCAGGCTCACAAGAATGCAATAAAGCGCGGGCTGTACGGCATACTTTCTTCCTTAACCGGCAAGGAACTGCCCTGGGGCATACTGACGGGCATAAGGCCCGTCAAGCTTGTATATGAAATGCTTGAAAAAGGGGCCGGTGAAGAGGCAATCTTTGATAAAATGGCAGAGGAATACCTGTGCTCACGGGAAAAGACCGAGACAAGTATTCAAATAGCCAGGCGGGAACTGGAGATCCTTACGGAGATGGACTATAAGAACGGCTACAGCCTGTACATCGGAATTCCCTTCTGTCCGAGCACATGCCTGTATTGCTCGTTTACCTCGTACTCTATAGAAAAGCACGGGGATCTTGTTGAGGATTATCTTAATGCCCTGGAAAAGGAGCTGCGATACGGTTCCACATGTTTTCCGGACAAAAAGCTGTCGACGGTTTACCTGGGCGGAGGAACACCGACAACACTGTCGGCAAGGCAGCTTGACCGGCTTCTTTGGCTGATAAAAGACCTGTACGATTTTACCCATGTAAGGGAATTCTGTGTCGAAGCAGGCCGGCCGGACAGCATTACAAGGGAGAAGCTTGAGGTTATAAAAAGCCACGGTGTCAACAGGATATCCGTCAATCCCCAGTCCATGCAGCAAAGGACCCTGGACCTGATAGGGCGAAGGCATACGGTGGAGCAGATAAACGACGCATTCCGAATGGCAAGGGATTTAGGCTTCGACAATATAAACATGGACATTATAATCGGTTTGCTAGGGGAGACCCCTTCGGATGTAAGGGATACCTTGGAGAAGATAAGACCCCTTGACCCCGAAAGCCTTACCGTTCATACCCTGGCCATAAAGCGTGCGGCAAGGCTCAACATTGAAAAGGATCAATACAGGGGCCTAAGGGCGCAGAATACCGCCGAGATGCTGCGGATTACCAGGGAGTATGCATGTAAGAACGGTTATCTGCCATATTATCTCTACAGGCAAAAGAATATGGAAGATAATCTTGAGAACATCGGCTATGCCCGCCATGGCAGGGAAGGGCTCTATAATATTCTGATTATGGAAGAAAAGCAGACCATACTTGCGATGGGCGCAGGCGCTATGTCGAAATTCGTCTTTCATGACATGAATAAAATCGAGCGGGTTGAGAATGTGAAAGCGTTAAAAGACTACATCGGTAGAATAGATGAAATGATAAACAGAAAAAAAGAGTTCTTGTTAAATAATCCGGGTTTATAGTATACTTATATGAACTAAAGGATTAGCATGGGAGGTTTGGAATGATCACGCAAAGACCGAAGGGAACACAGGACTGGTATGGTTCGGAAATGCATAAAAGGACAATTATTGAAGATATTGCAAGAAAAATCTGCAGGACATATAATGTCAAGGAAATAATCACCCCTGTTTTTGAGCATACTGTACTGTTTCAGAGAGGCGTAGGAGAAACCACCGACGTGGTCCAGAAGGAGATGTATACCTTCATGGACAAGGGCAACAGAAGCATCACCCTTAAACCGGAGGGGACCGCCGGCGCGGTCCGGGCTTACCTGGAAAACAGCCTGTTTGCGGAAAGCCAGCCTATCAAGCTGTTTTATATTACACCGGTTTTCCGTTATGAGAATCCGCAGAGCGGAAGGCTCAGGCAGCATCACCAGTTCGGTGTTGAGTTCTTCGGTTCGGCAGGCCCTCTTGCTGAGGTTGAGATTATTTCCCTATTGAATGATTTCTTTAATGAGCTGGGTTTAAAGGGTGTTAACCTGTATATAAACAGCATAGGATGCAGAAACTGCAGAAGGACATACAACGATGTGCTGCTGGATTTTCTTAATAAGCATGAGAATGAGCTGTGCGGCACATGCAAGGAAAGAATGGCAAAGAACCCGCTGCGGGTCCTGGACTGCAAGGTTCCCACATGCCATGAGATTATGAAGAACGCGCCTAGGACAATCGACTACCTGGACGATGAATGCAGGGAGCATTTTGAGGAGCTTAAAAGCCTGCTGGATGAAATGAATATAGCCTACCAGGTTGATTCGGGAATTGTCAGAGGCCTGGATTATTATACCAAGACCGTTTTTGAATTCGTAAACAGTGAGGGACTGACAATATGCGGCGGCGGAAGATATGACAACCTTATAAGCGAGATTGACGGAAAACAGGATATACCGGCATTGGGCTTTGGATGCGGAATAGAAAGGCTCATAAAAGAGCTTGACGCGGAAGGTATAGATCTTGGTCCCGAGCCGGCCGTCGACCTTTACGTCGGAATACTCGGAAGGGAATCCAGGGTTGCGGCATACAAGCTGGTAAACAAGCTAAGGCGGGAAGGGCTTATAATTGAAACCGATTATATGGACCGGAGTGTAAAAGCCCAGATGAAATATGCCAATAAAATCGGAGCAAGGCATACGATGGTGGTTGGCGCGGATGAACTGGCGGCAGGCAGGGCTAGGATAAAAAACATGGATACGGGTAATGAAACCGAGGTTGCCATTGATAAAATCCAGGATATTATTGAATTATGTAAAAAAGCTTAAATTGCCGATTACTATAATATTATTACAAACCGGTAAGGAGGAGCGGAATGATTAAGCATATTGTGGCTTGGGATTTCAGGGCGGAATTATCCGATGAAGAGCAAAAGCTGTATGGTGAAGAAATCAGGAGGGAACTGGAGAACCTAAAGGACCTTATTGATGGGATTGTATCAATACAGGTGCTGACAAAAGCTATGTTTTCATCAGATGCCGATATACTGCTGGACGCGGTGTTTGAAAGCGAAGAGGCATACAAAGCGTATATTACCCATCCGGAGCATGAGCGGGTGGCAAGATATTATGTAAGACCCAGGACATGCAACAGAAAATGTTATGATTATTATATAGATTAAGGAGATTGAAAGATATGGCAGAGTCGATGAAAGGATTGCACAGGACCCACCGGTGTACGGAACTGTCAAACCGCAATATAGGAGAAACCGTAACCGTTATGGGTTGGGTTCAGAAAAGCAGGAACAAGGGCGGAATAATATTTGTTGACCTAAGGGACCGTTCCGGCATAATCCAGATTATCTTTGAGGAAAAGGATGTCGGCAGTGCGGACTTTGAGAAAGCCGAGCAGCTTAGAAGCGAGTATGTCATAGCTGTTGTCGGCAGGGTTGAGGCCAGATCGGGCGCCGTAAACCAGGCCCTGGTTACGGGAGATATCGAGATAAGGGCAACCGGTTTAAGGATACTGTCGGAAGCGGAGGTTCCTCCGTTCCCGATCGAGGAAGACAGCAAAACCAAGGAAGACCTCCGGTTAAAATACAGGTTTCTTGACTTAAGAAGGCCGGATCTTCAGAGAAATCTTATGTTAAGAAGCAAGGCCGCCAATATTGTGCGCCAGTTTTTAATAGAAGAAGGCTTTATAGAGATAGAAACGCCCGTGCTTACAAAGAGCACCCCTGAGGGCGCAAGGGACTATCTTGTCCCAAGCCGAATATATCCCGGCAAGTTTTACGCATTGCCCCAGTCACCGCAGCTGTTTAAGCAGCTCCTTATGTGCGCCGGTTACGACAGGTATTTCCAGATAGTCAAATGCTTCCGCGACGAGGACTTGCGTGCAGACCGCCAGCCGGAATTCACCCAGATAGATATGGAATTATCCTTTGTGGATGTGGATGACGTAATCAGCGTGAATGAAAGGCTGATCCAAAGGCTCTTTAAGGAAACGGCCGGCATTGATGTGAAGCTTCCGATACCAAGGATGACTTATAAGGAAGCCATGGAAAGGTATGGCTCCGACAAGCCGGATATCCGCTTTGGAATGGAGCTTAAGAACGTATCGGATATTGTGAAGAATTGCGGTTTCGGTGTTTTTGCGTCTGTTGTTGAAAGCGGCGGTTCAGTCCGCGGAATAAATGCCAAGGGACAGGCCGAGATGCCAAGAAAGAAGCTGGATGCCCTGACGGATTTTGCAAAGGGTTTCGGAGCAAAGGGACTGGCATATCTGGCGGTTAATCCTGACGGAACCTACAAGTCGTCCTTTGCAAAATTCATGACGGAAGAAGAGCTTGATGTCCTTGTAAAGACCATGGACGGGAAGCCCGGAGACCTGCTGCTCTTTGCGGCAGATAAGGACGAGGTTGTTTTTGACGTATTGGGCAATCTCAGGCTTGAGCTTGCCAGGAACCTTGGGCTTTTGGACAAGGATGATTATAAATTCCTGTGGGTAACGGAATTCCCCTTGCTGGAGTTCTCCGAGGAGGAAAACAGGTATGTGGCAAAGCACCACCCGTTCACCATGCCCATGGACGAGGATATTCACATGCTGGATACCGATCCGGGCAAGGTAAGGGCAAAGGCTTACGACATTGTGCTTAACGGAACGGAAATCGGCGGGGGCTCGGTCAGAATACATCAAAGCGAAGTACAGGAGAAGATGTTTGAGGTTCTTGGATTCACCAAGGAAGATGCTTACGAGAGATTCGGCTTCCTGCTGAACGCTTTCAAATACGGCGTTCCACCCCATGCCGGGCTGGCGTACGGTTTTGACCGCCTAATCATGCTGATAGCCAAGGAAGACAACATACGCGATGTCATAGCATTCCCCAAGACGAAGGACGCATCCTGCCTGATGACGGATGCACCGAACGTCGTGGACAAAAAGCAGCTTGACGAGCTGGGCATACAGTTGAAGAATCAGCAACGTGGATTGCGTAAATAAAGCATAAAAAGGAACAATCCTGGTGAACCGACCCCCAAGAGTTAGACTTACATCTAACGATTGGGAGGTCGGTTTTTCCCGGATAGTTCCTTTTTTTATACCGATTTCTTGTCCTGTTTCCCCGGCAGGAAGCATTTCAGGATTACACTTTGCCATATCTTCCTGAAAATGGGCGGCGCTTATTTTTCGTCAGCATATTGACATAAAAATTTAAAAATGATATTATTGCTTTAAAGTGCTGCGCTTTAAAGCGTCCAAGCTTTAAAGCTTTAAAACATTAAAATGAAATACAATATATATTACTGGGGGATGGAAAGTGGCAATTAAAATAATTTTCCTGGTTTGTTTTTTTGCTATTATGATTGTTGTCGGAATTTTAACAAGAAAGTACGCAACCAATGTCGGTGATTTTGTTCTCGGGGGACGATCGGTGGGGCCATGGCTTACGGCTTTTGCGTACGGCACATCATATTTTTCCGCCGTGGTTTTCGTTGGATATGCGGGACAATTCGGATGGAAATACGGTATATCCGCCACATGGGTGGGCATAGGCAATGCCCTTATAGGAAGCCTGCTGGCCTGGGTAATCCTCGGAAGGCGGACAAGGGTCATGACCAATCATTTAAAGTCGGCCACCATGCCCGATTTCTTTGGAAGCCGCTATAACAGCAGCGCGCTGAAAATCACCGCTTCAGTCATATCTTTTATTTTTTTGGTTCCGTATACGGCATCGGTATACAACGGTTTATCAAGGCTGTTCGGCATGGCATTCAACATCCCGTACTGGGTTTGCGTGCTGGCCATGGCTGCTCTTACCGGTGTGTATGTTATAGTCGGCGGATATATGGCAACCGCCATCAATGACTTTATACAGGGAATCATAATGCTCATCGGTATTGTCGTAGTTATTTCAGCTGTGCTTAATGAGCAAGGCGGATTTATTAATGCCATAATGAGACTTTCTGAGTTTGAAAGCGACATACCCCTTACCCTTGGACAGAAGGGGGCATTTACCTCGTTTTTCGGCCCGGATCCGATGAACCTGCTGGGTGTTGTAATCCTGACTTCATTGGGAACCTGGGGACTTCCTCAGATGGTACATAAATTTTATGCGATAAAGAATGAAAGATCCATTAAAATAGGCACGTTAATTTCCACGGTATTTGCATTCATCATCGCGGGAGGATGCTACTTCCTGGGCGGTTTCGGAAGGCTGTACGACAATCCTTCCCTGTACAGTGAGCAGGGCAAGGTCTTTTATGATGCCATAGTTCCCTACATGCTGCATTCCCTGTCGGATGTAATAATTGGTTTTATTGTCATTCTGGTGCTGTCGGCATCAATGTCGACCCTGTCAAGCCTGGTGCTGACATCCAGCTCCACATTAACGCTGGACTTCATAAAAAGCTTTATATATAAGAACATGAGTGAGAAAAAACAGATAAAGATTATGAGATTGTTCCTTGTATTCTTCATACTTTTATCCGTGGTACTGGCGCTGAAACCTCCGGCATTCATAGCGCAGTTGATGGGCATATCCTGGGGCGCTCTTGCGGGAGCATTCCTTGCGCCGTTCCTGTACGGGCTGTATTGGAAGAGAGTTACCAAAGCGGCGGTATGGGCATGCTTTGCAACCGGCGTAGGAATTACAACCACCAACCTGGTATTCAAATACATAAGCTCACCCATTAATGCCGGAGCGCTGGCCATGGTTGCGGGACTTGTGGTTGTTCCGGTCGTGAGCCTGCTGACCCCAAGGATGAGCAAGGAAAAAGTCGATTCCATATTTGCATGCTATGAAGAAACCGTAACGGTCCGCAAGAAAAAATCAATACAGGAATAATTCATATGTTTATATATAGGGAGATGATAAGATGATATGGGCTAAAGAAGAGACCCTGTCAAGGCAGGAACTTCAGGAGTTACAGCTTACAAGGCTTAAGACCACCCTGAAGCGTGTCTATGAGAAGGTACCCGCATACCGCAAAAAAATGGACGAAGCAGGTGTAACCTGCGACGATATCAAGTCGCTTGACGATCTGCCCAAGCTTCCGTTTACCGTAAAAAGGGACATGAGGGACAATTATCCGTTCGGTATGTTCACGGTACCGAAGAAGGACCTGGTCCGCATACACGCGTCATCCGGAACAACGGGCAAACCAACTGTTGTGGGATATACGAGAAATGACATGGCCATGTGGACTGAGTGCGTCTCCAGAATTGCCTGCATGGGCGGAGCGACAGCGGAGGATGTGGCACAGATAAGCTTCGGATATGGAATGTTTACAGGTGCGCTGGGCCTTCATTACGGACTGGAGAATATAGGAGCCAGCGTAATTCCTGTTTCTTCGGGCAATACACAGAAGCAGATAATGTATATGCAGGATTTCGGCACGACACTTTTGGTCGCTACGCCGTCTTATGCGCTGCATATTGCCGAGGTTGCCCGGGACATGGGATTGGACCCTGCCAAGGATTTAAACGTTAAGAAAGGTCTTTTCGGCGGCGAGGGCATGACGGAGCCCATGCGTAATGAAATGCACAGGCTGTGGGGCAAGGACTTTATTGCGACGCAAAACTATGGAATGAGCGAGCTAATCGGCCCCGGTGTATCAGGAGAATGCCTTGAGCTGTGCGGAATGCATATAAATGAAGATCATTTCATTCCTGAGATAATAAATCCTGAAACGGGAGAGGTGCTGCCTCCCGGAGAGAAGGGGGAACTGGTAATAACCTGTATCACCAAGGAGGCGCTTCCGTTGATACGATATCGTACAGGAGATATTTCAAGGCTGTTCTATGAGCCGTGCAAATGCGGAAGAACCACCGTGAGAATGGAGAACCTGTCCGGAAGGTCCGATGATATGCTGATAATCCGCGGTGTAAACGTATTCCCGAGCCAGATTGAGGAGGTTCTTCTTAAGATAGAAGAGATCGGCCCTCATTATGAAATAGTCGTAGACAGGGTTAATTACCTGGATACAATGGAAATCCGTGTGGAGCTGGCTGACGAAACCCTGCTGGACTCCTATGCGATGCTTGGCGAACTCGAAAAAAGGATTAAGTCAAACCTTAGGACTGTACTTGGCCTTGATGCTGTGATAAAATTAGTAGCACCAAGAAGCTTAAGAAGATTTGAAGGAAAAGCAAGACGCGTTACGGACTTGCGTAAATGAAAGGAGCAGCAAAGGTGACGACAAAAGAATTAATGCTTGGAAACCAAGCATTTGCGAGAGGTGCATATGAAGCGGGCTGCAAAGTATCGGCGGCATACCCGGGCACACCAAGTACAGAAATAAGTGAGAATATAGCGAAGTACGATGAAATATACTCGGAGTGGTCACCGAACGAGAAGGTGGCGCTGGAGGTTGCAATAGGAGCATCAATAAGCGGTGTCAGGGCACTGGCATCCATGAAGCATGTAGGGCTGAATGTCGCGGCAGACCCGCTGTTTACTGCATCATATACCGGTGTTAACGGCGGATTGGTTATAATTGTTGCCGATGACCCCGGCCTGTACAGCTCACAGAACGAGCAGGATACCAGGGCGATTGCCAGGGCGGCCAAGGTGCCGGTTTTGGAGCCCTCCGACAGCGCGGAGGCCAAGGAGTTCGTTAAGTTTGCATATGAGCTGAGCGAAAAATACGATACGCCGGTTATAATAAGAAGCACAACAAGGCTTTCCCATTCTCAGGGGCTTGTGGAGCTAAGTGACAGGATAGATATTGAAGATAAACCGTATAACAGGGATATTGCCAAATATGTTATGATGCCCGGCAATGCCAAGGGGCGTCATCTGGCCGTTGAAAAAAGAGAGCTGGCCCTTATAAAGGACAGCTGTAACTTCCCGATTAACAGGGTTGAATATAACGACACAAAGATCGGCATAATCACCTCAGGCATACCGTACCAGTATGTCAAGGAGGCTCTTCCGGAAGTGTCGGTTCTAAAGCTTGGCACTGTAAATCCCCTTCCGAAAGGGCTTATAGAGGAATTTGCCTCCAGGGTGGAAAAGCTCTATATTGTTGAAGAGCTGGATCCCATAATAGAAGAGCAGGTAAAATCATGGGGCATTAATGCCATTGGCAAGGAAATATTCACCGTGCAGGGCGAGTACTCCGCCAACATGCTCAGAAAGGCCATAAAGGGCGAGGATATTACATACCATGCGGTCGAGGGCATACCGAACCGTCCTCCGATACTTTGCCCGGGATGCCCGCACAGAAGCGTGTACACGATACTTAAGAAGCTGAAGCTTCATGCTGCCGGAGATATCGGATGCTACACCCTGGGAGCTGTGGCACCCTTAAGCGTGGTCGATACGACCATATGCATGGGAGCAAGCATTTCAACCCTCCATGGTATGGAAAAGGCCAAGGGAAAGGAATATATCAAGGACTGGGTAGCCGTTATCGGAGACTCCACATTCCTGCATACGGGGGTCAATTCCCTGATAAACATGGTGTATAATAAGAGTACAGGAACGGTGCTGATTCTGGACAATTCCACCACGGGGATGACAGGGCACCAGGACCATGCAGCAACGGGCAAGACCCTTAAGGGTGAAGTGACTTATGCCGTTGACCTGGAAAAGCTGTGCAGGGCCATTGGTGTTCCAAATGTTTATGTTGTCAATGCCTATGACGGCAAAAAGCTTGAGCAGACTATAAAGGAAGCGGTGGCATCGGATGAGATTGCCGTCATAATCGCGCAGGCACCCTGTGTCCTGCTTAAGAAAGCATCAATAACCAGAAAATATTACATTGACCAGGAAAAATGCAAGAAATGCGGGTTGTGCATGAAGCCCGGATGTCCTGCAAAAACAAAGAACGAAAACGGGGACATTGTAATCAACGAGACCATGTGCAACGGATGCAGCTTATGTGTTGACTTCTGTAAGTTTGACGCGATAAAGGCAATTGAATAATACAGGTTTTTGCGGAAACGAGGGTGGCTATGAAGACAAAAAATATAATGATTGTTGGCGTAGGCGGACAAGGCACCCTGCTTACCAGCAGGATTCTTGGAAAATTAATGATTGAAGCGGGATATGATGTCAAGCTTTCCGAGGTGCATGGAATGGCTCAGCGCGGGGGAAGCGTGGTAACCTTTGTGAGATACGGCGAAAAGGTATATGAGCCCATTGTCGAGGAAGGGCAGGCTGATGTCCTGATAGCATTTGAAAAGCTTGAAGCCCTTAGGTATATCCATTTTCTTAAAAAAGGGGGAGCAATAGTTATAAATGACCAGCAGATCGATCCGATGCCTGTTGTAATCGGTGCCGCAGAATACCCGCAGAATATAATGGAGGATATATCGAAAAACCACAGGGTATACAAGGTTAACGCCGTGGACGAGGCAAAAAAGCTTGGAAACAGCAAGGTATTCAATATAATTGTACTTGGTGTGGCGGCACAGCACATGGAATTTTCCAAGGATCAATGGCTGTCCGTAATCGAAAGGACCGTACCTGCCAAGACCGTCGAAATAAACAAGAAGGCTTTTGAACTGGGTTATTCCCTGGCTTAGATTGGATCGGGAAACCAAAGCATATATTAAGGGGAGGTTTGTCTATGATAAAGCAGCTGTCTATATTCATTCAGAATGAAGTGGGAAGTGTTGCAAGCATTACCGCAGTGCTTAAGAAGCATAACATCAATTTACGGGCAATCGCTACTTTTGACACACCGCAGTTTGCCATTCTGAGAATGATTGTCGACCAGCCGGAGAAAGCAAAAACACTTCTAATTGAGAGCGGGTTTGCAGTAACCATGTCGGATGCAATAGCTGTAGAGCTTGAGGATAAGCCGGGAGTGCTGCACGATGTGCTGCAGCTTATTGCCGATGCGGGAATTGGCATAAACTATATATACTCCATAGTGTTCCGCCAGAAAAATGTACCGCTTATTATTATCAATACCGACAACCTGGATAAGACGAAGCAGATATTGATTGAAAAAGGATATTCTGTACCCGATCAGGAGGATGTATATTTATGATTTGGAATGAGTCGAAGGAATGCATGAGCAGGGATGAACTTCATAACCTGCAGAGCGCCAGGCTGAAGAAAACAGTAAACCACGTATATCATAACGTGGAATTCTACCGCAAAAAAATGCAGCAGATGGGCCTTGAGCCGGGAGATATAAACGGCATTGAGGATTTGCACAAGCTTCCGTTTACGACCAAGGACGATTTAAGAGACAATTATCCGTTCGGATTGTTTGCGGTACCCCAGTCCCAGGTGGTCAGGATTCACGCATCTTCGGGCACAACGGGTAAGGCAACCGTAGTTGGCTATACCAGGAGGGACATTGAGATTTGGCAGGAATGCGTAACCAGGGTGCTTGCGATGGCCGGAATCGGGCCTAATGACAAGATCCAGGTGGCATACGGATACGGGTTATTTACCGGAGGTCTGGGCCTTCATTATGGCGCAGAGAACCTTGGAGCGACCGTTGTTCCCATGTCCACCGGCAATACCCAAAGGCTTATTACAATGATGGAGGACTTCGAGGTTACCGCCATAGCATGTACCCCGTCATATCTTCTGCATATTATTGAAGTTCTTGAGGAAGCCGGCAAAATCGACAGGGTAAAGCTTAAGGCCGCCATATGCGGAGCGGAGCCCTGGACGGAGAACATGCGCAAGGAAATAGAATCAAAGCTCGGCCTGAATGCATATGATATTTACGGGTTAAGTGAGATTCTCGGCCCCGGAGTGGCTGCCGACTGTGATGTACATAACGGCCTTCATGTATATGAGGATCATTTCCTTCCTGAGATAGTGAATCCGGATACGCTTGAGCCGTGCAAGGAAGGAGAAACAGGCGAGCTGGTTATCACCACGCTGACAAAGGAAGCTTTGCCGCTGCTCAGATACAGGACAAAGGATCTTACAAGCATCTCCTATGACCCTTGTCCCTGCGGAAGAACAATGGCAAGAATATCAAAATTCAAAGGCCGTTCCGATGACATGCTCATTATCCGCGGTGTCAACGTATTCCCGTCCCAGGTGGAAGCTGCACTGCTTGAAATGGGAGAAACCAGTCCTCATTACATTATGATTGTGGACAGGGTAAATAATCTTGACGTTCTTGAGGTCCAGGTAGAGGTTGAGGAACGCTTCTTCTCCGACGAGATAAAGGAACTGGAGAAGCTGAACAAGAAGATATCCAGCGTGCTGCAGTCCGCCTTGGGTCTTTCGGTAAAGGTAACCCTGGTTGAGCCTAAGACTATTGCAAGAAGCGAAGGAAAAGCAAAACGTGTCATAGACAAGAGGAAGCTTATATAAAATAAATCAAATGGGTCGTTTTTTTAGGAGGGGTGCTATGTTTATAAAACAATTATCGGTATTTATTGAAAACAAGGAAGGCCGGTTGGAAAGGGTAACATATGTGCTCAAGGAACGCAACATTAATATTGCGTCCTTCAGTTTGGCGGACACGGCTGAGTATGGCATGCTGAGAATGATTGTATCCGACCCGGATGAGGGAATACGTGCATTGAAGGAGGAGGGCTTTTCCGCGAAGCTTACCGACGTCATTGCGGTAAAGATTCCACAAAGACCGGGCACGCTTAACAAGGTTTTAAAGATACTTCATGATGCCGGTTTAAGCGTTGAATATATGTACACCCTCGCAACCGCAGGAAAGGATACATCCATTATTATGAAGGCTTCCGATCTGACAAAAGCCGTTGAGGTTCTTACCCGGGAAGGATATGAACTGTGCAAAGCAAAGGAAGCTTATGAATTAAATAATAATGGCAGCAAATAATGTTTGACACCGCTGTAAAAGAGTGTTATGATGAGTGTACTGCTATAAAGCAGGATATATTATTAATTTTTTGGAGGATTTTTTCATGAACAAAGGTACAGTTAAATGGTTTAACAATCAAAAGGGCTATGGTTTCATCTCCGATGAGCAGGGAAACGACGTATTCGTTCACTACACCGGCCTTAATATGGACGGTTTCAAGTCTCTGGAAGAAGGCCAGGTAGTCGGGTTCGAAGTAGTTCAGGGTGCCAAAGGCCCTCAGGCAACGAACGTAGTGGTTCTTTAACCAGGATGAAATTGCAATGTACCTTGTTCTTATGTTTCTTATATATTATATAAGTTGATTAAGAATCAGGATATATTGTTATAACAAGTCAAAAAATGCTTCACCTTATGGATTAAGGTGAAGCATTTTTTATCATATTGCTTCCGAATGTTTAAATGGATGCCGGAATCATGAAACCAGCTTCTGTCCCTTGTGATTGACCCATTCAAGGAACCTGTAAAGCGGATTAAAAAGGGCCAATGTCACGGCATAATTGCCGACGCAGTGTATGACATCGAAGGGAATACCGCTTATAATCTGCGAAACGGCCATGGGAACTCCCCCAATAAACAGGTAGGGGATAGAGCATAATGTCCCGAAGATTAATCCGAATGTGCCGGACAGTATCGCCCAGAAAAATGGGGAACGCTGTTTCTTAAACAGCATCGCGGCCAGCATAAGGATGGTCCATACATAGAGGTAGTTTATCCACCATATGCCAAAACCGTATATCAGGCCTTCCACAAGGACAAAAACATAGATTATAAACAGCGTTTTCCAGCCATATAATAAAGAGAACAGAATAACGAGCAGGGACACAAGCTCAACATTCGGTATGAATGAAAGGGCAACCTGTGCTATTATCAATATGGCTGACATTATTCCTATAATTACAATATCCTTTGGCCGCATATCAATCCCCGCAATCTTAATAACCTTCCATAAGGGTCAGCTCGTACCGGTCCTGGTCCTGTATTTTAATCATGTCAACTCCGAATTCCGAGAACTCGCCGTCCTTGGTAAGGCACCACCATTCCTGCCTGCTTGAATCAGCCTTTCTTCCGTTGACCTCGGTAATAAGAAAGCCGTATGTGCTTTCTTCTCCTCCGATCAGCTTCTTCTCATCCAGCGCTTCACGCAGAGTCTCGGCATCGGTAACAATGGTAAATTCCTGTTCTTCTTCATCCGGAACAATTACCCGGACATATATGGTTTTGCTTCCCTCGGAAGCCAGGTCTGGCTTTAACACCTTATTATAGAAAAACAATAAAAGCAAAAATGCCGAAAGGAACAACAACAGGGTTCCAAGAATCAGCGGTATGGTATTTTTTCTTTCTTTCATGGCAACCACCTGTTTCGATTTTTTTAAAAAGTGAAATACAAGCATCACATTGTTTTTGATAGTATATCCGAGGCTCATATGCTTGTCAATATACTTTTTGCCTTATTATGGACGATATATGAAAGAAACATTTGCTATATCAGGTTTATATGATATAATCTTGATAGCTGAAATGAAATATATGTAAGGAGACACGCAATGAATATAACACATAAACAGTTTGGAACGACAAAAAATGGAGAAGAAGCGACTATATATACTATGACCAACAGTAAGGGCATGAAGGTTTCGGTAACTGATTTCGGAGCAAATATAGTAAGCATAATTGTTCCGGACAGAAACGGGAATTTCGCTGATGTAGCGCTGGGTTATGATGATATAAGGGGATATGAAAACAACAAGCCGGGATTCGGTTCTTTGATAGGAAGATATGCCAACCGAATTGCCGGAGCGTCGTTCGAGCTGAACGGAAAGGTTTATAAGCTGCAGAAAAATGAAGGTGAGAACACCCTGCATGGCGGTGAACCGGGATATAACAGGGTGATGTATGAAACCGAGATTTTCGAAGAAGAAGATATGGTAAGCGTTGAGCTTTCAAGGCTCAGCCCTGACAATGAGCAAGGATTTCCCGGAAACCTGGATATAACGGTTACCTACAGCCTTACGGAGAATAATGAGCTGGTGATTGAATATCATGCGGTTTCCGACAAGGATACAATTGTTAATCTGACCAATCATTCATATTTCAACCTTGCGGGACATAACAGCGGAACCATCCTGAACCACAAGGTATGGATAAATGCCAGTAAGTTTACCCCAACCGACAATAACCTGGTGCCGACCGGTGAAATCAGGGATGTGGAAGGAACACCGATGGATTTCAGAACCTTGAAGAGAATCGGTGAGAATATAAATGACAATTACGAGCCCCTAATCCAGGCTGGAGGTTACGATCATAACTATGTGCTTGAGATAAATCCGGGAGAGGTAACGAAGGTGGCCGAGCTTGTTGATGAGGCCAGCGGAAGAGTTATGGAAGTGTTTACAGACAAGCCCGGTATGCAGTTCTATACCAGCAATATGCTATCCCCTGTCAAGTACGGCAAAGACGGGGCGGAATACGGGCTTAGGGCGGGAGTGTGCTTCGAAACACAGCATTTTCCCAATGCTTGCAACATAAAGACATTTCCGGACAGTGTATTGAGAGCAGGACAGAATTATAATTATGTCACAATCTACAAATTTTCAACAAGATAAGCAATAATTCATGGAATAAACAGGAAATGAGGCGGGTTTATCACCCGCCTCATTAATTTCCTGAAGAAAGAGGAGAAGCCCGGTAGGGGGAGGGTCATATCCGGGCTTTTTATTTTATGAAAAAAATTGTCTTATAGGCTTTTTTATTACTGTTTCTTCTATTTATGATTATTATAAGCATTAATTATGATTATTGTATGGATAGATTATGAACAAATTGTTAATATTGATTTGCTGTAAGAATTAGCTGGAATTTGATGTAAAAGTTGCTTTTTTGGCGGCTATAACATATTATATTATGAAAAAGATGCGGGAATTTGTTGTCGACAGCTGTAATATTCAATTAACAGGCAGCCGATACATCAATTACAGAGTTTTAATTTGTGTCCAAAGCGAATAATAGTAGTAAAAGAAATTCACGTTTCTTTACATGAAATGGAGGATTTATATGGCAAATGTATTTAGAAAGCTTATCAGAAAGGAGCTGGGCGAGATAAACTATCACCGTTATTCCTCCTTTCTTAAAAAGAATATAAATAACCAGGTTGTTGACAACCAGACAATATTCAACGACATATATGAGAAGCTGCAGGGACGTGATTTAAAATCGCTGTCCAAGATGCACAACAGGCTTAATGATACCATGCTGCTGGCGTTTCGTATAAACAGGAATTTCACGTTCACGTTTTTATTCTATGCGGCGGCATCAATTTTCTTAATTGCTTACAAAATGAGCCCGGAGCTTACAGTAATATCTTTAGCGCTTGTGAATATATGCTTTGCGTATAAAGTATATGAGTTTTTGTCTAATAAATTCTGTTATATAGATGCCCAGATTGTCCTGGTTTATAAGGCGGTTTTGGACAGGATGATTCTGAACGAACAAAAGAATTTAAAGGAAAAATAACAATACGGTCTAATAGGATTTAAAAAGAATACGGCTTCATGTTTCATAAATATTTTGAAACATGAAGCTGTTTTTTTGTAAATATTTTTTATGCATACTTACCGGACAGGAAGAATATATCTATTATGACGGCATAATATTAAGGTCTATTGTTAATCTGATGAAAAGGAAGTACTGATATGCAGAAAAAGGACAAGCCGCGAGCGGATATTAATTACAAGGAGATGTTGTATGAACTGTGTCATAGGCTCTGGATAATCATCCTGGCGGGTATGACTGCTGCAGGTGTCTCATACGCGGTCAGCCGGTATGTAATTACACCTGTTTACGAGTCCAAAACCAGCGTATATGTTATCAGCCGGGAATATGAGGACAAGATGACGCTTACGGACTTGCAGACCGGCATTCAACTGGCCAAGGATTATATGTTCATAGTAAAAAGCAGGCCGGTAACGCAAAAAGTGATAGAGACCCTGAACCTGGACATGACAAACAAGGATTTGGCGGACCTGATAGATGTCAGTACCCCTCTTGATACACGGATACTGGAGATTACGGTTAAGCATACGGATCCGAAGACAGCAAAAGCCATAGCGGATACCATAGCTAAAGTATCCGGCGAGCAGATGGTCAAAGTTATGAATATGGAAAGTGTCAATATCATTGAAGAAGGCAGTCTGCCGACGAAGCCTTCCGGCCCCAATGTAATAATAAATACGGCCGCCGCGGGAATATTGGGAGCGGCGGCGGCAGCCTTTGCGATATGCCTGGTTTATTACTTTAATGATCATATTCGCACATCGGATGATATTGAGCGCTACCTTAAAATCTCCACACTGGGAGTAATTCCTGTGTACAAACACAGAATCAAGAAAAAACATAAGAAGGAACAGGAAAAAAGCCGTGCCGAGGCGGCTGTGGCAGATATGGAAAGAGGGTTTGGGCATTATGAAGAAAGTACTTATTCTGGTCAATCATGATGTGGCAATATACAACACCAGGAGAGAGCTGGTGGAGCAGCTGCTGGCCGACGGTTACGAGGTGATGATATCCTCTCCTTACGGAGAGAGAATTGACGATTTGATAGCCATGGGATGCAAATACTTGGAAATATCCATGAAAAGGCACGGAACCAATATTTTTGAGGAAATGGCTTTGCTGCGGCGCTATTTTAAGCTGATAGACGAGCTTAAGCCGGACGTGGTGCTGACCTACAACACAAAGCCCAATATTTACGGGGGGTTGGCGTGCCGGATTAAGAAAGTGCCCTAT
Source organism: Clostridiales bacterium (assembly GCA_012735495.1). Taxonomy (GTDB): domain Bacteria; phylum Bacillota; class Clostridia; order Lachnospirales; family Lachnospiraceae; genus Mobilitalea. The sequence continues at coordinate 20,038 of JAAYHD010000013.1, read as the reverse complement.
ATCGCTAATATAACCGGGCTGGGAACCGCCGTGGCGGGCGAGGGAATCATAAAAGATATTATGGTCAGGCTGTACAGGTCGGCATTCAAAACCGTGTCTTGCGTCTTTTTCCAAAACGATGACAACCTGCGGTTCTTCCTGGATAAAATAATCGCCGTAAAAAAATATCGGCTTCTGCCCGGATCGGGAGTCAACCTGGATTATTTTCACCCGCTGGATTACCCGGGGGATGATACGGTTGAGTTTTTATTTATCTCCAGGATCATGAAGGAAAAAGGAATTGACTTATATCTTGAGGCTGCAAGGTACATACGGGAGAAATATCCCAATACGGTATTCCACATATGCGGCTTTTGTGAAGAGGCTTATGAGGATAAGCTTCATGACATGCAGGAAAGGGGAATCATCGTATACCACGGAATGGTCCGTGATGTGCGAAGCGTCCTGAGCCGGGTTCACTGTATTGTGCACCCCTCATTCTATCCGGAGGGATTGTCCAACGCGCTACTTGAGGGGGCCGCAAGTGCAAGGCCGATTATTACCACGGACCGGGCAGGATGCCGTGAGGTGGTGGATGACGGTGTTAACGGTTACCTGTTCAAAAAAAGAAGTGCGGATGAGCTGATTGACAGAATAGAAAGGTTTATCAGCCTGCCATATGAGGAGAAGAAGAATATGGGAATCGAGGGCAGAAAAAAGGTTCAAGCCGGATTTGACCGCAGAATCGTTGTTGAAAAATACAGGGAAGAGCTTTTAAGGATATGCTGGGGGGAATCGATATGAGGTTGGTGTTTGCGCATGACCATATATTCAGAAGGGATGATGACGGAAAAATATATAGCGGCGGGAGCTACAACAATGCAGTATGGGAAAGGTATCTGAAGCATTTTGACGAGGTGGTTGTTATTGCGAGGCTGGAAGAATTGAGCCATAAAGGCAACAGGATTTACAATGAGTTTGGCAGCGGCAGGGTAACCTTAAAGCCCATACCTTCCCTCAGCGGGCCAATAAAGCAATACACCAATAAAAAGGAAGCGGAGAGGATAATCCGGAACGAGCTCCTGATGGCGGATGCCCTGATTGCCCGCCTGCCCAGCGAAGCAGGCAATTTGGCAGTTGATGCGGCTCGTGACATGAATAAGCCGTATATGGTCGAGGTGGTGACATGCGCGTGGGACGCCATGTGGCATTATGGGAAGATAATGGCTAAAATATACGCACCAATAGCGAGATATAAAATGAAGAAAAGAGTCGGCCGGGCGCCCTATGCACTTTATGTAACCAACAGCTTCCTGCAGGGGAGATACCCAAACAGGGGCGTAAATGTATCCGTGTCCGATGTGGAGATTACCGATATAAAAAGCGGCAAGCCTGCAAAGGACGATGGGATATGGAGGATAGGCATGATCGGCAGCATTGCCAATAAAATTAAAGGCTGGGATGTCGCTTTGAGGGCACTGAGCCTGCTTGCAAAAAAAGGCCTGGATTTTGAATTCTATATTCTGGGAGACGGCGATGATAAGCCTTTCATGCGTGAGGCGGGCAGGCTTGGCGTTGCAGAGCGGGTACACGCATGCGGCGTACTGCCGAGCGGTAAGCCTGTAGCGGACTGGCTTGACAATATTGATATCTTCATACTGCCAAGCTATTCCGAAGGCATGCCCAGGGCCGTGATAGAGGCCATGAGCAGGGGCTGCGCGGTAATAGGATCGGAGGCGGGAGATATACCTGAGCTGATTGATAGAAGCTGCATTCATAAAAGAGGTGATTACCGCAAGCTTGCCTTATTGATCGAAAGGGTTATGGATGACAGGGACTATTGGCATGTCCTGTCTGTAAAGAACTTGATGAAGGCAAAGAAATTCATGAAGAATGTACTGGATGAAAGCAGGGACAGGTTCTTGGCTGATTTTGTATCAAGGGCATGCAGCAAAGGCGGCCAAATCGCATTATAAAACTGAATATTGGGGGAAGGAAAAAGAGGGAAATTAAAATATGCTTTTTTATTTGCTGCTGGCTGTTGCAACAGCCATTTTAACCGAGATTTCATTTCGCCTGGAGTCACGGATATCCAGGGCGATAACAGGGTTTCTGTCCATAATCATACCGTCATTCTTTTATGCGGTCAGATATAATACCGGCACGGATTACTTCAATTATATCCTAAGCTATAAAAAAATAAAGAGCGGCTACGACACCAGGATGGAAATCGGATACGTATTTCTTAACAAGCTGTGCGTGGCGCTGAATTTTGATGTTGAGATGCTTTTCTTCATAACATCGGTTATATACTTTATAATGCTGCGCCGATGCCTTGCTGACAATGAGGACCTTTTAAGCCCCGGGCTTGGCATGCTGGTATTCATGCTCATGTATTACCAGATTTCGTTCAATGCCGCGAGACAAATGATTGCCATGACGATACTGCTGTACAGCTTCGGGTATATCATACGGGGAAGCCTGATTAAATACATCCTATGTGTAGCGGCAGCGTTTTTATTTCATAAATCCGCCCTGATATTTTTGCCGGCATATAACATATGCGGAATTGTCAAGCGGGACGGTTCCATAAGAAAACTCATGCTGAAGATAAGTACCATGGCGGCACTGATAATCGCCAATATTGATTATATCGTGCCGCAGGCGGCGGAAATCCTGAAGGCCGGTGATTACGGCAAGTACCTGATACCGGACGCATATATTGAAAACGACCTTGGCTTTTGCATTAGAAGCCTTCCGTTTATACTAACCGGGGTTTACCTGTTTATTACCGAGGATTTTGATGAAAATGAAGATGCGATTAAAATGGCGTTTGTTCTGTATTTTATAAGCGTAATACTGCAGTTCAGCGTGTTTATAGGAGGTTCATTCATAAACCGGATATCGTGGAATTATGAAATAATATTGGTGCTGCTTGTGCCATATTATTGCAAAAAGCTTTCATACGGGGGAAATCTCGCATTAAGAATCATGCTGGCAGGTTATGTGGTGATACACTGGTGGTATGTGTTCGTGCATTCGGGAAGCCACCATACGATACCATATCAATGGATTTACAGTTGAAAAAATAATAAAAGGAGCGGATTAAAGTGAAGTATTCTGTAATAATAACCGTATATAACAAAGAAAAGTACATAAAACGGGCGGTCAGGTCCGTTCTTAAGCAAACTTATAAGGATTTTGAACTGATAATCGTTGACGACGGTTCCACCGACCACAGCCTGAAAAGGGCAAGGGAAATAAAGGATGAAAGAATAAAAATTATCACCCAGGAAAACATGGGCGCCGCGGCGGCCAGAAACAGCGGGATAAAGGCTGCAAGCTGCGATTATATCGGCTTCCTGGATGCTGACGACGCATGGAAACCTGATTTTCTTGAAAATATAAATATCTTGACGGAAGAATATCCAGAGGCCGGATTATATGCCGCAGCACATGAAGCCGTCCTGCCCAGCTATAGAACCGAAAAACATGTATTATCAACCCAGGATTGGAAAGGCCGCAGCTTCGGGTTGGTTGACGACTATTTCAAGCATGCTTTAAAAGCCCCTTTTATTTCGGCGTCATCGGTTGTGATCCCAAGAAGGGTTCTTGAGGAAATGGGATATTTCTGCGAGACCATCCGGCGCGGAGAAGACCTGCTTATGTGGTGCAGGATAGCGCTGAACTACAGGATAGCATTCTGCAACAAGGTTTGCGCGGTATACTTTAAGAATGCGCAAAACAGGACGGATGCCAGGAATGATCCGTCAAACGGTTTTACCGATACGTTTCAGTGGCATGCCGAAGAAATACTCGCAGAAGGCAGAAAGGCAAGGAATTATTCTGGTTATTTTAAAGAATACATACTTAAAATGCTGATTGTAAAAGCAAGGTATCATCTTGAACTAAATCAAAAGAAGCAGGCAAGAACTATTCTGTCAAGGTGCGCAAAAACCAGGGAAAACCGAAAGTATCTTATGAAAGTATATATGATGAGCCTGGTGCCGGACACGATACTTCAGGGAATTCTGAGAATTGTATAAAACCGGTATAAAGAACGAAGGGGAAAGTATGACAAGGACTGAAAACTGCATTAGAAATGTAAAATACGCAATTGTCGGCCAGGCTGCCGGTATTGCGATCAGTTTTTTCAGCCGCATGGTATTCGTTCATATCCTTGGCAGGGAATACCTTGGGCTGGACGGCTTGTTCAGCAATATTATATCCGTATTGTCCATCGTTGAGCTTGGAGTGGGAACCGCCATTATTTTCAGCATGTATAAGCCCCTGGCGGATGGGGACGAATACAGGCTGAAGGCGCTTATGGACGTATATAAGAAGGCATATATAAGCATAGGAATTACGGTGGCTGCTGTGGGATCGGCCCTGACTCCGTTCCTGAGGCATTTGATTAGGGATATGCCCGACATACCGTATATTTCTTTGCTTTACCTTCTTTTTGTGGCAAATTCCGCGTTGTCTTATTTCTTTTCGTATAAAAGGTCACTGATTATTGCGGACCAGAGGAGATACATAATTACGGCTTATCGTTACGGTTTTTATTTTTTTGTTAGCTTTGCACAGATACTTATATTAATTGTTACCAAAGCATATATCATATACATACTTCTTCAAATTGCCGGTACTTTGGCCGAAAACATGCTGATCAGCAGAAAAGCCGATAAGCTGTATCCTTTTTTGCTGAAGAAAGAGAGCTTCAGGCTTGACAAGGAGGACAGGAACCGGATCACCAAAAATATTAAGGCCATGATATTCCACAAGCTGGGCGACAAGGTGGTAACGGGTACGGATAATATCCTGATATCCAGGTTTGTCGGTATCGCCGAGGTCGGGTTATATTCCAATTACCTATTGATTACAAATGCTTTGAATATGGTGTATGGACTGATATTCCAATCCCTGATTGCCAGCATAGGTAACCTGGGGGCCGAGGAAGATGCCCGCAAAAACCGGTTCATTTTTGATTGCATTAACTTCATATGCTTCTGGATTCACGGATTCAGCAGCATATGCCTGGTTGTTTTGCTTAACCCGTTTATAAAGCTGTGGCTGAGCAAGGAGTATGTGTTTTCCCATGGAATAGTACTTGTAATTGTATTTAATTTTTATATAAACGGGATGAGGAAAAGCGCCCAGGCATTCAAGGAGGCCTACGGGCTGTTTTGGTATGACAGGTATAAGCCTCTTGCTGAGGCCTTGATAAACCTGGCTGCATCGGTGGTTCTTGCAATAAAACTCGGTATTGCAGGCATCCTGCTGGGAACTGCCGTAAGCACTGTTACGACCTGTTTCTGGATTGAACCGTATGTATTATACAAATACGGTCTGAAGGCTCCCGTGTCTTCCTATTATAAGAGATACGCGCTGAACACCCTGGCAATGGCGGTGATAGGGACCGTTGTAATGCTTATATGCAGGGCCATAAAGGGTGAGACATTTGCAGTGTTTTTCGCTAAAGCGGTTATATGTGCGGTTTTGCCCAATGTGTTTTTTGTTTTGATTTACTGCAGAACGGAGGAATTCAGGTACATTTTGAATATATTTAAGGAGGCGGCAATAGACCGCAAAATGATTATGAGGGGTAGATTATGAATAAAAAAATAATTAGGAATATTCCTTTTTCTCCGCCCGACATCACCAGGGATGAGATAAGGGCGGTAACCGAGGTCCTGAAATCCGGATGGATTACAACAGGTCCGAAAACAAAAGAATTCGAGAACAGGATAGCTGGGTATATTGGCGTAAATAAGGCGGTATGCCTTAATTCCGCAACTGCCGCAATGCAGCTGTCGTTATGCATACTGGGAATCGGCCCCGGGGATGAGGTTATTACATCGGCATATACATATACCGCGTCCGCGTCGGTGATAAGCCATGTCGGCGCCAAAACGGTTCTTGTCGATACGGCTCCGGGTTCGTTTGAGATGGATTATGACAGGCTTGAGAGTGCAATAAATGAAAGGACAAAAGCCGTTATTCCCGTTGACATAGCCGGCTGCATGTGTGATTATGACAGGATTTATGACATCCTGGATTCAAAGAAGAGGCTTTTTAAGGCCGGCAGCGAAATACAGGACAGAATTGGGCGGGTGGCTGTTTTGGCCGATTCGGCCCACGGGTTCGGGGCTGAGAGAAAAGGTGTAAAAAGTGGAAAAGCGGCCGATTTTACGGCGTTTTCATTCCATGCGGTAAAAAATCTGACTACCGCTGAGGGAGGCGCGGTGACATGGAGAAATGACCTTGGCCTGGATGACGAGTGGCTTTATAAGCAGTTCATACTGTACAGCCAGCATGGACAGTCAAAGGACGCTTATACCAAGGCACAGAAGGGTTCTTGGGAGTATGACATTATCTTTCCGGGATACAAGTGCAATATGACGGACATTATGGCCGGTCTGGGCATTGCGCAGCTTCGCAGATATGAATACTTGCTGGCCAGGCGCAAAAAAATCGTCGGGATGTATGACCGGATGCTGAAACCGGCAGGCTTTCTAAGCCTTGCGCATTATGGCGACGATTACAGTTCTTCCGGGCATCTTTATCTGCTTCGAATTCCCGGAATAGATGAGCACGAGAGGAACCGGATCATAGAGAAGATGTCCGAGGAGGGCATAGCCGTGAATGTTCATTACAAGCCTCTCCCGATGCTTACTGCGTATAAAAGGATGGGATTTGATATGGGAGATTATCCGAATGCCTATGCACAATATGAAAATGAAATTTCCCTGCCGCTTCATACCGGGCTGAGCGATGATGATGTGGAGTATATCTGCGAAAACCTTATGAATGCGGTATCCTCATTGCGTAAAAAAGAATGGCTTCATGCGCGGGTGGTGTGAGCATGCTTTTGAAAAAATGGGACGACTTGCCGGAAAACATGAAGAATGACAGCGTAAGAATGTATTATCAGTATCTTTATAAAAAAAGGTTCAGCCTGCTGATAAAGCGAATGCTGGATTTCGTAACCGCCGTCCTGCTTCTTGTAATAACCGCACCGGTGTTTGCGGCGCTTGGTATTCTCATAAAAATTGATTCAAAGGGTCCCGTCATTTTTAAGCAGCTGAGGGTAACCCAATACGGCAGGCTGTTTTATATTTATAAATTCCGCACCATGACCCACAACGGCAAAAATACCGGGGCAAAAGTCACTCTTAAGTCCGACCCGAGAATCACCAGGGTCGGGAAAGTGTTAAGGAAGTACAGGCTGGATGAGCTGCCGCAGCTGATTAACATAATCAAGGGCGATATGAGCTTTGTCGGCACAAGGCCTGAAATAGTCGATTATGTCAGGGATTATACCGATGAAATGGCAGCCACACTCCTTCTGCCCGCAGGGGTCACCTCCTATGCCAGCATATCGTTCAAGGACGAGGAGGAGTTGCTGACGGACTGCGACAACGTGGATGCCATATATCGTGAAAAGATACTGCCCATGAAAATGAGGCTGAACCTTAACAGCTTGCTTAGGTTCAACCTGCTTTATGAGGCTAAAATACTGGCTGATACGATACTGATTGTATTTGGATTAAAAGCGGGGAGCAGGAAAAAATGAATCATATATCTTTGGACAGGCAGAAAGCATACCTCGTTACGGGGACGGCAGGATTCATAGGGTTTTACCTGGCCAAAAGGCTGCTGGACGAGGGCTGCATGGTCGTAGGAATCGATAATATGAATGACTACTATGATACCGGGCTTAAGCAGGCCCGATTAAATCTGTTAATCCCTTATGAACGGTTCCGGTTTGTCAGGGGAGGAATAGAGAATAAGGAATTGGTTTTTAAATTATTCAAAGAATACGGCTTCGATATCGTTATAAACCTGGCGGCCCAGGCAGGGGTAAGGTATTCCGTTCATCATCCCGATGTATACATACAAAGCAATATAGTCGGCTTCTTCAACATTATTGAGGCATGCAGGCACTACCGGACGGAGCATCTGGTGTATGCCTCCTCAAGCTCCGTATATGGGGCCAACAAAAAGATACCGTTTGAAGAGATTGATGCTGCGGATACTCCGGTATCCCTGTACGCGGCAACAAAGAAGGCTGATGAACTGATGGCATACGCATACAGCCATTTGTACGGCATACCATCCACCGGCTTAAGGTTTTTTACGGTTTACGGGCCCTTTGGCAGGCCGGACATGTCGTATTTTCAGTTTACGGACAAGTATTTCCGCAACGAGCCCATCCGGGTTTTCAACAACGGAGACCTTACGAATGACCTTTACAGGGACTTTACCTATGTTGATGACATTATAGAAGGCATGGCCAGGATTATTGCCAATCCCCCATCCAAAACGGGGGATGAAGCGGCACACAGGGTGTTTAATATAGGCAGCAGCTCTCCTGTAAAATTAATGGACTTCATCATCACGCTGGAATGGGCTTTAAGCAAGGTCCTAGGCAGACCGGTGGAGTTTGAGAGGATATACGAACCGCTTAAGCCCGGAGATGTCAGGGCAACGTATGCCTCCTCAAGGCTGCTTCAGGATGCAACGGGCTACAGGCCATCAACTTTATTGAAGGACGGGCTTCTTAAGTTCGCCGAATGGTACAAATCGTATTATAATGTTTGCTGATTTCGGCTTTTTTGCCATATCGGTGTCTTATATAATATCCAGATATGCCTTAAGAAGCTTTAGGGTATTTTCAAGACCTTTAACATGGGTACGTTCCATTCCGTGGGATGCGTGAATACCCTGGCCTATCAGGGCACCCCGGATATTGTTGCCGCCCCTTAAGGCTGCGGACACATCGGAGCTATAATGGGGGAATATATCAACCACATAATCAATATCATTTTCCTTTGCAAGGGATATAAGCCTGCCGGTCAGCTCATAATCGTACGGGCCGGCGGAATCCTTTGCGCAAATTGATACCTTGTATTCCGATCCGTTCAAATCATCCCCGACCGCACCCATGTCTACCGCTATCAATTCCGTAATATCTTCGGGTATCCAGCTGGCTCCGAAGCCTACCTCCTCATAATTGCTGATCAATATTTTTATGTTCTTTTGAGGAATATATTTTTTCTCGGACATTTCCTTAAGCAATCCCAGCAATACTCCTACCGAAGCCTTATCATCAAGATGCCTGGATTTTATGAACCCCTTATCGGTATACTCGAATTCGGCATCAAAGCTGATGTAATCGCCGTTATTAATTCCAAGCGCCAGTACGTCATCCTTATTCTCGACAATTTCATCGATTCGAACCATCATATTTTTTTCGGAGCGCTCCATGGACCTCGCGTCATCATAGCTATGAACGGAAGAGCTTTTTATTAAAATGGTCCCGGTATACACCCTTCCGTCCCTGGTATGGATCTTGCAATAGCTGCCTTCCACGCTATGAAGGGTATATCCGCCTACCATGGTGAATTTAAGGGTTCCATCCGATTCAATGGAACGGACCATGGCTCCCAGGGTGTCCACATGGGCCGACAGTCCGACAGTTTCCTTTTCTTTTCCTTCCACCGATATAACCAAACCGCCCTTCCTGCTTAACTCACAACTATAACCGAAGCTTTCCGCTTCAGCTTTTACAAAATCCATCACCTTTTGAGTGAAGCCTGATGGGCTGGGTATGTTTACCAGCTTCTGTATGGTCTCAACAACATAATCAATTGTGTTCATGACAGTTACCTTCCTTTTCTATATAAACATATTTAAAATTCGTCAGATATTACAGCAAAATACAACATGTAAATGATATTTCTAATACATAATATATCATTTATCTTCCTGTGTAAACTGCGGCAATATAATATTTACCGCTAACATAAGGAATAATATGAATAATCGAAATCATATCCACGACTGAATGGAGGACGTATATGGGAGTATCGCATAAGGGAGCCATATCACTCGGTCTTTTGTATATACCTGTTGGCCTGTATACTGCCACAAGGGACAATGACATACATTTCAACCAGCTTTGCAAGGACACCAAGGAAAGAGTCAGATATAAAAAATACTGTCCAAGCTGCAACAAGGAAGTAAAGCCTGAAGAGATAATCAAGGGTTATGAATATGAAGAGGGTAAATATGTGGTGATGACGGAAGAGGAGCTTGAAAAAATAAAAACAAAGAAGGATAAGACCATTCATATCATCCAATTTGTCAATCTTCCCGAGATTGACCCGATTTATTACCAGAAGAATTACTATGCCATACCCGAAGCCGGTGCGGAAAAGGCGTTTGAGCTTCTAAGAACCGTTATGCTTTCGGAGGGTAAGGTCGCGCTGGCAAAGACGGTTATCGGAACCAGGGAAAACCTTATTGTTCTTTATCCAACCGCTGATGGTATGATTGCCAAGACGTTATATTACCAGGATGAAATTGCTCCCGTACCCAGGCAGCTGCCAAAGGTGGAGTTAACCGAGGCTGAGATTTCCATGGCCAGGACATTGGTAAATACCTTAACCAAGCCCTTTGATGCGTCAGCCTATAAGGATGAGTACCAGGAAAGGTTAAGGAATGCCATAATGCAGAAAATACGCGGAGAAGATATTGTGGAAGCGGACAGCTCTGAGCCCAATAATGTTATTGATCTTATGGAAGCGTTAAAGAGAACCATTGACATGTCAAAACAGCAGAAAACAGGTACGGCATAATGGATATATACGAAGAGAAGAACATAAAGCCAATGTTAATATCTGAAATGACTGAACCTTTCAATGATCCCGACTGGATATACGAGCTTAAGCTGGACGGAATCAGGTGCATTGCTTATCTTGATAATAAAATGAAGGAAACAGAACTGAGGAATAAGAGAAACTTAAAATTGCTGCCAAAGGTTCCGGAGCTTAAAGACATATATAGGAATGTAAAGGGGCGCTGCATCCTTGATGGGGAGCTTGTTATTCTTAAAAATGGGATGCCGGATTTTTTCGAGCTTCAAAAGAGGGCTCTTACCTCAAACCCATTTAAGATACAGATCTCATCGGACAAGTACCCTGCCTGCCTTGTAGCTTTTGATATTCTTTATTTCAAGGACAGGGAGCTTACGGACCTGCCCCTTATGGAGCGCAAGGCCCTGCTTTCCGACACGGTAATTGAGACCCCTAAGCTTGCCATAAGCAGGTACATTTACGAAAAAGGCATAGAGCTTTTTGAAGTAGCAAGGGCACAGAAGCTGGAGGGCGTAATAGCAAAGAAACGCTGCAGCAAGTATTTCTTTGACAGGCGCACAAAGGACTGGATTAAGTTCAAATTCCTTGCCGACAAGGATTTTGTCGTCTGCGGCTATATTGTCAAGGAGAAAGGAATCACAAGCATAATACTCGGCCTTTATAAGGGGACCGAGCTGGTATACCATGGGCATGTCACCATGGGTGTAAGGTATGGTGATTTAAGGCATTTGGAGACCATACCCGAGTCTCCTTTTGCCATAACGCCGCCGGGGAATGAGAACGCCGTCTGGGTAAAGCCGGAGCTTGTCTGTGTGGTAAATTATATGCCTAATGAAAAGGGGATGCTTCGCCAGCCGGTATTCAAGGGGTTCAGGGATGATAAGGAGCCTGTGGAATGTCAGATATAGGCTGAATATTTACCCCGATTAACCAATATATTTATATAAACATGAATGTTAATGGTGAAGCTATGTTTTTTTATAACAAAGACAAAAACGCAAATGACCTGAATGATAATGGCCTTAAGGAAAACAAACCCGCATCGGACATAACTCTGTTTATTAGAATCGGTATTCTTATTTTAAGCATATTGGCTGTGGTAGGATTGGCTGTAAAATTCCTTCCGGATGCCATTACGGTATCGAATATTGGCCGAAAAAGGGATTTGCCCATATATTGTGTAGCGACTGACGAGAAAAAAGTGGCGCTAAGCTTTGATGCGGCATGGGGGAATGAAGACACGCAGAAAATCCTTGATATCCTTGCCAAGCACAATGTTAAGGTTACGTTTTTCATGACAGGAGGATGGGTAAGCAAATACCCCGATGATGTCAAAAAGATAGCCGCCGCCGGTCATGACCTGGGCAATCACAGTGAAAGTCACAAGCATATGACTAGCCTTTCGGAGCAGGAATGCAAGGATGAAATCATGAAAGTCCATAACCGCGTCAAGGAATTGACCGGGGTGGAAATGGACCTGTTTCGCCCTCCATATGGAGACTATAACAATATGGTCGTAGGAGTAGCCAGGGACTGCGGGTATTATACAATCCAGTGGGATGTTGATGTATACGCAATAAGTTGAAGGATATATAATCCTTATCCTCTCACCGGCAAAGGTGAGGGGCTTTTTTATTGACAATAAAACCGGGAGCAGAGAATACTCCCGGTTTTTAGGCTTATCTATAATTTCTAACCTCTTCAATCAAGTCCGCATACCTTTTCAGAAAGGCCTTTTCGCTGAACAGCTCTCTGGCAATCTGAATATTCATTTGTTTTGCTATATCGAAGTTATAATTCATAACGTAATTATCGAAATCCTCGGTAGATGACAGGGTATTTAGGAAGATACCGCTGTTATTGATGATAACCTCTTTATTTCCCCCTATCGGAGTCAAAATAGGAATGTTGCCATAACCCATTGCTTCTATGGTTGAAAAATCAAAGATAGAGAAACGATGGGTCAGTATATAGAAATCGGTATGCTTGAATATGGCCAGCATATCGCCATGAGGAATCTGTTTCCTAAGCCATATCGTATTTTCCCGGATATCATATTTTTCAATGTTTTGAGCCAATTCATCGGCCTTCGCTCCATCACCAACCACCACCCAAAGGAAGGAGCCATATTTCTTCTTGAAGGCGGATAAAAATTCCGGGATTCGTTCAACCCCCTTTGCTTCATTAAGCGTGGCAGAAGTGACAAAGTTAGGAACCTGTGATGTTTTGAGCATATGAATAATTTCATTTACGTCTTTCTCGCTGACTTTAGGATCATCGACCGGATCGCAGCCATTATATAAAATTTTTATCATAACCCTATTTATGGTGTTTTCCAACACCGGTTCGGATTCAATGACACTTTCAATAGCGCCTTTGGATGGGAAACCAATGTACATCATTGACATGAAGGTGGCGTGGAGAAGGGAATCCAGTTGCTTTTTCAGTTCTTCATCCGGTTTATGGCCAAAGAAAACCAATTCCTTATAAAGGCTTCCCTGCTGATGATATACCAATACCGTCTTTCTGAACGGGAAGATGGATATAAATACAAACGCACTGAATACATCGTGGAAGATATAGATATCATCATCAGAAAAATGAAAATAATCATTTAGTTTTTTAAAATAACGCTTGAGCCAATCAATAACATTATCTTCTTTTTCAAACATGTTTAGATTCATTATGGAATCATCATCTATAATCATGTTTTTAAAAATATGATACATGTGATTTATGAATCCATACTTACGATTAGCGAGCATAAGCCTGTAATTCACACCAGCGGGACCTCCAGCCGGCTGAAGAGGGCATTCCCTGTCTGAGATTGAGAAAACTCTGTTGTTTGAGCTGGATATCCCGTGTACTGTCATGGCAATTCCTCCTAATTTTGATTAATCCCTGCATGCTGACGAGTAATAATAGACCTTTTTCTCTGGGGATAAATAAATTTTTAGTACATTATAGCATAGCATTATTAAAATAGCAATAAAAGTCTTATTGGCAATTATACCTTCCATTCAATCTCAATCCAATCATCATATACCAGGATTTTATCAATAAACTGGCTTAGCACCAGCTTTTTTTCCTCAAAGCTTAGCTGATGAAAGATTACATCCCTGTATTCTTTATGGCTGCCGTGCCTGGGGGAATCAAGGCTTTTTAAAAGCTCTTTCCGCTTCATATCAAGCTTTTCAACTTCCTTATTTATGTAAGCCATTGAGACTTCTGAGGCCTCGGCGAGCGAAGCTATGAGCTTTTCTATTTTCTGCTCTATCTTTAAAAGCTCAATTTTTTGACGGTTCTCAGATGGCTTTGGAATGCACTTATTTATATCCGCCGAGCATTCAGCTATGACATTGGCAAGTTCCTTTTGAACGGCTTCTTCGATTTGTTCAATGCCGATTTTGCAAAAGCCGGCATCGCATATATGCAGGTTAGTCCTTCCGCTGCAATTTAGATAAAACCTATTTTTGTATTTCCTTACCGACAGGGCATAGCCGCATTTCCCGCATTTAATATAACCGGACAGCCATGTATATTTGCCTTTTCCCGTATTTTTTATCTGCCTGTTGTTATCAAGCTTGTATTGGCATTTCAGCCATATATCGGCAGGTATAACTCCGGGGAAGTTCGTTAGTGAAACCACATGATTACCGGGATCGGAATACCTCCTGTCCGAAGCAGATCTTTTCCCGACTATATGAGCGGAGGTTTCGCCGGTATATTGGTCAATAAAGTTGGAGAAGGATACCCCTTTATCTTTATAATAGTTGTATACATCCGCTGTGGCTTTTACATAAACCGGATTACGCAGTATTCTGGATATGGCTACATTGTCCCAAACCTTTCGTTTAATACAGGGAGCTTTTTCTTCATTAAGCGACCTGGCAATCATGCCAAGTGATACGTTGTTTTCGGCATATTTATAAAATATCCTTTTTACCAACTCAATATTTTTATTTGTTTTCAGTGTCGGAACCTTCCTGCCGTTTTCATTAATGATATGGGCATGGTCAAAACCAAAGGGAGCGGGACCGCCCGGCCAGTTGCCCTGTTTTATCCTGGAATAATAATTGTCCTTAACTCTCTCGGCGATTGTTTCTCTCTCCAACTGGGCAAATACCATGATAATGTGAAGCATTGCCCTGCCCATAGGTGTTGATGTGTCAAATTTCTCATTTATGGATATAAACTCAACATTCCTTTTTTGCAGGTTTTCCCATGCCTGGCCGAAATCGGCAATTGACCTGCTGAACCGATCCAGGCGATACACAATAACTTTATCAACTAATCCGTCATTAATATCCTTCATCAATTCTTCAAATTGCGGGCGGTTCGTGTTTTTGCCGCTAAAGCCTTTGTCGGCATAGATTTTTATATCTGCGGCACTGGGATCACATTCCCTTTTGCACAATTCTATTTGAGTTTCGATAGAAATGCTGTCCGCTTTGTCTATCGATTGTCTTGCATAGATGGCAATCAACAAGGCCGCCTCCTGTTTTTTTGCTTATGCGCATCCGGAGCATTATGGCTGGCGTCAATCTTGTTGATGGCTCTGAAAACATAAGTATAAGCCTGGTTCAGCTTATTAATCCTGTCGGAGCTCTTTATGTATTCAGGATGTTTGTTTATTACCCTCATGGTTGTCAGCCTCTCTAATTGCTTATAGATATAATATGCTGTAATAAGACATGATTATTACAAATGATTCGACAAGGGTTGTCCATTGCTGCCCATACCAAAAAATGAAAAGCTGACAGCAAAGAGCAGATTAGGGACGTGAATAAGAAAAACCGAGAGCTTTATACCGTTAGGAAAACCAATAAGTATATTTAAACAGCAAATAAGATGCATAAGATAAGAGGTTTAGAATGGTATAAAAAAGCCTCCGTTTTGCGAAATCTATGCGGATTCTGCAAAGACAGAGGCTTATTTTTGCGATTTCCTCCGGTTCATTACATAATTCAGGGCTTCTTTATATATTTCATAATGCAAAATCACATTCTATTTCATCCCTACAGATACGATAATGGTTTTGGAGGTTTATGAAATATGCAGTATCGCTATACTGCTTCAATCGTAATCTGGTAATGATAAAACCCCTTGCCGATGCGGTATTCTTTATGAATATTGCGCGTCCAGCCGTTGTCTCCGCCAACTCCTGCATGCTTGTAATCAACATTTAAATAAATTTTATTGTCTCTAATAAGCTCATCTTCATAAGCGGCCTGATCACAGGCAGAGACGGAGTAATCATGAATATCAAAATGGAAAGGTTCCGCGCCTGATACGCAAATCCCATGGCCTGCATTGTTTTTTACAATCAAATATCTAACATCCTCTTTTCCGCCGCATTCAACAGGCTTTACATATGGGGTGTACTGTTCGGAAACAGTGCTGCTGTAGCAGCCGATATGGGCTGCGGTTTTCCTGTCACAGTAATTTTCCCAGGGGCCTCTGCCATACCAGGAGATTTCGGTGTATTCTTCAGGAAGGACAAAGGTCATGCCGATTCTTGGTATAGTGTCACTGACACAATTATTCACCACGGTCTTATTAATCTCGATTCCTTCACTGCCAATACGGTACTGTGAATGCACCTTCAGTTTCCCGTCCAAATAGGAAACTTCGGTAAAAATGAAAATCTGGTTATCAGTAACGGCGGTATTTATACTTAATATATGTATACTGAGATTATTCAGGCCTTCTTCCTTCCAGTCCCAGGCATAATTGGTTCTCGGGCTCCTGATCCCTTCATCAATACCTGTTACAGGCCTGTAGAAATTATCATTACCACCGGCCATTCTGTGCAGCCCATTCAAAACAACCTTTGAAAATGTGCAGCTCTGCTTGTTGAAGACTATATCGGTACGCTGCCCGGTGATAATAATTTCATGCTCCGATTCCAGCATGGCAAGCTTCTCGCCGGAGATACATGTTGCTTTCTTAGTGAATACAGACTGCTTCAGGGGCAGCTGACAGGTATAAATGACATAGCCTGCCTGTGCATAAGGTGTATTCTCTCTTAATGAGAATTTCAGATTAATATATGCCTCTCCGGTTGCCTTTTTATGTTCCAGCGGCAGATTAAGCGGCTCGGTTTCTCCGGGAGGAGTAAAGTAAGTCCTTAGCTCGCCCTGATCTGCAAGGGTACCGTCACATTCCAGTTCCCAGGTAATTCTTAAGTGGTTAAGCCGTGTAAACTGATAATTATTCTTCACCTTATATTTAACTTCCCCGGTAAACGGATTTACATCAACAATAACCTTTACCGGAGCCTGGCAATTTTTAATTTCATATGCGGAGGGCTTCCAACTAAGATCTGGGAACAAAACTCCATTCAGGCACATATCCGGAACATAATCCACGATAGCTTCCTGGAAAGCGCCGCCGTAGACATACTTAACAGACCCGTCATCCCTTATCTGAGTTAAAGCCTTGTCCTGGAAGTCCCAGATAAATCCCCCTTGAAAACGAGGGTATTTATCCACCAGTTCCCAGAAATCCATAAAATTTCCGTTGCTGTTGCTTTTCGAGTATGCGTATTCACACATGATAAAGGGGCGGAGATCGTTCATGTCTGCCATCTTTTCTTCAATCCACTCCCTGGAGCAATACATGGGCGCGATAATATCGGAAATATTAGGGCCCGGATTACCGGATTCATATTGTACATATCTTGTTTTGTCATATTCTTTGATCCACCCATACATAGCCGCATGATTTACACCGGCTCCGGACTCATTTCCAAGGGACCAGATTATAACGGAAGGATGGTTTTTGTCCCTGAGAACCATGCGGAAGGCACGCTCAAGATAAGCTGCAGCCCATTCGGGTGAAGAGCTTATCTGATTGCCTATGCCATGGGTTTCAAGATTAGCTTCATCCACCAGATAAATACCCATCTCATCACACAGGTCGTACCACTCGGATACATGAGGATAATGACTGGTACGTACGGCATTAAAATTAAGCTGTTTTAAATTAATTATCTGCCGAAGCATATAATCTTTTGTTATTACCCTTCCGGTTTCAGGGCAGAATTCATGCAAGTTGGCGCCCCTAAGGATAAGGCGCTTTCCATTTAAGTAAAGCACTCCATCCTTGCGGATTTCAACCTTACGAAAACCTACCCTGGTACTTTCAATATCGGTGACATTTCCTGAGCCGTCGACGGTTTCCATAACCAGGGTATATAAATACGGATGCTCCGCCGACCATAGCTGCGGTTCCTTAACGGTAATGGAGGCAACGGCAGTAAAATTTGGCGTAGAGCAGCCTACATATTTCGCATAGGGTTTGCTTTGTGTGGCCGCAACCAATTCCTTCCTGGCATTATAAAGGCTTAATCTAACAAAACATTCGCCGTAACCCTTCACTGTGTTGTTCGGATAAAGTAAGACGCGTAATTCCGACTCATTGAAATTATCCCCATTGAATAAAGTCTCAACCTTATAATCGTGCAGCCGCTGTTTTGCTTTTGCGTAAATTCTTACATCACGATAGATACCGGATAAATGCCAGTAATCCTGATCCTCAAGATAGGAACCGTCACAAAACTGAAGCACTTTAACAGCCAGTACATTGGCCCCCTTTTTGACAGCATGTGTAATGTCAAAAGCGGCATCCAGCTTACTATCCTGTGAATATCCGATTTCGATACCATTTATGTAGAGATAGAAACAGGATTCTACGCCTCCAAATTCTATCATGATATCTCTGCCGTCATAATGTTCGGGAATCTCAAAGATTGTACGATAACATCCGGTCAGGTTTTTTTCCGGAACATAAGGCACATTCAATTCCACCTGACCCTTGGCGATTTCCAGTTCAAAATGAGAGTCGGCCCATTCTCTTTGAAATGGGTATATTATATTAGTATATACCGGCTTTCCATAGCCATGAAGCTCCCAGTTGGAGGGTACCGGTATTAAATCCCAATCGGAATCATCGTATCCCACCTGCTCAAAACCTTCCGGAACCTTAAGCGGACTTTCGAAAAGACGGAATTTCCACATGCCATTAAGGCTCTGAACGTACTTTGAAGCAGAACGATCGCAGTTTAATGCCTGCTCAACCGATTCGTAAACTCCATATGGCGAATGCATCGGATAGCGATTTCTTTGTGTTACATACTGGTTTTCCCATTCTCTTTGCATAATTTTATCCTCCTAATTTGTTCTTTTATATCGGCCCGGAGATATTCCTACCAAATGCGTAAATTGCTTTGTAAAGGAATACGTATCACTGTATCCGGTCAGCGCGGCAGTTTCTTTAATAGAAACATCCGATAAAAGCATGAGTTTGGCGTACTTGATTCGTTGGTTAATCCTATATTGGGCGGGGGAGGTACCAATATACTTACGAAATTGCTTTCTAAAATTCTCATAGCTCATATTTACTTTGGCAGCTATCTCTTCTAAGGAAATCCTGGAGCTTATATCACTGGAGAGCAACCGGCATGCTTCAACCATTGCTTCTTTTATAGGGTCTGTGCCATGAGTTTTATTAACCGGATTAAGTATATCCAAAAGCAATTCCTGCGCTTGAAGGGATAAGTAAGGAAGATCCGCGTCATCAGCTTCCTTCATCATACTTAATAAATTTGAAAATCTTTGAAGGGTACTTTCATTATAGTTTGCTTTTCCTACGGGAGTATCCGTTGGAATCAGATTCAAACTGCTTAGGTAATCTAAAGTAGTACGGCCAAAGCTGATAAAGAATTCCAGCCAATTCCCATCCGGTATGATTTCAGTGGTATGACAGACTCCGGGAAGACGTTGGACAAAATCCCCGGGTTGAATGGGGCGCTTTTGATTTTCATCTTCATAATAATAGCCGCTTCCTGATAACAGGACAAAGCAACTATAATAATCGATCGTAAAATTATATTGGGAGCTATCTTTTGTTGGCTTTGTCATGTAACCGCAGGCTAAAATCCCGTTTGTGAAATCTGTTCCGATGCACCGATAGATTACATCTTTTTTCATTTCTAATTTCATATGAACCCCTGCCCCTAAATCCTTATACCAAATTAGACAAATTAATAACCAAATAAAACATTTTGCTTTATATACAATATTATATAATATTAAATGAACAAATACAAGCTGTTCAAGGCGGAGTGTTTATACCAAATAGGACAAAAAATACCCAGATAAGACAATTTAGCGGCATCTTATATCCATTAAGCTCCGGCCTTCATTTTATATACATATAGCAGAGGGGTAAAACATTGTGTTACTGATGAAACATAAAATAAATAAGATTAGGAGGGTTTATATGACAAAGACAAAAAAGAGACCTAAGCTTAAGGCGTTCTTACTATCAATGATGCTGGTGTTTACGTTTATCTTCTCAAATGGAGGGACCAAAGCAGAGGCAGACGGTATCAG
>JAAYHD010000060.1 GCA_012735495.1 Clostridiales bacterium | reverse complement strand
GTCGAATTATGCACATTCAACGAAAGGAGAAAGTATTTAATATGAGCATCTTAGCCCTCGTCATAGTTGCATCCTTACTTACCTTAGGATTTGCTGCCATGAACTTCATCAAGGTAAAAAAGCTGAAAGAAGGTACTGAAGAAATGGCGGAGATTGCTTCGGCAATCCGCATTGGTGCAAATGCATTTATCAATTACGAGTATAAAATATTGCTAATCGTTATAACATGCGTATTTGCAGCACTATTAATCCTTGTAAGCGCATATACGGCATTTGCATTTTTGATAGGCGCTGTTATGAGTGCTTCAGCCGGTTATGTGGGAATGAAAATTGCCACATATGCCAATGTCAGAGTTGCCAATGAAGCACGGGTGACAAAGAAGCTTGGAAGCACGCTGAAAGTGGCCTTCAGGGGCGGAAGCGTTATGGGGCTTTGCGTAGGTGGGTTTGCGCTTCTCGGCCTATTTCTCGTATATGTTATCTTTGGCATTGGATTGAAAATGCTGGAGCCCGAGAATGTAGTACTTATATCAAACTGGTTAGGGGTTGAATTTGTGCCCTTTACAATGGTTCTTTCAGGGTATGCTCTCGGTTGTTCACTGATAGCTATGTTTAACCGTGTTGGCGGTGGTATATATACAAAAGCTGCAGACATGGGTGCTGACCTGGTAGGAAAGGTTGAGGCGCATATTCCGGAAGACGATCCGAGGAATCCGGCCACAATCGCTGACAATGTCGGTGATAATGTCGGTGATGTTGCGGGCCTTGGCAGCGACTTGCTGGAGAGCTATGTCGGTGCAATAACTGCGGCTATTATTCTTGGTTTTCATTTATTCCTTACCAGCCAGTACACCGGAGGAGAGATGACAAATGGTTTAATATCAAACAGCCTGTTAAGCAAACTCTTTTTATTCCCGGTCGTATTTGCCGCGGGAGGACTCATTGCCTGTGTTATAGGAATAGCATCATTGCTGCTTAAAAAGCTTTCGGACAATCCGCACCGTGAACTGAACGGGTCGACATGGTTGTCCGCAGGCCTTACAATCGTGTTCGGATTCGTATTAACATACCTGCTGTTTAAAGGCGAAGACTTGTCCGGTGTCGGTTTCGCTGCAGGATATGCTTCTCCGTGGATTGCTTCCACGCTCGGTGTTGTGGCAGGAATTCTTGTTGGAATAATTGCTGAATACTATACATCATATGATTATAAACCTACACGTCATATTGCTTCGGCAAGCCAGGAAGGAGCAGCTCTTACAATAACCCAGGGACTTGGAGTCGGCATGAAGAGCTGTATGGCTCCATTGATTGTACTAGGCATTGCAATCGCTGCTTCCTATTTTATATCCGGAATGTACGGTGTGGCAATGGCTGCTGTAGGAATGCTGAGCTTCGTAAGCGCAATTGTATCTGTTGATACTTACGGACCAATATCGGACAACGCCGGTGGTATAGCAGAAATGAGCAAGCTTGACCCTGAGGTGCGTGAAATAACCGATAAGCTTGACTCGGTCGGCAACACAACCGCCGCCATAGGAAAAGGATTTGCAATCGGCTCTGCGGCACTTGCCGCTTTGTCACTTATGGTAAGCTATCTGTATTCATATAATGACCCCTCTACCGCATTGATTTTCAACCTGATTGATCCGATGATTCTTGTTGGTGTTCTTTGCGGGGCAGCACTTCCGTACATGTTCAGTGGCATGCTTATTGATGCTGTTACAAAGGCCGCAAGAAAAATGGTGGAAGAGGTTCGTCGCCAGTTCCGAACAATACCTGGAATTATGGATGGCACTGCCAAGCCGGACTATAAGACTTGTATAGAGATAAGCTCCCAGGGGGCACTGAAAGAAATGAAAGTACCCTCGATGCTTGCCATAGTTGTTCCTGTAGTATGTGGTTTCCTTTTTGGGCCCGGATTTGTGGGTGGAATTCTGATTGGCTCGACTGTTTCGGCAGTAATGCTGGCTATTTTCACAGGAAATGCAGGCGGTGCATGGGACAATGCCAAAAAGTACATTGAGAGCGGTGCAATTGAAGGACAGAAAAAGGGCTCTCCTGCACACAGTGCGGCAGTAGTGGGAGACACAGTAGGAGATCCTCTTAAGGATACAGTAGGTCCTTCCCTTGATATCTTTATCAAGATAATGTCCGTTGTTTCGCTTGTTGCCGTCAGCATATTCTCAAAATACAACCTGATTAGTTTCCTGATTTCATTGTTTAAATAATAAATATAACAAGCACACTTAATAAAGAGCAATAAAACCTAAAGTATTTAAAGGCTTGATTTTCAGACATTAACACACTGAAAATCAGGCCTTTATTTAATATAAATGAGAATTAAATTTGAGTTGCAATAAAAGGGCCATTCGTAATTGGCTAATATGGGAAAGGAGTATATTTTATGCAGGATTACGCAAACAAAAGGGCTCTTATTGCAGAAATTGAGAAAACGGCGTCCCTATTTATTGATGAGTTTTCGAATATCAAAGAGGAAGAAAAAGATAGGCTAATAGAAGGCGATGACAGGACACCTGCCCAGATGATTGCATACCAGTTGGGTTGGTTTCAGCACAAGCATTACACGGAAACTTTCCAGGCCGGTATAATGGTTGGAATTATTGACAGTCTGATTTACAGATGTTACAATACTTCATGTATTTTCATTATTTTGCTTGTTAACTGTTTAAGGTTTTAACACACAGAGTGGAGGATTTTGTAATTAGGGTTAATATTATATTCAAAATATATTACACTCAATAAAAGAAAAGGGGCGGAAAAATGTCTGTATTTGATTCTATTCTTGTAGCTTTATTTGTTATGGCGGTAGTGTTTTCCGTATTAGGTATATTATGGGCTGTTCTTAAAGTGTTTTCCTTTATTTTTAAAAATAAAAACGAATAAATCTATCTTGAAGAATATAGATAGACAGACTAAGGAGGAGTAATAAAATGTTTCTTGATTCAATTATAAAATTATTAAAAGATTCAGGCTTTGCAGCTCTAACTTGGCAGTCCATTGTAATGATTATAATAGCATGTGTACTTATATATCTTGCAATTGGGAAAAAATTCGAACCACTCCTTCTATTACCCATTGCATTTGGTGTGCTTCTTGCAAATCTGCCATTAACCGGACTAATGGATGCCCCGTCCGATTCAAACGAAGTCGGAGGATTATTATATTACTTATACTTAGGGGTTAAAAAGGGAATTTATCCTTCTCTTATATTCTTGGGAATCGGAGCCATGACGGATTTTGGACCGTTGATCGCTCGCCCCAGCAGCCTATTGTTAGGAGCCGGCGCGCAATTTGGTATTGCAATAGCATTTATTGTAGCAAATATTTTTAGATTTGAACCTGAGGAAGCGGCATCCATTGGTATTATCGGTGGCGCAGATGGACCGACCGCTATATATTTAACAACACGCCTTGCGCCCCACTTATTAGCCTCTATTGCCATAGCCGCATATTCCTATATGGCGTTAATACCGTTAATACAGCCGCCGCTTATGAGATTGCTTACAACAAAAAAAGAACGTGAGATTAAGATGGAGCAGCTAAGGCATGTATCCAAGACGGAAAAAATATGCTTTCCAATTGCGGTAACAATATTCTGTGTATTATTGCTGCCATCGGTAGCACCATTAATCGGAATGCTCATGCTGGGAAATCTATTCAGGGAATCAGGAGTTGTTGAGAGGCTTTCAGATACGGCTCAGAATGCGCTGATTAATATTGTAACCATATTCCTGGGTGTTACCGTCGGTGCTACGGCTAAGGGTTCCGAATTTCTAAAGCCTGAAACGTTAGGAATAATAATCCTTGGACTTGTAGCATTTATGTTCAGCACCATAGGCGGATTATTAATCGGAAAGTTCATGTGCTGGGTTACAAAGGGGAAAATTAATCCTCTCATCGGTTCCGCAGGAGTATCCGCGGTTCCTATGGCTGCCCGCATATCACAGGTTGAAGGACAGAAAGCCAATCCGGGCAATTACCTTCTTATGCATGCCATGGGACCGAATGTGGCAGGGGTTATCGGTTCGGCTGTTGCTGCCGGCATTCTGTTATCTTTGTTTGGTTAATATTAATTTATTATAATAGACTTAATTCCCTCGATATGTGTATTTGGGAACATATCGAGGGATTATTTTTAAGGTAATATAAGGGCTGAAATTGCTGAACTGTTATGGTTTTTCCTTACCTGATAATTAATTCCCAAACAGGTTGATTAATAAAATGAGTTGATATATAATGGCGTTATTTAGTAAGGCAAGGAGGCTGTATGACAATGCAATTTAAACTGTACAAGGATGTGCATGAGTTTTACAATGATACATATGATGTGTTATTGCGGCATGAGTCCCAGAATATGATTCCTCTTGGCAATATCATTATTGGACATGAAGGAAAGGATATAACGGACTGGCGTGATCCCGGCAATTGGCTTATGGCAACTGTTTCGGATGAAAAGGGTATTAGGATTACCGCTTTAATGACACCGCCGCATAATATCACGCTATATGCGACAGACAATATAATTGATGAAGAAGCAATAAGCTGCTTGATAGATGGACTGAAAGACTATGCAATTCCAGGGGTGATATCCGAAAAAACCCTGGCTGAGTATTTTGCGAAGGAATATTGCGCCAGAAAGGGCTTAAGTTATAAAACAACCATGAACCAACGCATATATGAGCTTACGAAAGTAAACCCGGAAATAAAACAATTTGGTACAATTCGATTATTAGAAGAAAAAGACATGAGTTTTTTCCCATATTGGCTGGAAGCTTTTCATGCAGCAGGAAACTATGGCAGAACGGAAATGTCTATACCACAGAATGAAGAAATATATCGCTATCGGTTATCATCAAAAAAGATCTATGTTCTTGAAGTGGATGGGATACCGGTCTCTATGGCAGGGTATACAAGAGAAATGAAAACAGCAGTGGGTGTAGCTTTTGTATACACACCCCCATATTTTCGTGGAAATGGTTATGCCACTTCATGTGTGGCCCAACTTAGTCAAATGGCATTGGATAGGGGATATAAGAGGTGCGTATTGTACACGGATTTGTTAAATCCAACATCGAATAGCATTTATCAAAGAATAGGCTATAAGTCGGTTTGCGATTCACTTATGTTGGCATTTGAATAAAATCTTGACATAATAATAAGAGTACGTTTCCTTACGAGGTTTATTATGAAACACTACAAGTCATGGTCCGGTTTGAACAAGCAGCTGAGTGGGCTGCTGTGTGAACCGCTGAAAAACAGGATAACATATTTTCTGACCCGTTATCATGATGTCCATAATTCCTATGGGCGAGCATCAATACGGCTTGACGGGAAGGAATTGGTGAACTTCTCCTGGGTGGAGGCATACAAGCAGGAACGGGATGTCCACAACCGCTGGAAAGAAACCGGCGCCTGGGATTTTGACGCACCGGAGCTAAAGGACAAATGGGATAAGGAAGCGACTTATTCCGAATATGATTTCCTTGAGGCGGCGGTTGACTTTCTCCAGCTTCCCATACAAGAAGCGCTTTCAAGTGAGAATTACCTGGTACGTGTATTTGCAATAATGGACAGGCGGGTAGGAAAGCGGACATTGGAAGCAATTATGAAAACGGAAGAGTATAAATCGTACCCTATGTGGGTGAGGCAATTCTACGAGCTGAGGCTGGGAATTGAAGACAATGGGAGCGGCAAGTAAAGATAAAAGTGAGAGCAACAGGCAAAGGCAGGGAATTGGTTTCCATAAAAATATTGTGTATAATGATGTTATGGCAGGTTATATAAATAATTCATAATGAATGACCGAGGTTTAACCCCAGGCTGAATTGGAGGTATCTTATGAAAAAATCAAAATTGCTACCGTTGATTCTTTTATTATTCTCTGTTTTTTCAATTCTTTCCAGCTCCGCGGCAAAAGCCGATGACGAAGTCAACCGGGCAAAAAACACCTTTTTCAGTGGCGACATTGAATATGAAATCAGCATACCGGCCTCTGCAAAAAAAGCCGGACAGGTTACGGTAATAGGAGCAAAGGATAAGAATATTAAGGCTATTTCCATACCGGAAGAGGTTAAATATTCTTCATATACATATACTGTTACGAAAATAGCTGATTCCGCCTTTATGGGCTATACCAAGCTGGCTAAAATCAGCATTCCTTCATCAGTCACCTCTTTAGGCGATTCGGTTTTCGTAAATTGTGACAGTCTGGAATACATAGCTATACCGGATTCAATCACGAGCATCGGAAGCAGGCTTTTCCAGTCATGCGATTCTCTAAAAAGCGTAAAGCTTTCTATGAATCTGGAGCAAATACCGGATTATACATTTTATTATTGCTCATCCCTGGAAGAAATCAGTCTCCCTGATAAATTAAAATCCATTGGCAATCAAGCCTTTTATAATTGCGGCAGCCTTACGGAGATAGAAATTCCGGATACGGTTACATCATTGGGAGGTTCTGTATTTTTTGGCTGCAAAGGGCTGAGGAAGGTACATCTGCCAAAAGCCCTTACTGAGATTGGGGACAGTACCTTTTATGGATGCTCATCCCTGGAGAATGTTAATATTCCTGTAAATCTAAGCTATATTCCGGCTACCGCCTTTTACAGCTGCCAAAGCCTGCAATCGGTAACAATACCCTATGGAATTACCTATATAGGCAGGTTTGCGTTTTACGGATGTAAATCACTTACCGGTCTTGATATCCCAAACAGCGTAACATATATCGGAGACTCCGCTTTCAAGGCATGCACCGCGCTTTCTGCTGTAAGCTTATCCGATAAGCTGATTACTCTTCCTGAGTATGTGTTTTCGAACTGCATCTCACTTAAAGAGGTTATTTTCCCGGACAACCTGCAGCATATCGGCAATGGCGCTTTTTCCAACTGCGGGATGCTGTCTGAGCTTATCATTCCCGATACAGTGGCCTCTATAGGGTATAATGCATTTGAAAAATGCAGTTCATTGGAAAATATAACTCTTAGCAGTTCACTGGATAAAATTTCAAGCGGCGCCTTTGCAAATTGCGGCAGCCTGAAATCAATCACTCTGCCGGACAACCTTAAGCAGATTGAGGACCTGGCGTTTGAGAATTGCTCTTCGTTAAGTGAGGTGACATTTAATAACCGGCTTGTCGGCATAGGGGAAAGGGCATTTCTTAATTGTACCAGCCTTACATCAATTGAACTGCCGGATAGCCTGGTTTCCCTTGGTAAGCAGGCATTCAAAGGCTGCAGCAGCTTATCACAGGTAAAAATGCCTTCTAATATAACCGACATTAGAGCAGATGTTTTTGCTGATACAGCAATTACTCCTGTATATAACGATGGATTGTTTATCCTGGACGGTTATCTTCTGGATGGCACCAATGTGTCCGGCAACATAGTTATACCGGATTCTGTTCATTGCATCGCGGCAGATGCCTTTAAGAATAATGAACAGCTTACGGGAGTATGTATTCCCGATACTGTTTCATGCATTGGCATGAATGAGAAAATGGGGTATAATTCAATCAGGCTGGATGTTTTTTCTAATAATCCTTATGCTATTAAACTATATGAGAAAAATGGATATGAAAAGCGTGGACATGCTGATTGGCGTAAGGGGCGTTTTTATCTGATGGAGAAAACATTATTGTGAGCATCTCCCGGGCGGAAGCATTCAAGCGGTGGGGACAGGATGTCCTCATACTTGAGCCGCCGTTACCATTTGAGAAGCAATTAATTATGGATGATTGGCTTGCGTAAGACCAATTATAAAAAACCGGACCTGTAGTATTCCAACTAATAGAGAAGGATATATCCGTAACGGAAAAAGTCATTAATGAATGGATTGCGTCTTATGAAAACCCTTCATATTATCATTGGGCGATCGAACTGAAAAGGAGTATTTTGCCCCAAAATAAGTCCAATCGATAGCATTAATATTTATCTGGAAAAATTTTCTTTCATATCTTTTAAGGCATTCTCAAATAATAATCATATCCGAACGGACTGAATTCGTCTGTTTTTCGGAATGATTTTTTTATGCCGTAAAGATATGACATTGGGCAAAGGAACCGTCCCCTTGTCTGCCGGAAAGGTGGACAAAAATGAATGCTAATGCTGAAATGCTTAATTTTATTTACCAGAACTCACAAATGGGTGTAAGGACAATCGACCAGCTTCTTGAAATAGCTGAAGATGAGGAATTTAGAAAGCATTTGAGGGCACAATATGATGAATACCAGGCCATTCATGATGAAGCGGCTTTGCTTCTGAACAAGCACGGCTTTGATGAAAAGGGAATTAATGCATTTGAGAAATTAAGGACGTATCTTATGATAAATATGCAGACCCTTACTGACAAGTCATCCTCCCATATTGCTGAAATGCTTATCATAGGCAGCAATATGGGCATTATTGATGCGATAAAAAATTTAAAAAAGTATGATGGGGTGGAGCAGGAAATTACCGATCTTATGGAGAGGCTTTTACGAATTGAAGAGAACAACGTTCAGCAACTGAAAAAATTTCTGTAAGAAAGACAAGGGGACGGTTCATTTGCCTGATCAAAAAGCTGAGGGAATTGCAAGGAATACGTTGAAAATTGTATTGCTGCATCTGTATATGATTATACTGGCTATGAAATTATATCAATTATGCCGGACCCTTTAATTGATAAAGATATATGGCATTCAGGCGAACCGAAAAGAACAAAACTGCAGTTAGCGCATAAAATATAATAATCGATGACAAAGGCGTCATGTTAATGGCGCCTTTTTATTTTTTGGAGGTTTTTATGTGTGGAATTGCTGGCTGGATTGACTATAACCGGGATTTAAGAAGTCATGGAGACATTATAAATAAAATGACAAATACCATGATTCGCAGGGGGCCTGATGATCAGGGTATTTATCTTGAGGATAATGTGTGCCTGATGCATCGGCGGCTGATTGTTATTGACCCTGAGAACGGAAAACAGCCAATGACCTTGGAAAAAGGCAATGCCGGGTACACTATTGTCTATAACGGAGAGCTTTATAATACAGATGAGCTTCGTAACGAGCTATCAGCCTTCGGATACAGCTTTAGGGGCCATTCCGATACCGAGGTTTTGCTTACGGCATTTATGCACTGGGGCGAATCATGCCTGGAAAAACTGAACGGCATATACGCTTTCGGGGTTTGGAACGAAACAAGCAAAACCCTGTTTTTAGCCCGCGACAGAATGGGAGTAAAACCGCTGTTTTTATATACCTATCCCGACGGCGTAATTTTTAGCTCCGAGATAAAAACCTTGCTGGCAAATCCCTTGGTTAAGCCTCGGGTTGACAATGACGGGCTCAAGGAAATCTTCCTTCTGGGACCGGGAAGAACAAGCGGCAAAGGAGTCATCAAGGGTGTGAGCGAGTTAAAACCGGGAGAATATTTGAACTATAATATTAGGACGGGCGTGAAAATCCGTAAATACTGGAGCTTAAAGGCCAATGAGCATACCGATGATATCAATGCCACTGCAGAAAAGGTTAGATATTTAATCACTGATGCTGTTAAGCGCCAGTTGGTATCGGATGTGCCGCTGTGCTGCTTTTTGTCCGGAGGGCTTGACTCCAGCATTATTTCAAAGATAGCTTCCGATAAATATCTGGCTGACGGCAAAGGAAAGCTTCATACATATTCGGTTAATTACATTGACAACCGAAAGTATTTTGAGAGAAGCATATTTCAGCCGGATTCCGATGAGCAATACATCCGGGTTATGGTAAATGGGATAGGAGCCCATCATCATGAGGTTATGCTTGACAATGAAGACCTGGAAAAGCATTTGGAAGACGGAGTGATTGCCCGTGATTTGCCCGGTATGGCGGATGTCGATACATCATTGCTCCTGTTTTGCAGGGAAATCAAAAAGGGCTTTACCGTCGCGGTTTCCGGCGAATGCGCGGATGAGATATTCGGCGGTTATCCGTGGTATCATAACAGGGATGTCATCTTTAAAGATACCTTTCCATGGTCCCAATCCCTGGATTTAAGGCTGGGCATTTTAAGGCCGGGATTGCTGACGGATGGCGAAGAATATGTCAAGCAGTTGTACAGCGATACCGTGAATAATGCGGATACCTTGCCGGACGAGGGAGAGCTTGAGGTTAGGATGAGACAAATGTTTATGTTGAACCTGGAATGGTTCATGCAGACATTGCTGGACAGGAAAGACAGGATGAGCATGTACAACGGGCTTGAGGTAAGAGTGCCGTTCTGTGACCACCGTTTGGTAGAGTACGCCTACAATATGCCCTGGGATATGAAATCGCTGTACGGCAGGGAAAAAGGTATAGTAAGGGAAGCCATGAAGGGCATCTTGCCGGACAAAATCATCTGGCGCAAAAAAAGCCCTTATCCGAAAACATGCAATCCGATGTATTTGAACGCGGTTAAGGCAAGCCTTAATAAGATATTGAATGATATAAACTCCCCATTAAGACAGCTGATAAACAGGCAAAAGGTACAGGAGATTATCGATTCCGATGGAAAAGCGCTGACAATGCCTTGGTACGGTCAGCTCATGACAGGCGCGCAGTTAATGGCATATTTAATACAGGTTGATATATGGATGAGAACATATAAAATTGAAATTATATAATAGAATAGATAAAGTATATAAAGGATATTGTATAAAATCGAATCTTCAATAATAACTAAAGGTCTGAAGACCACATAAATGCATCTTCAGACCTTTCTCGCTTATATCACTTATTCACTTATATTACTTACATAGTTTAAATCATATTAATAATTTACATCATTTACATATAGCATGCTAACAGCGGGTATATTCACACCTTATAAAACCATATAAACCTCTCAAACCATGAGCCCTCAAGGCTATAGCTTAATGTTATCAGAAGGTTCAGCAAAAGGACCCGGGATGATATGAATGCCACGATGATTTCCAAAGAAGTCCGAGTCAAAGCGTATTGGTGTACCGTCCGTGTTCTCGAAGTATTGCTCCGGTTCGAAGGCTTTGCCTAGGATTTCAGTATTGATCATCCTAACACTGAAGTCCTTTATATAGTCATATATATTTGTATCCAGGTAATACTCACCGTCTTTCTCAACCAGTTCTACTTTAATCTCATTGCCATTTTGCCCGGATACCAAACCGTTAACTTCTTTATTCCACGGTTTGGCGCCATTCAGATATACATTTCCTTCACTCCAGACCGGAAGATGACCAAAATGAGCACGCTCTAAAGCCATCATGTCCGGACGCTTGGTAAAATCAAACTGCGCAATCCATTCGCTATAGGTAGGGTACCCATCAAAAACATGCGTGCCGACAAGCCTGTTTTCCTTCTCTGCATCCTGGTCATAATGCCATTTCTGAACGAAAATATTGTTGTAGAAGCGGTCGTCGCCGTGCAGAATGGTCATAAAGCCCATAACCTCCGTCCGGTGAGGGATATGGTATGGTGTATATCGCCAGTGGGTTCCGTCACCGACGCTGGTTAATGCGCCGCAGATAAGGTTGTGTACCATGGCCACCCCTTGTGTGGCAATTCGCAGGCTGACATCGGAGAGCAGGATATTGTTATCAATCAGAGTCGGGCCATGGCTGACTTCTACGAAGATATCCTGGGACATCATGCCGCCCGGAAGGAATTTGGCATAAGGCGGGCGCTGGTTATCATGAAGAAGGTTCTGGGTAATGCGTGTGCCCTGGGCTTCCCAGTCGCACCAGATTCCCATTGTGCAATGGTGGATATGGTTGCGGCGAATGAGTACGTCAATTGCCGCATGCATTTTAATTCCGGCGATTTCTGCCCCGCCAAGCTCACTCATATTGTTAATGTGATGGATATGGTTGTCCTCGATGATACTGAACACACCGCCCATCCGGCCGATAATGCCGCCCTGTTCGCAATGATGTATGTTACAGCGCCTGATTATATGACTGCCGACTTTTTCTTTAAGCCAGCCATGATACTGGCCGCGGCAAACCGCGTCACGCTCCATTTGGGTGGGGCTCTTTACCTGCTTGTATGTGAAGTAATGGTCATTGTCAGGGTCAAGGTATTTGCCCAAGGAAATGCCTGCGCATTTACTGTGGGATATTTCGCAGTCTTCGATTATCCAGCCTTTGCTCCAGTGGGGTCCTATCATACCGTCCTGAAAGGCGGCAGGCGGTGCCCAGGTAGTAGCAGCCTTGTTGATTTTAAATCCCCTGACAGTATGATAACCGATGCCTGTTTTGGAGGGCATGAAGCACCTGCGCCGGACATTTATTTCTACATTTTCCTTATTTGGGTCAAGGCCTTGGAAATTGGCATAAATAACTGTCTCATCGGCTTTTGAGTCCTGTTCGGTATACCACTTATATATGGATTCAGCCGGCGCCCAACTGTATTCATAGACTTCGCCTTTTATGCATTCCTCCAAAGTCACGGCTTCATACATAGCCCTGTCATTAATATAGACACAGCCTGTGTGCTTATTTGGCGTTGCAAAATACCAGTCTCCGTAAACCAGTGTTGTATAGGGATTGTATTCACCGAAAACACTGTTTGGGATGCGGCATACCCACACATTTTCCTT
Source organism: Clostridiales bacterium (assembly GCA_012735495.1). Taxonomy (GTDB): domain Bacteria; phylum Bacillota; class Clostridia; order Lachnospirales; family Lachnospiraceae; genus Mobilitalea. Next base: position 3,480 of record JAAYHD010000060.1, on the reverse strand, counting down.
ATAATGATGCCAGGTTTTTGCCTGTTCCGCCCCGGTAATAACGGCGCCAAGAGGCACTGTGCTTATGTAAGTAATACGGGCATCCTCGGTACCGGAGTGAACCGGATCCACATATTCCCGGTAAATCCCCGGCGCTACCAGCACTTCATCACCGGGAAGAGCCAGCTTTGCAGCATCATTGATTCTCTTAAACGGCCTTTCGATGGAACCGTCACCGTCTTTTACGGCATTTGCGTCTACATAATACTTCATAATATCCCCCTTCGTTGATTTAATTCTATATTTATCAATTTTTCCGTACTTTTATAATTGATACCCTGGAACAGCCCATTTTCCATCATATAATGATGCAATCCGTTAAGGACATGCCGTTTGCGGGCGCTCCATTTGGGAGCGGCCAGGTTTTTATGATTGCCATCTCCGGTTATTCTGTGAATAACCATTGACTGGGGCAACCTTGTAATGGCATCCGCGACCCATTTAATATAGTTGTCTTCATCCAGCAAAGGGAAGGGATTCTCCGAATACTCTTTATACAAAAGGCTATCCTTCAATATATGCAGCATCGACATTTTGACACCGCTTATCGGCTGGTTTGCTATATAATCGATTGTGGCCATAAAATCATCATATGTCTCGCCCATCAGGCCGACTATCAGATGGACAATTATCGGGATGCCGGCATGACTTAGGCGTTCAACGGCATCTTCATAAACGTACAGATCGTATCCCCTGTGAAACAGGTCCGCGGTTTTTTGATGAATTGTCTGCAGCCCCAACTCAACCCATAAAGGCTTGATTTTGGACAAGCGGCTAATCTCGCTGACTATTTCATCCGGAAGGCAGTCCGGTCTTGTGCCGATTGAAAGACCCGCTATTCTTTCATCAGCCAGAATTTCTTCATATATGGGAACCAGCAAATTAACCGGCCCATAGGTATTGGAAAATGATTGCAGATATGCAATGTATATATTTGAACTGTACTTAGAGCTTACCATTCTGATGGCCAAATCTATTTTCTCGCTAATAGCCATTGGGCCAGCAATGGAGAAATCACCGGAACCTCTTGACGAGCAAAAGGTGCAGCCGCCTACGCCCTTGGTGCCGTCCCTGGTCGGACAGGTACAACCGATATCCAGCGAAATCTTATAGGCTTTTTTGCCGAAGATCTTCCGATAGTATTGATTTGCGGAATAATAAGGTTTTTGGTCCGGCCATGTTTTCATGTTCAGTCTCCGTGATAATTATAATGGTAAGCAAAGTATATTAAATCCGATGTGTTCAGGCAGCTTAATTATAACATAAGCGGCATCCATATCACATATATAAAATTTACAGAAAATGAGACCTTCAATATTGTTGTATGCCGGAAAAATCGTTATAATAAAAGCATCTTTTTCATGGCCAAGCAGGAGAAAAGAAAAGTACAAACCGGTTTTCGAAGAACTAATGAAAGGAGCAGATAATGATTATCCGTGAGGTAAATATTAACGATGCTTATGCATTGTCTGAAATCTATAAATACTATGTGGATAATTTCTGTTATTCATTTGAGTATGAAGCGCCGTCTGCGGAAGAATTTGCCGGAAGAATTAAGGAAATCATGGGAAAATATCCATTCTTTGTTTGCGAGGACAACGGCGAAATAATTGGATATGCTTACGCGCATAAATTTAAGGAACGTAAAGCATATCAGTGGGTATGTGAAACATCCATTTATGTAAAGAATGGCTGTACTCAAAGGGGAGTAGGCAAATTGCTGTATGACAATCTGCTTGCCTCCTTGTACAATGGCGGCAGTACATGGAACACATGCGGGTAACTAAAAAAAGCACCCGGTCGGGATAGCGGTGGACAATGTTATTAACAGGGCTGTCCCGGTCTTCATCCAATGGGTACTCAAGCTCATAGGGCAGTATATGCATTTCATTTATGGTGGGTACCGCCTGCATCCTTATGGGGCATTTCGGATCCTCCGGGTCCATCAGGGATGCATAGTACGGTGTAATAGCCATTCGAAATTTTTGCAGGCACAAGGATATTTCCTGTTTCTCTTTCTCGCTTAAATGTATTATTTTTTCCAGTTGGTTAACCGTTGTAATTCTGTTTCTTAACTGCCATTTCCAATCCCGCCATTGAGCCCCGTAAGGCCCGCTTTCTTCTGATGTTTCCATACTTCCTTCCATTATTCCGGCCCCCAATGTTATTTTTTTATTTTAGATACCATACCTATTCTTTTTAAAGCGCTTTCCAGTATATGCCATATCAGTGAATTATAATTCATGCAATTAAATTCCGCGATCATTGGAAAGTCGCTGTAACCTGGAGCCAATCCGGGTAAAGGGTTAATTTCAATAAAGTATAGCTCTCCATCCGGGGACAGGCGAAAATCAATTCTTGCAAAATCCCTGCAGGATAATGCCTCATAAATTTCCCTTGCTGTGGAGGTTATCTTACTCTCCAACTCTTTGTCAATATCCGCAGGACACTTATAGCTGACGTATTCTTTGTAATTCTGCTTGACATTATAGCTGTATATATTATATTGATTAACCTGCTTTTTGCAGCATATTTCCATGGGAGGAAATACGTGAATATCCTTGCCGTTTCCGATAATACCAACGGTAAATTCACGCCCGCTTATATATTCCTCAACCAACATGTCCTGTTTGTACAGCTTTAGATTGTCAGACACCAGTTGCTGCAGTTCGCTCCGGTTGGCAACGACCGAAACATCAGATATTCCCTTGCTGGAGCCTTCTGCATTCGGCTTTACAATTGCGGGAAAATAGAATCTTCCTATTAATTTGTTCTGGTTTTTGGAGATAAGCTGATATTTTGGAGTTTTAATGTGATATGTGGAAAGAACTCGCTTTGTCAATGCCTTATCCAGCGCAATGCACAAGGTCGTTTCATCCGAACCTGTATATGGGATTCTGTAGAAATCAAGCAAAGCAGGTACCTGCGATTCACGGCCTCTCCCTTGGAAACCCTCCGCTATGTTGAATACAATATCGGGCTTATCCTCCAAAAGCTTTATTGGCAGTTCTTCATTCGCTTCAAGCAAGGTTACCCGGCAGTTTTTAGATTCCAAGGCCGCCTTGATTGCCAGGACCGTCGTAATATCATCATACTCTGCCTCATTATCCACGGGTTCAGGCTCCAAGCGGCTGATTGGCCGCTTCTTTTTTTATCCCGATTGCTTTTCTTTAAATTGTAGGTTATTCCTACATACAATTCGGGCGGTTCGCTTGTTTCATTCTTATCCATTTTTTCGTACCTCTTTACTGTAGATTTTATTGTTGATAGACATTTCCTCAATTTACGCAGAAATTGTAGTCCTATTTATTAATAAAGTCAACATGAAAATATTATTTTTTTCATTTTGATTATTTTATACAGGAAACACTTTGATGGCAAGAAAGATGCCATAATTGTATAATGAATTATGTATTATGCGGTAACCAATCAAGGAGCCAT
>JAAYHD010000012.1 GCA_012735495.1 Clostridiales bacterium | reverse complement strand
GTATTATTATGTTGACTCATTTCGGTTCCTCCAATGTTTTTTGTATGGTCACTTAAAACATTATCAGAAATTCCGAAGTGAGTCACTCTTTTTTATTATGTTTGGGCAATTAATTTTACAACTTACCCTTTTTTATGTATAAAGACTATATAAAATCATAACCGGAAGCATAATTAATTACATTCAAAATAGTATAAATAAACATCATCCAGGTTTGCGTCCACCTTTACGGATGTTTCGGGCAGGTCATTTCCCACAATATGAATAATCATGCCGTCTTTTTTATGCAGTACGTTGCTGACCTTGTATATTTGCTGGTAATATTCAAGCTCTTCCCTGGTGCAGGGTATGCCGGCAACATGCTCTTCTATTTCCTCTATCAGCTCATGAGGGGGCTGGCACTTGATTACCTTCCCCTTGTTCATTGACAATACATAATCCGCTATGCATTCAATATCGCTTACTATATGGGTTGCAAGAAGGACGATTTTATTAAGCGCTATTTTGGAAATAATGTTTCTGAAAGCAATTCTTTCCTTGGGATCAAGGCCTGCGGTAGGCTCATCCAATATAAGAATTAAAGGATCTCCCAAAAGCGCCTGCGCCAGTATGGCCCTCCTCTTCATTCCTCCCGAGTAAGTACCTAATTTACGATGCCTTGCCTCATACAGGTTAAGATCCATAAGAAGGCCGTCTATTCGCTCCTTAACATCCCTGCCGCTTAAGCCCTTCAGCATTGCCATATAATACAGGAAATCATACGCGCTAAGCTGGTTGTAGCAAACCTGCTGCTGAGGCATGTATCCTACCAGCTTCCGGTATTCCTTGCCCATTTTCAGGATTTCAGCGTCGTTAAACAGGACCTCGCCGCTGTCTCGAACAATATTGTCCGTCAGAATGTTTATCAGGGTGGACTTTCCCGCGCCGTTCGGCCCCAAAATCCCATATATGCCCTGTTTAAAGCATACCGAAATATTATCTAAAGCCTTAACTTTACCATAAGTTTTACTGACATTCCTTACTTCCAGTTTCATATCAGATCCTCATTTCAAATTAATATTAGTAAGCACGGATTATTCCCGTAAACAGTATAACAGGAATTACAAATACGGCGCTTGCGGCAATAGCAGTAAGGATAAAGCTTTTCATCAGCCTGTTTATAAATCTGACACCTATGCCGACAATCCATAAATATGCCAGGTGCAGGAAGTAAAAGATAATTATTACATGGGCAATTGTCAGCTTGTCCGGATACTCCGCCATCCCTCGGATGCTCACAACCGAAGCGTGCAGCCCGCCAAAGCCGTAAGCCCCGTATACTTTATATATCCAGGGAATATAAATAACGGAAAAGGCCGCAATACCTGCAATAAGCATATTTATGTATTTATAAGCCGAAGTTGTTTTGCGCCCGTGATACGATATTCTTAAAACCTGCTTCATCCCGGATGACTCTTCTATGCCCCATATGGGTATCGATAAGCCTATCATTAAGAGTACGGCGGATATTACAGTAAATATAAGATCCCTGTTTTCCTCGTCAGCACCAAGTAATATGTCATATCCACGGCTGTAAACAAAACTGCCCTTATCAGTATCCTTTAAATACTCCGCATAAGAGATGGCCTCAAGCAGCCCCTCTTCCCGTCTTATCTTTTGAGATAAAATGCTTATCGCGCTTGCCTCGAATACCTCTCCGCTTTCAAGCCTTTTCCGGGTATCATTTACTTCCCTTAATTGTTCGTAGAGATATTGGAGTTTTTCATCGGTGTATTCTCCTTCAAGCTCCTTCACATACTGTTTGTAATAAATGTCCTTTATCTCATAAAGCCTTTCAGTCATAGGCTTATAAGTTATTATGATTACCGCCGCAACACAAGCCAGCAGGATAATGCCCTTTTCATATATCCAGCTTTTCTTTATTTCATAGAAAAACAGGGCTGTTTTGCCATGGAATATGTACTTTATTCTTCGTATAACATGCAGCCTGTCTGATATTTTTTGCTTTACGGTCATAATCAGCATATTCTGCGATGTAAAATGGCGGCAGAATTCCCTTATCCCAAGAATGCCAAAACATACCGCCATTGCTGAGGCTGCCGCGGCAGCAACCGATATATACCTGACAGGGTATCCAAATACGTTGATATTTTTATACCGCGTAATAAGATATTCGGTATCTAAAAGCGCCACCGGGTTTAAAAGCTTCAAGTACGAAAGCCAGTGATGGATGTCAATGACGTAATAAAAAACAGCGCTTATTCCCACGAGAAATACAATTGCAATATATACTTGCCTGGACTGTCTGAATTTTGCCGCCATATAAAAGAACAAGGAAAACAGTGAGCAGCAAATCAACGCCTTCAGCATAACATACAGGAACAGGTACTCCTTGATTGAAAGAAGAAACGGACATGACTCGTATCCCGGCACCGACTGGATTACGCCATGTAAATTGCCATAACCGTACGTTAAGCCTATAAGAAGTATCCTGTAACCATATAATAATAATGTAGTAATTAATGAAAGCATCATGCCCAGCAAGTATTTGGCACATGCGCATTTCTTTCTTCCATGGGGAGTACTCCTAAGCAAAATCATCGTACTCTCTTCATTCTCCAGTGCCACCAGGGATACAGCTATAATAGCAATTAAAATAAGGCCTATCAAATCCGAAATATCAAATTCCGTAATCAGGTTGATGCCTCGCGCTCCCAAAAATTCGGCCCGGTTGCCTCTTAGCTTCTCAAAATCCTCCCTGGTTTTTTTTTCATTTCTTATGCTGTATTCATCCCTGGCAAATATGGAAATGCTGCTTTTTGCATTTCTGCTGTCCAAAACGGACGAAAGATAGACATCATATTCCAGTACATGCTTCATTTCGTCGAGTACCTGGCTATAAAGGGCATACTCCGACGACCGGCGGGGTGTATACCTGGGCTCCTCATTCTGATTATAAATAATATTTTCCCTTTCTGTTTTTAGTCGCTCATATTCATCCGCCAGCCTGCTCACATCGATATCCGATACGATTTTTTTATATGAGGAATAAGAGAACTTATAGCCCGAGCTGTCATATACCTTTACGGTAAACATAAGAATATGCAATGACAGAAGGCATAGTACGAATCCTGCCGCTTTTCTGTTGCAGCATAACTTCTTTAATTCCCCGAATATAATTTTCTCCATTCCTTAATCTGCCTCTCCAGTTCCTTTATAAGCTCTTTTGCCGCTTCACCTACAACCTCCCTTGCTTCCTGGTAAAGCTCCTCGAGAAATTAATATATTTTCCATTAATCAATAACATCAAATGTATGGAATTTCGTATACTCTCCTTTTAGAAAATTCTTCGTATAAATGAATACCTTGCTGCCATTACCTTCATCACTGAAATCCCACGCATAAACAACATCAGGAAAGACGGCAATAGGATAGTAATATTTATCTGATCGACCTATTTCCTTTAAAGAGTCTCCTTCAACATATTGATAATATATTCCCTCATCCGTTTCACGAACCCATTTGAAAAAAACAGGTAAAATATCACCAAATGTCGGTGCCAACATCAGACCTTCATTATAAATTTCCTTTTCCTCTTTTGAGTTTACATTATACATATACAGCTTGTTGTTTTTCACATAAAAAAGGTTATCTCCCCAGCCTTTTATGCATCCTTCGCTTAAGGCACCCTCAACAAGCTTTACCGCCGTACCGTTTTCCAGCTGTATGGAGTATAAACCGCTATGTAAGTAATTACTTAAGTAATTTTGGTCCCCTGCATGTTCCATTACCTGTTCAGGGGTCAAATCTATATAAAAATATGTAAAATATACCGTATCATTTATAACAGTCATTGAGTTTATAAATGCGTCGGTAGCCTTCTCGGAAAACAGGATTCTTCCCTTATTCTCGATCCTATCGTATAAATATATACCTGTTTGCCTTTGATGCATTTCTTTTAAATTGTCGTCAAAAGTATTATTATAAGAAATAAGTATATAATTGTCGTAATACTGTATACCATGTATGAACTGTACATTTTCAATGGTTCCTAATTTCTTTCTGTTTTCTCCGTTTACATCCGACTGGTAAAAGAAAAACTGTCCCAGCTTTTCGGAACCGTATTCTGATACAAAATACAATTTATCGTCCTCATATATAATTCCATACATGAATAAGGCATCAAAATGAGCCGGGCAATTGCCTCTATCATGCTTGCAGTCAGGGTTGTCACATATTAGAACGTCCTGTTTGCTCTCTATGTCAGCATATCTGATATAACCATTATCATAATAAAAATATCCTTTATTTGAGTATGAGTCCATATTATAAGTACTGTACCAATCTGTGGATACAACGGTATTTTTGCCCGAACAACTACAATGACCTAGAATGGCTAATAGTCCTATGCAAAAAAATAATATACGCTTTACTTTTTGTCTTTTTCTAATTACATATAGAGAGATATCCACTTTATACCCTCCCATTACATTTTAACCAATTATGGCCTTCCAATATTTAATCATTACTTCCCCGCATATAACCTTTTCCACTCCTCTATCTGCCTCTCCAACTCCTCTATCAGCTCTTTTGCCGCTTCACCTACAACCTCCCTTGCTTCCTGGTAAAGCTCTACGAAATTATCCTCTTTCCAAATATCTAGATATTTTTCAGATATGCTTTCTACCTGGCGCATCTCGGCTGTAAAGTTATCTGCATTTATTTGAAATCCCAGCAATACCGAATCATGCTTCTGAGGAGAGTTGTACAAATCATATTTCTGCTGTTTTCTATTTTTCATGAAATATTCTCCTTCTGTTGGATAAAGCGTATCATAAAGACCTAATGCAGATTTATATCCTCCTTTTGGTGATTCATCCATATTATAAACAAGGCCGTCAATTAACTTATAGTCTATTCCTTCCTCACCATAAACAAGAAGGTTGGCATATTTCTCATCCGTGTGCAGCAGGGTCAATAATTGCAGGGCGGCTTCTTTATTTTTCGAGTTTTTAGCTATACCTGTTGAGCCAGGAAGACGTGAAATCATATAGAAAGGCATACGATAAATAGTGACCTTATCATGTAATCCATCATCCAGATTAAAAATTGGATGCATTATAGCGAAATCTAAATCGTCTATCTTTTTCCTTACAAGACTGATGTCCCCTTCATTAATAAAAGAATTACCCTTACTCAGATATCCGTTTTTGTACATTTTATGCAGTGCACTGAAAAAGTTATATAGCTCCTCAGTATCATATGGATTTTTAACCTCGCCTGTCCTGCAATCCAAAAATACTCCATATCTGTAATCGTATCCAAGAACATTAGAAAATTGGAATTTATGATAACATATTATTATTGGTATAATATCTTCGTCCTTTAAAATGTCTTCATTAATAAATCGTAATAGGTCACCAAAATCCCCCGTAAAACTTTTTGCCAATTCTTCCGGAATATATTCTTTATTGAATGCCACGCCTAAAAGTCCATCCACTAATGTAGAGTTTGGGATAGTATAAATCTTTCCGTCGGTTTCCACTCCCTTCCATAATGCCTTATCAAATGCATTATACAGTTGCTCTCCTTTTTCCGAAAAAAGATAATCATTTAACTCTTCAAAATAACCCTTTCGTATTATTGACTGGACCTGACTCAGATCCTCATAAAAACCGGTGTTTGCAATATCCGTTTCTCCAGAGCTTAAAACCGCTTCCAGATTTTCTCTATAGCTGCTTGTATATGCTTCAAGTGTTTTAAACATAACAGAAAACGAGTATCCATCTTTCTTTAATTGCTCATTTAATTTCTCAACAAATATATCATTTTCTTTTAATGCACCATGAAAGGGTATTGACCACACGATTACTCCATCACCGGATACAGTTTCTTCTATATTATCATTTTCCTTTTTGTCTGTTTCAGAAGAATCCTTATTTCTTATCATCCATATACCAAAAACAATTAACAATATGGCTATTAAAGCAAATATGTAATATTTCATATTTTTTAGAATCTTCATTAAAATTCCCCTTTTATAAATTATTGTAAAGCAAATATGAATTTTAAACCTTTGTCCCCTTTGAACATTTTTCCCCGGTAATTATATAATAAAATAGATTTTAATAGCAAGGCAGGTACTAGTACCTGCTTTGCTTTAAAACAAATTCTTTTTCCATAATTAATATGCTGGATAGTCTGCTGATGTATACCCTGTCCAAGTCTGCCCTCCGGAAAAAGCCGTATGATATGCTACTACTAAATCACTAATAAAAATTCCTGTGGTATTAAAAGATACTGAAGCAGCAGCTGTTCCTGATGCAGATTTAATTTGATTCCCACTCTGGCCGGTAAATGGATCCCTATAATAATATGTAGCGTTAACCGTTGCATAAATGTAAGGTGATGAGCTCAATGTACCAGCAAATGCATTTTTCTCTGAAATTGATGTTGTAGCCGTAAATTTGTGTCCATTAACCTCTCCTAACTGTGAACTAGCCATAGCTGAAACGCTTAAGCCAAAAAGAGTAACAATTGCCAACAATACAGCAATTATTTTTTTGCTTTCATAATTAACGGACCTCCTTTGATTATTTATTATTGATAGCTATCATTATGAGAATTCTCATACTATTATTGTAAAGTATAGGAATTTATTTGTCTATACAATTTACTATTTTATGTTTAATTATTGATAAATATGTATTATATTGCTATATGCTATCATTATATTTAAATTATTGCATTATCATATTATTATTCCCTTTCATACAACATCCTCCACTCCTCTATCTGCCTCTCAAGCTCCTCTATCAGCTCTTTTGACGCTTCTCCTACGACTTCCCTTGCTTCCTGGTAAAGCTCTACGAAATTATCCTCTTTCCAAATATCTAGATATTTTTCAGATATGCTTTCTACCTGGCGCATCTCGGCAATCCATAAAGCTTGTCTTCTACCGTAAGCTCTCTTATGCACTGTCAATAGATGTCTATCTCTCCCATCTTCCCGAAGCGCCGCAGGGAAGAACCAGTCCGCTTTCCTTTACCGGCAATCCAATCTCATCTGCGGTTACCCTGCCGGAAAACTTCTTTCCTACCTCCTCGGACAGCATGTAAGACAGGACTCCCGCCTGAAGCCCCGTAGTATATGAGTTGATAAGAAAGAAAAGCGGTTCGCTGCTTAACAGGCTGGTGCATAACTTGATAAAATGATGAATATTATCTTCTATCTTCCAGACCTCACCCTTGGGCCCCCTGCCGTAGGACGGAGGATCCATTATAACCGCATCATACCTGTTTCCTCTCCTTATCTCCCTTTCCACGAATTTCACACAGTCGTCCACAATATATCTTATCGGAGCCCTTTCAAGGCCCGATGCGGCGGCATTTTCCTTAGCCCAGGAAACCATGCCCTTGGATGCGTCCACATGTGTAACCGCGGCTCCGGCCTTTGCCGCTGCCAGGGTGGCGCCTCCCGTATAAGCAAAGAGATTAAGGACTTTTATTTGCCTGCCCTTTTCATTTCGAATCTTTTCCGAGAACCAGTCCCAGTTGACCGCCTGCTCAGGAAACAGTCCCGTATGCTTGAAGCTGAACGGCTGAAGGTTAAAGGTCAAATCCTTATATTTTATGGACCACCTTTCGGGAAGGTCCAAAAATTTCCCATGACCCGCCGCCTTTGCTGCTTCTATGGTAATGGGCGTTTCTTTTTCTCCAGCCGGCATGATTTCTTGGAGTATCCCATATTACCTGGGGGTCGGGCCGTACCAGGATATACTTCCCCCATCGCTCCAGCTTCTCGCCCTTTGACGCGTCGAGAACCTCGTAATCTTTCCAATCCTTCGCTATCCACATATTTTTAACCTCTTTCCTAAATCATTTCCGGACTAACAGTAGCCATGGCCGCATATGATTATTAAATAAATTCATTATAAAACAGCACGGATGTATTGACAACCCGGTCTTTGGCGTTGTGCAGCCGTTTTTGCCTTATTTGCTTAAGTTTCTTCTTATAATTCTAACCGTTTTTTAACTTGATTTTATAATCCCATAGTAATAGACTAATTACTGTAAGTAAATTGTTGTTAAAAAAATGCATATACATAAGGAGGGTAATAAAAATGGGAATATTAACAAGATTCAAGGACATTATGTCAAGCAACATTAACGCACTGTTGGATAAAGCAGAAGATCCCGAGAAGATGATAGATCAATGCTTAAGAAACCTGAATTCCGACCTTGGCAAGGTAAAAGCCGAAACGGCCGCCATCATGGCCGAGGAGCAGAGGGCCAAGAGGGAACTGGATGAGTGCAACGAGCAAATCAACGAAATGCAGAGGTTCGCAATCAAGGCATTGGAAGCAGGCAACGAGGACGATGCCCGCAAATTCCTCGAAAAGAAGGTTTCCCTTTTATCAAAGCAGCCCGGCCTCGCAGAGGCGTATGAGCTTGCCAAGAACAATGCGGACCGCATGAGGCAGATGCATGACAAGCTCGTGGAGGATATCAGGGAGCTTGAAGCAAGAAGGGATATGATAAAAGGCAAGCTGGCCGTAGCCAAGACCCAGGAGCGCATCAACAAGATGACTTCTTCCGTTGCCAGCGCCAATGATTCCATAGCCAGCTTCAAGAAATACGAAGCCATGGCCGACAAGGCCCTTGACAAGGCAAATGCCATGGCCGAGCTGAACCGTTCGACAGACGAGCAGTCCATAGAGGAACTGGCAAAGAAATATACCTCCAATGCATCCGTGGATGACGAGCTTGCGTCATTGAAGGCAAGCCTTGCATCCGCTAAAAACCAAAACGAGGCCGAATAACCTTCTGTTCAGTCACGCCCCGGCAAAACAAGCTTTCCTGATATTCACCAGGCATAATGAATAATACCGGGCAATTAATAAGGAGGTAACATCCAGTGGTAACACAATATAAATGTCCTAACTGCGGGGCGGATACGGCATATGATGCAGGCTCGGGAATGCTGAAATGCGGCAGCTGCGGCCGCATGGACAATATAGAGAGAATGGGAGGCGGACCCGAGCCTTCCGATAATGAGCAGATTTCATATGAGATGGATGAGGACGACAAAAGGGCAATGGAAAATGCTTATGACCACGATTACGAGGATTCATCCAACGAAGATGAACCCTCATATCATGCCGTCCTGAATGAAAACGAGGTTTCGGAGTACCACTGCAGGAACTGCGGAGCCGTATTATTGACCGACACACATACAACAGCAATAAAATGCAGCTTCTGCGGGGCAGGTGTTGTAATCAGTGACCGTCTGACAGGCAACCTGGCTCCGGACTGCATTATTCCCTTTTTCATCAGCAAGGAACAGGCCCAGGAAGCATTTAAAAAATGGTGCCGAAAGGGGCTTCTTACCCCGAGCGACTTTAAGGTTGCCGACAGGATCAAGGATATAACGGGATTGTATGTGCCGTTCTGGCTCTATGACCTAAACGGCAAGGGAGAAGTCGAGGCAACCTGTACCAGGGTAAGGACATACACCATGGGTGAATGGGTGTACAAGGAAACGAAATACTATCATGTCTACCGCAAGGTGGACCTGAACTATCTTAAGGTGCCCTGTGACGCCTCTAAAAAGATGGATGACATCCTGATGGATAAACTTGAGCCCTATTCCTATCGCGACCTGAAGGAATTTAAAATGCCTTACCTGGCAGGATATATAGCCGAAAAATACGATTATAATGACGAGGACCTGCTTCCCCGTGTAAAAAACCGGGTGCAGTCATACGTGGAATCTTACTTAAGATCAACCATATCGGGCTATTCCAGCGTACATATCAACAGGATGGACATTAATATTAAAAAGAAACGTTCCGATTATTCGCTGCTGCCCGTGTGGATGGTATGCTATGACTACAAAAAAGCAGAGCATATATTTGCTATGAACGGGCAAACCGGAAAAATAGTCGGCCGCCCGCCCATAAGCGCCGGCAAGGTTGCCGCCTGGTTCTTTGGCATATCGGGCGGGTGCTTCCTGCTGCTCCGCATTATAACTGCCGCGTTGGGAGGTGGATTCTTATGGTAGCCTTGAAAAGAATTAAATCAACCCTCCCAAAATTAATCCTGCTGTTAATATTATTTCAAGTCCTGATAAATCATGGTCCGGCAGATAATAATACATCTGCCTATGCATTGGAAACCGACGATGTTTCTACCGAAGTAGTTTATAATGAAAAGCGGGTATATGATGAGGCTGGACTGCTGACATATGACGAGGTGAATGAACTCGAGGCCATGTGTCTTGAGTACGGCGAAAAAGCAGGCATAGAAATCTATATCCTTACCCATAATGACTCGGATGCCGCTTACCCGGAAAAATATATAGAGGATTTTGAGGATCAACTGCCTGTCGGTGACAGGGTTTATTTCCTGTATGATGTTTACAACAGTGAAATATTCATGGAAGGATACGGTCTTGCGGAAACCTATATCCACTCCAAGAGGATAGACGTCATATTTGACAATGTTGAGGATGACTTAAGAAACGGCAATTGCTTCGAAGCATTCAGAACCTATATAATAATGTCGGCGGAATACATGGAGGATGACTCCGAATTAAATTACGACCATGATTATATATATGACAGTGTACCCGACGGCTTTGAAGAAAAGAGCTCGAAAGATACCTATACGCCAAATTACGGATACAGTTACCACAAATATGACTATGAAGGGTACTACCGCAAGGAAGCGTTGGAAAACAACATATTGCTTAATTTCTGGTTCCAGCTGGTTGTATCCTTTGTTATCGGTGGAATTGCCGTCGGAGTAATGGCATACCATTCGGGCGGAACAATGACCGCGGGTGCCAGGGATTACCTGGACAGAAGCCGAGGAGGGCTTATTGGAAAAAGAGATCAGTACATCCGGACTTCGGTAACCAGATGGAGAAAGCCTGAAGCAAATACCTCGTCAGGACATCATTCCAGCGGCAGCAGGGGCGGATTCAACGCAAGCGGCTTCAGGGGCGGCGTATCAAGCGGAGGCCGTTCCCACAGCTCCGGTGGAAGAAAATTATAAAACCCACGGTTTATTTCTCATTCAAGCCAGGGACAAGATATATAAAATCAGCCATCAATAAAACAGGAGGTACATTATGGGATTATTTTCAAAACAATTTGCAAATGTAGTGGAATGGGATGAGTTCCGCGACGATATGATTTTTTACAAGTGGAGCAACAAGGAAATTAAAAAGGGCAGCCGCCTGATAATCCGTCCGGGCCAGGATGCCATATTCCTGTACAATGGGAAAATCGAAGGAATCTTTAAAGACGAGGGAGATTACGATATAGAATCACAGATTATACCCTTTTTATCCACGCTGAAGGGATTCAAGTTCGGATTTAACAGCGGAATGCGTGCCGAAGTGCTGTTTGTAAATACGAAAGAATTCATAGCAAAATGGGGCACGCAAAATGCCATTAATATCCCTACACCATCACTGCCAGGAGGTATGCCGATCCGTGCCAACGGCACCGTTACCTTCAAGGTCTCGGATTATGTAAAGCTGATTGATAAGATAGCAGGCGTAAGGGAAAGTTATTACGTAGAAGATGTAAGCCTCCGCATTCGTGCCGTTTTGGACCAGCTTCTCATGAAGTGGATCTCCAGGGAAGGCAAGGATATGTTCAACCTTCAGGCTAATTCATTTGAAATAGCGGAAGGCATCAAAACGGACCTTGGCATGCAGCTTTTCGACAGCGGCCTGACCGTAACCGGGTTCAATATCATGAGCTTTAATTATCCTGAGGAAATTCAGGCAAGGATCAACAAGACCGCATCCCACAGCATGGTCGGGGACCTGGGCCGTTACCAGCAGATAGAATTGACCGACGGCATGGCGTCAGGAAAGCTTAAGGGCGGCGGAACCGCCGCAGACATGGCCGGCGTGATGATAGGTATGAACGCGGCCAACCAGATGCTTAAGAATATGAATAAACAGGCTGCTGCCGATGCAAATGTTCCGATACAATCCGGACAGGCAAAACCGAATTTCTGTCCCAACTGCGGTGTGAAGACCGGCGGCGCCAATTTCTGCCCCAACTGCGGTCAGAAACTGATTTAACGCTGATTTGTCTTTATCCTATAATGTAACGAAAACGAGCAGGATGTGGCCGGCCACCGCTTCCTGCTCAATTTGCATTTTGCGCATTGCATTACACATTTGCATATACATATGCATTAAACATTTTCAGCTATATTGTGATACGGTATTATATAGTCCATTGGTTATGAATTATCCCCACCAGCATCCATTCTCCTTCGTATTCCTCGAATACCAGCCGCAGGCTGCTCCAGTCAAGGCCGTCATATTCCGGGTCGGTTCCGGGGAAGTAATATTCAACCACAATCGGCGATTCGTATACCTCAAACTGGTTTTCCAGGCTGTTGCCGTAGCTAAGAAGCTCATTGTACCCAACCTGGGGAGCATTTTTAAAATTATGGGTATATATGAATTTTTCATAATAATTACCCGGTGTCAGCCTGATTTCGTCACCGGTGCCGTCATAATATCCCCACATGTATTCGCCGGTGTTCTCGAAGAAATTTTCCATCTGCTCCTTGGTAAATACAACGTCGTCTTCCAGAGATACGAATGCATACGGCGTAAATCTTACTCCTTTAACCGGATGGACATATTGCGAAATCGCAGCTCCATCCTTTCTGCTGATAGCATCGATAACCAGGCTTGCCCTGTCCTCAATAATCTGCCTGGCATCTTCAGGGCTTAATAAGGTATTCTCCTGGTTCTCATCGGAATTGCCGCCGGTTTCACCATTATCTCCGGTCTCATCAGTTCCTTCGCCTTGGTTTTCTCCGCCGGTATTTTCGTCCCCATTTGTCACAGGCTCTTTAGTAGGCTCCTTATCAGGCTCCTCCTCGTTGACACTTTCCGTCGGAGTCGGCTGATCCTTCGCAGCATCATCGTTGGTATTGCCATTATTATCTCTCCTGCATGCGGCCATAAACACAACTGCTAAGGAAATAATAGCAATAATGCATATTGTCTTAATTCGCTTCATTCCATCTCCCTGTCTTTCTTAATATTCTGCAAAAGACTTTACTTTATATTAAACACCTCATCGTTCTTAAGACGGCGCAGCCTTTCCGCCGCATCCACCCTGCTGCTTCCCCTGACACCGAAGTATAGCTTGATTTTCGGTTCGGTTCCGGAGGGCCTTATTGCACACCAGGCATCATCGTTCAGTTCATAATAAAGGACATTGGACTTGGGAAGGCCAGTCGGAACAACCTTTCCGGTCCCGACATCGGTGATTGTATCCGTCATGTAATCCCTGTATCTTAATACACGGTAATCACCAATAGTTTTGGGCGGATTCTTGCGGAATTCTTCCATGATGGCCTTTATTTTCTCCATTCCCTCTATGCCTTTCAGTGTAACGGACACCGTCTGTTCTTCATAATAACCATATTTCTTAAAAATATTCTCCATTTGCTCATACAGGGTTATTCCCTGTGATTTATAATAAGCGGCGGCCTCGCATAAAATCATGGCCGATACCACGGCATCCTTGTCCCTGGAATGGGTTCCTACAAGATACCCGTAGCTTTCCTCATATCCAAAGACGAACTCGTATGAGCCGGTTTGCTCAAACAGCTTAATCTGCTCACCTATATATTTGAATCCTGTCAAAACCTCAATTAGCTTTGCATTATATTCCTCCGCAATTCTGTTCGAGATATTGCCTGTCACTATGGTTTTCACCAATGCGGAGTTCTTCGGAAGCAATCCCTTTCTTGCCTTCTGTGAAAACACATACTCGGCAATTAAGGCTCCTGTCATGTTGCCGTTAAACAGGACATATTCACCGTTTTTATCCTTTACCTGGACACCCAGGCGGTCAGCATCGGGATCCGTTGCAAGAATTATGTCCGCGTCAACCTTCTTCGCAAGCTCCTTGGCGAGATTAAATACCGAAGGATCCTCCGGATTCGGATATCCGACGGTGGTAAACTCGGAATCGGGATTTTCCTGCTCGGGCACAACATATACGTTCTTAAAGCCCATCTCTTTTAAAATTCTCCTGACAGGTTTGTTTCCCGTGCCGTTCAGGGGCGTATATACTATATTAATATCGGCGCCTTCACCGCTTACGGGATTTATAATCTGCTTCTTCAGGTTTTCAATATACCTGTCGTCAATCTCTTTTCCGATGATGCAAAGCAGTCCCTTATCCAGGGCTTCTTTGCGGGATGTAATCCTTACCTCGGAAAAGTCCTTTATGGCATTAACCTCATCGATTATTTCCACATCCTTCGGATATGTAATCTGGGCTCCGTCTTCCCAATATACCTTGTATCCGTTATACTCCGGTGGATTATGGCTTGCCGTTATAACAATGCCGGCGATGCAGCCAAGCTCCCTTACTGCAAAGGACAGCTCGGGTGTTGGCCTTAGGGACTCGAACAGGTACGCTTTTACATTGTTTGCAGCAAGGCACAATGCCGCCTGCAGGGCAAACTCCGGTGACATTCTTCTTGAATCATAAGCTATTACAACGCCTTTTTCCTGTCCGTTCTGCTTTATTATATAATTGGCCAGTCCCTGGGTGGCTTTCCTGACAGTATAAATATTCATGCGGTTGCAGCCGGCCCCCAGTATTCCCCTTAAGCCGCCAGTTCCAAATTCAAGCTCTTTAAAAAACCTTTCCTTTATTTCTTTCTCGTCATCCTTTATGGCTTCCAGTTCTTTTTTGGTAGCCTCGTCAAAATACGAATCTGTCAACCATTTTTTGTACTCATCCAAATATTTCATAATACCTCCCATGATACTAAACAGTATCTCTCATCCCTTATTAATATTATTATATAACCTTGTTTTTTCTATTTTATCAAGAAGAGGAGCCTTGAGGCCGAACCCTCACCGCTCCTCTTCCTATGTCAAGCTTGCTTGCTATGACTTATAAATCTCTTTTCAGCAATCTTCAGCCCAACTCCGCCTCAGGATATCAGTCTTATAAGCTTTATATTTCAGGCTTGACTATCGCTGTCATATTTGTACGCGATATCAGGTATTGTCGTCCTCTGTGTCACTATAATCATCCTGATCGAAGGCATCCTCGTCATCATTCATGTCATCATAATCTTCACCGCTGACATCTTCGAAACCTTCATCATCATAATCATTGTCCTCATCATCCCGGTACATATTATTGATATCATCATCCTTGTACCGTTCCTCCGCATCTCCCTCGGGATAGTCGAAGGTTTCAAAATCTTCGGAGTAGCTGCCTTCGCTGTACAAATCGTCGTTAATGTCCTCCGTATACTCCGTATTCAATCTGACATTGCGGTATCTCTTCATACCTGTTCCAGCAGGTATCAGCTTACCGATAATGACATTCTCCTTAAGACCGATCAAAGGATCAACCTTGCCTTTAATTGCGGCTTCGGTCAGAACCTTGGTTGTCTCCTGGAATGATGCCGCAGACAGGAAGGAGTTGGTGGCCAGGGATGCTTTCGTAATTCCAAGCATTACCCGCTTGCCCTCGGCAGGCTGTAAGCCTTGCTTTTCCATTTTCTCGTTTTCTTCTATGAACTCCATGTAATCAACCAATGCGCCGGTCAGGAAGCGTGTGTCGCCATTGGATTCGATCCTGACTTTCTTCAGCATCTGGCGTACAATGACTTCGATATGCTTGTCGTTGATTTCAACACCCTGCAGGCGGTAAACCCTCTGTACTTCCTGTATCATGTAATCCTGAACGGCACGGACGCCTTTAATCTTCAGGATATCGTGAGGATTTACGCTTCCTTCGGTCAGCTCGTCACCGGCTTCGATTATATCTCCGTCCATGACTTTAATTCTTGAACCGTAAGGAATGAGGTATGCCTTTGATTCCATGGTTTCATTATTTGTTACAATTACTTCCCTCTTCTTTTTCGTGTCCTTGATTGTTACAGTGCCGCCGAACTCAGCAATAATAGCTAGACCTTTTGGCTTTCTGGCTTCGAACAGCTCTTCAACACGAGGAAGACCCTGGGTAATATCATCACCTGCCACACCACCGGTATGGAAAGTACGCATTGTTAACTGTGTTCCGGGCTCACCGATGGACTGTGCCGCGATTATACCGACAGCCTCACCCACTTGAACCGGTTCACCGGTTGCCATGTTCGCACCGTAGCATTTTGCGCATATGCCGATGCGGGACTTACATGTCAATATCGTTCTTATCTTAACCTTTTCGATACCTGCCTCAATAATCTTGGCGGCACGGTTCGGTGTGATCATCTGGTTTGCCTTAACTATAACATTTCCTTGGGTGTCCGTTATGGTCTCGCATGAGGTTCTGCCCGTAATTCTCTCTTCAAGGGTCTCAATGACTTCATTGCCGTCCGTGAAAGCCTTTACCCAAATGCCCGGAATCTCCTCATCATGCTCACAGCAGTCCACTTCGCGGATAATAAGATCCTGGGCAACGTCAACAAGACGGCGGGTCAGATAACCCGAGTCTGCCGTACGGAGAGCCGTATCGGACAATCCTTTTCTCGCTCCGTGGGCCGATATGAAGTACTCCAGAACGTCAAGGCCTTCACGAAGGTTGGACTTAATCGGAAGCTCTATTGTACGTCCCGATGTATCCGCCATCAATCCGCGCATACCGGCAAGCTGTTTGATCTGCTTGTCGGAACCACGGGCACCGGAGTCGGACATCATCTTGATGTTGTTGAAGCTGTCCATTCCGGCAAGAAGCATATCGGTCAGCTTCTGGTCGGCTTCCTTCCATGTTTCAATAACCGTGTTGTATCTTTCCTCTTCTGTCATTCTACCGCGCTTGTATTCTTTTGTGATTTCTTCAATGGTCTTTTCAGCTTCGGCTATAATATCTTTCTTTTCTTCGGGCACCTTCATATCCGATATGGATACGGTAAACGCGGCCTGGGTAGCATATTTATAACCTAATGCCTTAATGGCATCCAGAAGCTCGGCAGTCTGGGTTGCACCATGAATGTTAATGCATTTTTCAAGTATGGGCTTTAACTGCTTCTTTCCGACAGTGAAGTTAATCTCAAGCTCCAGGAAGTTCTCCGGCTTGCTCCTGTCTACAAATCCGAGATCCTGGGGAATTATCTCATTGAAAAGGAAACGTCCCAATGTGGCTGTAATCAGCTTGGACTCCTTTTCACCGTTACTGTTTATGCCCGTCATCCTGACCTTAATAGGCTCATGGAGCGTAATAAGCTTGTTCTCATATGCATGAATAGCTTCGCTTAAATTCTTGAAGCAGCGAATTTCTCCGTTTTCATTCGGCTTATCAATGGTCAGGTAGTATATGCCCAGAACCATGTCCTGCGAAGGCACGGTAACAGGCGCACCGTCCGACGGCTTTAACAGGTTGTTGGGTGAAAGCAGAAGGAATCTGCACTCCGCCTGCGCCTCAACTGACAAGGGCAAATGCACGGCCATCTGGTCACCGTCAAAGTCCGCATTGTAAGCGGTACATACCAACGGATGCAGCTTGATGGCTTTACCTTCGACAAGTACCGGTTCAAAGGCCTGTATACCCAGCCTGTGAAGAGTAGGAGCACGGTTCAGCATAACCGGATGCTCTTTGATAACATCCTCCAGTACATCCCACACTTCAGGCTGAAGCCTTTCGACCATCTTCTTGGCAGACTTTATATTGTGGGCGGTTCCCCTGGCCACCAGTTCCTTCATAACAAACGGCTTGAACAGCTCAATGGCCATTTCCTTGGGAAGACCGCACTGATATATCTTTAATTCGGGTCCAACAACTATGACCGAACGTCCGGAATAGTCGACACGCTTGCCTAATAGGTTCTGACGGAAGCGCCCCTGCTTGCCCTTAAGCATATCCGACAGGGATTTTAACGGACGGTTTCCGGGGCCTGTTACAGGTCTTCTCCTTCTGCCGTTGTCTATTAATGCATCCACAGCCTCCTGGAGCATTCTCTTTTCGTTGCGCACTATAATATCCGGAGCGCCCAGCTCAAGAAGCCTCTTTAAACGGTTGTTGCGGTTTATAATCCTGCGGTACAGGTCGTTTAAGTCGGATGTCGCGAAACGTCCGCCATCTAACTGCACCATGGGGCGAAGATCCGGAGGAATAACGGGAATAACGGTCAAAATCAGCCATTCCGGCTTATTGCCCGATTCACGGAAGGCCTCGATAACCTCCAGTCTCTTGATAATTCTTGCGCGCTTTTGGCCCGTGGAATCCTTTAATGCCTTCTTGAGTTCCTGGGATTCCTTATCCAGATCAATATTCCTTAACAGCTCCTGTATTGCCTCGGCTCCCATGCCGACACGGAAGCTGTTGGGGCCATAGGTATCAATGGCTTCCTGCTTTTCCTTTTCGCTCAGTACCTGCTTGTATTGCAGGTCGGTATTTCCTTTATCCAATACGATATAAGCCGCAAAGTAAAGAACCTTCTCCAATGTTCTCGGTGACAGATCCAAAAGCAAGCCCATCCGGCTGGGTATTCCCTTGAAATACCAGATATGCGAAACCGGTGCCGCAAGCTCAATATGACCCATTCTCTCACGGCGTACGCTTGCCTTGGTAACCTCAACACCGCAGCGGTCACATACTACACCCTTATATCTGATCTTTTTGTACTTTCCGCAGTGGCATTCCCAGTCCCTGCTGGGTCCAAAAGTCCTTTCGCAGAACAGTCCGTCTTTTTCAGGCTTAAGGGTTCTATAGTTTATGGTCTCGGGCTTTTTTACTTCTCCCCTTGACCACTCTCTTATTTTTTCAGGTGAAGCAAGACCTATCTTTATTGCATCATACGATATCTCCTGCTCGTTTCTATAAATCATTCCAGGCATCATTAGGCTCTCCCTTCGTTTATAGGCTTATAAAATTGGGCTTACTCGTCTTCCGGATCATCATAGTAATCATCATCAAAGATATCGCCGGTGTCTTCCAAATCGTCCGAATCCTCTTCGTAGAAGTCAAAGACCTCATTATCATAATCGTCTTCACCGGTTTCGGTATATCCGGCATCCTCATAACCCTCGTCATACCTGAATCCGGTATCTCCTTCAATAAGCTGAGTCATGTCGGAATCACCGTGATCTACGCTCTCCGAAAGCTTGACTTCATTGCCGTATTCATCAAGAACGGTAACATCAAGAGCCAGGGACTGCAGTTCCTTAAGAAGAACCTTGAAGGACTCAGGTATACCCGGTTCACTGATATTTTCGCCCTTAATGATTGCCTCATAGGTCTTGACACGGCCGGTAACATCGTCGGATTTGACCGTGAGTATTTCCTGAAGGATATATGCTGCACCGTATGCCTCCAGTGCCCAAACCTCCATCTCACCAAATCTCTGGCCGCCGAACTGTGCCTTGCCGCCAAGAGGCTGCCGGGTAACCAATGAATAAGGACCGGTGGAACGGGCATGGATCTTGTCATCAACCAGATGGTGAAGCTTCATGTAATGCATGAATCCTACCGTAACAGGCTGATCGAAAAACTCTCCCGTTCTTCCGTCGCGCAGCATTATCTTTCCGTCTTTATTGATCGGAACGCCCTTCCATTCACTGTTTTCTCCGTAATGCTCCTTTAAATGGTCAAACAGGTAAGGATCAAGGACATCCTTGTATTTTTTCTCAAACTCTTCCCATTCACAGTTTGCATAGTCATTTGCAATCTCCAGGGTATCCATAATGTCAAATTCGTTAGCCCCGTCAAATACCGGGGTGGATACATCTATGCCGAGAACCTTGGCTGCCAGCGACAGGTGAATCTCAAGTACCTGTCCGATGTTCATACGGGAAGGTACGCCCAAAGGATTGAGCACGATATCAAGTGGTCTGCCGTTAGGCAGGAAAGGCATGTCTTCAACAGGCAATACACGGGATACAACACCCTTGTTGCCATGGCGTCCGGCCATCTTGTCACCGACTTGTATCTTTCTCTTTTGGGCAATATATACACGAACCGTCTCATTAACGCCGGGCGGCAGCTCATCGCCGTTCTCCCTGGAAAATACCTTGGCGTCAACAACAATTCCATACTCGCCGTGAGGAACCCTCAGGGATTTATCCCTGACTTCCCTTGCCTTCTCACCGAAGATTGCCCTAAGCAGGCGCTCCTCTGCGGTAGGCTCGGTTTCGCCTTTTGGAGTAACCTTGCCCACCAGGATGTCTCCCGCGCGGACTTCGGCGCCAATACGTATAATTCCTCTTTCATCAAGATCCTTTAATGCATCGTCACCAACACCTGGCACGTCCCTTGTTATTTCTTCGGGACCGAGCTTGGTGTCTCTTGCTTCAGCTTCATATTCTTCAATATGAATTGAAGTATATATATCCTCCTGAACAAGACGCTCGCTTATAAGTACGGCGTCCTCATAGTTATAACCTTCCCATGACATGAATCCGATCAGCGGATTCTTGCCGAGTGCCAGTTCACCGTTGCATGTGGAAGGCCCGTCGGCAATAACCTGACCTTCCTCAATTCTGTCACCGACATTTACAACCGGCTTCTGGTTGATGCAGGTTCCCTGGTTGCTCTTTGCAAACTTAATCAGACGGTAGGTACGCTTTGTACCGTCGTCCTGCCTTACCACTATTTCCTGAGCCGTCACTCTTTCAACTATGCCGCTTTTTTCAGCCAGTACGCACACACCGGAGTCGATAGCGGCCTTTGCCTCAATACCAGTTCCGACAACCGGAGCCTCGGTTACAAGCAA
The DNA here is from genome assembly GCA_012735495.1 of Clostridiales bacterium. Lineage (GTDB taxonomy): Bacteria > Bacillota > Clostridia > Lachnospirales > Lachnospiraceae > Mobilitalea. The sequence goes on along the minus strand of JAAYHD010000012.1, from coordinate 6,883 downwards.
AGGAACGGCTTGACGCTGCATGTTGGCACCCATAAGGGCACGGTTGGCATCGTCGTTCTCCAGGAACGGGATTAACGCGGTTGCCACTGAAAATACCATCTTTGGTGAAACGTCCATTAGGTCAACCTTTTGCTTTTCGTATTGGGACGTTTCTTCCTTATAGCGGCCCGACACGGTGTTGGTTACAAAGTAACCGTTCTTGTCAAGCTCCGCGTTAGCCTGTGCAACCACATATCTGTCCTCTTCGTCGGCAGTAAGATAGATAACCTCATCCGTAACCCTGGGATTGTCAGGATCCGACTTATCCACAACGCGATAAGGCGCTTCTATAAATCCGTATTCATTAATCCTTGCGTATGTAGCAAGGGAGTTAATCAGACCGATGTTCGGACCTTCAGGGGTCTCAACCGGACACATTCTTCCGTAATGGGAATAGTGTACGTCACGAACCTCGAATCCGGCCCTGTCACGGGATAGTCCTCCGGGACCCAGTGCCGACAGACGTCTCTTATGGGTCAGTTCGCCCAGCGGATTGTGCTGGTCCATGAACTGTGACAGCTGGGAACTTCCGAAGAATTCCTTAACCGCCGCTGTAACAGGCTTTATATTAATCAGGGATTGAGGACTTATGCTGTCCAAATCCTGTGTGGTCATTCTCTCCCTGACCACACGCTCCATCCTGGACAATCCGATACGGTACTGGTTCTGCAGAAGCTCACCGACAGCACGGATTCTTCTGTTGCCCAGGTGGTCGATATCGTCCACGTCTCCGATACCGTACTCAAGGCATATATTATAGTTAATGGAAGCAATGATGTCTTCCTTGGTAATATGTTTCGGTACAAGCTCGCTTATGTTCCTTCTTATGGCTTCCTTTATATCGTCGACGGATGTGTTTTCCTCAAGAATCTTTTTCAGAACAGGATAATATACGTTCTCATGAACCCCCATGGCTTTCTTTTCGGCCACGCTGATTTCAGGAACGTAATATGAAAGGTTAACAACCATGTTGGATATAACCTTTACATTTCTCTCATCGGTTTTTATCATTACCGAAGGTATGGCCTCATCCTGGATATGAAGCGCGATTTCATCGGTTATTATGGTCCCGGCCTTAGCGATAATCTCGCCGGTAGCGGGTGAAACCACGTCTTCAGCCAGCTCCAAACCGACTATTCTGTTGCGGTAGGCCAGCTTTTTATTGAACTTGTAGCGACCGACCTTGGCCAGGTCATATCTTCTCGGATCAAAGAACATGCTGTGAAGCAGTGACTCCGCATTCTCCACCGCCAGCGGCTCACCGGGACGCAGTTTTTTGTATAACTCTAATAAACCATCCTGATATGTTCCGGATGGATCTTTGGCCGTGCTGGGATCTTTGGCAAGAGTTGCAAGTATTTTGGGCTCTTCACCGAACAGCTGCTTTATCTCTTCGTTTGTTCCGTAGCCCAGTGCCCTGACGAATGTGGTGACGGGAACCTTTCTGTTGCGGTCCACCCTTATATAAAAAACATCGTTAGAATCGGTTTCGTATTCCAACCATGCTCCTCTGTTGGGTATTACTGTTGCAGAGAACAGTTTCTTGCCTATCTTGTCGTGATCGACCGCATAATAGATTCCGGGGGAACGGACTAACTGACTGACAATGACTCTTTCGGCACCGTTTATTATAAATGTGCCGGTTTCCGTCATCAAGGGAAAATCTCCCATAAAGATGTCATGCTCGTTTATTTCATTTGTTTCCTTGTTATGCAGCCTGACTTTGACTTTGAGGGGAGCCGCGTAAGTAGCGTCCCTTTCCTTGCATTCATCTATTGTATATTTGATATCGTCCTTACATAATTCAAAGTCTACAAATTCAAGACTCAAGTGTCCGCCATAATCTGATATTGGAGATATGTCATCGAATACTTCTTTGAGCCCTTCTTCAAGAAACCATTGGTACGAGTTCTTCTGGACTTCTATCAGATTGGGCATCTCCAATACTTCCTTCTGCCTGGAGTAACTCATTCTGATGTTATTTCCAACCTTGACCGGATGCATTCTGTTTTTATCCATCGACGTTTTCACTCCTTGAGTTTAATAAGTATGCACAAGACCCCCCTAATTCCTTAGCGAAGTCTTGAGATTTGTAATTTTCATAGGATAAAATATATTTATTCTATAAAAATAGCTTTTCTTTTTTAGCCATATATGCTATAATAATACTAATTAGGCACATATCACCACAATAGTGCACTATCCATACTACCACAATAAAATTCTACTGTCAACAGCAAATTTGTTGTCTTTTTTATTTTTCAGAAATTTCAGCCAATTAGTTTTTATCAAATGAAATCCCCCACATATAATTTGAAATTATACATGGAGGATGCCATATGCTTAATTCATCTGCTATTATTTTGTGCCAAAAAGCCTGTCTCCTGCATCACCCAAGCCCGGATCTATATAGCAATCCTTATTAAGCTTTTCGTCAATGTGCGCACAGTATATATTAACATCCGGGAAAATTCCTGCCAGCTTCTCAATGCCGCTTCTTGCTGCGAGTATGCTCATGATCTTGATGTGCTTTACTCCTCTTTTCTTAAGAATACTCACGGCGGCTGCCAGGGAACCGCCCGACGCGATCATCGGTTCAAGAATTATAACTTCTCTTTCATGGATATCCTCAGGGAACTTGCTGTAATATTCAACCGGTTCCAGAGTGTCATGATCCCGGTACAGTCCGATATGCCCTATTTTCACAGACGGAATCAGGTTCTGGATACCTTCCACCATACCCAGCCCCGCTCTCAGCACTGGAACAATACACAGCTTCTTTCCGGAAATAACCTTCGCATTGGCAACACCGATAGGCGTTTCAACCTGGACGTCCTTTAGCGGAAGATCTCTAGTCACCTCATAAGCCATCAGCATTGATACTTCACCCATAAGCTCGCGAAATTCCTTTGTGCCGGTATTCTTGTCTCTCATAAGGGTGATTTTGTGCTGAATCAGGGGATGGTCAAATACAAAAATGTTTTTCATCAGTAATCTCCTTTTTTAATCAAAAGTATTTAGACTTTTAAAGAGAGAAATGAAAAATGCTCCGCATTTCTAAACTATTATAAAATATTTAAAATCATTATGCAATAATTTATTCTATATTAATTAAGTGTATTTTACCGCATTGTTTTATTAATAGTATTGCCACATTTTTCAATTTCTCTTCACACAAAAACAGACATTACAGTTTTTCTTCACCGTAATGCCTGTTTAAATTGCTGAATTATTACTTCAATGTAACTTTTGCACCTTCAGCTTCCAGCTTGGCCTTCATATCATCAGCTTCTGCCTTGCTTACGCCTTCTTTAACCATCTTTGGTGCTCCGTCAACAAGGTCCTTGGCTTCCTTCAGGCCCAGACCGGTCAGGTCGCGAACAACCTTAATAACCTTAACCTTGTTAGGACCAACTTCGGTCAGCTCAACGTCAAACTCTGTCTTCTCCTCAGCTTCTGCAGCTGCTGCGCCTGCTGCAGGACCTGCTGCAACAACAACGCCTGCTGCTGCGGAAACGCCGAACTCCTGCTCGCATGCCTTAACTAACTCATTTAACTCCATAACGCTAAGACCCTTAATAGCCTCTATAAATTCCTGAATTGTCATTTTTCATACCTCCATTAATATTATCGTGTTTTTGATTAAGCTGCCTTTTCGGCAATCTGTTTAAGCACTCTTGCAAGATTTGCAATAGGTGCCTGCAAGCTTCCAAGCAATCTGGAAATAAGAACTTCCCTGGAAGGAATGTTTGCAATAGCCTGAATACCTTTGCTGTCGTAGTAATTGCCTTCAACTACTCCGGACTTGAATTCCAGTTTGGGCATCTTCTTCATCATATCATTTATGATTCTTGCCGGAGCCGTTACATCGTCAAGTCCAAACGCTACTGCCGTCGGACCGTTAAGATCCTTTGCCAGCGATTCAAACTCGGTTCCCTTGAAAGCAAAATTCAAATATGTGTTCTTATAAACCTTGTATATTACGCCGGCTTCTCTGAGCTTTTTACGAAGCTCCGTATCTTCTGCAACCGTAAGACCGCGGTAATCTACCAGAACTATGGCTTTTGCCTGCTGCACATAATTCTTGATCTCTTCAACGATGGGCTTCTTTTCTTCTATCTTAGCCACTTGTACACCTCCTTTGATATACCGTCGCGGTTATAAAAAACCTCCTTCTGCCAAAGCAAAAGGAGGTTATATAAATCTCATCAACCATCTTCTCCTCGGTAGGCCGTATAAACGTTACGCCTTTCGGCACCTACTGTCTTCGGCAGATAACTCGCAAATTGGATTATAGCACGAGTCTGTTCATAATGTCAACATGCTGTTGACTTTATTAGCTTAATTTTGCTGTATTTATTTTTATTCCGGGACCCATTGTGGAAGCAAGGGTTACGCTTCTGAGATACTGTCCCTTTGCAGCGGCAGGCTTAGCCTTTATAATTGCACCGATCAATGTCTGGAAGTTCTCAACCAGCTGCTCGCTGCTGAATGAAGCCTTGCCAATGGGTACATGGATAATGTTTGTCTTGTCCAGCCTGTATTCAATCTTACCGGCCTTGATTTCCTTAACGGCCTTGGCAACATCCATTGTAACTGTTCCGGCCTTCGGGTTGGGCATTAATCCCTTGGGTCCGAGTACACGTCCAAGACGTCCGACAACACCCATCATGTCAGGGGTTGCAACTACAACGTCAAACTCGAACCAACCTTCGTTCTGGATCTTTGGCACCAGCTCTTCACCGCCGACATAGTCTGCACCTGCAGCCTCCGCCTCGGTAACCTTGTCGCCCTTGGCAAATACCAACACACGAACTGTTTTCCCTGTACCGTGAGGGAGAACTACGGCACCGCGAACCTGCTGGTCCGCATGACGGCCGTCAACGCCCAAACGGATATGGGCTTCAATTGTCTCATCAAATTTTGCAACTGCTGTTTGCTTTACCAGGTTTACAGCTTCCGTAACATCGTACTGGACTGTCCTGTCAACCAGTTTTATTGCGTTAGAATATCTTTTTCCTCTTTTCATTCTATAAACCTCCTTGTGGTAATACCGGAAGAAAACGATAACTCGCTATATCCTCCCACATTAATAGATATAAACTAGTCTTCTATTACAATGCCCATGCTTCTGGCTGTACCTGCAACCATGCTCATGGCTGCTTCAATCGATGCAGCATTAAGGTCAGGCATTTTTATCTCTGCTATCTTCCGTAAATCGGCCTTGGATATCTTGCCAACCTTGGTCTTATTGGGTGTACCTGAGCCGGATTGAATGTTTGCAGCCTTCTTTAACAATACTGCTGCCGGGGGTGTCTTTGTGATGAAGCTGAAGCTTCTGTCTGCATAAACCGTAATAACTACAGGAATAATCATTCCTTCCTGGTCTGCGGTTCTGGCATTGAATTCCTTTGTAAACTGAACTATGTTCACACCATGCTGTCCCAGTGCCGGTCCAACCGGGGGAGCAGGGGTTGCCTTTCCGGCAGGAATCTGTAACTTGATATAACCTACTACTTTCTTAGCCATTCTTGTATACCTCCTGATAATGTGGTTTTTGCGGGGATTTCCCTCCCACTAACTGCGTAAATTACTGCAATGAAATCTGCTGCCTGTTATTTTTGAAGCCTGACATCGCTGAAGCTAATTTCTACCGGTGTTTCCCGTCCGAACAAATCCACATTGATGGTCACTATCTGCTTATGAGGATTGATGCTCTTGATTACTCCGGTTGTATTCTCCCAAACGCCGTTTACAACCATGACGGTATCTCCAACCTCAAAATCCACCACGATGTCGTCTTTCTTTATTCCCATAATGCGCATTTCTTCGTCAGAGAGCGGAACCGGCTGTTTGGAATCCGGACCTACGAAGCCAGTGACTCCCCTTGTATTACGGACTACATACCATACGTCATCATTCATGACCATATGGAGCAGTACGTAACCGGGAAACATCTTCTTTTGTACACGTTTTTTCACACCATTCTTAACTTCGATGACTTCCTGCATGGGAACAGATACTTCCAATATCTGGTCATGCAGCTTCCTGTTCTCAATCATCTTCTCGATATTTGCCTTAACCTTGTTCTCATATCCGGAATATGTGTGAACAACGTACCATTTGGCTTCCTTTGTTTCCTTGTTTTCATTAGCCTCTGACATATTGACCCTCCAAACTGTCCTTAGCCTAAAATAAAACTAATTCCCAATTCAATAACATAATCCAGCAGATAAATAATTATTCCTAAAAGAACCGTAACGACAACAACAGCGAGAGTCTGTTTTGAAAGAGTCTCCTTATTTGCCCAGGTAATTTTCTTGAATTCGGCCTTCATACCCTTGAACCAGCTTTTCTTGGGCGCCTTCTCGGCATCCTTAACAGTTGTTTCTCCCATTTCTCCACGTTCCTTTCAGAATAATTACTTGGTTTCCCTGTGCAATGTATGCGTCCTGCAGAATTTACAATACTTCTTTGTTTCCATTCTGTCCGGATGTAATTTCTTCTCCTTGGTTGTGTTATAATTACGCTGCTTACATTCCGTACATGCCAATGTGATTTTTACGCGCACAATTTCCACCTCCGATTTTTCTTGTAGCGCTTGTTTACATCTTTACGAAGATAGCTTTTTTAGACATAAAAAAAAAGCCCGTTTTGCCTAACTACTATAACACATCGGCTTGTTTTCGTCAATATCTTTTTTTGATTTTTTAAATTTTCTAAATTGCAAGTTTAATTGCCTTACATATTCTTACAGAACACTGTTTTAAGCAGCCATTTCATTTGCAGTTCTATATCCAAATATTCTTCTAGGGTAATTATTTATCCAATGCTCTATCCTTTG
>JAAYHD010000059.1 GCA_012735495.1 Clostridiales bacterium | reverse complement strand
AGCATTATTGAAAAAAATCCGAAATAGTATAATAATATTTATAATTACATAAAATAAGCCAATTATGGCGTCGGAATGAGAGGGTAAGTATGAGAGAGAAGATATTAGCGGCAATTGATAAGAACAGCAAGCTGTCGGCCCAGGATTTGGCCATCATGCTTGGCTCCACGGAGGAAGAGGTCAAGGCTGAAATAAAACAGCTTGAGGATGAACACATCATATGCGGTTATCCGACCTTGATTAACTGGGACAAGGTAAAATGTGAGAGAGTCACCGCCTTGATTGAGGTAAAGGTCACTCCCCAGAGAGGCTTGGGGTTCGATAAAGTTGCCGAAAGGATCTACCAGTTTGACGAGGTTCAGTCGGTTTACCTTATGTCCGGCGGATTTGACCTTACGGTTATTATCGAGGGCAAGACCATGAAAGAGGTGGCGATCTTTGTTTCCGCAAAACTTGCTCCGATGGAAGGGGTACAGAGCACTGCGACACATTTTGTACTTAAGAAATATAAGGAACATGGTCTACCTCTTGAACAGGAAAAACTGGACGAAAGGATGTTGATTAGCCCTTGAGAGATCCGTTATCAAAAAAAGTAATTAGTATTCAGCCGTCAGGCATAAGAAAATTCTTCGATATAGTAAGTGAAATGAAGGATGCCATTTCACTTGGTGTCGGCGAGCCTGATTTTGACACTCCCTGGCATATAAGGGAGGAGGGCATATATTCCCTGGAAAAGGGAAGAACCTTTTATACGTCAAATTCGGGAATTAAGGAGCTTAAAATAGAAATCTGCAGGTATTTGGACAGAAGATTCGGCCTGCAGTATGACTATGAGCATGAGACACTGGTTACGGTCGGAGGCAGTGAAGCCATCGACCTGGCTCTTAGGGCAATGATTAATCCCGGTGACGAGGTGCTTATACCCCAGCCATGCTATGTTTCTTACCATCCATGTACCGTACTTGCGGGCGGGGTGCCTGTTATAATTAATCTTAAGGGTGAAAATGACTTTAAGCTTACCAGGCAGGAGCTTGTCTCGGCCATAACAAAGAAAACCAAGATACTGATACTTCCTTATCCAAACAACCCCACGGGCTCGGTTATGGATTATGACGATCTTAAAGCCCTGGTTGATGTCATAATTGAAAATGATTTGTATGTCATATCCGATGAAATATATTCGGAGCTTACATATAAAAACAGGCATGTTTCCATAGCATCCTTCCCGGGTATGAGGGAGCGGACTATTGTAATAAACGGATTTTCAAAATCTTATGCCATGACAGGATGGAGGCTTGGCTATGCTGTCGGCCCGGAGAACATCATTGAGCAGATGACCAAGATACACCAGTTTGCCATAATGTGTGCTCCCACCACAAGCCAGTATGCAGCCGTGGAAGCCCTTAGAAACGGGGATTCCGACGTGGAAGCCATGAGGGACGCCTATGACAAGCGCAGAAGGTTCCTTGTCCATGCATTTAAGAAAATGGAGCTTCCATGCTTCGAACCGTTTGGAGCTTTCTATGTATTTCCGTGCATTAAGAGCCTTAATATGACATCTGATGAATTTGCCACGAAGCTTTTGATGGAGGAAAAGGTTGCTGTTGTTCCCGGAACGGCATTTGGAGAATGCGGCGAAGGATATGTCAGAATATCCTACGCTTATTCGATTGACAACCTTAAGATAGCAATGGACAGGATGGAGCGGTTCATAAGGAAGTATAAGTAACAATATGATAATGAGGTAGCTGTTGGAAGACACTTAGGAGGGCACATGAATGACAAAAATAAATGTGGATCATATTAACCCCTTCTTGATGGCATCGACGAAGATATTGAAAGAAGTGTGTTTTATAGAACCCAAGCACGGCAAACCGTTTATAAGAGATCCGGTATTTTTGGACAACACCATATTAATAATCATAGGATTTACCGGAAAAGTAATGAAGGGCCAGGTCATGATATCCTTTGAACATGAAATAGCCTTGGATATAGCGTCAAGAATGATAATGATGCCTGTTTCGGAGATGGATGAGTTCGCGCTCAGCGCAATAAGCGAACTGGGCAACATGATTCTTGGAAACGCTGCCACAATCTTTTCGACTCAAGGGATAGAGATAGATATAACACCACCGACCGTAGGCAACGGCACCATATCATTTTCAAATATATTTGCAACAAACATATGCATTCCGATTGTATATGACAACGACAAATGTATAGATATCAATATTGCTGTTAAGGGTGAAGACTAATTGAATATCGTATTACTGGAACCGGAAATCCCGGCCAATACAGGTAATATAGGAAGAACCTGTGTGGCTACGAAGACCACCCTGCACCTGATTGAACCCATGGGTTTTAAACTGAATGAAAAGCAGATAAAGAGAGCGGGGTTGGATTACTGGAAGGACCTGGACTATAAAGTGTATGATTGCCTGGATGATTTCCTGGAAAAAAATAACTATCCCAAGATATACATGGCAACGACAAAAGCATTAAAATCCTATACCGAAGTAAAATATGACCCGGACTGTTATATTATGTTCGGAAAAGAAAGTGCCGGCATACCGGAAGAACTGCTAATGGCAAACAAGGAGAACTGTATTCGAATACCAATGGCGGATGATACAAGATCCTTAAATCTTGGCAACAGTGTGGCTGTTATTTTATACGAAGCCTTAAGGCAGAACGGCTTTCCGGGTATGAATATAAAAGGCAAATGGATTGGAAAGAAGTGATGGTTTTATTCAACCGTCCTTTTTAAAGAGAATATAAATTCGGAACCTACTCCTTCGGTACTTATCACGTTAATATTCTCATTATGGGCCTGGATTATTTCCTTTGCGATGGACAACCCCAGACCCGTTCCTTTTTTATCCCTTCCTCTTGAGGCATCAGTCTTGTAGAAACGATCCCAGATCTTTTTGACAGCATCCTTTGGAATGCCTATGCCGTAATCCTTTACGGACACGAAGACCTTGTCGCCCTTTTCTTCCGTGGAAACCCTTATCTGCGAGTTGTTATGGCTGAACTTGATGGCGTTGTCTATAAGGTTATACAGCACCTGCTGGATTTTGCCCATGTCTGCGTCCACATAGGTTTCCTCGGCGGCAAATACAAGATTAAGGGTAATTTTTTTATTCCTGCACGCCCCTTCGAAGCTCGCAGCCGTCTTTTTTATAACCTGGTTAATATCAAAGGAAACGATATCTAACAGGGCGCTGCGGGTATCGAACCGGTTAAGCTCCAACAGACCCGAGGTTAGCTTGTTAAGCCGCTCGGTTTCATCAATAATGATATTCAGGTACTTGGCTTGCATGTCGGCAGGTATGGTTCCGTCCATGATAGCTTCCGCATAGCCCTTGATGGAAGTAAGGGGAGACCTGAAGTCATGGGAGATGTTTGCGACAAACTTCTTCTGATAGTCGTCCAGTTTGCTTAATTCCTGAGCCATGTACGTAAGGGCCGCGTTAAGCTCTAAAAACTCCCCGGAACCCCTGGTGCTCAGCTTGTAATCATAATTTCCCGAACTGTATTCCTTGGCGGCCTTTATGGAATTCTTCAAGGGCCTGACGGTTATGTTGTAAATGTATACGAAAATAATCAGTAATAATGGGAAAAACAACAGGAAGCAGATATTTGCGACATCAAGATACAAGTTTGCCTTGCTGTCAATTTCGCTCATGGGCGAATGGAGCACGATAAATCCCCTTAGCTGGAAATTATAATCCACCCTGTGGATCACGCTCAGCATGGGTTCGCTTAACAATCCGCCCAATATGGTGTTTTCGCTTAAGTTTTTGCTTAGGAAGTCCGGATCTATATCATATAAGTTGATATCCGGAGGATTGGACACATTGGATGAATCGGCGACAATTTGGCCGTTTCTGGAGACAATCCACACACGGATATTTAAGTAGTTGTCGATAGAAGTAAATCTTAAGGCAAGGTCGTCAAATCCCCCATTTCCTTCAAAAATATTGCCCCTGTATGAATTGGCTATTAATGAAGCTTCTTTATATAAAAGATTTACCTGGTCCTTTTTTATCCTTTCTTTCAGGAGAGACATGCCATATGTATTTAACAGGACAAAGACGGTCACTGTTGATATAAGATAGCATATAATTAGTCTTGACCACAAGGTTTTTTTCATGAAAACACCCTGCCTTCCGATAGATTAATGCCAATTATCTTTGCGGACTCCGTGTCTCGAATTTATAGCCTATTCCCCATACCGTCGAGATCTTCCAGTCTTCATGATCCTTTAATTTTTCTCTTAATCTCTTGATATGAACGTCGACGGTTCTTGTATCACCATAATACTCATAACCCCATATATGATCAAGCAGCTGCTCCCGGGTGAAAACCTGGTTGGGATTGGAGGCAAGGAAATAAAGAAGCTCCAGCTCCTTGGGAGGCATATCTATGGTCTTTCCGTAGTACTGTACTGAGTAATTTGTGATATTTATTATCAAATCAGGGTATTGAACATATTCGCCGGTGGGCTTATCCGGCTCATTCTCTTCAATAGCAGGCTTAAACCTCCTTAAGACCGCCCTTACCCTTGCAACCAATTCCTTAGAATCAAAGGGCTTAATTATATAATCGTCCGCACCAAGCTCAAGCCCAAGGACCTTGTCGAAGATTTCTCCCTTGGCGGACAGCATGATTATGGGAACCTTGGAGGTCTTTCGGATTTCCCTGCACACCTCGTATCCGTCAATCCCGGGCAGCATAAGATCGAGAATAATCAGGTTGGGCTGGTAAGCGGCATATTCCTTGAGTGCCGCCTCTCCGTCGTGAACGATCCTGGTATCAAAGCATTCCTTTGTAAGGTAAAGGGATATTAGCTCAGCTATATTTACATCATCATCAACAATCAATATTTTCTGTTTCGACATCATTTATAACCTCCCGATAAAACTATAATCCCTTTTATTTGAATTCAACTATGGTAGCTCCCGTATTTCCCTCATTAAAACCGCCGGTCCTGTAGCTCTTGACATAGGATGATTTTTTCAGGAAGTCATGGACGGCGTTCCGCAAGGCACCGGTTCCTCTGCCGTGTATGATTGTTACCTGGGGTATATGCGACAGGTATGCGTCATCAAGATACTTGTCAAGGACTGCGAGGGCTTCATCAACAGTTTTTCCGATAAGGTTTATCTCGGGACTGATAGTGGCGGATTTTGACATTTTGATTTTGCCCATTTTGGTGTAATTGGAGGTCTTGGGCTTGTCATCCGGCTTCTCATCCACAGCTTCCAGGTCCTTAATATTAACCTGCGAATTAAGGGCGCCCATCTGCACAACCAGGTCGCCTTTGGCATTCGGAAGGGTGCTTACGGTTCCCCTTAATCCGAGGCTTGTGACGAATACCGGATCTCCTATCCTGAGATTGCTGATATCAACCTTCCTGCCGGGTTTTGTCGTGGTTTCGGCAGATAATTCCGGGCTGCCGTCCAGCTTATTGCGGAGCCTTGTCCTTTCCTCCTCCATATCCTTGATGTTTCCGCCTTGTTGAAGCCAGCGGTTGTATTTGCGGATGCTTTCATCGGCATATTCCTTTGCTTCACGCAGTATTGCGGCAGCTTGTTCCTTGGCTTCATTAAGGATACGCGCCCTGCTGGCCTCCAGGCTTTCGGTTTTCTTTGCCAGGCTTTGCTTAAGCTGTTCTATTTCTTTTTTATACCGCCTGATTTCTTCCTGTTCCTTTTCAATGGTAAGCCTGTTTTCCTCAAGCTCGCTGATTAGGTCCTCGAAGGTCCTCTCCTGTTTTCCTATCAGCTTCCTGGCCTCATTGATTATATGCTCAGGCAGGCCGAGCTTGCTTGATATCGCAAAAGCGTTGCTCTTCCCGGGCAGGCCGATAAGGAGCCGATAGGTAGGCCTTAAGGATTCGACGTCAAACTCACAGGATGCGTTGACGACCCCTTCGGTGGACAAAGCATATATCTTAAGCTCGCTGTAATGGGTGGTGGCCATGGTCCTGATGTTTCTTTTATGAAGGTAGGAGAGTATTGCCATGGCAAGGGCCGCTCCCTCGGTGGGGTCTGTTCCAGCTCCAAGCTCATCAAGCAGGACAAGGGATTTCTCATCAGCCTTCTGAAGGATGGATACTATGTTGGTCATATGGGATGAGAAGGTGCTTAGGCTCTGCTCGATGCTCTGCTCATCGCCTATATCGGCATAGACCTCGTCAAAAACTGCAAGCTCCGAATTGTCGAATGCCGGTATGTGAAGTCCGGCCTGCCCCATCAGGGTAAGAAGGCCCACGGTTTTTAATGTAACCGTCTTTCCCCCGGTATTCGGACCGGTTATTATCAGCATATTAAAATCGGTTCCAATCCGGATGTCAATCGGAACGACCTTTTTTGGATCGATGAGAGGGTGCCTGGCCTTCTTTAAGTTTATAATTCCTTTATTGTTGAAAACGGGCTCAGATCCCTTCATAATTTTTGACAGGGCGGCCTTTGCAAATATGAAATCAAGCTCGGTTATGGTATTGTAATTATATGTTAGCTGATCCACGTATCCGGCGGCCATTTCCGACAGGTCCGCGAGAATCTTTTCGATTTCCTGCTTTTCCTTTAAAGCCAGCTCACTCAGCTCATTGTTGAGCCGGACAACAGACATGGGTTCGATAAAGAGAGTCGAACCCGAAGAGGACTGGTCGTGGATCATGCCTTGGAAATGGTTTTTATATTCAGCGCGGACCGGAAGGCAATACCTTCCGTTGCGCATGGTTATCAGGCTGTCCTGAAGCATGTTTTTTGAGGAGTTTAAAATCGAGGAGAGCTCATTGTGAATCCGCTCGTTGGTTAATCTTATCGACCTGCGGATGCTTTTCAAGGCAGGGGAAGCATCATCCGCTATCTCTTCCTCCGATATGATGCAACGCTTGATTTCATTATTAAGCGCTGTCAGGGGCTCCAGCCCTGCAAAATAGCCGGTCAGGGAATCTTCCGTATACTCTGTGTCATCCTTGTTCGTACACCTGCCGTATGCCTTGACGCGTGCTGTTGCGTCAAGTATGGAGCTTATATGAAGCAGTTCCACAATCCCCAATGCGGAGCCGACCTTTAGCCTAAGGAGGGATGAGCGGATATCATGTATTCCCGAAAAGGACAATGTGCCCCTTCTAAGCAGACGGGACAGGGCATCCGTTGTTTCCTTCTGACAACGGGTTATTTCGGATAAATCACTCGAGGGAAGCAGGCTCTCACAGAGCTCCTTTCCTCTTGATGAGCCGGCAAGCTCACTCAGCATTTTTATAATTTTATTATATTCAAGAGTACGAAGTGCTTTCTCGTTCATAATGCCGCAGACCTTTCAAGTTAGTTTGGTACTATTTTATTTTACCTTAATTAATAGGAAAATTAAACAGTAATTTGACTGTGTATCGAGCATAACATGGCAATGAGGCGTTCTTTTTCCCATGAAGGAGCCGTTTAACGGTGTATGTTTACAATCTATTCATACAATGTTCATATATGGGTGGTACAATAGGTCTTACGTACCATATGAATAATGATTGAATTTCCTTGCCAATCCGTTATAATCTCTTTATCTGCGGAGATTGCTTCTATAAGGAGAACAGTATGTCTGAAGTTAACAAGGATAACAAAGATTATGAGTTTATCAAGGAACAGGTAATGCCAAAAAAACTAAAGAAATTCAGAAGATGGTTTGTTCCGTTTTTGACAACTGCGGCCATGGCCGTTGTGTTTGGCATAGTTGCCGCATTCACCTTCTGCATCGCGGAGCCCGGTATACATAAGCTGTTATTTAAGAATGAGCCCAATCCTTTCAATATAACTCCGTCAAACAAAGATGAAACGGATGAAGACGAGGAACCGTCCGACGAGAATCCCAACGACAGTGACGACGATACGGATGAGAAAAATGGCAATGATTCCGATAATCAAAACCCGGTGAACAAGCCCGTGCCGACAGTAGTACCCGGAGATGATAATAACGGCGGGCAGACGAATGAACCGGCCGTCCCTGTTGTTGTCCAGCCGAAAGAAGCGGATATTGAGGATTTTATTTCTATATATGAGGATATAAAGCTGCTGACAAAGGAAATCCAAAAATCCATCTTAACGGTGTCGGGTATAGTTGTCAGCAAGGATTGGTTCGGCAATCCGATTGAAAGAAACATATATACTTCAGGCATAATATTGGAGAAAAACGATACAAACATACTGCTTCTTGTCAGCTATGACAGGGTTAAGGATGCCTCGGGCATAAAGGTGGAATTAAGTGATTTAACGAGCGTGGACGCTGTTATTCATGATTATGAAAGCGAACTGAATCTTGCCATAATATCCGCTAAAATATCAAATCTCCCGAAAAGAATTGTTGACAACCTTGAGGCCGCGCGCCTGGGCGAATCATATTCGATCG
Source organism: Clostridiales bacterium (assembly GCA_012735495.1). GTDB lineage: Bacteria > Bacillota > Clostridia > Lachnospirales > Lachnospiraceae > Mobilitalea. The sequence goes on along the minus strand of JAAYHD010000059.1, from coordinate 837 downwards.
CTGTAGGAAACCCTGTTATTGCCATGGGATGTCCCAACGGTTATCCCGGCTCAATGGACATGGGAATTGTAACCAGCAAAGGTGTCATGGTAAGCATAACGGATTATGAGCTTGAACTGTTCAACACCAATATGATTTTCAACAAAGACAGCGATGGCGTACTGCTTAACTTTAAAGGAGAGATAATCGGTCTGATAACCCGGACCATCAACAAAGATTCGAGCAAGGAGCTGAGTACTGCCATAGGCATCAGCAAAATAAAATCCTATATTGACAATATGCTTATTCAGAAGCCCAGGATATATACAGGCATTATTGCCGAGAACATGCCCCAGTCCGCTTTGGAAGGGCAAACAGGCCCGAGAGGAATATACGTATATGAAGTCAAAAAGGATTCTCCCGCGTTCAATGCCGGTATAATGAGCGGTGACATTATCCTGTATGTCAATGACCGCATGATATCCAGCATGAGTAATTACTACAGCGCCATATCAAGCTTTGAGCCGGGCACAGAGGTGGTCTATAAGATAAGGAGAACATCGGGCACCACGGACAAGGAAATGGAGCTTAAGGTTGTATTGGAAGCAAAGAAATAAAAGATGTATTAAGCGCATAATAGATTCCGGAGCATATACGATGAGTATTGTATATGCTCTTTTATTATACCCTCAATAATCATAAAGCCTTGATTAGCGCATTTGTCATCCTGTGATGAAAAATGTTTCACTTTATATATTCCGCTTTGTAGGGTATAATATGAAGTAGGCCGATGGCGCCTAATAGAAAGGTTAGGTAGACATGAAGTATATTCGTGATTTAAAGGAAAATGATTATATT
>JAAYHD010000058.1 GCA_012735495.1 Clostridiales bacterium | reverse complement strand
GATTGACCCTGTATTATTATAGTAAAGTGCCTGAACGGGCAATTAATCCGGCATTTTGATAAAAGCCGGCTGAAATATGACAAGCAATGCGGTTGAGGAGCATTCCTGTAGTGAAATAAAATGAACTTTGAAAAAATAGATGCCAAACTGTAGAATTTGATATGTGAGTTGCACGTCAGTAACCACAATCAAAAATACAGGAGGCATCTAATATGAAGCGTACACAAAACGAGAAGATTTTGCAAATCAAATTTGAGACCTTGATCGTCGGAATAGACGTCGGGAAGCAAACACACTATGCCAGGGCTTTTGATTTCAGAGGATTAGAACTAGCAAAGCTCCTCCGGTTCAGTAACAGCAGACAAGGTTATGAGGATCTTGAAAGCTGGATGCAGGGAATTATGAAGGAGCATGGGAAAACCGAGGCAATCGTAGGATTTGAGCCTACAGGGCACTACTGGTTCACGCTGGGAGATCACCTGCAAAGTCAAGGCCATCGACTCGGGATTGTGAATCCGTTTCATGTAAAGTGTACGAAAGAGTTGGATGATAACAGTCCGACAAAGAATGACCGTAAGGATCCGAAAACCATCGCCATGCTGGTCAAGGACGGGAGATACCGGGATGTATACATACCGGAAGACCTGTTCCAGGAACTCAGGGAAGCAGTTAATGAGAGGGAACGGCTGTTGGAGCAGCTGATCGTATTAAGTAATCAGGTATTACGCTGGCTGGATATCCGCTTTCCGGAATTCAGTGGAGTATTTAAGGATTGGAGCCGAAATGCGGCCTGGCTGACATTGAGACATCATTCGACACCGAAGAAAGTGGTGACAGCTGGGGTAGAAGGCTTAATGAGGACTTGGCGGCAGGAAATGAAGAGGCCAAGCTTGAAAAAGGCTGAGAGATTGGTAAAGGCAGCTTCAGAGTCTATCGGTAGGACCGCTGGCTCAGAGGTGGCAGAAGCCGCATTGCAAAATATTTTAACACAATATGAATTAATCGACCGGCAGAAGCAAGAAACCGAAATGCTTATGCAGGAACTGTTGTTAAAGGTGCCAAATGCATCAAAACTTATGGACATAAAAGGAATCGGGATGGTGACGGCGGCAGTCATCGTCAGCGAGATCGGAGACATCCGCCGATTCCGTGATCCGCGACAGATACAGAAAATGGCGGGCTTGAACCTGAGGGAGAACAGTTCCGGGAAGCACAAGGGGAAAACCACCATCAGCAAGCGGGGACGGAAACGACTCCGTGAAGGGTTGTTCCGGGCGATGATTACCATGTTAGCAACGAATCAGGAATTCCGGGTATTACACCAGAGAAACCTGACACGGGAAAACAACCCGTTAACCAAGATGGAATCGGTCATAGCCCTGTGCGGAAAGCTAATTCGAGTTATATTTGCAATACTCACCAAAGGCAATGATTACGACGCAAAGAAAATGCTGGACGACATGAACCGGTCGATGAAGGCGGCATAAGCCTCCTGAGACAAGCGAGACAGCAGTACGTGAGGAAACTTGCCGGCCGCAGCAGGGGGAATCAGGTACAGCGATTACAGCAATAGCGAGAGTTAAATCGTACATTGAAAAGGAAGAGCCGGGGCAGTCAAGTTGAATTTTACCTTTAGGGCATAGACCCAGTTTAGGAGCATGATTGACGTTCCACCTCCAGGATAGGCAGGACGAAGGAATTAGGCACATTTGATGCCGGAAGACATGGGAGGTTTGCTGCTTGGAGTTGATGTGGGATCCCGATGGCCGAGACAGATAAAACACATGCGGTTTTATTTTCTCTGCCTGAAAACACAAAACTACCAGCTAAATTGCAGTATCCTGGGAACAGGCTCAACCAGATCAATATGAAAATCTATGAAAAATGAAGATAATTAAAGTATGTGAGAGTTTATTAAGGGAGGAATATAGTAATAGAAGTACTAGAGGATATGGATCAGTATCTGCGGGAAAGTGCGGTAAGGAAAAAGGACTGGGGGATAGTGAGGAAGGATAAAACCGGCCTGGTAACGAGTTTTGGTTCAATCAAATATGAAAGGACATATTTCAAGCCTAAGGGGGAAGGGAAACGGCGATATCTGGTTGATGAAATAGTAGGAATAAAACCTCATGACAG
>JAAYHD010000011.1 GCA_012735495.1 Clostridiales bacterium | reverse complement strand
CTACAAATAATTCTAATCAAAATTCTAATGAATAATCTAATAACTTAGTCCTTATACCTTAGCCCTTTCCCCTGTAAAAAAAGCAAACCCCGCAGCAAAACAGGGGTTATCCTGCATTTACTACGGGATTATGGAATGAACTTTATTTTTATGGAGCGAACTTTATTTTAATGGAGTCAACTTTATTTAAATTATACATTAGTTCCCGGAACCGTCCCTACTCTACTCCACCGTCACGGACTTCGCCAGGTTCCTGGGCTTATCCACATCCAATCCCCTTGCGACGCTCACATAATAAGCCATAAGCTGCAGGGGTATGATTGCCAGGCTTGTTGTAAAATGCTTATCAATCTTGGGTATGTAAGCAACAAAATCCGCTACGTCTTCGATGTTGTAATTGCCGTTGTTTGTCAGCCCCATGAGGTACGCACCGCGGCTTTTGACCTCAACCATGTTGCTTAGAGTCTTCTCATAAAGCTCCTGCTGGGTAAGCACGCCTATTACCAATATGCCTTCCTCGATCAGGCTTATGGTACCGTGCTTCAGCTCTCCTGCCGCGTAAGCCTCCGAATGGATATAGCTGATCTCCTTCATCTTTAAGCTGCCTTCCAGCGATATGGCATAATCAATACCGCGCCCGATAAAGAAGATATCCTTTGCGTTGGAGAACTTGGATGCAAACCACTGGATTCTTTCCTTATCCTCAAGCAGCCGGCTGATTTTATCAGGCAGCGTAAGAAGATCATTTATAAGGCTTGTATACTGCTTTTCATCAATCTCTCCTCTTACATAAGCGAACAGTATGGCAATTACATAACTCATGGCCAGCTGCGCGCTGTATGCCTTAGTGGTGGCAACGGCAATCTCTGGGCCTGCCAGGGTATAGCATACAATGTCTGCCTCCCTTGCAATCGACGAACCCACCACGTTTACTATCGCCAGGGTCTTTATGCCCATTCTCTTAGATTCACGCAGAGCCGCAAGGCTGTCGGCCGTCTCACCCGACTGGCTTATAATTATAACAAGCGCGTCCTTGTCAATTATGGGATTTCTGTACCTGAACTCCGACGCCAGCTCCACACGGACCGGAATCCTGACCAGATCCTCGAATATGTACTGAGCGGCCACTCCGACATGATATGCGGACCCGCATGCGACAATCCAAATCTGGCTGATATTCTTTATTTCGTCGGCTGTCAAACCAAAGGCATTATCTTTAATTTTACCGTCCGTAATAACGCTGTTTAAAGTGTCGGACACCGCCTTGGGCTGCTCATGGATTTCCTTGATCATGAAATGCTCATATCCGGCTTTCTCCGCAGCCTCGGCATCCCAGGTTATTTCGGTCATTTCTTTCTCAATCTCATAACCGTCGATATTGTAGAAGGTGACCTTCCCTTTCTGAAGCCTTCCGATCTCCAGGTTTCCTATGTAATACACCTTTCTTGTGTATTTTAAGATGGCTGGAACATCCGATGCGAAATATGACTCATTATTCTCAATGCCTACAATCATCGGGCTGTCTTTTCTGGCCACATATATCTCATCGGGATAATCCTTGAACATGACCGCCAAAGCGTAGGACCCGCGTATGCGCACCATGGAACGGTTTATTGCGTCAATGGGATTGCCGAAGTATTTCTTGTAGTAATAATCAATCAGCTTTACCGCCACCTCGGTATCCGTTCCCGAATAGAATACATATCCGTTCTTTATAAGCTTTTCCTTAAGCTCCTGGTAATTCTCGATGATTCCGTTATGTACGGCGACCACACAGCAGTCATTGCTGTAATGGGGATGGGCATTTTCCTCGGACGGCTCCCCGTGGGTTGCCCACCTGGTATGGCCGATTCCGCAGCACCCCACCACGGACTGCCCTGAATTGGTCTTGTCATATAAGACCTTTAGCCTTCCTTTTGCCTTTACAATCTCTATATCAGAATCGCCGTTCCGCACCGCAATGCCGGCCGAATCATACCCCCTGTATTCCAGCTTCGTGAGCCCCTCAAGTATAATCGGTGCAGCCTGCCTGTCACCAATATATCCTACAATACCACACATAATATGTTTTCCTCCTATTATTCAAATCGGCCTTCTACTATTTATTCAAAAAATACGAAATTATTATATCAGAGTTGCTCTTCCATAGCTATAAAAAATTTAATTCAAATATTAACTCTAAATTGCAAGTTTAATTGCCTTACATATTCTTACAGAACACTGTTTTAAGCAGCCATTTCATTTGCAGTTCTATATCCAAATATTCTTCTAGGGTAATTATTTATCCAATGCTCTATCCTTTG
>JAAYHD010000057.1 GCA_012735495.1 Clostridiales bacterium | reverse complement strand
CCAATCCGATGACTTTTGCATTAATGCCATATTCCGATAAGTCATCTCCGTCCTTAAGAAAGACGGATGGGGAAAATGATTTCATTTTACTTCTTGAGAACTCCTTGAGAGAGGCGGATAGAATAACCTTTCCCAAAAAAGATTGGGCTGACATGTATTGATTATTATTCGACTCAATTAAATCCGCATCATCCTTATGTATGGCAATCGGAGCGCCAAGCATTTCTGACAGGTCGGCAGCGTTTTCCGCGTGATCGCTATGTCCATGAGTCAACACAATCAGTTTAATATCATATGGTTTGCATGCTTCAATTACAGCGTCCAGATATTTTTTCTTTCCAGTGTCAATCAAGATGCCAGTAACACCATCAGACACTATATAACAATTCACATGGCCGCATCTTATTCTTTTTATATTACTCATATGTATTTCCCCTCTTAATTTTTGTCAATAAAAAAATTTATAATTTCTCTGCTAAAAACTAATAAGGATTAGAAACACAACACAGATTATCAGGCACGTTATAATCAAAGCCTTATTTCTGTTCTTTCGAATCCATGCATATTTCTTTCCAAGAAAATAAAGAGGCACACTAAGAACAGCTTCCGCCAGCATAATAGTTATAATTCCAATGATACCGTCAATGAAATTTCCAATATTCCATGTCCCTCTTATTATACATAAAATACATCCGGCAATTGCTGCAATAATCACAGCATTTAGTATAATCTTTGGAAAAGAATCGTAGGCTTCCCCGTCAACAGATGTCCAGCTGAAATAGCTAATCAGATTTCTCTTCTCCATGCGGGCAATATCCTTAGCGATATCAATAAATGAGTTACCCTTCTTCTCTTCTTCATCAATGACATCCCAGTACATATCCGCGTCAAAGGAGGTTATATCCACTCCATCCTCCAACATCTTGCGGCTAAGGTTCCTTGCTCCGCTAAGCTCGTCTATTTGATTTTGAAGGTTGGCAATGTTCTCTCCAAGTGCATCCGGCAATGTTTTGGCCCCATCAAAAATATCCAATATTTCGTTAACAGACAGACCTATCTTGCGAAGAATGATTATCTTCTTAAGTCGTATAACATCCGTTTGCGAATAGTCACGATATCCGTTTTTCTCTCTTGTCGGCTCAATAAGCCCTTCCCTTTCATAAAATCTTACGGTTGCTCTAGGAATCCCCAGGATCTGTTCAATTTCTTTTATTGTCATTTTCATGGCCTCCTTTCTAAAGCAATCGTAAACTATGCACAAGGTTTACAGTCAATATCTTTTTTTATTTTTCCTATCCAATAACCCGGCTTATATAATCGATAACATCATCCGATATAAAATAATCTTCATGAGCAATATCATCGAATATTTTAACTTGCACATTTTTGAAGCCAGCTGCAAGCTTTTCCTGCAAAGTATAACCAAGAACCCGGTCACCGGTTGACCCGATAATGTAAACCGGGCAACCCACATCTGCGGCGTATTCCGCAGTGCGTATGTTGTTTGAAATAAAAACCTTCATCGGTCCCCAAAATACCGGAATGATTTTATTATATAAATCCGAAATGTCCCTGTATCCTGCTGCGATAATCAAAGTGCGGCATTCCCTGACACTTGCCAGATATGCTGCCATTCCTGCCCCGTAACTATGTCCAATTATTACAATTTCGCTGTCGGGATAGTTATCCCTTGTCCAATCATATAAATCAACCGCGGTTTGCTTCATTGTTCTTAAATTCAAGACCCTGATAATATCCATTCTTTTCACCATTTCATATGCCCTCAAATTTTATAAAAATCAGATATGAGTTACCCTGTCCGCTTTATGTTAATAATATTTTTTCCATTATATGAGAAAAAGCATAAGTATTCAATACACCGTTTTAGATTATTTACAATAAATAAAAAGCCCTTTGATATGCTATTACAAATACATATCAAAGGGCAAAACGAATCATATGGCAGGTACCTTATATATTGCCAAGCAATGGCTTTTGATTGCAAAAGGGGCATTTAACAATTAACGGTGGGCAGCTTGGATAAAATCAGAAATTTTTATATATGAGATAACATATGAAATAAGGCTTTCAGCTCCCATATTCATATTTATACCCTCTTTTGTAAGACCGTCGTAACAACCTCCACACTCTGTATCTATAAGACAGACCCCCTTTGAATTAAATCCTGCGTACCACTCATAGCATTTTATAGCCTTTTGCAGGTAGCTTCTTTGGTTTGTTGCCTCATAAGCCTCCAAACAGGTTAAAAGCCCCTCGCATGCCTCCACTGGCTGCTCATCAAACTCTGCCGGGTTCGCTCCCTTGGCAAGCCACCCATGGCACCCTATGGGTTTGAAGTACTCTTTCCTGAAAGTTATTCCATTGAGGAACTCAAGACTCTCAATGGCTACTTCAAGGAATTTATTTTCACCAGTAACCCTATACGCTTTTATTAGAGACCATGGAAGAACATAATTGCCATAGGTTAAAACATTCTCAAACCATTTCCATTCCCCGTCCCTGTATTCATCATACTGCCTGCATAGGGTCTGCGCGGTCTCAAAAATGAGCCTGCTTATATTCCCGCCTTCAAGATGGGCAAGGCCGATAATGCAATACGCTTTTGACCTGGGAGAATTGAGAACTGTCACATGGGGCATTGCCCGATTTAACATGTATAGTAAACCTTGCTTAACGCCATTTGGGGTATGCAGGTTAGAAAGAGCAAAGCCTAACGCCCACAGGCATCTTCCGAAGCAATCCTCCGTCCCTTCCTCCTCAAGCCATTTCCTGTCATACCTCATAAAGTTTTTAAACCTGCCGTTTTCATTCTGTGCATTAAGCAAAAAGGAAGCGTACCGGTAAACAAGATTGAGATATTTCTTCTTTTTATATTTTTCATAAAGCATAAGCGCCATTATCAAAGCCCTGGCGTTATCTTCGGTGACATAGCCATGCTCCGGATCAGGCAGGGAGAATTTCGAGTGCTGAAGCATACCGGTATCATCCGTCAGCAGGAAGATGTAGTCGTCATTCAATATATTGCTGAAACAATGCATTTTTATTAAATCACCATGCCCGCAGCCACAGTTTTATCAAGCGTGTCGATAAACAGTTTTGTATATTGTTTAGCGACATTTTCCCACATCATTGTCCTGCCAACGCTTAGGGTCCGTTTCTCCATTTCTGTTTTCGCCTGCGGGTTCTCAAGGATATACCTGATATGCCTTGCAAGTGAATCAGCATCACCAAACTCCGCTAACAGGCCCCTGCCATCAGCAAGCATTTCCCTTGCATAGCTGTATGGTGTTGATACAATAACCCTGCCATACCCCACAGCGTAAGCCAGGGTTCCGCTGACCGCCTGGTCCTTGCCGATATATGGGGTCATGTAAATATCTGACAACTGCAGATATTCTATGATTTCATCCTTTGTAAGATACTTATTGACAAACCTCACATATTCTCCGATACCAAGATCGTCAACCATTTTTTTAAGCTTTTCTCTATAAGCCTCACCCGACTCTTTTTTTACACAGGGATGTGTCTGCCCGAGTATCAGGTAGACAATTTCCTTATGGTCCCCGGCAACCTTTGCAATCGCTTCAATTCCATATTCAATTCCCTTTCCGGGGCTTAGCAAGCCAAAGGTGCTGACAACGCTTTTGCCTGAGAAGCCGTACTTTTCCTTCAGCTTATCTCTCGATTCAACAGCCTTGTACGGTACTCCGTGATGAATCACTTCCACCTTTGAAGGATCCATGCCATAGGTTTTCTGAAGAATAGGCTTTGTATTTTTTGCCATGGTGACTATCCTGGCACTCTTTTTACCCAGCTGTTTCAATATTTCCTTCTGCTTAGGCGTCGGGTTGGAAAGTACGGTATGCAGTGTGGTTATAAAGGGTATTTGAAGTTTGTCAGCAAAATCAAGGATGTACTCCCCTGCTTCACCGCCAAATATTCCATACTCATGCTCTATTATGACAAGCTCAATATTCGAATTATTTATAGCCTTTGCCGTGTTGATATAGCTTTCCCTGTCATGCTGCCGGAGTTCAAGAATGACCCTGCCGCTGTAATTATAGTCATCATTGCTCACGGCAATTACCTTGGGATTGCTTAACAGTTTTATTTTATCAAGCTCCCTTGCCAGGTCCTGGGTAAATGTCGCCAGTCCACATTCTCTTGGAGGATATGTACTCAAAAACGCCACATTCCGTATTCTATTTAATACCATGCCAAAACCTCCTTCACATTAACATTCATATATAATAAATGTCAACCTTGCCTGTGCCATCATACCGCCGTTACCGTACTGCCGCTATCGAATAGCTGAGATTTCCGGCATATATAATACTGCTCTTTTTGATTTCCTTATCAACTTTGCAATTTGACATAACAATGGAATCTATTATCGACGCCCCATTACCCACATGAACATGGTCCCATACCACGCTTCCCTCAATCCTTGCGCCAATTCCTACGGATGAACTATCACACAGGACAGTATTGGGGCCTATTACGGAAAAAGCGCCAATTTCAACATTGTTCCCTATATATACAGGCCCGATAATTGTGGCACTGGGATTTATCCTTGCTGTATTGCTGATAAACTGCGGATTTCTGCAAAAGTCATAATCTTCTGATTGAAAAACTCCTTCAAGGATATCCCTGTGAACCTTTAAATATTTTTCGGGAGTACCAAGATCAAGCCAGTATGAACATCTGTTATATACTGCTAATTTATATCCCTTTCGAAGGAGCAAAGGGAATGTTTCATGTTCAACCGACACCGCCTTTCCGCAGGGTATTTCATTAAGAAGTTGCGGTTCAAAGATATATACGCCTGCATTAATAAGGTTTGAGTTTGTCTCATGGCGCCGGGGTTTTTCTTTAAAGGAAGTAATAAATCCTTCTTCATCATGCTCTATGACTCCATAGTCCGAAGGATTATCGACCCGTGTTGCCGCAATGGTTGCCAGCGCTCCTCTTTCCCTATGGAACCGTATCATATCAGAAATATCGATATCGCTTACGATATCTGAATTAAACACCAAAAAACTCTCATTGAAAAACCTTTCCGCGTTTTTTATTGCGCCTGCCGTACCCAATGGTGTATCCTCCGATATGTAGCTGATTTTCACCTTCCATCTTCTGCCGTCACCAAAATAATTTTTGATTTCCCTGGGCTTATAGCATGTGCTTAATACTATTTCATCAATACAGTGTTTTTTTAACCTTTCGATGTTTCTTTCAAGCAGAGGTTTGCCCATAACCGGCACCATTGGTTTAGGCAAGTAGTTTGTAATTGGTCTTAATCGGTTTCCAAATCCACCTGCTAAAAATAATGCCTTCATATGCATCCCTCCTTATTTTGTCATACCTGTTTTTGCACCCAATAAAAAAATGCGTTTAAAATCCTCAAACTTCTTAGATAAAATATTAATAACGACCAGCGTTATAAATATATATCGCAAAAGAAAAGGAAGTTAAACACATTATCAGCACTATCCGGCATTGAGTGCTAATCATATTTTAAAGAATAATTCATTATTCGTCAAGGGCCTTTATATGCATCTGCCTTCATAACATCTGCATTCGTGATTTTAAAATCATTTATGCCATTAAATAATCGATCATATCCGATAGTCTTATATTGTCCGTATCCCATTTTCTTTCCGGGCAGTTCACCATTTCATATGGGATTCCGGAAGCGTTAATGAACTGAACGAACATTCCATCCAACCATGGAGGGGTCCATGCGCCCGATCTGCATATATGGACTGCCGATACTGAAACACATTTTTCAAGTTCATTTAAATCACTGAATTTATAGTACCCAACGTTGTAAATATTGTTTATTGCTTTGAAATGCTCCGGTTTCTCCGATGTGAATGGACTGTAAAAGATATTGGCTCTTACGATTTGCTTATCCTTGAAGAGTTTGCCAAGCCAGTTGGAACAGTTGACCTCAAAGTCAAGAGAAGAAAGTCCGCCATAACCAAGGTCGGCATGAGAATCAAACAGATATACTATAGAACAGTTGTTTTCCTTTGCTATTTTATACGACAAGGCATGGGAGTCTGAAACATATGCTTTTATGTTCTTTCCAAATCTGAAGTGTTTTTTAATACTATCCCAGAATTTATCCCATTCTGAAGAGAGTTGAAACGCGTCTTGTATATCCTCTCCCCGCGCTTTAGCCTCGATGTATCTTTTATACCAAAGATCTATCAGGCTCCTGTTATTCTCTATAAAAGAACACCTGTTATTCTTTTTTTCAGAAATAAAATAGTCCCAATCTATTGACAGCAGGCACTTTTCCATTTCGTAACCCCCTAAATCGGAACTATAATTTTTTATTCAGTTTTATTTTTATATGTCTGTCTATCGATCTGTCATAATGACATTATTATTATAAAAAAAATTCCCCAATTGTCAAAAAAGTGGTGACTAAATGATAGCGTAACTTTACTGTAGGAAATAGATAGACAGAGAGCACCAAAGATGTGTTAATAGAAATCACATCTACACTATAGCTTTTTATTCATACTTTTACAAGCCCCAAATGTGTGTATAAAACCAT
>JAAYHD010000010.1 GCA_012735495.1 Clostridiales bacterium | reverse complement strand
GGCACGCGAATCCGAATATATCAATTTAGGAGGTATGTCAAATGAAGAAGCTTTTATCGATAATATTCGCGCTCATACTGGTTCTGTCGCTCGTATCCTGCAGCAGCAAGCCCAAGGAGATCAAACAGCTTGAGGATCTTGCCAATGCGTTGAACAAGCTGAGCGAAGAGGGTGCGGACGCTCTTGATGATATTGCTGACGCAATTGATGATCTTGATTTGCCTGATGATTATGATTATGATACCGGTAACAACAGCAATTATGATACCGTTGATGATGTGGACTTTGGAGAAGGCAATGAGCTCAGCGAGTTTTTTACCATGTATTCCAACGCACTGGATATTTTTGAAGGGCCTATCAGTGACTGGGAACCATCCGACTTCTTCTTGCTGGACGCAGCCCTGGACTATATGGTTCCAAGCATGAAGGTTGTTGATATGAGCTTTTACGACAGCCTTTTCATCTTCGGTAAAGATGAAGGTGAGTACAAAGAGGTTAGTGGAAACATAGTTAAATTTGGCAAGGACTATATCAGGGCGGAAGACGGATATACATCCAATGAAAAACAGGGTGACCATGTCGTGGTGAAAGCAGAATTGGATACCTCCGCCAATACCCTTGTATATGAGACATATATTGAACGCGACGGTGAGCTTGTTGCAAGAGAGGTTACTGAAATAGTCAAGCTTTCGGACGGCACCTACATGTCGCAGGCGCTGAGCAAAACTATTCCGATGGATGAACGTCTTGAGGATAAGGGAAATGCATACTTCCTGGTATTTGACAGCAAAAAGCTGGAGGTCATAAAAGCCAAGTTCGAACCCAACGTTAACTTCTCATATAGCTCTATCATAGGCAAGAGCAAGCTTTCAGTTGATGAAATGGCGCAAGGCTATACATTAATCAGGAAAATGACCGTGGATAACGGCAAGGTCGATTTAGTGACATATTAATCACAAGAATGATTGAATGATTATGTAAGGAGGCTTTTGATATATAGATAAAAGTCGTATCCATGTTCCCGGAACCAACCGGGGCATGGATACGGCTCTTTTATTCCAAAATATTATTCGTCGCGCTGTTATTCCAATCCTTCAACTATCGCAAAATATGTTATGGCTGCTATCTCACCGTCCCTAACAATGAACTGAAGCTTTGAATCGTCCTTGATATAGGTGTAAGAACCCAATTCTTCAATATAATCCTCGCCGTAAGCCGATATCATATCCTCCACCGTCGATCCGAGATAGATTCCCTCCGGTGTGCTTACCGTATCATCCTTTAAATCAATCGCAGAAATGTAGTCCTTGTCATCCATCGGATAGGTTGTTATCTCAAATCCGGGATACAGGTATGTCTTGTCAAGCCCTTTAAATGCGCAGCTTTCAGCTTCGAAGTAATCCTGGCACTCGCCCAGGGCTTCAATAATGGGAGCCGCATCGGTGTTCATATATATTTTTACACCGTTGTACTCAAAAGCAAATCCCGAAGGCTCCTTCTGCTGGCTGTCTTGCGGCTCCTGCTGCTCGTTCTGATCCTCCTGCACCGGAATATCGTTGTTGTTCCCTGTATTATCATTTGGCTCTTCCTTGGCTCCACAGCCTGTCAGAAGGAATGCAAGCAAAACCAATATAATAATCTTTTTCATAATCATTCTCCTATCATTTATGTTATATTTATCAAGTTTCATGTAAGGCCGTGTTTACTCACTCTGCCCGCCGTCCCCGATGGTCTGCGCGGCAGCTCCATAGCTTTTAAGATAACCGTACTCCCTAAGCTCCCTTTCCTGGTCTTCCTTCATGGCATAGTAGAAATCAACCTTCTTACGCCATATCTTCTTATATTCTTCTTCATTCCTGTGGTCGGGTATGTTGAAATCCTCGCTTAGTATTCTGCCCAGGTATGCAGAGAATTTTTCTGCTCCTGACAGGTTCAGATGGAGGCCGCCGTCAAATGTATCCTTGCTGTAATCAATGCCTATCTCATCCTCCGCAATATTGAGGAAATTGATATAAGTCAGATCGTTTTCCTTCGCAAAGTCCACCATCTGTTGGTCCCATTCCGGATACCAGTACGGATACACGCTCGGTGATTTTATGAGAATTAAATCTATACCATTATCCTTGCACAGCTTGGTCATTTTTTCAAGGTAATAATAGCTGTTTTCTCCGAAGCTGTAGTCGGCTAGCATTCTGCCCTTCGGGATGTATCCCACGGGCTTTATGTCCACTCTCATTAAATACCCGTTATGGGATACCTTCTTCTTGCCGAACACATACTTGAAATCCTCCGCGCTCAGCTCCTTCCACCTGGAGTGATACCTGAGAATCGGGAAAATATATGTTATCAGTTCCTCGTCCGGCATCATTGAAGCCTTTATCGCGCCAATCTTCTGCTTTGAAAGTTTCATGCCGTCCAGTGTCAGCCTGTTGTAGGCCTCCTTTTGGGGCTCGTTATATTTCATGGCAAGTACGTTGAAAACAACCGCTTTCGGTTTTTCATATCTCAACGTCTCTTCAAGCAGGTAATATGACTGCCATACCAGCTGCTGGGCGCTTCCCCTTATATAGCTCGTTATGCCGTACTGTTCCCACAAAGCCACGGGGGAAACATTGGAAAATACCTCGCAGTCTCCTATGAATATTACATCATGCTTCTTTACTTCGTCATAATACTCTTCAATAAGGTTCCCCTCCGGAATCTCAGACATGTATTTGGGCATCAAAAGCTCCTGCAGGAAGAAAACCGCTGCGAGCAGAAATAATACCGCCGCCGCATTTATAATAATCTTTTTTGCTTTCATAACCAATCTTGCCTTTCCATCAAATAAACCATGTAAATATCAAACGGCAAATAAAACATATTTATTTATAATATTAAACAACACAGAATTGATATTTGCAATAACTTTAAAACTGACTGTATATGAACTGGCTTGCGTCATAACCCACGCCATAGGCTCCGAATACCAGGATTGATACAATCAGCACGAAATATGACAGGTAACGGACTGCAAACGGCTTTGCCGCAAGCTGTTCCCTGAAGCTTGCCGATCTTGACTTCAGGCTTACATAAAGCACAAGCAGCACCGCAAGTACCAACACGATATAATCGGATACCGTAAGTCCCAGCTTAAGCAGCTCTCCGCCGAACAGTTTCCCATAATTCCACTTTGTAAACACGCTCGCGTACATCCTGAAGGTGGTGGGAACATCCCTGTAGCAGTCCAGAGTTCTAAGAAAGCTCATCAGCCAGAAGGTCCTTGCCACCTGGAACAGCCTGTACCAGAACGTGTGCTGGACATTGAACCTGTTGTGAAAGCGCTGGTAAAGAGGGATGCATTCCTGCGAAACCAGTATAACCAGGCAGTTTAACAAACCCCATACGACGAAGTTCCATGCAGCCCCGTGCCATATGCCGGTTGTAAACCAAACAACTATTGTCGCGATATATACCGGAATCCTTTTTCCTATGGCGTCTCCGAACAGCTTCCTGCACTTCTTTGACAGGTTGAGCATGGACTTGCTTACCGATATGGGAAAGAACATGTACTCCCTGAACCAGGTTCCCAGGGTAATATGCCACCTTCTCCAATACTCCGTGATGGACTTTGAGAAATACGGCCTTTCAAAGTTCTCCGTTAAGCGGACTCCGAAAATTTCGGCCACACCAATGGCAATGTCTATACCCCCGGTAAAGTCCGCATAAAGCTGTATGGCATAGAAAAACATCCCGACAAGCACGAACACGCCCTGATACTCCTCGGGATTCCTTACGATTGTATTGACTGCCGGAAGCAGCCTGTCCGCAATAACAAGCTTTTTGAAAAAACCCCACAATATTCTCTGAAAGCCGAAGGAAATGGCTTTCAGGTCAAATGAATGCTCATCAAACAGGGTTTTCTTAAGATCGTCAAACCTGCTTATCGGCCCCTGGATAAGCTGGGGGAAGAATGATATAAACAGCGCCAGCTTGAATACATTCTTCTCATAAGGGTACTTGTCCCTGTATACGTCAATAATATACCCCATTGTCTGAAATGTATAAAATGATATGCCAAGCGGCAGGGCAAATCTCAGGATGGGTATATTATTCTTTACGCTTAACACGTTAAAAACGGATTTTACATTCTGCAGGACGAAGCCGGAATACTTAAGAACCGCAAGGATGCCGAAATTAAATACCATGCACAGTACAAGCCATAGACGCTGCCTTTTTTTGGTACGCTCCTTGTAAGCCTTTTTTTCTTCCCTTGACAGTGTCTCCTTATTCCTCTCCAGGTATTCCGCCTGGGTATCCTTAAGTTTCCCTATCATTCTGCTTGCAAGCCAGGTCGACAATGTTGTCGCCAGGATATATGCAATGTAACGGATTCCCGCAAAGCTGTAAAATACGTAGCTTGCCAGAAGAAGAAGCATCCATTGGAATTTTTTAGGAACTAAATAATAAAGCACAAAAAGTATTGCTGCGAACATTATAAACTCATATGATGTAAAAAGCATAAAGCCCCCTGTTATTCATCCTCCAAAAGTCTTTCAATCAAGGCGTGGATTGCCCTTGCGGAGTTGAAATTCTCCGGCACGATTTCCTCAACCGGTATGGTTACGTCAAACTCCTCGCTGAGCTCCGATATAAGGGTGACGATATCGAAGGAATCAATGATCTTATCATCGATTAAGGTATTGCATGTATTAAAGTCAACCTCGGGATGCATTCTTTCCAATATTTCAATAATCTTATCCATCTTACATTCTCCTGTCGCTATATTTTATATTACTTATTGCCCTGCCTGTATTTTTCCATCAGCAGGACCCGGTTGATTTTACCGTTTGCTGTCAGCGGCATTGTGTCCAGCTGCTCTATCACATTGGGAACCATGTACCTCGGCAGCTTCTGCTTAAGAAAGCCTGCCAATTCCGCTTTCGATATGTCTCCTACATAATACAATATAATCTTTTTGTTGTCATTGTCAAATAAACAGCACGCCGATTTTATATCCGGATGCATATTGGCGACCACTTCGATCTCTCCAAGCTCGATGCGGTGCCCCATATGCTTTATCTGGTTGTCCTTCCTGGATACGAATACAAGCTCGCCGTATTCATTATACCTTCCCAGATCCCCTGTTCTGTATATAAGCTCCGGGTAAGCGGTATTCAAGGGGTTCTGGACGAATACCTCGCCAGTCTTTTCAAAATTATTATAATAACCCAAGGTCAGCGAGGTTCCGCGGATGCAGATTTCGCCCACCTCACCGGGCTTTGGCGGCTTGTTGTTCTCGTCAAGCAGGATTATCTCCGTATTCCTGAAAGGCCTTCCGATGGGGATGGATTCGTCCAGCTCAAAATCCCTGTTTACTTCATAATAACAGGACATTCCCGTACACTCGGTGGGCCCGTACAGGTTGATAAACCTTGCGTTCGGAAGGTACTGCCTCCACAGCTTAAATTGCTTGATAGGAAATACCTCGCTGCCGAATGCTATGGTGTGAAGGTATTTTGGCACCGCCTTTTCAAAGGTTCCGAACGCGGATATCATTGTAAGGGCTGAAACGACCCAGCATATGGTGTTTATCTTCTTTTCATTCAGGAACTCCACCAGTTTCAGCGGGAACATGAACAGGCTCTTGGGAATTATATATGTGGTCGCCCCGAATTTAAGCGTCGGATAAAGCTCCTTAAGGCATGCGTCCACATAAAGCGGTGTCTGGTTTCCGAATACGGTATTTTCATTTATCTTAAGAACTGCCGACAGGCTCTCGATATAATCGATTACCGAACGGTGGCAGGCCACAACACCCTTGGGTATTCCCGTAGAACCGGATGTAAATACGATGTATATGGGATCGGTATCAATCTGCCTGTCCCTTATGCCCGCAAGCAAGGTATCATCAACGGGTGTGTTTATAATATCGTCATACAGGTATACCTTGCCATCAAAGCCGTATTCCGATATGGTATTGACCGTATCCCTGTCGCATATCACAGCTTTTGGCCTGAGGCTGCCGAATATAAGCTCAATGCGGTGCCTTGGTATCTCCTCATCGATGGGCACATAAAAGCATCCCGCATATATTACGCCATAGAACGTAATTATCGTTGACGGATGTTTACCCATAAAAACAACAACAGGTTCCTTGTAGTGCCCCTGCTTATGAATAAAAGTCCCGATAGCTCTTGATTTGTCATATACCTCTTTAAAGGTTTCGGCAGAACTCTCGTCTGCGTACGCCGTCTTATCGGGAACCTTGTCAACTATATTCTCCAGATATTCCAATACGTTATACTGCATACGTCTCATGCCTTCCTGGTTATGTATGGTTAGGTAATAAGATTTTCGTATTCCTTCTTCAGCCTGGCGCCGCAGGCGGTTATGCTGCACATGGCCAAAACCTCCAGCGCGTCTATGAAACCCAGGCCTATCGGGTAATCCCTTTTTATCATGGACAGCTCCGTGCAGCCAAGTATTATTGTGTCCGCGCCGTTTTTCTTAAGCTCATCGGTTACGGCATGAAAGCTGTCCATGTTTACGGGCACGCCCGCTTTTACATTCCTGTAAATGATATCGGTCACCAGGGACTGGCCGTCCGGTGACGGTATTACCGGTTTAATATCATATTTTACCAACTCGTTCTGAAACAGCCCGGACCTTATGGTCCCTTCCGTAGCCATGATGCCGGCCGTGCCGGTACCATGATCCTTCAGATATTTGGCCGTTTCATTAACGATGTTTATAATCGGGGCCTTAATGCCCTCAGACAGTTCCCTGTGAAAATAATGGGCGGTAATACAGGGCATCGCGATACAATCGGCTCCCATGCTGTCCAGTGTCCTTCCGACCTTCAGCAGGTATTCCAGGGGACTGTTCTTGCTTCTTCCAAGTATATAATCCGTCCTGTCGGGTATCTGCGGTTTGCTTATAATATATACTTCAAGATGCTCCTGGTCTGAACCGGCATCGGTCATCCGGGTAATCAATTCGTAAAAATATGCTGTTGCCAGCGGGCCCAAGCCCCCTATAACACCTAGCCTTTTTGCCATGATATCTCCTTAAATGCTTTATTTTTCAGGTGTTCGGGGATACAGCGACTTGTCGAAGTTATAATAGTTGTTTCCCCGTTTTTTCGTATATGCTTCCACTTCCGCGTCGGTCAGCATGAAGGTCTCCATCTTATCCTTGTTAGGGCAGGCATCGAAATGATACCATCCGTCACCGCAGTTGATCAGGTTCCAGAAATGCTGGGTTTTGCCGCCGACCCTGGTAACTCTCATGTTGTCTATTCCCGCGCGGGTAAGCAGCGCTTCTGATACCGCATAGTAGGTAAAGCAGTCTCCCACTCCGTTTACGATACCCTTGTAAGCTTCCTTTCTCCAGTCGGTCTTGTCGGAGGTTCCGGTGTAGCTGACATTTGACTTTACCCACTTGTATATCGCATAGGCAACCTCTCTTTTTGTCATGCTTTTCTTTGTTATCTTCTCAAGGATAGGATCCACCTTGGCCCAAAGCATTTCATCGGTAATCACAAGTTCTTTTACGGTTATGGTTGCCGACTCCGTGGCCTTATTTCCTGACGAATCCACAGCCGTGTAATAAACCTTATAGGTACCCGGCTTATTAAGGTTTACCTTGCTTGAGTCCACCGTAAAACTTATATTCGTATCCCTGTTGTCGGTGACCGTAACACCCTTCTTGTATGAAACCGAATCGCCCTCGTACACAATCTTGTCGGTTATTCCGCTGAATACAGGTGGCTCTGTATCAAGCTTAACCGTAAGCGTTGCCTTAACCTCGGTCTTGTTTCCGTAGTAATCCTCGACAATCACGGTGACTTCCTGGTCTCCCGGCGTGTTGAAATCCGGTTCCGCAGCATATGTGGCCTTGTAAAGGGATACGTCGATAACATCCTTGACAAAATCAATCGCCTGCAGTGTATCTCCCTGCCATACCTCATTATTTACAGGGGTGGCTGTCGGAGGCGTAGTATCTACCACCTCGATATTGCTGTTTAATATTCTTCCCTCAACCTCGATCTGAACGGGGTGTACCGCAGGTACGCTCGTATCAAGCGCTGATATATCTGATAATATTGTTACCTTTATGGAATTATTATCAACAAAATCCTCCGGCTTTATATCCGGTTCGGTTCCCGCTTCAACATAAACAGTGCTTTTAACCTCCAAAACCGTAAGCTTGGATTCAATAATTGTTATATTGCCCCCAGCGTCCTCCAGCGCCACCTTGACCTGCTTTTCTCCCGGAACGGCCGTATCCGGCTCCGTTACAAATGATGCCTTTACATCGGTTGCGTCAATCACATTGCTTACAAAATCTAAAGCATTGACCTCTTCGTCCAAAAGCGCGATAACCTCCGCAGGTTCAGCCTTGGGAGGAATCGTGTCCACCACTTCAAGATTTGATGTAAATACCCTTCTGTTGATCTTTATCTGTACCTCATAGACTCCAGGGGTCGACAGGCTGAGACTGCTTATATCGGTAACAAAGCTTCCTTTTGCGTCATCATCGTTAAGAATAAAATCCGCCACATCAACGGAAGGAGTACCTGCTTCAATAGTAACGGCATTTGCAACCATGGGCTGCATTTCAATATATGTCATGACCGCTGCCGCTGTCAAAGCCGCCAGGCTAAGCAGCATAACAAAAATCTGGGCAATCCTCTTTTTCTTTCTGCTTTTTTTCATATATAAGCCTCCGTGCATGTCATATTACTATATTAACTATATTATAAGACGCTGTTGATTTAATTTTGGTTTAAAACAGAACCTTATAAAATATTATTTACGCAATAAATCGATTTATAATATTGACATAATTATCCATTATCGGTTGCATCACACATTATATAATAACACATTCTTTTTAAAGTGAATACTAATATTTTATTATTTTTAGTACCATAAATACTGCAATTCCGCCTATTGTAACATCAATTAATAATATTGTCCGCGCCACAAAAACAATAAATATTCTCTTTACTTTAATACTGTATAATGGTAAAATTATAATATGTGAAAACACCACTTATGTGATATAAGAGAAAGGAGTCCTTATGATGAGCAAAACCATCAGAACACCGGCTGTCGACAGACTGTTCGAAGCCATTCTTAGTTTAAAGGATTCTGAAGAGTGTTACCGTTTCTTTGAAGATATTTGTACTGTGAATGAGCTGTTGTCCCTGTCACAGAGGTTTGAGGTGGCCAGAATGCTACGCCAGCAAAAGACATATCTTGAGATTGCCGAAAAGACCGGAGCCTCCACTGCTACCATCAGCCGCGTAAACCGTTCCTTAAACTATGGAAATGACGGGTACGACATGGTGTTCGCGCGTATGAAGAGCTTCAACGCTACGGATTAAAAAAGCATAAAAACGGCTGTTTCATCAGGTTTACTCCCGGTGAAACAGCCTGTTATTATCCGATTGCAATTTACTCGGTTTCTTTTACACCCTTTTTATCATGATGGTTTTTAGCGTTCTTTAAGGAATTATCTATCAGTTGTTCTATCAAATGCTTTCTCATATATACATCAAAGCACAGGATGCATATGAATGCGAACAGTCTTAAGAAATCCCGGTCCTCTTCGTCAGCGACATCAGCGAAGGATTCCTTGGCCTTTGCCATTTTTCTGATCATGTCCTTTGTCAGGGCATCCGTCTGTTCCTTTTCAAGCCTGTAGACCTCCTCGTAGATTTCTTCCAGGCCTATATCGGATTTTCCGCCATAGAACCTCTTTGTAAGGGGATCAAAAATGCTCTGGATATCGCTGATTGACAGGATATTTTTAAAATAATAGATAAAAATAAGGAGGAACATATGCTCCTTTGTATATTTCTTCTTAATCGGCGGAGGAAGAAGCTCGTTCTTAGTGTAGTTGTTGATCATGGTCTTGGTTAAAAGCTTGTCCTCGCTGTATCTTTTGGAGGATTTTAAATGCTCGTCCATAAATGTTGTTACCTGGTCCATGTACAGGTCTATGTTAGGTATATCCTCCGGCATAATGTATTTCACATTCTTCAAATCATTTATCAGGCTGGAGATATACTCCTCTTTCGATGCGTCCAATTCGCTCACCTCAAACTCCATTATATAGTATTGAATACCATAAGTCAAAGTAAAATAATATATGAACGGGCTTGTATAGAACCCCCCGCCCGTTGTTTCCGCATAATTATATTGGCTGG
>JAAYHD010000056.1 GCA_012735495.1 Clostridiales bacterium | reverse complement strand
TGCCTTAACATTATAAGGGGTCCATTCGAACACGGTATCAGGGAATTCGGGAAGCTCAAGCGTCAGGCTTTTATCCCAGGGCATATCTTCGGCAAAATAATAATCAAGCCATACTTGCGCCTCGTCTTTTGTATACGGCTCCGGACGAGGATAGGATACATAAAGGGTATTGCTGTAGTGCTTTATCCCTTCCGAATCCGTTACAACCGCCCAGACACTGCCTTTATACCCATCAGGGAAAATATTCTCCACATCAATGCGAATCATGTGCTCATCCGCATTTTCATAAGGGAACGGTACGGGAATCGGATCATCATCCGGCTTAATTCCGGAAAAATAGAGCACAATATCAGCTTCCCCAGGATAATACACGACTGCGGATATAACACTATCCAGGGTATAAAAGCCATCTTCACCAATTTCAATAGGCTTTGCCTCTATGGGCAGCGCAGGGACACCCAGATAAAGCTTAAGCTCGGGTGAATTTGCTTCATCGGTTGACACCGCAACATAACGGGCTCCTTTATCTGCATATACCGTGCCGGATTTAAACACAAGGGTGTTTTCGTCTACAATAGTAAATCTTGCGATAACCTCACCGTCTTTTTTGCCTAAAGCTTTTTCATCCGTCTTTGAATCAATGCTTGTAAATATTAATAATTCATCATCTTCGTAGGAATATTTGCATGGCGGCATCATACTGCTGCTAATTAACGGTGCGGACAGTTTTGCGCTGCCGTCTTTATAAAGGGTCACGGACATCATGCTTTCTAACCTAGCTCTTTGAGTCGGGTTTTCAAGGACATATTGCTTTGCAGGCATTTTACCGACCAAGTCAATTTCAGCAGGCTTGGGCTTTTTGGTCCGGTTTACGGCCAGGCCAGCGCATATTACGGCCGCAAGCACAACTGCGGAAATGATGAAAATCCGCGAACGCTTTTTGAAATTAAGAACATTCTTTATCCTTGCCTTTATGCCGCCTTCGCCGAAAGCCAGGGGGCTTCCACCGATGCTTATACGCTCCGTGGCCAGGGCCAAAAGAGAAAGGGAATAATCCTTTTTCATATCGGCGCCCATTTCCTTAAGCACGCGCTCGTCGCAGGACATTTCCATATCCGCGTTCATTAACAGGAATCCCACCCAGACAAGGGGATTGAACCAGTGCAGGCACAGGATGAAATATCCCGCTATTTTAATCAGATGGTCATGCCGCCTTATATGTGTTTTCTCGTGGAGGAGGATATAGCATTTCTCATTTTCTGAAAGCCCTATGGGAAGGTATATGCGAGGCTTAATCACTCCAAGCACAAAGGGTGATTTTATGTGCGGGGTTTCATAGATATCGGTTTCAACAAGGGCGGCGTCCTTAAGCCTTCTCTTTAGAAAAATGTATGACACCACACCGTATATGAGCATTAAGGCCGCTACGGCAAGCCATACATATGCTCCAGCAGTTGTCCATACCTGAAGAGGGTTTACGCTTTCGTAAGGTGAAGGAGAGGGCAGAAGACCGCTTACGGCATTATTAAGAGTGGATATGCCGCTTTCAATGCGCGGAACAGGCTGAGTGGCTATATCAGTCGGTATCGTCCTGGCATTAAAAGGTATCAGGCTGAAAACACTCTCAATAGAAAACGGGAATAAAAGCCGGAAGCCTGCTACCGCCCAAAGGGAGTATGCAATGATTTTGGGGGCTTTCTTAAGAAGAAGCCGCAAAAGGCATACTGCGGTTATAACAAAAGCTCCCGTTAGGCTCATATTAAGGATGGTGAGGAACAGCTTATCCATTCTTCGGATCCTCCTCATGTTCTTCGATCAGGCGTTTTAGCTCCGCCGCCTGTTCGGGGGAAAGCTTCCTTCCGCCAAAAAAGGACGCAATAAACCTGGGCAGCGAACCGCCGAAGGCATCCTCAACATAACGGCGGCTTTGGCGGGACAATAGTTCTTCCCTCGTAAGCAAAACGGTTACATTCGCGTTTTCGTTCTTAAATACACCTTTATCGCAGAGCTTTTTCAATATTGTATAAGTCGTGGATTTCTTCCAATTAAGCTCTTTATCCGCAAGGGCAACCAAATCGGGTGAAGATATCGGAGCATGATCCCATATGATTGATGCAAGCTTTTCCTCTGCATCGGTTAAGTATATGTTATTAGACATGGTATGACCTCCGGTCTATAGTGTTTAGACTAATTATAGTCTATCATGTTTAGACTGGGGATGTCAATACAGTTTATTAGTGAAAGCAATCTTTAAGAACATAAATATTTAAAAGGAACACAGTGCATAAAAAAATATGTATAAAAGAGTAAATGCTACATATATGATACACAACTTTATTGCGTTTAAGAAATTAACATTAATTACTCAATGATTGAAGTTAGGTGTCCGAAAAAATATAAAAATGATTAAATCATGATATAATTAGAGTAGGTAGAGATTTAATTATGACTAATACAAGTTAAGAGTGTGGTCGCATTGAAGCTACATTGCGTGCTATTGCAATAGATAGCATATTACGAGAAATGACTAGAAGTATAAAACAGAGGTGGCTTATGAATAGAATAAAAGTTGTAGCCGGAGTTATTATAAAAAATAATAAAGTCTTAATAACTAGACGTGCACCAAAAGAGAACTTTGGAGGAGGATGGGAATTTCCGGGCGGAAAAATTGAAGCTAACGAAACTCCTGAAGAATGCCTTGCAAGAGAACTAAAGGAGGAACTTAATGTAAATATTTCTGTTGGTAAATTATGTACTGAGGTTTATCATATTTATAATGATATTAGCATTTGCTTAATAGCATATTATTGTTTATATTAGAGATGTATTTGTAGCTGAATATGCTAAGCGTAGAGCTAATGGTGTTTGTCAACTATGCGGGAAAAAAGCTCCATTTTATAATAAAGAAGGCATTCCTTATTAAGAATGCCATCATATTGAGTGGCTTTCAGAGGGAGGATGTGATACTATTGAAAATACTGTGGCATTATGTCCTAATTGTCATAGGAAAATGCATATTCTAGATTTATCATCTGATAAAGAGATTCTAAAAGCCCAAGCAAGAATTAGATTATCCTACTATAAAGAGAGCATAAAAAATATGTTAGAAGAGACATATACAGAGTGCTAAGATAGATTGATTAATATATTATTATTTACTCCTGGATATTGCTAAAGAGGGAGACAGCATAATTATTGATGACAGCAAGATTATTTTAGATTATAATACATCAAAGACAAGACAAGAGCGTCTCAGAAAAAAGCTGGACAGACTATTTAATGGGTAAAGAGTGATCGATATGTTCTTCATAGCATTCTTCGGTATACAAGACAAGGAAAAGCACATAGGAACCTGCAATAATGTCATATGCAAATCGTGCGAGATGTTTGGCAGGTATGAGGTTTACAAGTATTACAGGTATTTTCATTTATTCTTCATACCTCTTTTCAGGTGGAATGTAAGATACCTTGTTAAGGCTTCGTGCTGCGGCAGCCTTTTTGAGTTGGACCCTGCTGTCGGCAAGGAATTTGAGAAGAATCCGGATACCGAAATCAGAAGCGAACATTTACAGCCTATAAGGAGCCGTATGCCTTACAAGCACTGCCCAAGCTGCAATACCGACGTTCCTTCGGATTTCAGCTACTGTCCGTACTGCGGCGGGAAGCTGTAAGACATTGAACCTGCGTCGGAAAAAGCCTTAAATACATCTTTTATTCATAAGGCAGCCCGTCGTGGGTCCTTTTTTTGCTCCTTCGTTATAATTCCGGTCATGTAACATCTATTCCGGCATATTAAATATGCACATTGATTTTTTTACAACAATCCTATAAAATAGACGTAAGATTGCAGGATGATTTTGAAGCTCGGATGATGCTATAATTTTTTTGCGGATTTTGACGGAATCTTGGCAATAGCATAGTGGTGTTGATAAATGAAAGGGGTGCTGTTGTGTTTAACAGATATACCATTGCCTTTTTCATTTTCAGTTTTTTTGGCTGGCTGTGGGAAACCATTTACTGCAGCCTGCGTATACATAGGCTGGCAAACCGGGGCTTCCTTTACGGTCCGGTCTGCCCGATTTACGGGTTTGCGGCGTTGGTGGGATTTTTCATCTATGATCAGGTAAAGTCCGGCCGCATGCCGAAGCCTGAATGGTGGATGATATTTATTTTGGGATTTGTCGTAAGCATGGTTTTGGAGTATCCGACCTCCTGGGCCATGGAGAAGATGTTTAAGGCCCGGTGGTGGGATTACAGCAAATTCCCGATGAATATAAACGGAAGAACAAGCGTGCCGACATCCATGGCCTTTGGTGTTGCCGCGATAATTATGATGGATTACCTTATACCATGGGTGGACAGGTTAATAGGCCGTATCCCCGAATCCTTGCTGAACGCCCTGGCACTCATATTCGTAGCGGCTATTTCCGTTGATACGACGCTTACGGTTATTTCGCTTACAGACTTTAAGAAATATGTTGCGGTTATAGACGAAGGATTTCAAAACCATGTATCGGATTTCGTAAACAGGGTTT
>JAAYHD010000055.1 GCA_012735495.1 Clostridiales bacterium | reverse complement strand
GGCTGAAATAACCCCGGCTGTTACTGTGGCTCCCGTAAATGAAAATGCCGCCGTGCCGGAGCCAGTCGAAGAAATTGATACCAGGGCGCCGGTAAAGGCAAAAGGACTGTATATTACATCCCGGGCAATAATGGACAAGCGGGATGAGATAATGGATATAATTGATTCGACAGTTATTAATTCCCTGGTTATCGACGTCAAGGATGACAACGGAAGAATAACATTCATGATGGACAGCCCCATGGCAAAAGAAATCGGGTCCGTAACCAATACCATATCTGATATTGATGAATTAATGAAGCTTCTTGAAGAGAAGAATATATATCCTATAGCAAGAATCGTGGCCTTCAAGGACCCGTACCTGGCTGAGAAAAGACATGACCTTGCCATAAAAAACAAGGACGGTTCGATATACAGGGACACCAACGGTGAATGCTGGGTAAATCCCTATGAGAAGGAAGTATGGGATTATTTGATTGAAGTTTCGACAAAGGCGGCGGAAGCGGGCTTTAAGGAAATCCAGTTCGACTATATCCGTTTTTCAACCGGAAAAGGCATGTCAAATGTGGATTTCGGTCCCCTGGCCAATGTAAAAACCAAGGAAGACATTATCATTGAATTTACCAAATACGCGTATGAGAATTTAAAACCGCTGGGAGTATTCGTTTCGGCAGACGTATACGGTACAATAATTAGCAGCAGCCTTGACGCAAGCCTTGTTGGCCAGAATTATGTTGAGATGGCGAGATATCTTGATTACATTTGCCCCATGATATACCCGTCCCATTTTGCGGACGGCAATTATGGCATAGCGCACCCGGATTTGGATCCCTTTAACCTCGTAAGAAGGGTATTAAAGGCTTCAAGGTCAAAGCTGGACCAAATACCCGAAGGGGAGCATAGGGCCATAGTAAGACCATGGCTTCAGGATTTTACCGCCACCTGGATAGACTATTACCAGGTATACGGGCCAAGACAGGTGCGGGATCAGATTACCGGTGTTTACATCGCCGGATACAGCGAATGGCTCTTATGGAACGCGTCCTGCAACTATACGGTGGAAGCCCTTCATATTGTGGAATAAATGCATAATTTGTACCTCCTTTTAATATATTCTAGTATAGGCTGACTCGGAGGTATCAAATGAACAGACCCTTCACCAATAACACCAGAATAATATACACGCTTGAGGCATTGGTATTTTCTTACATTATAACGGGATTGTTGCTGCTTCTGATTTCTTTCCTGATGCTGAAGATTGAAATGTCGGGCATGGTGGTCAGCGGACTGATTAATTTTACCTATATAGCTTCCGCATTTACGGGAGGCTTCTTTATCGGAAAAAAGGTTGAACAGAAAAAATTCATATGGGGCTTGCTTATCGGGATATTCTATTTCATCGTCCTGATGATTGTATCCCTGGCGATGAACCGTGTCGGGCCCCTGCCTCTTGGCAGCCTGTTTACCGTGTTTATTATAACCGGATTAAGCGGGATGCTGGGCGGTATGATAAGCTGATAAATATTATGTAAGGAGACACTTATGAAACGGGTTTTTATAACCGGAGCATTGGGACAATTGGGACGAGCATTGACGGGGCTTCTGAAGGAGAATCACGATTGCCTGCTTTATCTTACCGATTCGGTTCCGGATGAAAAAAATGTGGTTAAGAAGCTTGATATTACCGATGAAGCATCGGTAAAAGCCGAAATATCGGCCTTCCGACCGGACGTCATTGTCAACTGTGCGGCGATGACGGCCGTTGATTTATGTGAAACCGAACAGGAAAAGGCGTATAATATCAATGCCCTGGGCCCGAAGTATATCGCGGAAGCCGCGAATGAAATCAATGCTAAGCTCTTTCATATATCAACCGATTATGTTTATGACGGACAAGCAGATACCCCGTATGTCGAGGAATCACGGCCAAATCCTATCAGCGTGTACGGCAGGACCAAGCTTGCGGGGGATTATTATGTGATGGGCTGCTGTCCCGATGCGGTAATTCTTCATACATCGGGATTGTACGGTGAAGGGAAAAACTTCGTAAAAACAATGCTCCGGCTGGCTGACGAAGGCAAGAGCATCCGGGTCGTGGCGGACCAGTTTGTAACGCCCACCAGTGCGCTCGAACTGGCCAGGGTGATTGTTTTTTTGATGAATACGGACTGCAGGGGAAAATATCATGCGACCTGCGAAGGCAGTACCAGCTGGTACGGGTTTGCATGTAAAATTTTCGAGCTTACGGGCAGAGATGTAAGAATAGACGCCATCAGTACCCCGGAATACCCTGCGCCTGCAAAGCGCCCGCCGTATTCGGTTCTTGACAATAAAAAGCTTAGGGAACTGCACGGGTATTACATGAAGGACTGGGCGGATGCCCTGAAGGAATACCTGGACGGCATAGAAAGGTACCGTTGTCATGAGATATGAGGAAAATATTATAGAAGGAAGAAACGCTGTTCTTGAAGCCATTCGTGCGGGAAAAACCATAGACAAGCTGTTTGTATTAAGCGGCAGCCAGGATGGCCCGATAAAAACCATAACGGATAAGGCAAGGAAGATGAATGCGGTTATAACCTATGTGACCAGGGAGAGGCTTGACCAGATGTCCCAGACGGGAAAACACCAGGGAGTCATAGCCTATACCGCGGCATATGAGTATGCCGAGGTAGAAGATATTTTAGCGGAAGCACGAATCAGGAACGAAGATCCGTTTATCCTGCTGCTGGACGGAATCGAAGACCCTTACAATCTTGGAGCCATAATCCGTACGGCTCATCAGGCCGGTGCCCATGGAATTATAATACCGAAACACCGGGCGGCCGGGCTTACCGCCGCCGTGGCCAGGGCTTCGGCGGGAGCCATAAATTACCTGCCGGTTGCAAAGGTGACCAATCTGGCAAACACCATTGAAATGCTGAAGAAAGAGGGCATATGGTTCGTCAGTGCCGATATGGACGGACAGGTCATGTATGACCTTAACTTAACCGGACCTATTGGCCTGGTAATAGGCGGTGAAGGAGAGGGAGTCGGAAGGCTGGTAAAGGAAAAATGCGATTTTACAGCCAGGATACCCATGTACGGCAAGGTGGATTCCCTTAACGCATCCGTTGCGGCAGCGGTGCTTGCCTATGAAATCGTAAGGCAAAGGCTTAAAGCCTGAATTCTCTCTTGATGGAGGTGCTTGTATGAAAAAAGCTGATATGAATTACAGTTACATGTCAGACGAGGACATCGTTGCCATGATACAAGCCGGAGACCGTTCCGCCATGGATTATTTGTTTGAAAAATACAAACACCTTGTCAGAAACAAGGCTAAAGCCCTGTTTCTGATCGGCGGGGATAAGGATGACCTGATACAGGAAGGGATGATAGGTCTATATAAGGCGGTTCAGGATTACCAGAGGGACAAGCAGAGCTCGTTCTTTAATTTTGCCGATTTATGCATATCAAGGCAGATATACAGCGCAATTAAGGCTTCAAACAGGAAAAAGAACATGCCTCTGAATAATTATGTTTCAATATATGCGCCGCTGGACAGCGGCCAGGGAGAAAGCCAGGAAAAGGAAGCTTTGGTTGACATAATGTACCAGGAAGAAGGCCTCAACCCGGAGGAAATGGTTATTGACAAAGAGAATACCAGTATGATAGAATATGAACTTGTAAGACGCCTAAGCGACCTGGAAAAGAGGGTTCTTGACCTGTATATGCAGGATTTGAAGTATGTTCAGATAGCCAAGGTACTGGGCAAGGAACCCAAGACTATTGATAATGCTCTTACAAGAATCAAGAACAAGCTCAACCGGGTTCTGAAGGATATCGAAAAACAGAATATTTAGGCAGATGCTGTTGTAGCTCAGACGGTAGAGCACCTCATTGGTAATGAGGAGGTCAGCGGTTCAAGTCCGCCCAACAGCTTTTTACCGAATATCGAGGTGTGGCTCAGTTTGGCTAGAGCGCTACGTTAGGGACGTAGAGGCCGCAGGTTCAAATCCTGTCACCTCGATTTTTTTATAAAAAGATATTGACATGATATTTCTCTTAATGTATACTACATCCAACAAACATATCTGATTACTATGAATTGAACGAAAAGCCGCAGAGCTTTCGGAAAGGAGCCGATTGATGAAAACATCATCCTTCATCATGTGCAATATGATATGTGACATGTGCGGTATGTGTACCATGTGCAGCATGCCTTGTATCATATTGTGCCTTGATAGATGAATGTGGTGTTTTCGCAGCAGAACCAGCTCTTAAGTCCGGTGATAAATATCCATAGAAAACCAGCAGGAAGCTATCTTGGCTATCCTGCTTTTTTATGCATCAAGAGCTGCGTCAAAACCTGAGAGGGTTACGCGGCTTCGATTAATAGCGGAGGTGGGTCATGGCGGAACGTGAGCCGATAATCGAGCTGATAGGGCTCGGAAAAGTGTTTGAAAGCAAGAACAATTATGTAAAAGCCCTTGAGGATGTCAACCTTACCATATATGAAGGGGAGATATTCGGGATTATCGGACTGAGCGGTGCGGGGAAAAGCACCCTGGTTCGATGTATAAACTACCTGGAAAGGCCGACAAGCGGAAAGGTCATATTTAACAAGATAGATCTGTCGGAGCTTCCGGAACGGGAGCTGCTGAAAATCAGGCGATCCATGGGTATGATATTCCAGCAGTTCAATCTGCTTATGCAGCGCAACGTGCTTCAAAATGTCTGTTTTCCTCTTGAAATAGCCGGGGTGGCTCAAAAGGAGGCGCAGAAAAGGGCTTACGAGCTTCTTAAAATGGTGGGACTGTCCGATAAGGCAAAGGCTTATCCGGCACAGCTTTCGGGAGGTCAAAAACAGAGGGTTGCCATAGCCAGGGCCCTGGCCACCAACCCGAAGGTGCTTTTGTGTGATGAAGCAACCAGCGCTCTTGACCCCACGACGACCAGATCGATATTGGAGTTGTTAAGGGAGATAAACAGGAACCTGGGAATCACGATAATCGTAATTACCCATGAGATGAGCGTAATTGAAGAAATATGCAGCAGGGTCGCAATCATTGATGAAAGCAGGATTGCGGAAGTGGGCGATGTGGAAGAGGTATTCATGAGGCCCAAGTCAAAGATTGCGAGGAAGCTGATATTCTCGGGAGTAAACCATATAGAGCATTTCGAGGGTGAAGACAAATGCCGCATAATCTTTGACGGACGCACCTCGTTCGAGCCTGTAATTGCCAACATGGTCCTTGAATGCAGGACTCCGGTAAATATCATGTTTGCGGATACCAAGGACATCGACGGCAAGGCGTTCGGCCAGATGGTAATACAGCTTCCCGAGGATGAATCAAGCAAGAAGAGGATATTTGCATACCTGGAGACTCATAAAATTCCCTATGAGGAGGTGATATAACATGCCGGCCATAATAGCGAAAGGAATTCTTGAAACATTTTATGTCGTGCTGGTGTCTTCCTTTATGGGTTACGCGATGGGGCTTCCTCTTGGAATACTGCTTGTGGTGACGGACAAGGAGGGCATTGCGCCGAAGGTATCGCTGAACAGGGGAATAGGAGTGGTTGTAAACATTTTGCGCTCAATTCCGTTTGTAATACTGATGGTAGCGCTTATGCCGTTTACAAGGTTCGTGGTGGGAACCACGCTTGGACCGAACGCATTGATCGTTCCATTGGTTATCGGATCCGCTCCTTATATAGCAAGGCTGGTGGAATCCTCGCTTAAGGAAGTGGATCACGGTGTAATCGAGGCGGCCAGGTCCATGGGTGCTACACCTGCGCAGATAGTCTTTAAGGTGCTTCTGCCGGAAGCAAGGCCTTCCCTCATTATGGGGGCCGCCATAGCCGTAATAACCATACTTGGCTATTCGGCAATGGGTGGATTTGTCGGGGCCGGAGGACTTGGAACCATTGCCATTAA
This sequence comes from Clostridiales bacterium, assembly GCA_012735495.1. Lineage (GTDB taxonomy): Bacteria > Bacillota > Clostridia > Lachnospirales > Lachnospiraceae > Mobilitalea. The sequence continues at coordinate 175,947 of JAAYHD010000055.1, read as the reverse complement.
TTACGGGTATTACAGGTACCAGGTAAATATCATGCTGGTTACCGTAGTCATACTTATTATCATTGTTCAGGGCTTCCAGGAGATTGGAAACCGGCTGTCAAAACGGGCCGACAAGAGGCTTTAAAAACCGGCATGCGTAAGGCGTGCTTTAAATAGATTAAACATAAAATAGGAGGGATTTTATGAAAAAAATTGTTTTAGGTTTTATCTTGTTATCGTTATTTGCGGCTGTGCTCGGCGGATGCTCGGGCAGCAAGAAGGATGGGGAGAAACAGGAGAAAAAGAAAATCGTGGTTGGGGCAAGTGTTACGCCTCATGCCGAGATTCTTGAACAGGCCAAGGAAATCCTGGCCGATAAGGGCTATGAACTGGAAATTGTGGTATATAACGACTATGTTCAGCCAAATGTCGCTCTTGACGCGGGAGACCTTGACGCAAACTACTTCCAGCACAAGCCTTATCTTGACCAGTTTAATAAAGACAGAGGCATGGACCTGGTATCGGTGGCAATAATCCATTATGAGCCTTTCGGAATCTATCCCGGAAAGACGAAGAGCCTTGACGATCTAAAGGACGGGGCCGAGATTGCCATCCCGAATGACGGTTCCAACGAGGCAAGAGCGCTGCTCTTATTGCAGGCGCAGGGCCTTATAAAGCTGGCCGACGGAGTGGGCATGGAAGCAACGGTAGTTGATATCGTCGAAAATCCTAAGAACCTTGTAATACATGAAATTGAAGCCGCACAGCTTGCCCGCTCGCTCCGGGACGTGGATCTCGCGGTAATCAACGGCAACTACGCAATCGAGGCAGGCCTTAATGTATCGAAGGATGCCATTGCCGTAGAGGATAAGGATTCTGAAGCGGCCAACATCTACGGAAATATTATCGCCGTGAGAAAAGGGGACGAGAACAGGGAGGACATCAAGGCCCTGGTTGAGGCCCTTCAAAGCGACAAGATCAGGGATTTCATCGAATCCACCTATGAAGGTGCTGTTGTTCCCAAGTTTTAATCCTTAGGCAGGGAATATACATATTCACAAAAATATTTGTTTCTATTGGACCGACACAGTAAAATTTCACGCTGTGTCGGTTTATGTTTATTTACATATTATATATATTGCACAAAAAAGTATTATATGTTACTATAAACTTGTAAAAAGTAGATTATTTACAGATGTGGGGAAGGTATAAATGAAAGCACTTTTTAAACTCAAGCGAATATATCTTCTGCTGTTATCTCCTCTGTCTTTATTACTTATATTGTTGGCAAGAAAGAGCAGCTTTTTTGCGGAATATATAAATGCACGGGGAGTTTATAAATGGCTGTCTCAATTCGTTTCGCTTATTACAGGTTTTATACCGGTGTCGCTGGCTGAAATCCTGATTTTTATCCTGCCCGTTGTACTGGCGGTATTAATTATAAGATTCGCAGTCAGGCTGGTTAAGGATAAGGAAAACAGAAGAATAAACGCCGCAAAGGGTGTTCTGAATGTCCTTTGCGCAGCAAGCATTATGCTGTTTTCATTCACAATAATGGGAGGCATGAACTACTACAGGTACAATTTTACCTATTACTCGAAGTTGACAATAGAAGAATATACTGAAGAAGACCTGTATAACCTTATGGTCCATCTGGCCAAAAGGGCCAATGAGATCAGAAGCAGAATTCCCCGGGTAGATGAGAATGGTGTTTTTAAATTGTCCCTAAGCAAATATGAGCTGGCACAGGAAGCAAAGAAAGCCATGAAAAACCTGGCGGCTGAGTACCCGGTTCTTGGCGGTGAGTATGGCCTTGCAAAGCCGGTTTTGCTGTCACCGTTGATGTCATATACTGAGATAACGGGAATATTCGTGCCCTTTACCATGGAAGCCAATGTGAACGTGGACATTTCCGACTACGCGATACCCTATACCATGCTTCATGAAATGGCGCACCAAAGGGGGTTTATGCGGGAGGATGAAGCAAACTTCATAGCTTACCTGGCGGGTATGAGCTCGGACAACGTGGAGCTTCAGTACAGCAGCACCATGATGGCCCTGATATCGACAGGCAATGAGCTGTACAGGAGCAACAGGCAGCTGTATTTTGAGGCAAGAAGCATATACTCGGACGATGTGGTAAGGGATATCCGGGCGGACGCGGAGTATTGGTCAAAATATGAGGATACCGTGGTAAGCACTGTATCCAATAGGCTTAATGACACATACCTTAAGGCAAACGCTCAATCGGACGGCATTAAAAGCTATGATCGAATGGTGGAATTGTTGGTGGCAAAATACAAGGCCGAGCAGGATTAAAGCAGGATATGCAAGGGTTGAAATCATTCCTTCCCGAAAGATTGCGGAAAGCAATCTGTTAGAGAAGGTTTTTTATTTTTGGCGTTCCCGGGTCACATATGAAATACAGGGTTGATTTTTTAAGGGATTGTGATATAATTATTAAGTAATTATTAACAAAATATTATGTATATTCTATATTTGTAATAATTTTGTATTAAAGGAGACTATTATGAGCCGGATATTGAAACTAAAGCTTTTACTTGCATTGCTTGCGGTATTTTTCATTCTGCCGGGGAGAAATATAATCGCGCATGCATCCGAGCTTGAAGTTCCCGTGGCCGACAGCGCAGGCGGGGAAGAAACGGCCGATGAAGAAGACCTTCTTGGCACCGACGGATTGTTTGATCCCGAGCTGTATGAAATATATGTGGACGAGCAGGGACAGGTTTATTATATTGAGAAGGAACCTGCAGCGCCGGAAATCGGTGACGCAACCGGGAATATTCCCGATAGCGCAGAAAATGACGAACCTGCTGAAGAAGCACAGGAGGTAGACAAGAAAGAAGCTGACAAGCCTTCCTACACGGAAGATGACTTAAGGCTTCTTGCATGCCTTGTATATGCCGAAGCCGGGAACCAGCCGTATGAAGGAATGCTTGCCGTTGCGAATGTCGTTTTAAACAGGGTAAAGAGCAGTGTTTACAGCCATGTCAATACAATTGAGGAAGTTATATATGACAGGAAATGGGCCGTACAGTTTTCGGTAACAATAAAAAACAGTAAGACGGGAAAGAGCATGCTGGACAAGGCATTGGAAGCATATGATACCGGCGTTTTTACGGGAAAAAATCCCGAGGCCGAGAAAAAGGCCATGAAGAGGGCAATAAAGGCCGTTAAGGCGGCTCTCAATGGAGAGAACAACATCGGAAATTTCCTGTGCTTCAGGCTGAACAACAGCAGTGCCAAGAAAATAAAGCAAAAATACAGCGACTATAAAATAATAGGAGACCATATTTTCTATCGCACGAAATAAAAACCTACATATATATAATAATATGGGTTTTGCAGTGTAAGCCGTACTGTTCCGAATGTTAAGGCTATAGTACGGCTTTGTATTTTTTTCTTTAATCTTGCACGATAATGTGCTATCATAGTATATGAATTCACATACCATCTAAAGATATCAATAACAACTACTATACAAAGGAACTTGAAGTGGAGGTATATCATGGATAATTTATTCTCCGGCCTGGAGGAGCTGGGACTGAGCAACCTTTCCAACATTAATGTTTATGATGACAAGGATAAGGAAGATGCTAAGGAAAGCCAGGAAAAACCGCAGGTCACCGTCTCCGAAGAAGAATTTATTTTTGATAAGACTTACATATGTCCGGTATGCGATTCGGAGTTCAAATCAAAGAGTGTCAAGACGGGCAAGATAAAGCTCCTCAGCCTGGATTCCGATCTTAGGCCCAGGTACCAGTATGTGGATCCGCTTAAATATGATGCGGTTCTTTGTCCAAAATGCGGTTATGCGTCACTGACCAGGTTTTTCAAAAACATTACGCCTACGCAGGCAGATTGGATTAAGAAGAATATATCGGCGACATTTAAACCTCTGCCGGAGAAAGGTCATGTATACAGCTACGATGATGCGATTGTAAGGCACAAGATGGCATTGGTAAACTCCATCGTAAAAAAGGCAAAGACCTCTGAAAGAGCTTATATATGCCTGAAAACGGCATGGATTATCAGGGGAAAGGCGGAAACGCTGCCAAGTGATACTCCTAATTACAGGGAGGTCATGGAGCAGCTTGCCCAAGAGGAGAAAAAATTTATCGCTAATGCCTATGAAGGTTTTTCCGAGGCCTATATGAATGAAGCATTCCCCATGTGCGGAATGGATGAGCATACAATAGCTCTGCTTATAGCCGAGCTGGCAAGAAAAACAGGAAAGCTGGACGAAGCCTCCAGGTGGATATCCAGGATACTTATATCAAAGGAAGCCAGTGAACGAATCAAGGATAAGGCAAGAGAAATAAAAGAAATGATAAAAGAGGGAAGAAATTGAGGGAAAAGCTGCATACCATACCTGTAAACGAAGCATTCGGCCATGACTGCGAATGTCCGGTTTGCTATATGAGAAAGGAACTGGAGACCAAGGCGATAGATTTCACCATGGGGCCCAGCTACATGGAGGATGACGTCCGGGGGGAGACATCAAAACTGGGCTTTTGTGAAAAGCATGTGGAGCTTTTGTATAAGCATCAGAACCGTTTGGGACTTGCGCTTATATTAAAGAGTCACATGGATAAAACAATAAAGGATATTGAGAAGCTAGCTGCCGGCGGCATAAGCCTGCAGCCGTCTTCTCTGTTTAAAAAGAAAAAAAATGTATCAGGTATCGTTTCATATATTGACGAACTGGAAAAATCATGTTATATATGTGAAATGATTGATAGAACTTTTGAGCGGTATATAGATACGATATTCTACCTGTACCGCCATGAAGACGAATTCAGGAAGAAATTTAAGGCAAGCAAGGGCTTTTGCACCAGGCACTACGGCTTGCTGTATAAGCAGGCTCCGGAACACCTAAGCGGCGGACAGCTTACGGATTTTATAAATGAATTGAATTCCCTGTATCTGGATAACATAAAGAGGGTAAGGGACGATTTGGATTGGTTCATTAATAAGTTCGACTACCGGTATGCCAATGAACCGTGGAAGAACTCCAGGGATGCGCTGCCGCGCGTCATCAATAAGACCAACAGTATATATGAGGCAAAATAAATAATCAAAAGTGTTACCTTAAGGTAATAACCTTTTGTGTTTGCCTTGAGGTAATTATTTTTATTGTATGAATGAGACAACATAGGATTTATTAAAAAAAATGAGATAAATGAAGAAAACAAGAGATTTTAGAATAATTTATCGGAATTGACGCTAATTCGAATTGGATTAAGAGTTGCATAATTAATACAAATTTACTAATATATTTATTGAATTTAGCACTCAACCGGTATGAGTGCTAATAATTATCAAAATTTGGATTATAAGGAGGAATATTCATGAAGCTAGTACCATTAGGAGACAAGGTAGTATTAAGACAGCTCCAGGCAGAAGAGACAACGAAATCCGGAATAGTACTGCCCGGTCAAGCAAAGGAAAAGCCGCAACAGGCGGAGGTCATAGCGGTGGGCCCCGGTGGCATGGTTGACGGGAAAGAAATTGTTATGCAAGTTAAAGTTGGGGATAGAGTTATCTATTCAAAATATGCCGGAACGGAAGTAAAGATTGAAGAAGAAGAATATATTATTGTAAAGCAAAGTGATATTGTAGCAATAATAGAAGACTAATTAAGGAGGATAGACGATATGGCAAAAGAAATCATTTATGGTGTGGAAGCCCGCAAAGCCCTTGAAAAAGGTGTTAATAAACTGACTGATACCGTAAGAGTTACATTAGGTCCGAAGGGCAGAAACGTTGTTCTTGATAAGTCATTTGGAACACCGTTAATCACCAACGACGGTGTAACAATAGCTAAGGAAATAGAAATTGAGGACCCGTTTGAGAATATGGGTGCCCAGATATTGAAGGAAGTTGCTACAAAGACCAACGACGTTGCCGGTGACGGTACCACAACGGCTACAGTTCTTGCCCAGGCTATGATCAGCGAGGGTATGAAGAACCTGGCAGCAGGCGCTAATCCTATTATTCTCAGAAGAGGCATGAAGAAGGCAACCGATGTGGCAGTTGACGCCATTGTCAAGATGAGCTCCAAGCTGACAGGCAAGGACCAGATTGCAAGGGTGGCCGCAATATCTGCCGGAGATGACACCGTTGGCCAGTTGGTGGCAGACGCCATGGAAAAGGTAAGCAACGACGGAGTTATTACCGTTGAAGAATCCAAGACCATGAAGACCGAGCTTGAGCTTGTTGAAGGTATGCAGTTTGACCGCGGATATATTTCTGCTTACATGTGCACCGACATGGATAAGATGGAAGCTGTAATCGAAGATCCTTATATCCTGATTACCGATAAGAAGATCTCCAACATCCAGGAGATACTGCCGCTTCTTGAAAAGATTGTTCAAGCCGGCGCCAAGCTGTTAATTATTGCCGAGGATGTTGAGGGTGAAGCCCTTACAACCATCGTTCTGAATAAATTAAGAGGCACATTCCTGTGCGTGGCGGTCAAAGCACCCGGATACGGCGACAGAAGGAAAGCAATGCTGCAGGATATCGCAATACTTACAGGCGGTACAGTAATTACCGACGAACTGGGCCTTGATCTGAAGGAGACCACTCTGGATCAGCTCGGAAGAGCAAAACTGGTTAAGGTTCAGAAAGAAAATACTATCATCGTTGACGGCGAAGGCAGGAAGGAAGACATCGAGGCAAGAATCAACCAGATTAAGACCCAGATTGAAGAGACAACATCTGAATTCGACAAGGAGAAATTACAGGAGAGACTTGCCAAGCTTGCCGGCGGCGTAGCCGTTATCAAGGTTGGTGCCGCAACCGAAACAGAAATGAAGGAAAGCAAGCTTCGCCTGGAGGACGCTTTGGCAGCTACAAGGGCAGCCGTTGAGGAAGGTATCGTAGCAGGCGGCGGCTCCGTATTCATCCATGCAGCCAAGGAAGTTGCCAAACTGGCTGAGACACTGGAAGGCGACGAGAAGACCGGCGCGAACATCATCCTTAAGGCTCTCGAATATCCTCTGTACTGCATCGTTGAGAACGCAGGCCTTGAAGGCTCCGTAGTCGTAGCCAAGGTAAGGGAAAGCAAACCTGGCATCGGATTTGACGTTCTGTCCGAGCAGTATGTGGATATGGTTGAAGCAGGCATTCTTGATCCTGCCAAGGTTGCAAGGAGCGCTCTGCAGAACGCAACAAGCGTAGCATCCACATTGCTGACAACCGAGGCTGTTGTGGCAAATATTAAGTCCAATGAGAACAACATGCCCGGTGGCGGCGGCGGAATGGGAATGATGTAATAAGGTGCGGTTATAAAACAGGCTCTTAATAGGTGCCTGTATTACCTCACACACCCGTGGAAGTACACCCCCCCTCGTTTGTAAGTCCCAAAACGTACATTAAAATGTCCGTTTGTGACTTAACAAACGAGGGGTTTGTTCTTCCAAGGGTGCATTATGGTAATACAGGTACTAAGAGCCTGTCTTATAACCGCTTTTACTGCTGAACTATGTTTTTTGTTTCTTCTATTGCATACAATGGCAGATTTATAAGCCAATCCTCTTTTTTGTAGTCAGACATGGACGTGCGGATTGATATTTCGGGATTGAATTTTTCTTTATATACTTTCAAGCTTTTGGCTTTTAGATTAACCTCTGCTTTAACCTCAATAGGGATTATCTGTTTTCCGGTGTCAATTATAAAATCAATTTCACAAGTGTTGCGTTCATTGGTGTAGTAATAGATTCCTAAATCGTCTAATGTTTTAAGCTGCTGGCAGACATATTGCTCTGTCAAAGCTCCTTTGAAATGGGTAAACAAATTATTCCCGTCAAGAAGGGTTCGCTGATGCAGGCCGGTCATGCATCCAAGAAGCCCTACATCGACAATAAACAGCTTGAATGCTTTTAAATCTTCATATGCTTTGAGTGGGAAGCCGGCCGCATTCACACGACTGACCTTGTGGACAAGACCACAGTCGGTAAGCCACATTATCGCTGTCTCATATTCCTTTGCCCGTCCGCCTTCGCGTATCACACTATAAATGAATTTCTTGTTTTCTTTGGCAAGCTGGGAGGGAATGCTGTTCCAAACCATGCGAATTTTGGGAACAATCTCATTTGGCGCGTGTTTGGAAAAATCCTGTTCATATGCGGTCAAGATACGCTTTTGAATATTACGTACTTCATTGTAGTCCCTGTCATCCGCAAAGCTTTGAACAGCCTCCGGCATTCCGCCGACAAAGTAATAGTTTTTTAACGCATCTATATAGGTTTGCTTGAAAGCTGTTATCATTTGGAAATCCTGTTTTTCAAGCAGCTTCGCAAAACGTTCATTCTCTGTAGCCATCAGGAACTCTTTAAAGGACAATGGATAAAGTTTCAAAAAATCCACTTTGCCGACCGGAAAAGAAGTTCCTTGATGTAAAGCAATGCCCAGAAGTGAACCGGCACAGATAATATGATATTGGGGCGCGTTCTCGTAGAAATATTTCAAGGAGGATAGTGCTTTCGGAACCTCCTGCACCTCATCAAATATCAGAAGAGTATTGTCCGGATTGATTTTTCGGCCGGAATATAACTCCAGCCCTGCAATTAAACGGTCTGTATTAAGGTCGGATGAAAATAAATCAGCCATTATGGAATTCGAATCAAAGTTGATATATACAGTATCCGCATAAGCTTTAGAGCCAAATTCTTTCATAAGCCAGGTTTTACCGACCTGCCTGGCGCCTTCAATAATCAATGGTTTACGGTTTTTGCTTTCTTTCCATTTATAAAGCTTTTCTATCGCGGTTCGGTACATATTTGCACCTCCATATTATTATACATCTATAGTATAACACATTTATTACAAAAAATACAACGAAAAAATGTTTTAGCATACATATTATACATGAAATAAATGTATTAAAACACACTTTTTACAACGTAAAAATGTAATTATAGTACATTTTTTACGACCAATAAATGTACCTGAAATATTTTCTCCGTCTAAAGATGTATTGCATATGCACATTTTTATGAGGTAAGATGTTTTCGTAATTGAAAATGAGGCTTGGCATCCGGTTTTCTTTATGCGTCAGCCTCTTTTTTTTCTATTATATATTATTGTCATATGGTGTTGACAAACGGGTGTAAGTTGCTTAATATAAAGCAGTAACTAAATATAAGTTATAATATAGCTTGCTAGGGGAGCACTATGCTGAGAAGTACATGGAACCAATTGCCGGTTTTGCAGCGGTTCTATATACTGACCCTCATAACTTGATCCGGGTAATGCCGGCGAAAGGAAGCAATTAAGTGTCCCCTCCTAAGCAAAATTAAGGAGGTCTTTTTTATGTTAAAAAAGGTGTTTGATTTTTTCATTGAGACAAATGCGGAGGATGGAAGCTTCTATCCTACCACGGCGGGGAATATTGCCCTGCTTGTAATTATTGCTCTTCTCTTTGTTGTGATTCTTTCCTTAAGCGGAGACAAGAAGAAGCTAAGGGCAAAGCACCTGGCTTTCTCGGCTGTTGCCATGACCCTTGCGGTTCTTACGTCCATTTTTACCGTGTATGAGTTTCCATTTGGCGGATCAATAACTCTGTTCAGAATGTTCTTCATATGCTTCATAGGATACCTGTACGGCACGAAGGTCGGCGTGATTACCGGCGCGGCTTACGGAATACTGGATTTCATATTAAAACCATACGCCATTACCCTGATTCAGCCGCTTCTTGATTACCCGGTTGCTTTCGGAGCGCTGGGATTATCGGGAGTGTTTTCGAAATCCAGGTACGGAATTATTAAGGGTTATATTCTGGGTGTTGCGGGAAGATATATCTGCCATGTTATAACAGGTGTTGTTTTCTTTGCCGAATATGCGGGAGGAAAGAATGTAATCCTGTATTCATTATCATACAATGCGTCCTATATTGTGCCAGAAGCGGTGCTTACGGTGTTGATACTTCTTATTCCGGCCGTAAGGCAGGGGCTTGATACTGTAAAGAAAATGGCGCTCCAGGATTGATTTTAGGATTGATTATTCGGCCATTCTGGTTACGGCTACATAGATGCCCGATATCCTGTACCAGGTCGGGAAGTCCACGATTCCATTTGGGGGCAGGTTGAATATGCTCTGGAAGACCCTAACGGCTTCCTTGGTCTGCTCGTTATATTGACCCGTAACGGCGACCTTGGGAATGAGGGTATAAACATTGGATATGGCATTAAGCTGTTCCTGAATCATTCTTACATTGCCGTTGCTAGCTCCAATATCCAGGTTGTGGCCCGGCCAGGATGCCGGGACACCGGAGACCTGGGGAGCGGTGTTAATAAATATTGAATTGCCGTAAAAATGCCTTAGTATACTGATGGCGTCATATCCCTGATCTCCAAGGTTCTTGGAACCCCATTGTGACATCCAGTTGGGGCACTGTACCCTATTGCCGTCGCAATACTGGGTAAGGATGGGCTGTTTTACACCCGGCCTGGACAGGTAATTTACGAATAATGAATCTACGGCAAGGCTTATGTTGTCATATATATTCCTTCCCGCCATCCATTTGTGGTCGAATGCCGTCGAGGAAGTAACGGTAAAATTAAAGCCCTGGTTACGGTACCACTCCGTAAACACCCTGTTTAAGGTAAATGACAGTATGGCAAGGATATTTGCCTGGATGGTGGACTCCGGCCAGGTTGCGTATATTTCGCTTGATGCTACATTCTTTATATAATCCCTGAACCTGACATAATAATTGGGAGCGGAGGAATCGGTTGGCGGTCCGTCGTGGACGACAACAAACTCGGGTATGACGACCTGTCGCAGGACAATCTCACCGGTTTCCGCGGCGGGATTAATTTCAGGTTCCGCAATTTTGGGAGGATAATCGCCCCATAGGGTGTGCGGCGGGATGACATATAAAGTGCCCGGCTCATCCGCAGTCACGGCTTTGTCCATGGTTGCATCCTGGGTGGAGAATATATCGGCAAATATTTGAATATTCGATATTGTAACCGGGGTATAGTCCGGCTGTATGGCCTGGATGTTGTATTCCGAATAAGGCTGTACATCGGAGGGTTCAAGGGAGTAATCAACCGGCGGAGCGGGAAGCTCTATCTCAGGCGTAAGGCCGGATACATCGGTTGTCAGCTCTTCGATAACCACGGATGGGTTTGCCGGTGAAGATATTCTTACGGTTGCGCCTTCTACAGGAGCCAGGTTAGGAGTCACGCAATGCACCTGAAGCCTGCCGAAGGACTGGGTTCCGACCTCGGCGGGATAAATTCTGACATTGCCCAATTTATTTTTGCTCATGAATAACCTCTGTGTTTTCACTAAATCATTTAGTATAAAATATGATTTATATATCAAATTGTGAGCAAAAAACCGGTGGGTTCATAATACCAAAACAACTTATAAACGGAAGCATGATTCTGTCCTGTATAAATATAAACAGAAATATAATAATTGGGACCGCATCATAAATGATGAGGTCCCAATCTCACAATCATATTTTTCTTGTTTCTATTGGATTACTACTGTGCAGAGGCTCCGGTTGCAATCTGTAACCTTTCCTCATATTTTTGCCTTAACTCGGCCATATCGAATATGGTATTCAGATATTTGTCAAGCTTTTCTACAAGCGAAGGCTCCGTCTGTTCTGCTGCCTGCTCCGGTGCTGCGTCGGCGGTATCAGAATCTGTTGCCGGTTCAGCATTGCTTGGAGTTGCTGCGGCAGTTTCGGTACCTGTTGCGCTTCCTGTGGCAGTATCTGCTACGGCAGTGCCCTGGGTTTCTTGAACACCTGTTGAACCGTCCGTGGTACCGGTATAATCAACCGGTGCTTCCAACGAATTAAAGAATTTAAATAAAGCATTCGACAGTTCAATCTGGGGTATTAATCCAAGCTCGGGATGATCCTCAAAATATTTATTTAAGGGCTCCACATCCTCCGGCTTGGTTACAATGACACTGCAGGAAGAGAACTTCCTTGTGCCGTCCTGGTTGGTTGCGTCAATTTCGGCAAATACATAGGTCATGCCAACCTTTTTGGCTGTAACGCGGCCTCCCGTACTGACTGTGGCAATAGCGGGATTCTTGCTTGAGAATTTAACAGCTTCAACCGTATTCACCGGCTTGATTAATGCTTCCAAAAGGAAGTTTTGATCTATTCCGATAATAATTCTGGAATGAATCAGTTTAACACTGAAGGCGGGCGGACCGACGGTAACATCACAGGTGAGGGTGGTGGAATTGAATCCACGCTTGATTGTAACGGTAATGGTGGTTGTACCTACCTTGTTGCCTGTAATGACTCCGGTCTCACTGACGGAAGCAATCTCGGGATTGGCGGACTTGAAGCTGACCTTGGCGTCCTTGTCAAGATTGTATACCCTGAGGGTAAAAGACTTTCCTGTTGCAAGGGTGACCGACTTGAGGTTAAGCCTTACTTCGCCGATCTTATCGACTTCCGATGCCTGTGCTATATTAACTGAAACCGGCATAATATGCGGGTTAAAAGCTAAAAAAAGAAGTAAGCCAAGGGAAATAATGCCTTTTAGTATTATTTTCTTTTTCATGGCACTTCCTCCAGGTTATGTAAATACGAAGTCACATCCTATTTATTGTATACATACAGTAACATGTGATTTTGTCAGAAAGGTGTCATATTCATATTAATTTTTTAATAATTTGTTACATTATTATTGATTATTGATTGACAAATAAAAGCGGGTTGTAGAAAGCCATGGTGGAATAATGTGTAAGGATATTAAAGTTTTACTACTTGTTTTCCATATTATATTTATATATAATAATACTGATAATATACTGCGTGAAATTACTGCATGAAAGTCGATCCGCAGTTCATATTCCGGGTACTGAAAGGCGCTGTTGCCAAGACGGTTGTTAAGCAAATATTACATAAATGAACTAATGATAGAGTTAATGATAAGTACCGGTAAAGGAGGAATCTGTGTGCAGCATATCCTGATTGCAGACGATAATCGCGATATTACTGATATTTTGTCGACATATTCCAGGATGGAGGGTTTTGAACCGATTGTTGCGGCTGACGGTGAAGAAGCCATCCGGCTGTTTGAAAAGTATAATCCCGAAGTAGTGTTGCTGGATGTCATGATGCCCAAGGAAGACGGATATGAGGTTTGCAGGAAAATCCGCAGCAAGTCGAATGTCCCCGTAATCCTCATTACCGCAAGAGGAGAAGACTTCGACAAGATAATGGGCCTTGACATCGGGGCGGATGATTACATAGTAAAGCCGTTCAGTCCGAGAGAGGTAATGGCAAGAGTGAGAGCCGTGCTTCGCAGGATGGCGAAGTCAGGCAAGGACAACTCCTCGGAAAATGTGATAAAAATAAGCAATTTGGAAATAAACCTGGACGAATATTCATTACATATTGGCGGAAAGAAAATAAATCTGACCAAAAAAGAAATCGAGACCATGTGGACCCTGGCATCAAATCCGAACAAGGTATTTACACGGGATAATTTACTGGACAGCCTTTGGGGATTTGATTACTACGGTGACAGCAGGACGGTGGATTCGCACATTAAGAGGCTTCGTGCCAAGATTGACGCCGTGGAGCATCCGGAATGGACAATAAAAACAATATGGGGTGTCGGGTATAAATTTGAGCTTTTAAATGATTAATCCGGCATTGTAATTGCAGAGGAGCTTATCGGCCATGGCAAAAGAGAACAAGATTCGTGTTTATAACCGGTTGTTTTTCAAACTGTACATAAATTATGCGGCGATGCTGCTTTTGACAGCAGTCCTGATATGCCTGATATTCATTCAGCTTTACAGGGACACCACCATGAATAACGAGCGCGAAAAGCTGATGGAACAGGCTGTGAACAGTTCTGAAATAATGACGTCAAAGTTCATAAACACGCAGAATTACACGGGCTTTCTGGAAGAGTTAAACACCCAGCAAAAGACCATGGGTTCCGATATCTGGACCATATCGAATCCGTTTGCAAGCATGCCGATGGATGAAAGGATGGAAACCAACTCTTACGAGGAAATAGCCGTTGGCTACAAGGAATACCTGGACCTGGTGGAAGGTGCTTTCCAGAATAAAAGAGGCTTTTCAATAGCTGATGACGAGATATACCAGACACAGACCATAACGGTTGCCGTCCCCATATACGGGGTAAACCGGGAGGTTGCGGGCGCGCTACTGTTAAAGGCCCCCGTGAAAGGGCTTGAAGATATCATTGACGACAGCCTTTCGCTGATTGTAATAAGCAGCGTTGTGGCTTTGGCTATTTCATTTATCATAATAATAATATTTGCTACGGAACTGTCCCTGCCTATAGCCAGAATGCGTTCAACTGCACTGTCCCTTGCGGCGGGGGATTATCATTCCAAGACCGGGATTAAGCGAAACGACGAGCTTGGCGACTTGGCCAAGACGGTGGACATCCTGTCCGAAAAGCTCTTGGAAAATGAAATTCAAAGAAAAAACCTGGAGCAGATGAGACTGGATTTCTTTGCAAATGTATCCCATGAGCTCAGGACGCCGATTACGGTGCTTAGGGCTTATACGGAAACGTTAATAGACGGTGTGGTAAAAGATGAAGAGAAGGTCAGCCAGTATTATGAAAGAATGCTGGCCGAATGCAAGAGCATGGAGCGCCTGGTCGGAGACCTGATGCTTCTGTCAAAGATGCAGAATCCGGACTTTGCCATAGACATGGAGCCTGTCAACCTGGTACAGGTATTCGACGACATCATAAGAAGCGCGGGAGCAATTGCCGAGAAAAAGAATATTATAATAGAAACGGAAAAGGATCAGCCCGTTATAATGATGCTGGGCGATTATGACAGGTTGAGGCAGATGTTCATGATTATCCTGGACAATGCCATTAAATTCTCCGATGAAAACAAGAAAGTTTACATAAAAATATCAAAATCGGACAAAATAAGAGTATCAATAAAAGATGAAGGCATAGGAATGGACGCAGACGAGCTGGATAATATTTTTGAGAAATTTTATAAGTCCAATCTGAGCCAGAATGCGTCCGGCACAGGCCTCGGACTGTCGATAGCAAAGCAGATAGCCATCAGGCATAACGGACAGATTGAGGTTGAATCCAAGAAGGGTGTTGGAAGCACATTTACATTTATATTCTCTCCTTATGAAATGGAGGAGTCAAACCTGTAAATACCAATAAAAAAATAAGCAAAACCATTGAAAATAAAGAAAAAATCTATTATAATATAATTACAAGATTTCCTGGGATGTTCGACAATCCTGCAGTTTTGAACCTACATGATGTGATAAGGGAAACCTACATTTGTAAGTGGATGTCAGGCCGCCTCGGTCAGCGGAAGGCAGAAGCTTACATGCGGTTACCCACCTAGCTAGGGCTAGGCGTCAAAATGCAGGAGACGGCATTTCGGGGATACACTAAAGAGGAAAGCGGCGTAAGCCGCTTTTTTTATGCACTTTTTTACGCACTTATCATACCCGTATCCGGAGGGAAGGGGTTGACACATCGGGGTAACATAAATATTTTATAAAGTATATCAGAAAACGATTAAGTTTAGCTGTAAAATTATATTCAAAGATTACAATAAATGGAACAATTTAATATTATGTCAAGTAGACTATGAGTGAATGTAAACAATAAAAATAGGGGCAAAATTATAAAAAATAGGATTTAACAAATTTGTAATAACAAAATTCACAAATTATCTTGACATTTAGATAGAAATATAGGAATATTATATAATAACGGGTATAAAGAAAACGATTAAGTTATTGTCTGAATTTTTGCGATTTTATATGCATGAAGTACATAAGGAGGATAAGCATGAAATATTTCTTACACAACACATGGAAGCACAGAGCCCACGTTTTAATGTGTATTCCGGTTATTCTGATTCTGTTCTTTTTCAACTATGTACCCATGGCTGGTTTGTCTTTGGCTTTCAAGAGATTCGATTATAACAAGGGTATTTGGGGAAGCCCGTTTGTAAAGTTTGAAAACTTCAAATTCTTAATGGCTTCCGGTAAAACTTTTACAAGGATGACACTCAACACATTAAAATACTATTTCATATTCCTGATACTTGGCACTTCGTTAAATATTGCGCTGGCAATTGCAATAGATCAGTTTGTATTCAAACGGCTTGGCAAGGCAATGCAAAGCATAATGATTATTCCGGTTTTCATATCATATGCCGCAGTACAGTTTATAGTTTATGCGTTTCTCAGCAATAACGGCATGGTTAACAACGTTATCCAGTTCTTTGGCGGCGAACCTATCAGATGGTATATCAATCCCAAATATTGGACCGCAATTCTTACCATTGTTAAGATGTGGAACGGAGTCGGGTACGGGTCGGTTCTCTTCATGTCCGTCCTGGCGGGAATTGATCAGGAGCTGTATGAGGCGGCAAAGATCGACGGAGCTAACAAGAGACAACAGATCATGCACATTACATTACCTTCATTGGTACCCATGACCACCATAATAATCCTGCTCAGTGTCGGCGGCATCATGAGATCCGACACAGGATTGTTCTACCAGGTAACCAGAAACAGCGGAATCCTGTATCCGACAACCCAGGTTATTGACTCTTACGTTCTGAACTCCATGCTGACAACATCATCTTATGGATTTTCCGCTGCAGCAACATTTTATCAATCGGTTGTAGGCCTTATTCTGATACTGTTGGCTAACTATACGGTCCGCAAAATTGAGCCGGACAATGCACTGTTTTAAGGTTATCGGAAAGGAGTATGGCAATGGAATACGCAGCAGTTGGCAATAAAGAAAATGTTTTCAGGGCAAGAAAAAAGAAGAAAATAAGCGTGGGACAGTATATATTAGCCTTTATTTTAGGATTATATACATTGTTTTGTTTATTGCCCATTTTACTGGTTTTTGTCACAGCCTTTTCGGATGATAAGTCCATAGCATCGAACGGATATAGTTATTTTCCTGAGAAATGGTCTTTGGAAGGCTTCAGATACGTTTTTAAATATG
Source organism: Clostridiales bacterium (assembly GCA_012735495.1). Lineage (GTDB taxonomy): Bacteria > Bacillota > Clostridia > Lachnospirales > Lachnospiraceae > Mobilitalea. The sequence goes on along the minus strand of JAAYHD010000055.1, from coordinate 158,959 downwards.
GCAGGCAGCTCTTTACCTCATACGGAGTAACAATTTTCATCACCGTGGTCGGAACGATTTTCGGACTGCTTATTATGAGCATGTTTGCTTTCGCTTTAAGCCGAAGGGACTTCATGTTTAGAAAGTTCTTATCCGTGTACATATTGATACCAATGCTGTTTTCAGGCGGACAGCTGGCCAATTACCTGGTTTTCACATCATCATACAAGTTAAAGGACAGCCTGCTGCTGCTTATCATACCTCTTTCGGTTTCAACAATGAACATCATTATCTTAAGAACATATATTCAAACCAGTATACCGGAAGAGCTGATGGATTCGGCTCGAATTGACGGTGCTGGTGAGTACAGGACATTCTTTCAGATTGTAATGCCGTTAATGAAGCCGGTACTGGCATCGGTAGGGTTCATGATGGCAACTGCTTACTGGAATGACTGGCAGAATGCGCTGCTGTACATAGATACCGCGTCAAAGAACCCGTTGCAGCTGCTCCTGATACGTATCCAGAAGAACATTGAATTCCTGCTTAACAACAAGAACATATCCGGCGCGGCTTTGGCGGCCATACAGAAGGGAATACCCGAGTATTCCGCCACAATGGCAACGGTGCTTACGGTTATAGGGCCGATTATGATAGCATATCCGTTCTTCCAAAAGTATTTCATAAAGGGACTTACCGTAGGATCGATCAAGGGGTGATTTTCACGATGTCAAGCATTGGTGCGGTATATGTGCCGTTGTGCGCTTATACCGGCATATAATGCCAAACATCTGAAAATAAATTAATTAAAAGGGAGGATTATGAGAAAATGAAGAAACTATCCAAGAGACTTCTGGCACTATTATTAGTGGCAGTCATGCTGATGGCTGTTGGCTGCGGCAAGAAGGACAATGCGGCTGACAACGCAGCAGATGGCGGTATAGTGAAGATCACAGTTTACAGACCTTGCTTCAATATCGCCCAGCCCGACGATGCACAGCTGAAGAAAGTTCAGCAGGCTATCAATGATTACATCGCTGACAAGATTAACGTTCAAGTTGAAATCTATGATATCAGCAGCGGTGAGTATCCCGACAAGTGTAACCTTGCACTTGGAAGCGGAGAGGTAGACTTGTTCTGGACCTCCAACTGGGTACAGACAGTAAACACCGACGAGACAGTTAAGAACAACGCGGTTTATGATCTGACAGACTTACTGCCCGAGTATGGCATCTATACTGCTATTCCTGACTGGACATGGGGCGCTTCCGCATTCAACGGCAGGAACTACTTCATTCCTGTATACAAAGAGGTGGCTGAAGGCTACAGCCTTATGTTCCGTAAGGACCTCATTGACAAATACGGCTGGGATCTTTCAACCGTTAAGTGGATTACGGACATCGAGCCCATGCTTGAAGACTGCAAGAATGAAGGCTTGAAGTACCCTTACCTGAGCCAGAAGACACCTATGTTCTACAGGTACTATCTGGATAAGTTCGATTTCTTCAGCGGCGACGCTTTCATGGCTGTTGACAAGGATAAGGACGAGGTAGTTAGCACCGTATTTACTCCTGAGTTCAAGGAATTCGCAACCTTGATGGCTAGCTGGGCTGAAAAAGGTTACCTGCATGAGGACGACCTGACCAAGTCCACTACCGATACAACCATCCAGACCGATGACTGGGGTATTTCATGGTGGACCAATGTTCCTAACAATGAAGAGGCTGACAGCCGTTATAAACGTGAAGTTGAGATGGCCAAGGTTACCGAGAGTTGGGTTATGTCCAATACAACTTTAGGTTCCGCATATGCCATCAGCGTAAAGGCTAGCGAAGAGGAAGCCAGGGCTGCTCTTAAGTTCTTAACCTTACTGTATACTGACAAGTATCTTGCAGACCTTTACACCTTTGGTATTGAGGGTGAGGATTATGACAGGACACCTGAAGACACTGTAACCAAGAAGGGTGAAAAGTACAACCACAGTGCATGGGAGTCAACAACCGTTACTGCTCTTTCACTTGAGACCGGTGAGCCTTCCAACAAGGTAGAGCTTTACAAGGTATTCAACGAGACCGCTAAGAAGTCAGTAGCTGCCGGATTCAGATTCAACAGAGCTCCGGTAGATGCCGAGCTGACAGCTTGTAAGCAGGTATTCAATGAATACGGATTTGCTCTTGAGCACGGCGGATTTGCTGTAAGCGAAATCGACAAGGCTATCGAAGATTACGCTAAGGCCCTTGACGATGCCGGATTCCAAAAGGTTCTTGAGGAAGCTCAGAAGCAGTACGAAGAGTGGAAGAAGACAAGATAATTTTCCGATTAAAATATCAAGTTAAAAATAATGAAAAGGATGTTTCATAATACCGGTCATATCCATGTCGATTATGATGCGGATAAGGATGTCGGATTATGAGACATCCTTTTCTTTCAATAATGTTCTTGTGTTTTAGGGATTAAAAAATTATAATAATCTATATATGTGACTTTTTAGTATGATGGAGAAATGGAGCGGCCATGAAACACGGGTTTATCAGGGTGGCGGCTGCCACACCTCATATAAGGCTGGCAGACTGCAGCTACAATGCGGAAAGGATAATAGATTTCATAGAAAAAGCTGAAAAGCAGGACGTAAAGCTTTTGGTATTTCCCGAGCTTTGTGTTACGGGATATACCTGCAGCGATCTGTTTCTTCAGGACATACTTCTTCAGCGTGCCATGGAGCAGGTAAAAAAAGTGGCCGAGGCCACCAGAGGTAAGGAAATAGCTGCGATTATAGGCTTTCCCTATAAGAGAACGGGCAGACTGTATAATACCGCCGCGGTTGTTCAAGGCGGAAAGGTCCTGGGGTTGGTGCCGAAGCTTAACATTCCCAACTATGGCGAGTTTTACGAGTTGAGATATTTTGTTCCTGGGCCTGGGAAGGCCGTTAAGGTGGATTTCCTGGGAGAAGAAGTGTATTTTGGATCGAAGATATTGTTTGAGTGCGTGGATATACCGGATTTCGTGTTTGGCGTAGAGATATGCGAGGATTTGTGGGTTCCCCTGTCTCCGGGGAATACCCATTGCCTTGAAGGAGCAACGATAATAGCCAATCTCTCGGCCAGCAATGAAATAGTTGGGAAGGCCGAGTACCGCAGGGAATTGGTAAAGAGCCAGTCCAACAGGCTCATCTGCGGGTATGTGTATGCCGATGCGGGGGAAGGAGAATCGACCACTGATATTGTGTTCTCAGGCCATAACCTGATAGCCGAGAACGGTGTCATACTATCGGAATCCGAGCGCTTCAAGGACGAGATTATCATTAACGAAATTGACCTGGGCATTATACAAAGCGACAGAAGGCGCATGAACACTTATCATCTGCAGGCTGTGGATTCGGATTATGTCCGCATCAGGTATTCAATGCAAAAGGAAAAATACGAGCTTAAAGAATTGGATTTAATCAGGAAGATAGACCCGTCGCCGTTTATTGCGGACGACAGTATTGATTTAAATAAACGCTGTCATGACATATTCAAGATCCAGGTAATGGGACTTAAGGCAAGGCTGGGGCATATCGGCGCAAAATCAGCGGTAATCGGGGTATCCGGGGGCCTTGATTCGACCCTGGCGCTGCTGGTAACCCACAGGGCGTTTGAGCTTCTTGGGCTGGACAAGAAGAATATACTTGCCGTAACCATGCCGGGCTTTGGAACGTCCCAGCGTACCTATAATAATGCCTTATCCATTGCAAAATGCTTTGGAGCTTCAATTCTTGAGATACCCATTAAGGACGCTGTTATTCAGCACTTTAAGGATATAGGACATGATGCCGGGATTCATGACATTACTTATGAGAATTCACAGGCAAGGGAAAGAACCCAGGTTCTCATGGATCTGGCTAACAAGCATGACGGATTGATGATTGGCACAGGTGATATGTCGGAGCTCGTGCTGGGATGGACAACCTACAGCGGAGACCACATGTCAATGTACGGTGTGAATGCTTCCGTTCCCAAAACGTTAATCCGTTCAATTGTGAAATGGTATGCCGATACCTCCGAGAACAAGGAGATTTCGGCATTGCTGGGAGATATTCTGGACACGCCCATCAGCCCGGAGCTTATTCCTCCCGGTGAGGGTAAGGATTATCAGCGGACCGAGGATTATATAGGGCCGTATGAGCTGCATGATTTCTTTATCTTCTATGTGCTGAGATACGGGTTCTCTCCCGAAAAGGTATATCGTCTGGCCCAAACAGCCTTTTCACAAAAGTATGATAAAGAGGAAATACTAAAATGGCTGCAGGTGTTCTATCGCAGGTTCTTTGCCCAGCAGTACAAGAGATCTTGTCTTCCTGACGGACCTAAGGTGGGTTCTGTGGCCATTTCTCCGAGAGGGGATCTTAGAATGCCCAGTGATGCCAAGGCAAAGCTGTGGCTGGAGGAGCTAAATAGCATAACACTATAGGAACCACAATCCTTGCATGGCTAACGGGGAGAACGGTCATGAAAACAGGCTGGTACGACCAAGCATACGAATAAGAAAGGAAGAAAATAATGGCGCTAAAGATTATTACAGACTCGGCATCAGACACACCAAGGTGGATTATTGAAGAGTATGGGCTGCATGTTATTCCGACCCCTGTGGTTATTGACGGTAAGGACTACTTTGACGGAAAGACCGTATTTCCGGAAGAGTTTTATGATATATTAAGGTCCGGCAGGGATATTAAGACGTACCATATTAACTCTCAGATGTTTTATGACAATTTCCTTCCTTATGCGAAAAATAAGGATGAGGTTATATACATTTGTTTCTCGACAGGCATAGCCGGGACCTACAATGCAGCAAATATCGCAAAAGAGGAACTGCTTGAAGAGTACCCGGATTTTGACCTGACAATAATTGATTCCAAGTGCGCTTCCTTAGGCTTTGGACTGGCCGCATATTACGCATTAAGGATGCAAAAAAACGGTGCAGGCAAGCAGGAAATAATCGACGCTATAAAATGGCACTGCGAGCACATGGAGCACATATTTACGGTCAAGACCCTGGAATATCTTCTTAAGGGAGGGCGGTTAAGCAGGACCTCCGCAATTGCGGGCAGCATACTTGATATAAAGCCAATTCTTGAGGTTAATGACGCGGGAGCCCTGGTTGCCCTGGAAAAGGTCAGGGGAAGGAACAAGTCCCTAAAACGGCTGGTCGAAATAGTCGGCGAAAGAGGAAAGGACTTATCGGAACAGACCATAGGAATTGTCCACGGTGATGATGCCGAGACCATGGAAGCCGTAAAGGACATGCTGAGAGAAGCATATGGATGCAAGGATTTTATAGATAATTATGTGGGATGCGCCATTGGAGCCCATACGGGCCCGGGAATCATCGGCATAGTGTTTCTGAATGAAACCTCTCCATATAAGGAATTGATACGATAGACGGTAAACAGCGATACATACGGAACGATTATATAATAAAAGCAGTGCTTTTATGGAACATCACATACAACAGGACTGCAGGACGTTGCTATAAAAGAGCAACGTCCTATAGCAAGTACCGGCTGAATTGGGCTTGTTGCATATAGAACGCTGCTCTGAGAAGGTGCTATGTAAGTATGGTCAGGGTGAAACCTTGGCTTTTTCGAGTATCGCTTTGATGGCTTCGATCAAGAGGGTCTGGGTATACCTGCTGTGCTCGTTAAGTGCCAGCTGGTCTATAGGGACATCATTGCTCAGCTGTTCGGATATATCTTCAAGGGCTGGTTCAACAAGCGGATACATGGTTGTTATGGTTTCGTCGATATTGACTATGCGCACCGAATTAATATGGTCTTCATCCAACACAACTTCAAGATTGATGACCGTATCACCAAGGGGGACGGAGGAGGTCCACACACCCGCCTTATATAACGGGGTATCCGAAGCGGCATCCTGATCGTCCTTCCCGCTGAACATGAAAATCAGCAGCAATATCAATAGTATACCTAAAGCGGCAAATATTACCGTATATATTATTTCTTTCAACTGGATTACGACTATTTTTGTCTTTGCCATTTCTATCCTCCGGAGCGTAACTGCTTCTTTGTCTTAATCTTATTATATATTATTAGCCTGAAATATTATTTATGCCATAAATCAGCATGCAAATAGATGAGCATATCAAGATGGAGGAACCGCTATGTCCCTGCAATTTTATCTTGGCAGTGCCGGTTCGGGCAAGTCTTACCGGATGTACCGCGATATCATAGATGAATCGATAAAAAATCCCGAAACCAATTACCTTGTCATTGTTCCTGAACAATTCACCCTGCAAACCCAAAAGGACATTGTAACCATGCACCCAAATCACGGGGTTATGAACGTGGATATTCTGTCCTTTGTCCGTTTTGCGTACAGGATATTTGATGAGGTTGGGGGAAATGATTATCCCATACTTGAAGACACCGGCAAAAGCATGGTAATCCGCAGGGTGGTGGCGGACAAAAAGAATGACCTGATTTTATTTGGGGCGGCTGCCAGAAAGACCGGGTTTATTAATGAGCTGAAATCCCTGCTTTCGGAGTTCTATCAATACAATATAAAGGCCTCGGATTTTGAGCATATGATGGAGATATCGGCAAAGAAACCTGTTCTTCGAGCAAAGCTGCACGATATCCGCGTCATATACGACGGATTTGCCGACTTTATGAAGGAGCGGTATATAACCGCGGAAGAGCTCCTGGTCGTATTAAGCAGGGTTATGGACAGGTCCGAATGGCTGAAAAACAGCGTCATATGCCTGGACGGCTTTACGGGCTTTACTCCATGCCAAAACGAGATATTGGCAAAAATGATGTCCCTGGCAAAAAAGGTTATGGTAACGGTCACCATGGATCCAAGGGAGCCGCTGCACGGCGAAGGACTGGAGCACAGGTTGTTTGGCTTAAGCCATAAAACCATTGACAAGTTGTGTGAAATAGCCGAAAAGACAGGTACATTGGTAGAAGATCCCATATATGTACAGGGCAAAAACAGCTACAGCACCCCTTACCGGTTCCGCAATTCCCCGGCATTGGCTTTCCTGGAAAAGAACCTGTTCAGGTACCCTTACGAGGTATACGAAAACGAACAGGATGAAATCAGGGTCTACGGGGCAGCAAATCCCGAGACCGAGATTGCTTATGTTGTCAGGGAAATAAAAAGACTGGTTCGTGACGAGGGCTATCGCTACCGTGATATTGCTGTTGTAACTGGGGATATAGAAAGATATGGCCGTATAGCAAAATACCGGTTCAAGCAGGCGGATATCCCCTGTTTCATAGACTATAAGAAGGAAATCCTGAGCAACCCGTTTGCGGTATTTATAAGATCCGCGGCTCAGATTGCGGCCGATGACTACAGTTATGAAGCCGTTTTCGGATACCTGCGGTCAGGATTCAGTGATATTTCGCAGGATGACGCGGACATACTGGAAAACTATGTAATAGCCATGGGAATCATGGGAGCAAAGCGCTACCTGGAGCCATTCAAAAAAACGTATGGAAGGAAAAAGCCGGTTGACCTTGACAGGCTGAACCTTATCCGTGAAAAGCTCGTGGAAGAAGTCCACCCCCTGTATGAGGTTCTTAAGGACAGGGATAAAAAGGTAAAGGATTATGTCAGGGCACTGTATGATCTGGGCATAAGGCTGAATGTATGGGAGAAGCTTGAGGAGTGGAAGAACAGCTTTAAGGAGCAGGACCAACCCCTGATGGTCAAGGAGTATGAGCAGATTTACAGGATTGTAATGGATATATATGACCAGATCGTGCTTCTGTTGGGAGATGAGCACATAAGCCTTAAGGAATTTACGGAGGTTCTTGAGACAGGCCTGACGGAAGCCAGGGTAGGGCTTATACCTCCCGGAATGGATGAAATAGTCATAGGAGATACCCAGCGTACCAGGCTTAAGGATATAAGGGCCTTGTTCTTCATAGGTGTAAATGAAGGAATAGTTCCTAAAGCCTTCGGAGGAGGCGGCATACTGTCGGATATGGACAGGGAGCTTCTTGCCGGCAGCGGCATAGAGCTTGCCCCTACTAAAAGGCAGCAGGCTTTTATTGAAAACTTTTACATTTACCTGAACATGACAAAACCGAAGGACAGGCTTTATATATCATTCCACATGGCTGACGAGGAGGGCAAATCTGCCGTACCGTCCTATTTAATAGGCAAGCTTATGACCTACTTTAAAAAGCTAGGCATTGAATATGATGATAATGCAAAAGACATGGAAAGGGTGCTTCAGGACGGAGGTGCAGGTTTCCTTGCCAAAGGGCTTCGCAGTTACAGGGACGGTATCTATAAAACCGATAATGCCGGACATGATCAATATACTGATAAAAGGGAGTTTGGGATGCTATGCGAGCTGTACCGGTGTTATGCGGAAGATAAAGAAAAGAACAGGATTCTTCATCTGCTTAAGTCGGGAGCATTCTTTGCAAATACCGAAAAGGGAACATCAAAAAAAGCTGCCATGCTTTTATACGGAACGAGCTTAAGCGGCAGCGTTACACGGCTTGAACGTTACGCCGGATGCGCATTTGCCCATTTTATGGCATATGGGCTGTCCCTGGAGGAGAGAAAGGAATACAAGCTTGCGGTTCCGGATATTGGGAATATATTCCATAATGCCATTGACGAGTTTTCTAAAATGCTGGACGGAAGCAAGTACAACTGGCATACCATTCCGGACGAGTTACGTGAAGAATGGGCCATAAAATGTGTCCAAAAGGCCGTGGAGGAATTTGAAGGCGGATATCTAAGAAGCAGCAAAAGGAATGAATACCTTATAAAGAGGATTGAAAGGATTACGGTCAGGACCCTTTGGGCTTTGTGCAGCCAGATACGGCAAGGTGCCTTCGAACCTGCGGGCTACGAGATGCCGTTTTATCACATGCCCGATAAAGACCTCTCTTTAAGCGGCAGGATTGACAGGATGGACCTGTACGAAACAAAGGACAAGATATATGTTAGGGTGGTCGACTATAAATCGGGCAAGACAACCTTAGACATACAAAGCATTTACTACGGCCTGCAGCAGCAGCTTGCCATCTATCTGAGCGCCGCCATTGATTACCTAAGAAAGAAGCACAAGGATAAGGAAATAATTCCGGCGGGAATTCTGTATTATCATATTGATGATCCCATCGTAGGAAAGTCCGACCTGGCTGATGAGGAGATATATAAAAGCCTTAGAATGAACGGGCTGGTAAACGGCGACAAGGAAGTAATAGGGCTAATGGACGGCAAACTGCTTGGGCCGGATGGAACGCTTCGAAGCGGCGCAAAGTCCGATATAATCCCCGTGGATGTAAACAAAGAAGGGGAGCTGTCAAAGCGTTCATCCGTGGCAAGCAGGAAGCAGATCAACATGCTGCTTGACTATGTGAATAAAAAGCTTACGGAGGATAAGGACAATATCCTAAACGGTGATGCCAGGCTTAATCCGTATAAATCGGGGGATATTACGGCCTGCAGGTTCTGTGAGTATAAAAGCGCCTGCGGTTTTGACCCGAGGCTCCCCGGTTATGCCTACCGCAACCTGGCAAAGAAGCCCATTGACGAACTGAAGGATGAAATATGGGGCGGGGCCGATACGGACTAATATTATGTAAGCGATACAGCATGAACGGAAGGTGATACCTATGGGCACGACATGGACTAAAGCTCAGCAAAAGGCAATTGAAACAAGGCATAAAAACCTTTTGGTATCTGCGGCGGCGGGTTCCGGCAAGACCGCCGTACTTGTAGAGCGTATAATCAGGATGATTTCAGAGGGAGAGAACCCGATTGACATAGACCGGCTGCTGGTTGTTACCTTCACGACTGCCGCGGCGGCGCAAATGAAGGACAAAATAGGCAGGGAGCTTGATAAGAAGCTGAATGGGAATCCGGGCAATTCCCATCTCCAAAGACAAGTTTCTCTGCTGCAGAGTGCCCATATATCCACCATACACAGCTTCTGCCTTAATGTTGTAAGAAACTATTTTCATTATATTGATCTTGACCCTTCCTTTAAAATTGCCGAGGAAGCTGAAATTACCCTGTTAAAATCGGATTGCCTGGCAGACGTGCTGGAGAAATGGTACGAGGAGGGCAGAGAGGATTTCCATAGGCTGATTGAAAGCTATTCATATTCGAAATCGGACACCCCAATAGAAGACCTGGTGCTTTCGTTATACAATTATGCCATGAGCAACCCGTGGCCGGAGAAGTGGCTGAAAGGAATCGGGGAAGCGTTCCGGATAAATACCGTTGATGACATGAATAATTCCTCATGGATGAAGGAGCTTATTAAATATGTGACAAGTATTATTGAAAATCTGGCCGAAAAGATAGAGCGGGCAATTGAGATATGCAAAGATCCGGACGGGCCTAACGCATATCTTCCTGCGCTTATGGATGACCGCGAATTGCTGAATGGCCTTTTAAAGCTGTCTTCATATGAGGAATATGCCCGTGCGTTATCAGCCGTATCCTATACCAGGCTTTCCTCCAAAAAGCAGCCCGATGCGTCGGAGGCAAAGAAAGACAGGGTTAAGAGCATTAGAAACGAGGTAAAGAAGGGCATTGAAGACATAAGCAAATCTTTCTTCTTCCAGCCCGCGGACGAAATGCTTAAGGATATGCAGGCGGTGGGCAAGGTTATGGATGTGCTTTCGGAGCTGACAATGGACTTTATGAAGGAATTCGGGGCAAAAAAAGAAGAAAAGAACATCCTGGATTTTAACGATCTGGAGCATTTTGCCCTTAAGATACTGGTCTCACAGGATGAAAGCAGCGGAGAGCTTGTTCCTACCAGGGCCGCGCTTGAGCTTGCAGAGCATTTTGAGGAGATATTAATTGACGAGTACCAGGACAGCAACCTTGTCCAGGAGACAATTCTAAGGGCCGTCTCAAGGGAGCACCGGGGAGAAGCCAACATATTCATGGTTGGGGACGTTAAGCAGAGCATTTACAAATTCCGCCTGGCCATGCCCGAGCTTTTCCTTGAGAAATACAAAAAATACGCCCTAACCGACCTGGATGATGAAGGCAATATAAACATAAATCAAAGAATAGACCTTGACATGAATTTCAGAAGCAGGAGGGTGGTATTGGATTTTGTCAATACCGTCTTTGAGCAGATTATGACGGAGCCCATAGGGGGCATCCGATATGATGACGCGGCCTCGCTGAAATACGGAGGAGTTTTTGAGGAACCGGCCTGGGAGAATCAGGGGGAAACCATTTCGGAAGCCGGCAGGGTCTGTGACAGGATAGCCGATAATGTGGAGCTTATACTGGTAACCGATGAAGAACCGTCCGGTGACATCACGGATGATTTATCGGCTGATGCGAAGGCTGCAGCTGAGACCGATGCCGACGCGGTTGATATTCCGGGTTTGGATGACGGGGATGATGAGATTGAATATACAAGGAAAGAGCTGGAAGCAAGGGTTGTCGCAAAACGGATTAAAGAATTGGTCAGTCCGGAAAGCGGGCTGATGCTGTACGACAGGGAGAATAATATGTACCGGCCTGCGGAGCTTAGGGATATAGTCATACTTCTTCGCTCCATGACGGGATGGGCCGATGTATTTGTAAACACCCTGATGCAGGAGGGCATTCCCGCTTATGCGGATACGGGCGAAGGGTATTTTCAGACCGTCGAGATAATGACAATCCTTAATATGCTTAAAATAATAGATAATCCAATGCAGGATATTCCATTTACCGGAGTTCTTTATTCCAGGCTGGTTGGGCTGACCACGGATGAGCTGGCGTATATCAGGCTTATGGAAAGAAGCGTTTCAATGTATGAAGCTTCACTTATCTATGCACGGGAAGGAAGCAATGGGGAGCTTAGGGGTAAGGTTAAAGATTTCCTTGACAAGCTGCATACCCTGCGTGAGATGATGAGGTATAAGCCGATTCATGAGCTTATCCAGGATGTACTTGATATGACCGGGTATGCCTATTATGTCATGGCTATGCCCAGCGGTGACAGAAGGAAAGCCAATATTGACATGCTTATTTCCCTTGCTGTCAGCTTTGAGAAGGGCAGCTACAGGAGCCTGTTCCATTTTATCAGGTATGTGGAAAAGCTGCGCAAATACAATGTGGATTACGGCGAAGCATCCGTCATGGGAGAGCAGGAGAATACCGTAAGGATTATGAGCATTCACAAGAGCAAGGGACTGGAGTTTCCGATTGTTTTCATCGGCGGCTTAAGCAAGCAGTTCAACATGCAGGACCAAAGAAGCAAAATCATATTTGATTCCAGTTACGGTGTCGGACCTGATTACATTGACATTGAAAAGAGGACCAAGGTTCCGACCCTGCTCAAGAAGGTGCTTCAGAAAAAATCCTGGATTGACAGCCTTGGGGAAGAGCTAAGGGTGCTTTATGTGGCAATGACAAGAGCCAGGGAAAAACTCATCATGACAGGATATGTAAAATCATCCAACGATCTCGGTATGCGCAAGGATTTTTCGTTCTATGAGATGATGTCGGCAAAGAGCTATCTTGACCTGGTGCTTCCCGCTATGAACAATGCGGGGGCCGATTATATGAAAATAACCCTGCTTAATGAGAAGGATATAGTACTTGAGGAAGCGGTCAGGCAGAAATTCCTGCAGCATGATCTAAAGGAACTGGAAGAGGAGATAGCAAACGCGCAGAAAGATGAGGAATTGCGGAGGGAAATAAAGAACAGGCTGTATTTTAAATATCCTTACGGCAATGAAACCGGGCTCAGGGTCAAGCTATCCGTATCTGAGCTTAAAAAGATCGGGCAGTTTGTCGATGATGAGGAAAGTGAGATTCTTTATGCGGACACCGGTACTTATATGCCGTTAACGGGACATAAGGCCGGTGCGCCTGTGGACCTTGCATCCGGAAAGCTGTCCGGCAGCCTAAAGAATATACAAGGAAGCAGCGACCGGTATATTCCGGATTTTATGAAAGAACCGGAGGCCTATATAAGGGGAACCGACAGGGGAACCCTGTATCACAAGGTGCTTGAGCTGCTTGATATATCACAGGTGCATGATTATGATTCGCTGCTTGCAGAGCTTAAGGAAATAACCAAAACGGGCATTATATCGGAAGATGACATATCAAGGCTTGACACGCATAAAATCCACGCGTTTACCCAAAGCGGCATTGCAAAGCGCATTATAAAGGCAAAGTCAACAGGGAAGCTGTATAAGGAGAAGCAGTTTGTCATAGGGCTTAAGGCCTCAGAGGTTTATCCCGGACAGACCGGGGACGATCTTGTCCTTGTACAGGGTATTATCGACCTTTTCTTTGAAGAGGAAGGAAAGCTTGTAATTGTGGATTATAAATCGGACGTTGCAGATGATGAAAGACTTCTTGCAGACAAGTACAGGATGCAGCTGGTTTATTACAAGAAAGCCCTGGAACAGATAACGGGCAGGGAAGTAAAGGAAATGATCATTTATTCGTTATACTTGGGGAAGGAAATATATATTACTTAATATCATGTAAATTATCCTACCCCGTATGAAGCAAAAAGCGGATTAGACATAACGGTCTAATCCGCTTTTTTTATTGTTGTAAACTTTACTGATGCGACTGGTATTTTGTATTATTCAGCTTCAGATTGTTAATTCCCAGGAAACCTTTTATTGCCACGCAGGCGCCGCCAAGAAGAATGGAGGTGTCCCTTAGTGCCGAGGGAACTATCTTAATATAGCTGTTCATCTTGCTTTTCAGGCATTGCTCGATTTTTTCCAGCACATGCGGGAACTGGATGGTAAATGAGCTGTTTATTATTACTATCTCCGGATTATATGCGTTGAGTATATTGTTTATTCCGACGGACATATACTTGATGAACTGGTCCATAATCTTAAGGGCGTCGGAATCATTTTCCTCATACATCCTTTGATAAGTCTCAAAATCCATTTCTTCCTTGCCCTTCAGTGCCGAAAAATCCCTAAGAAGCGACCTTTCCGAAACATATTGCTCAAGGCATCCGAGATTTCCGCAAGGGCACGGTCTTCCGTCTATTTCCACAATGGTGTGGCCGAATTCACCCGCGCGTCCGTTATAGCCTGTAAAAAGCTGATCGTTTATTATGATGCCAAGACCTATTCCCGAATGAACACTGATGTTGGCTATATTGGAATAATCGTACTGAAATGTCTTTTCGCCGATTACCGACAGGTTGGCTTCATTTTCAAGGTACACGGGAACGCCGAAATGCTGGTTTAACTGGTCTGCAAGATTGAATCCGGTCAAATTGTAATAAGGCGTAAATAATACCTGGTTGTGAATTGTAACACCGTGTATGCCGACTGTTAAACCCACAAGACCGTAAGGGGAATTTGCGGGAGCTTTCATGGACTCAATCAGATTAATCAGCTCACTGACTATGTTGTTCGTATTCTTGGGAGTCCGAATCTGTTTCATGCAATAGCTCTCGCCTGCAAGGTCGGAAATCAATGCGGATGTTGTGTCAACTCCAAGGTCGATTGATACGACATAGCCCGCTTTCTTGTTCAGACTTAGCAGTATGGGCTTTCTCCCAAGATTAGTGTCGTCGCTACCGATTTCCACAACAAGCTTGCGATTTATTAGGTCCTGAACTATTGCCGATACGGTAGCCTTTGTTAATCCAAGGTGCTTGGCCGTGGATGCTCTTGAAATTGTCGCGTGGTTAATTATTGTTTCCAATACTAAATGTGTATTGATATCCCGAATAAGTTCCTTACTGCCTGTAACCATGATAAAGTCACCTTTCGTATTTAATACTTTATCAAGCCTGTTCATCAACACGGCTTGCATGTGAAAAGGGTTTCGCAGGCGAAACTCTTTTATGATGATAACATAGTTTTTTATTTTTGAAAAGTATTTCAAGTTATTTTGGGAAATATGTGTATACAGGGCGGAGAATGAGCAGGGATTGTTGCTTGACATAAACATACCGTATTGATATATTAAACTTGAAATTGTTTAATCAATTAACATGAATGAAGTTTTAAAGGGGATAATGGCTGCACAAGCCTCATATTTTTTGGATGGGAAAGGAGTATTACGCAGATGTTGTACATTGGTGTTGATCTGGGCACATCTTCTGTAAAGCTGTTGCTGATGGATGAGAACGGGAAGATCGGAAATATCGTTACAAAGGAATACCCGATTTACTATCCGAAGCCCGGCTGGTCGGAGCAAAACCCGGAGGATTGGTATGACGCTTTGGTGGATGGGCTTAAGGAACTTACGAAGAATTGCAGCAAGGATGATATAGACGGCATCAGCTTCAGCGGACAGATGCACGGCATGGTTATCCTTGATGAGAATGACAATGTAATCCGGCCGGCCATTTTGTGGAACGACGGCCGCACCCAGGCGGAATGCGATTACTTAAACTATGAAATAGGAAGAGAAAAGATATCAAGCTATACAGCCAACATGGCATTAACGGGATTTACGGCTCCCAAGCTTTTGTGGGTAAGGAAGCATGAGCCTGAGAATTTCGCAAGGATAAAAAAGGTCATGCTTCCCAAGGATTACATAGCATATAGGCTATCGGGAGTTCACTGCACCGATGTGTCCGACGCATCGGGAATGCTGCTGTTTGATGTAAAGAATAAGCGCTGGTCCAGGGAAATGCTTGACATATGCGGCCTAAAGGAAGAGCAGATGGCCAAGGTCTTTGAATCCTACGAGGTTGTCGGCAATATTACTCCCAGGGCATCCGAAGAAACAGGCCTGCCAGTGAAAGTAAAAGTTATAGCAGGCGGCGGAGACCAGGCTGTGGCAGCCGTGGGAACCGGTACCGTAGGAAAGGGCAAGTGCAATGTATCCCTGGGCACATCGGGCGTAGTGTTCATTTCCTCCCAGGAATTTGCCGTTGACGATAAAAACGCCCTTCATGCATTCTGCCATGCCGACGGAAGATATCATTTCATGGGTGTAATGCTGTCGGCCGGAGCCAGCAGCGCATGGTGGATGGGTGACATACTGGGCACCAAGGATTATCCGTCCGAGGAAAAGGACATAACCGCCCTTGGCAAGAACAACGTATACTTCCTTCCTTACCTGATGGGGGAAAGGACGCCTCACAATAATCCGAACGCCAGGGGTACGTTCATTGGCATGACCATGGATACCACAAGAAAGGACATGACACAGGCCGTTCTTGAGGGAGTGGCATTTGCCCTTCGTGATTCCTTTGAGATAGCAAAATCCCTGGGTATTACGCTGGATAGGATCAGGATAAACGGCGGAGGAGCAAAGAGCCCGCTTTGGTGCAGGATTGTTGCCAATGTGCTGAATGTTAAGGTTGACAAGACCAACTCCAAGGAAGGACCTGCTTTTGGAGCCGCAATCCTTGCGGCTGTGGGATGCGGCAAGTACGCGACTGTCGAGGAGGCGGCTGAAAAATTAATAAAGGTTACCGACACTGTTGAACAGGATCCGGAGATAGTAGAGCTTTATAATAAGAAGTATGAGGTATTCAAGTCGCTGTATCCTGCGTTGAAGGATGTATTTGACAAGATCAGCGGCTAGCCTGCAAGGGCGAAATAATATTATAAAACATTAATTTAAAAAATTAATTTTAAAAAATAGGATGGGTATGTTTAGTGATGGATATGTTTAAGCATGTTATGTACCAATCGGCGAATTTAAAACGGGTTGCTGTCGGGGATGCGTATTACGCCAATGCATTAGAAAAGGAAGTCGCATACCTTAAATCACTTGATAAAGACAGGCTGCTTGCCGGTTTCAGGGAGGTAAAGGGGCTCGAAAAGAAAGCGGAGGTATATCCCGGATGGGAAAGCTGCGAGATAAAGGGGCATACGCTGGGGCATTATCTTACGGCCATATCCCAGGCCTATGCCTGCACGGGTGACGAAAGCCTGCGCAGGGATATCGAGTATGTCATTGACGAGCTGGCCGAAGCACAGCTTGAGAGCGGATACCTTTTTGCCTCGGGAGAGTACCTTTTTGACAATGTTGAAAATAACAAGCCCGCCTGGGTTCCGTGGTATACAATGCACAAGATAATTGAAGGCATTATCATGGCCTATGAAACCACGGGCTACAGGAAGGCCTATGACGTAATGGACAGGCTTGCCGATTGGGTCCACGCAAGGACCTCAAGATGGGATGAAAAGCTGAACCTGCAGGTGTTAAAGGTTGAGTACGGGGGAATGAATGACTGCCTGTACGATGTCTATTCCCACACAGGAAAACCGGAGCATTTGCAGGCAGCCGGCAAATTCGACGAAACAGCGCTGTTTAAGGCGTTTTATGAGGGCAGGGATATCTTAAACGGCCTTCACGCCAATACTACAATACCAAAGTTTGTAGGAGCCGTGAAACGGTATATGGTCCTGGACGACTGTGATGAGTTTTATCTTAAAGCCGGTGAAAACTTCTGGGATACGGTTGTAAATCATCATACTTATATTACAGGCGGCAACAGCGAGTGGGAGCATTTCGGCCCTCCGGATGTGCTTGACGCCAGAAGGACCAACTGCAACTGCGAGACATGCAACACATACAACATGCTCAAGCTGTCCAAAGAGTTGTTTATGGTTACAGGCAGGAAAAAATACCTGGATTTCTATGATAATACCCTGACCAACGCGATTCTTTCGTCCCAGAATCCGAAGACCGGCATGACCATGTATTTCCAGCCGATGGCTTCGGGGTATTTTAAGGTATACTCTACACCGTACGATAAATTCTGGTGCTGTACGGGTACGGGCATGGAAAACTTCACGAAGCTGAATGACGGTATCTATTATTACAGGAATGATGCGGACATACCCGAGGTAATCGTGGGCCGGTATGTATCCTCGGCGCTTGATATTGAAGAAATACCGGTAAAGCTGAAAACCGACGCCGATTATCCGGGCAATGAGGAAAGCCGGATTACCGTTTTGGAAACAGGTGATTCAAGCCGCTTTGTGCTTAAGCTTCGGATTCCGGATTGGTGCCGGGGATATGAGGTTGATGTAAACGGAGAAAGCGACGGCATATCGGAGTCGGATGGTTTTATATGCATTGACAGGATATGGAAGAGGAATGATGCTGTAAATATAACATTCAGGATGTCAGTAACGTATGAGAGCCTTGCGGATAACAGGAATACGGTCGGATTTAAGTACGGACCGGTGGTACTGAGCGCCGGCCTTGGAACCGACAATATGGAAGTGTCCAGGACCGGTGTGGATGTAACCATACCTACCCGCAATATGGAGATAAAGGATTATATCCTTATTAAAGACATGACTGTGGACGAGTGGCTGGCGGGGATAGGCAGCCACCTGGTGAAAAGGCCGGGAACCCTGGAGTTCGTGCTTAGGAATACCGATGAGGATGACAGGCTGGTATTTACGCCTCATTACAAGCGGCATGACGAAAGGTACGGCATTTATTTCACCCTGTTTGACAAGGACTCCGACAGTTATAAGGAATTCCTGAAAAAGAAGGAGGAAAAACGCAGGCTTGAAATGATGACGGTTGACCTTCTGCCTGTGGGGAACGACCAGTATGAGCTGCAGCATGAAGTCCGCGGAGAAAAGACCTTTTCGGACACATGGAATGGGTATAACTGCCGAGGGGCATTTCCGGAAGGCTATTTCGAATATAAAATGAAGGTGGCGGAGGGACGAGTAAACGAATTAATTATGCTGCTTGCAAGGGAAGGACATCCGGTTGATTACGAGATCCAAGTAGATGAAAAAACCCTTTTGTCCAGTGCCACTATCGAGGGATGGCCTCCGATGGTCTATGAAGAAAAGATCCTGATACCTGCCAAGATGACGGAGGGCAGGGATTATGTCGCGGTCAAATTCATCAACAGGTCGGACAAGGCGCCGCTTAAGCTGTACGGACAGCTGCGCATGATTTCCGAATAAAAATTATAAAAAAGCCCGGAAATCCCGTTTATACAAAACGGGGCAATCCGGGCTTTAATTGCCGTTAAATGCGGTTTTAATTACCTTATATACAGTTTCAGCAGTTCGGTTTATGATTGCTTCTTTGGTATGCGCAGTACCGACACAGAGTACTTGGGAGCACTGTAAATAAATTTTTGCGCGGCATTTACAGTTGTTTGGGTTATGATGACATTCTCCGGCTCCCTTTCGGTATTGGTGTCCGATGAGTTTTCTGCGGCAAGAAGGCTTACACTTATGGGACCTTCTATTATTTCAAGGTTCCTGATATCTATTGCGATATCCTTAGTTTCATTCGAAACATTAACGATTTTAACTATCAGGCTGCCGTCGTCGCCTGTTCCCGTTACCTGGTATACCGACTCCGCCTTGGGAATAGGGTATGATATCATTTTTTCCCCGTCGAGATAACATTCGATCAAATCTTCATTTACAACTATCTTAATCTCGTAAGGCCTGCCGGTTTCTATTCTCAGGCTTTTTACGGTGGACGCAATCTGGCCGCTCTTACTTCCGGCAGATATCTTTTCAAGACATGACACGGTATTGGACCATCCACCAATATTCCAGTGGTATGAATTATACCTGTCCTTTACTGCGAAGGGTATGAGGAATCCTTCCGCTCCTGAGGTCTTGGTGGCGGTCAGGGTGAGCGTATAGTTGGTCCAGTTCACATCACCGATATAAACCACATCTCCTGTTAATGTGTTCACAGGGCTTGCGGTATTCGTCTGGTACAGCTTGCCGTCATTGATTTCCCATCTGCCTGCAATCCGTTCCCATTCATCAAGGGTGCCGGATGAAAAATCCTCACTGAACAGTACTTCGCCGGTTTCATTGTTCACCACCTTGATGTTTTCAAAGTATGCGGCTGTCATCCATGTGCCTACGCCTATCTTTCCGGAAAGGGCTTCAAAGGTTGCGGACTCACCGGTCAAGGTTGTTTTCAAAACTCTTTTGCTTAAGTTGTTTGAGAATATCTTTTGTACATAGTAATTGGGCGAACCCCAGACGGAATGATTGTTGAACCATATCAGGTCCGGCGTCCACTGAGTTGACGTACTGTTGCCAAAGAGCGGTGCGTAAGAAGCAAGAACCACGATGTCACCGTTTCTTTCCAGTCCCGTCATGTAGGCGGCTTCCGCCAGTGCTGCCTCCATATTATTGGATTTTGCGGCATATTCACCTAAAAACACCGGTACATTGCTTCTGTCATAGGTGTCATATCTGTTAGTATTAGTCAGAAACCAGTATGGTTCCATGTAGTAATGCTCATCCACCAGGCCGGCATAATCGGTGCCTTTTTGGGTAATCCTGTTCCAGGCATAGCGGTCGCCTGCCACCGGCCCGTTGGCCACAATTAGCTTTATTCCGCCATACAGGTCCGGGTTGGCCAGGGCGGCTTCTTCAAATGCGGCCTTGAAAGCTTCATACCTGGAGAAGTACATTTCGCCCCACTGCTCATTGCCTATGCCAATATACCTGAGGTTGAACGGTTCTTCATGTCCCATGGCAATGCGGATTTTGCCCCATTCTGTATTTGCGTCGCCATTGGCAAATTCGACCAAGTCCAGGGCATCCTGAACATACCTGTTAAATTCTTCGGATCCGATTTCGAGGGCTTGAGCGGGATATCCCACATTGTTTGTTCCCTGGATCTGGCATGACATTCCCGCATTTATAATCGGTATCGGTTCGGCATTGAGGTCCTCGCAAAGAAGGAAGAACTCGTAAAAGCCGAATCCATAACTCATATAGTATGGATGGTTTGTGGGCTGTGAGCTTCCCCACAGGTTGATTCCCAGCGGCCTTGTGGCAACATCACCGTAAGTTTTAGTTCCGTTGATATCAAATTCCATGCCGTAACCTATGGAAGCCTTCCAATTATACGCGCTGCTTAGTGTTTTGCCCTCTGCTACGCAGCCGCCCGGGAAGCGGACAAATCCCGGGTTCAGGGCCTCAAGGAATTCTCCTATATCTTTTCTTATGCCGTTTTTGCGCATTTTGTATGTATCCCTGGGGAACAGGCTTATCATATCCGCATCAACGGTTCCCTTTTCTATAAGAACATACAGCCGCAGCCCCTTTGTAACGGTTGCGCCCGAGGTTATCTCCGCCTCGAATTTTTTCCATGTATCCGTAACGCCGCTTATGCTCGTTTCACCGTATACATTTCCCTGGTCGTCCTGAAGCCGGATTATTATATCTCCGGTATAATTGCTGCTCTTAAAGTATCCGCTGAAATCATATACGGCATTTTCCACGACGGAGATGCCGTCAAGGAAACCGACATTGCCTATTCCGGCAGGGGTTTCGGAGGAATGGGAAAGCCTTGCATACTGCGGGTTGTTTTCATTTAGAAAGCTTCCGTCCATTGAGCCGTCAATAATTTTAAAGTCCACATCGCCCAGGGTGACCCAGCCATGCTTGGCTTCCCCGGATGCCCTGGAGCCGAACTCAAATGAGCGGTTTTTTATCATTTCGGCATAAATGCCCCCGTCAATGGCATAATTGATGTCCTCAAGGAACAGGCCGAACAGCTTGTCACTGATTTTGTAACCTGAGGAGCCGTCTATCTCCAACAGGTAATCATAATCATCAACTATGGTGACGACATCGGTTTCGTCCGGACCGTTCCCGCTTTCAGGAGGGAAGGGGATTAATTCCACATCATTATCATTAGTCATTGTATCATCCGGGTTGTTTCCGGCCTTGTCACTTGAGCAGGCTGCAGTTACCACGACAAAAGCGACCAGCATAACACATTGCAGAATTACCTTATGAACATTTCTCATATTGGAACCATACCTTTCATAATATTTATCCTTGGATTGCCGTATATTTGGCATACAAAAAAGTTTAATCTAAACATTTAATATTATATAATAAAGTTAAATAAAATACAACGGATATATTGACTTTTATAATTTGGCTAAAGTATAATTATATTGAATATCACAATAAAACTCAGATTTTAAGGCAAAGTGTTATGCAAAATATCTACAATACACGCCTATACATTATAAAATGCTTTAAATTAGACCCAAAATATTAAAGTGAAAAATAAATTAAATACACCGCATTTATGGTGATAACGGAGGTTAAAATGAAAAAAATCATAATGGCAATCATCTGCTGTATTGTACTTGTGGCTGCGGCTGTGAGCTGTGACAGGACCGGAGACAATACGGCCAGCCCCGGGGAAAACGGAGTGACAGAAGACGGTGATGCGAAAGACATTGCCGATTCCGGAAAGGAAGATGACGGTATTTCCGCAGATAATCCGGATTCGGGCACCGATTCGGTATCGGATGAAGATACAAAAGATAATGAAAGCAAAGAACCGGATGTTGATGAAAACACACCTGACGTATCAAACCGGCTTACGGAGGAAGAGGAGATGGAGATATTCAACAGCATAATTGCAAGCATTCCGTTAAAGGCGGAGGAGCCTGTGAAGTACAAGTTTTCCAATGTCTCCGTTCATGATCCATCCGTTATCCGGATTGACGATACATATTATATATTCGGCTCCCATCTGGCGGCCGCAAAATCGACGGACCTGATGAACTGGACGCTTATAGCGTCCGGAGTAACGCCCACCAATCCCATTATTCCGAATGCGCAAAAGGAAATGGAGGAAGCATTCAAATGGGCAAGAACAGATACCTTCTGGGCCCCGGATGTTGTACAGCTTGAGGACGGAAGATTCTATTATTACTACTGTAACTGTGAAGGAAGCTCTCCCCTTTCGGCTCTTGGCTATGCGGTATCGGACAATATTGAAGGGCCTTATAAGAACCTGGGCATTCTGTTAAGGTCGGGAATGAAGGATGAGCTGAGTGAAAACGGAGACGCGTATGATGCCAGGATACATCCGAATGTAGTGGACCCGCATGTGTTTTTCGACAAGGAAGGGCGGCTTTGGATGCTGTATGGCTCTTATTCGGGAGGCATATATATACTGGAGCTTGACCCCAAGACGGGAAGGCCTTTGGAATCCGGGTACGGCAAGAAGCTCCTTGGCGAAAACCATTTGAGGATTGAAGGCGGCTATGTCCAATACAGCCCCGAAACCGATTATTATTACCTGTTCCTGTCGTTTGGAGGGCTTGACAGGGCCGGCGGATATAATATAAGAATTGCCCGTTCCAAGAACCCGGACGGACCATACTATGATTATGAGGGCAATAACATGATAGACTGTAAAGGTCCAAAACATTCATTTTTTGATGACAATACCGCACAAAAATACGGCAGCAAGCTTATGGGCAGTTACCGCTGGAACAGCGTTGAGGGAGAGGATAGCAACAACAGGCAGGCATACCTTTCTCCCGGACACAACTCGACCATATACCAGGAGGAAACAGGCAAGTACTTTATAATCTTCCATACAAGATTTGAAAACAGGGGTGAGCATCACGAGGTACGGGTGCACCAGATGTTCTTGAATGAGGACGGCTGGTTTGTCATCGCTCCATACCGGTATGTCGGTGAGACGATCGGAACTTTTACCGAGGAGGAAATAGCAGGAGCTTATAAGGCCATCAATCATGGAAAGGATATTTCCCCCAGGATTAAGCAGTCGGTTAATATAGTCCTTCAGGAGGATCACACTGTAATTGGCGACATGAACGGAACATGGGAGCTAAAGGACGGAAACAAGCTCACACTGACCATCGACGAGACCGTATATAAAGGAGTGGTTCTCAAGCAGTGGGATGAGTTCGGACTTAAGAATGTCATTACCTTCAGCGTCCTGTCGGAAGAAGGCATATCCATATGGGGCAGCGGATATGAGGCAAAATAATACATTATGAAAATAAACAAGCACCAATTCAAAAAAGAAGTGAGAATACAAAGGCGCAATATGATTAAAAAGAGCTTGCCTTCATAAGGGCAAGCTCTTTTATATTCGTAATAACGCCATTTTACTAATAAGGATCATTCTCAGCCGCATTCCGGAAGAATGTTTTTACCTTTATTGCCTGGTTATAGTCTCCGAAGTCCTCGCCGAACAAGGTCATTCCGCCGCAATTGGTCGTGTCTTTCGGAATCTCGAAACGGAAGGTTATGGAGCTGGTATAGGTAATGTTCAGATCCTCAATGGTTGTCCTTGATATAAGGTTGCTGCCGTCAATAAAGGTTCCCTGGGAATTTATAATCAGGGTTTTCAGCAGGCCGTACTGGTTAAGGGTGTCGGGCCACCATATGGGGGTAAGGTATCCTTTCCTGTCGCCATAATCCCCGGGGCTCACCCAGTATCCCAGGTACTTGTCGTTAATGTAAAAATGGATGTCCGAAGGGTAATCTTCCTTAAATCCCGGGTATTCGGACGATATTTCAAAGGATATCTGCAGCTCGGTTATAACCTGTCCTGCCGTCAGGTGGTTGGGAATATCATATTCCAGGTAGCCGCTGCCAAGCCACAGGATGCCTGCTTCGAAACGCTCGGGGAACGTAAAGTATCTTGGGTCGTCCAGCTCGCCGATTATCTTCTTGGTTGTGGCTATTCCGCATGTAGGGTTAACCTTATGGGAGGTATAATATCCTATTTTAATATCATCCTGGTAGAATTTACGTTTTTCCTTAATGGGAGCGAGGTCGATCATAAGTCTTTCATACCGCGGATGAATGATTTTCATTGTTCCGCGTTTTCCCGCAGTCGAATGGATTTTGATCAGTCCGGCACTTTCCAGCTTGCTTACATGCATTGAAATAGCACTGTTGGTCAAGCCCAGCTCTTTAGCTATATCATTCATGCTCAATGAATTATTTTCATAAATCATCTCCATGATTTTCAGCCGCATGGGTGCGCTTAGTGCTTTTAAAACTTCCTCGGCCTCTTGTATATTTTTAAAATATAGCATCTTATGGACTCCTTGCTGGAATTTTTTATATTTCGTTTAAATTATATGTTTTTGTCACGCCAAAGTCAACAATCGATATATTATTTCATTAACTGTTAAGAAGTAAGAAATGTATCTATATTTATTGTGCATTATTACATAAAAATCATCTTGACGTTTTCATTTTATTATAGTATTTTATAATTAAGGTTAAACAGAATATTTATTATTACATTAAATACTTAATTAAACCAAGGGGGGACATTAACTTGAAACTGTACATAAATCCCAATATCAGAAAAGGGCATATCAATGCCGAAATATACGGCCATTTTTCGGAGCATCTCGGAAGAGGGATCTACGAAGGCATATATGTGGGCGAAGACTCCGACATACCCAATACCAACGGAATAAGAAACGATGTTGTCGAAGCCTTGAAGGAAATCAATGTCCCCGTGCTGCGCTGGCCGGGAGGATGCTTTGCCGACGAATATCACTGGAAGGACGGCATAGGTCCTAGGGAAAACAGGAAGAAAATGATCAATACCCATTGGGGCGGTGTTGTTGAGGACAACAGCTTCGGAACCCATGAGTTCATGGAGCTTTGCAGCCAATTGGGATGCAAAGCATATATAAACGGCAACCTGGGCAGCGGAACCGTCCAGGAGATGTCCGAATGGATAGAATACATGACGTTCGACGGGGTATCCCCGATGGCCGAGCTTCGAAGGAAAAACGGCCGCAAGGAGCCCTGGAACGTGGATTATTTTGCGGTAGGCAATGAAAACTGGGGCTGCGGTGGAAACATGCTGCCGGAGCAATATGCCATGGAATTCCGCAGGTACCAGACCTATATAAGAAATTATAATCATGCCAGGCCGATTGCCAAGATTGCATGCGGAGCCAATGTAGATGATTACGAATGGACAAGGAAGGTCCTGGAGACGGCATACAAGCACAGCCCGTATGAATTCCACGGATTCATGGACGGACTTTCCCTGCATTATTATGTTCATCCCGAAGGATGGCTTATCAAGGGAAGCGCAACGGATTTTGACGAAAAGGCATGGTATAAAACCATGAGCAAGGCCCTGTATATGGATAAGCTTATCAGGAACCACAGTGCCATAATGGATGAGTATGACCCTGACAAGAGAATCGGAATGGTTGTGGACGAGTGGGGAACATGGTTCAACGTGGAGCCGGGCACCAATCCGGGATTCCTGTATCAGCAAAGCACTATGAGAGATGCCCTGGTGGCCGGGATCACATTGAATATATTCAACAAGCACTGTGACCGCGTGAAGATGGCCAACCTGGCGCAGATGGTCAATGTCTTGCAGGCTGTAATCCATACGGATAAGGAAAAGATGATGGTTACACCGACTTACCATGTATTTAGGATGTATAAAAAGCATCAGGATGCCGAACTTATCGAAAGCAGCTTAAGCGGCGTTGAAATGATCGGCCTGGAAGACGAGCACATGGTACCCAACCTGTTTGAGTCCGTATCGATGTCAAAGGACGGCAGGATCCAGGTTACACTGAACAATCTTTCCGTCACAGACAGCTATAATGTGGAAGCGGTCGTGGTTGACGGCAAGGTAAAGTCTGTTACCGGAACAATACTGACCAATGACATGAGGGCATACAATACTTTTGATAATCCGAATAACGTATGCTCCAAGGAATTCGACGGATATAAGATAACCGACAACGGTGTATCAATCAATATTCCTGCATGCAGCGTTCTGCATCTTGAACTGGAGATATAATGTAAATGTAGGCGAGGAAGGGCTTGGTTTATTTATGAAACAGAAGGGTTTTATCCGTGTTTTGGCATTTGTGCTGGCTGTAATAACGTTTATGGGAAATATACCGGTGTATGCTCAAGAAGCGGAATTTACCGAAAATAAAGAGGGGATTTCGGTTCCTGTTTCCGGTACATACATTAATGAAAGAATAATGAGCAGCTACTCAAATGTCAGCGGGGGTTATACTGCTTCCCGTTATACCGGCTTTCCCATCGAAATTAATGTCGAGCAGTCATATAAATCGGGCACGGGATTGCTTACCGATGACAACTATGGCTATAAAAACAAGGCCTTAAGGCTTGCCATAGATGATGATGCGGTATTTGAAATTGAGGTGCCCGAGACGGCTCTTTATATAATGAAATTTGATTATTTGTCCGACGACAATTCGATTCTGCCCGTCGAGATGTCCATGAGAATCGACGGTGAATACCCGTTTTATGAGGCAAGAAGAATCCTGCTTGAATCCACATGGGTGGGCAAGAAGGAAAAATCCTTTGACAGGTACGGCAATGAAATCGTTGCCCTGCCTGACAAGCTGATACGCTGGGAGTCCAAGTATTTCATGGATGCCAGTTATTATCATGCGGATCCGCTGGTACTGGAGCTGACCAAAGGCCGTCATGAGCTTGAATTTACCGTGGCCGAGGGCAACTTCCTGCTTGGAAACATGTACCTGGAGGCAATTAAGGATATCCCGGAGTATACGGGCTCGCAGCCTGCGCCGGGAAATGAGCTGATTACCATTCAGGCGGAGGATTTCACCTACAGAAACGACTCGTCCATACGTCCGATAGTGGAATTTGACGCAAGCCTTGATCCATACAGGATTGAGGATACTCTTATGAATACCATCGACAAGGATTCCTTCAAGAATGCCGGGCAGAAAGTAACCTACGAGTTTGAGGCTCCCGCTTCGGGATATTATTACCTGGCGCTGAATTACCGCCAGAATGACAAGGCGGACTTTCCGGTATTCCTGGATGTGGAAATAGACGGCGAAATACCCAACAGGCAGTTTAAAGCATATCCCTTTAACTATTCCGCCAAGTATAAAACCTATACCTTAACTGACCGGGACGGGACCAGGCTGAGCGTATGGCTTGAAAAGGGGACCCACACCATTTCCTTTACAATAAACATGGAAGTAATATGCCATGTTCTTGAATCCGTCAGCAGGATAATGAGCGAAATCAACGACCTGTCTCTGGAAATCATAAAGGTTGCCGGTACGAACAAGGATAAGTACCGTGATCTTGATATTGCAAGATACATACCGGATGTTCAGGAACGGCTGTACGGTTGGGCGGATGAACTGGAATGGCTGCACGACAGCGTAAAGGGCTACAGTTCCGATACGAAGAGAATCGCGGCATTTTCATCGGCTTTCATAGCATCCAGCCAATTAAGGAGCCTTGCCGAGGAACCGGATGAGCTGCCTTACCGCGTAGGGGAGCTGTCCACCAGCATAAACTCCACCAATAAGCAGTTGGCGGACCTGCTGGATGTACTGGGCAAGAACAGGATCTCCATTGACAGGATTTACTTATACCAGGAGGACGCCGGTCTTCCGCAGAAGCCGGGCTTCTTAAAAAGAATGTTTTTAAGCATCAAGCGGTTTTTCGCGTCATTCTTTGACCAGGCATACTCCACCGCCTCGATCAATCAAGAGCACATACAGGTTTGGGTCAACAGGCCCAGGCAGTATGTTGAGATCATGCAGAAAATGATTGATGAGGAGTTTACGCCGAAAACCGGCATAGAAGTGGATTTATCAATTATTTTTGATCCCCAGAAGCTGGTCCTTGCCAATTCGTCAGGCGACGCGCCGGATATTGCCACGGGCATAAACTATGCGCTGCCGTTTGACCTGGCCATAAGGGGAACCCTTAAGGATCTGACGGAATTTGATGATTTTAGGGAAGTGGCAACCCGTTTTTCACCTGGAATTCTTATTCCGACCGTTATCGGTGACGGAATATACTCCCTGCCGGAAACAATGAACTTCTGGGTATTGTTCTACCGAACCGACACCTTTGAAAAGCTCGGGCTTGAGGTTCCGGATACGATGCAGGACTTGATTGACCTGCTTCCGGAGCTGCAGATGAGGGGACTGAATTTCTTCTATCCCACAGCCCAGATGATTGCCATGAGAAACTTCCACGGAACCACTCCGCTTCTTTTCCAGCACAAAGCGGAGCTGTATGATCCTGATACTGCAATGTCCACCCTGAATACCGAGGAAGCGATAGAGGGCCTTACGATGCTTACGGAGCTGTTTACGATTTATAACGCTCCAATTGACGTACCGAGCTTTTACCAGCATTTCAGAAACGGTGACCTGCCTATCGGCATAGGTGATATAGGTACATATAACCTGCTGGTTAACGCCGCTCCGGAAATTGCAAACTCCTGGAGCATAGCCCCGGTTCCGGGCATTGAGGATGAAAACGGCGAGATTTTAAGATATACCGCCGGCGGAATGGATAATATATTTATTTTCAAATCCAATGAAGAAAGGGAAAAAGAAGCCTGGGAGTTTGTTAAATGGTGGACCTCGGCCGAGGTTCAGACAGAATATGGAAGAAACCTTCAAGTTTCCTACGGCAGCGAGTATATGTGGAGTACTGCCAACCTGGAGGCATTTGCGGCGCTGCCATGGGATTCAAGCCATAAAAAGATAATCATGGAGCAGGCAAAATGGATTAAGGAAGCTCCCAGGATGCTGGGCACTTACATGATGGAGCGTGAGCTTAGCAATGCGTTCAATGACATAGTTGTACAGGGTGAAACCCTAAGGACGCGCATAGATGAGGCTGTTAAGGTCATCGACAGGGAAACCATAAGAAAGCTTGAGGAATTTGGATATATCAAGGATGGGAAAGTTGTAAGGCATTACGAGGTACCGACCATGGAAAAGGTATATGAAATACTCGGCCTGGAGGATGGGGGTAAGTAGCTTATGCGTAAGAAATCATCTGTCGGGAAAAGAGACAACAATAAAAACGGATACCTGTTTTTGGCGCCATATTACCTGTTGTTCTTTATATTCATCTTTATCCCCGTGGTTATGGCCATCGGATTATCCTTTACCAATTTTAACTCCATAGAATTTCCGTCCTTTACGGGATTCTTAAATTACCTGAACCTGATTACAAAGGACGAAATATTCATGCAGCATGTACTGCCCAACACAGTGACATACGCGCTGATAGTTGGGCCCGGAGGCTATATACTCTCGTTCCTGCTGGCCTGGGCGCTGGCGCAGTTGCCTAAAAGAATAAGGACGATATTTGCGCTGATCCTGTATTCTCCCACAATGACCGGCGGAGTTGCCATGACGGTCTTGTGGAAGATCATGTTCAGCGGCGACCAGACCGGTTACATCAACAGCTGGCTTATGAGCCTGGGTGTAATCAATGAGCCGATTATCTGGCTGGTCAACACCAAATACCTGCTGCCGATTGTAATAATCATAGGCCTGTGGAGCAGTATCGGCGGAATAGGTTTCCTAGCAATCCTTGCTGGCATATTGAACTCGGACGAAACCTTGTATGAAGCCGCCGCTATCGACGGTGTAAAGAACCGCTTCCAGGAAATGATTTATATTACGATACCTAGCATGAAGCCGCAGATGCTGTTTGCGGCGGTCATGTCAATCGTCGGAGCCTTCCAGGCAGGACTTATAAGCACCCAGCTGACCACTAATCCTACACCGGGCTATGCGGCGCAATTGATTGTTAACCATATAGAAGACTATGGATTTATCCGTTATGAGATGGGTTACGCGGCAGCTGTTTCCGTGGTGCTGCTTGGAATCATATACATTTTCTCCGGTATATCAAAGAAGCTGTTTTCAGAGGATTAGAATGGAGGACCGGTCATGGCATACAAAGGGCATAATATCAACCCACAGAAATTCAACAAGAGCCAAATTAAGATTATTATCGCCATCATGCCCCTGATACTGTTCATGGGGCTGCCGATAGTCTTTATCATAAATCACGCGTTCAAACCAATGGAGGAATTGTTCGCATACCCTCCCAAGTTCTTTGTATCAAAACCTACGCTGGATAATTTTGACAAGCTGTTCAAGGCATCCCGAATGGCAGGGATTCCGATGAGCCGCTATGTCTTCAACAGCATACTTGTAATAACTGTGGTTGTGGTGGCTTCCCTGGTATTGTCCACTATGGCCGGCTTTGCCCTGTCCAAGCTTAGATTCAAAGGCAAGAATTTATTTATAAATATCAACCAGGCGGCCCTTATGTTTGTGGCCGTTGCGGTCATGATCCCAAGGTATCTGACAATCAACTTTTTGGGTATAACCAATACATATCTTGCGCATATACTGCCGTGGCTTGCCACGCCCGTGGCGCTGTTTTTAATCAAGCAGTTTATCGACCAGGTTCCGGATTCGCTTATAGAGGCTGCTTATATTGACGGCGCGGGGGATTTCAAGGTATACAGGAAGATTATTATACCCCTGATAAAGCCTGCCATTGCCACGGCCGCCATACTGATATTCCAGCAGGTATGGGTCGATCTGAGCACATCGAATTACTATGTAAATGACGAAGGCTTGAAAACTCTTGCTTTCTATATGAACACCCTGGCAAATGCCAATACGAATGTAGCCGGCCAGGGAATGGCGGCAGCAGCTTCGCTGATAATGTTCATACCCAACCTGATTATGTTTATACTGCTGCAAAACAGTATTATGAATACCATGGCCCATTCAGGTCTCAAGTAATCGGAGGGAACATGTATGAATTCTGGTAAGAGAATAAGGCTTTTTGCCTTAATAAGCTTAATGTCCATGGTAATAAGCCAGATACTTGCACCGGCGAACGCACATGCAGAGGTGCCTTATAAAACCTACACCCATGATGCGGCCGGCGGCAGCTACAATATAATCGAAACCCAGGCGGCATACATTCCCGGCGGTAACATAACAAAGGTGGGAGAAACCTCCTTTATCGGGGCAAGGGACATGAAAATAACCAAGGATGGATACATATATATCGCTGACACGGGAAACAGGAGAATTCTTGTGTCCGACCTGCAGGGAAATTACATTAGGGAATTCGGCCAGGATGTACTGGTTACGCCCTGCGGGGTATTTGTAACCGAAGACAGGACGGTTTATGTGGCGGACCGCGACGCCAAGAAGGTTTTCGTATTTGACGGCGAAGGAAATGTAATTAACGAGTACGGCAAACCGGATCATCCCCTGTATGGCAATGAAGCCGATTTCCTGCCTCTAAAAATAGCCGTCAACCATGCGGGAATAATGTTTGTCATATGTGAGTCGAACACCAACGGAATCGTCCAGATCAGTCCGGTGGAAGGCGGTACGTTCCTCGGCTACTTTGGGACCAATCCGACAAGCATTTCCCTCATTAATATAATAATCCGCATGTTCATGACCGATGCCCAGAGGGCAAAGATGATAAAAAACAAGCCTCCGACACCCGACAACTTGGCAATCGACGATAAAGGCCTGATATATACCGTAACCAGGGGACAGGGATATCAAACCCTAAGAAGGCTGAACATAGCCGGCCAGAACATCATGGATGCCGACCAGTTTGATGATACGCCGGCAGCCGTTTGCCCTGGCAATTACGACAACGTGTACATGGTGTCAAACCAGGGCTATGTCTATGAATTCAATAATGAAGGAAACATGCTGTTCATCTTTGGCGGAAGGGATGACGGAAGGCAGAGAATCGGCCTGTCAAAACGCGTGGAGGCAATTGCCGTAGACTATAATGACAAGCTTTATATCCTGGATTCCGACTTAAACCAGATTCAGATTTTTGAGCCGACGGAATTCACAAACCTGCTCCATAAGGCCCTGTACCTGTATTCAAAAGGCCGCTATACGGAAAGCAAGGAGCCCCTTGAGCAGATACTTAAAATGAACAGCATGTTCGGGTACGCCAACAAGGCAATGGGGCTGGCGTATTTACAGGAAGAGAATTACGCGATGGCCATGCATTATGCAAGGCTTGCGGCAGACAGGAACACTTACTCGGAAGCCTTCTGGGAGGAGCGGAACGTCTGGATAAGGGAAAATATCATTGCCGCAGCCATAATACTCATTGCCATATATGCCGTATATAAAACTTTACAGATTCTGCAAAGGAAAAAAGGTATATTTAACGGCGCTGCAAGAATACTGACGGCGGTCAGGTCAAACACCCTGGTGTCGCAGCTGAAATATGCATTCTACTATATGAAGCATCCTATTGACGGCTGCTACGGGGTACGGTGGGAAGGAAAGGCTTCCTACCTGTGTGCCAACATTATAATAATGGTATACATTCTTTTCAGCATAATAAACAAGTATTTTGCCGGATTCCTTTTCAAGACCGTACGGGAGGGAAGGTACAACATTCCTTCGGACATAGGCTCCGTAATAATTGTGTTCTTTGTGCTTACGGCGTGCAACTACCTGGTATGCACAATCAATGACGGTGAAGGAAGCTTCAAGCAAATATACTGCGCGTTTGCCTACTGCCTGACACCTTACATAGTGCTGCAGCCGGTTATATTCATACTAAGCAGGGTGGTCACCAACAATGAACGCTTCCTGGTGACATTTACGAAAGACTTCATGCTGGCATGGATTGTCGTGCTGATATTTGTGACGATCAAGGAGCTTAACAATATAACCGTAAAGGCGACATTCAAGGTTATTTTCCTGACCTTATTTGCCGCTTTGATATTCATACTCCTGGTATTCATCCTGTATATCCTTTGGCAGCAGGTATACGAATTTGTAACAGGAATCGGTGGAGAGGTGGTGTATCGGCTTGGCTTCTAGAAAAGGCGCTTTTATCAAAAAAGCAATTATCTCCTCATTGTTTATCGCATTCTTTGCGGCAGTGCTTATATGGATTTCTGTCATGTCCAGGTCCTTCAGCAACCAGGGAGGAGACCTGACAAAGAAGCAGGGCTTTGATTCTTCCGAGCTGCCGGTACACAATGCGGATTCCTATGTTAATAAGCTTATCGCCGAAAGCGAAAACTACAGGATGTACCTGACCGGAAGCAACCTGTCAATAACGGTGGAAAACAAGCATACCGGGGCGGTTATCCGTTCCGCAATAGAACAGGACAGCAGTGGGGCCAACAAGCAGTGGCTGGGATTTATCAGCTCGGGATTAGTTCTGAATGTTATTGACGGTTACAATGAAGCCGTACAGGCGGATTTAATAAATAACAAAAACATAATTAATATTGAAGAAACGGATAACGGATTTAGCGCCGATGTGGTATTCCCCGATCTCGGGTTCGCATTTCAGGTTTCCGTAAGACTTGAAAATGACGATATCGTGGTCGAAATACCGGACGCATCTATTAAGGAAACCATCGACAAGTTCCGCATTGGAGCCATTAATGTGTTTCCTATGCTGGGAAGCACATATCTCGGGGAAAAGAAGGGATACATGTTCATCCCGGATGGCAACGGTGCCTTAATCCGCCTAAATGACAAGGAAGGCAGGCTGTCAGGCGGATATTCGCAGCTAATCTACGGAGATGACATAGGATTTAAGGATCAGTCCACCCCGTCATTGCTCAAAAATGCTTTCCAGACGGTAAATGACGCGGAAAAGATCCTTGCTCCGGTATTCGGAATGGTTCATACCGATGATAAAATTGGTTTCTTAGGGATAATCGAAAGCGGGGCCCAGAGGGCAAGCATAGAGGCATATCCGAACGGTGTTAAAATAGCCTATAACCGCATATTCCCGAAGTTCCTGTTCAGGAAGGTCTTCAAACAGCCCACCAGCAACAGGAATACGGGCGTGGTTGATGACTATGAAGAGCAGAGAACCCATTATGACATCAAGGTCAGATACAGGCTCGTAAGCGGTGATAATGCCGACTATGTGGGCCTTGCCGTAGCCTTCAGGAATTACCTGCTCGATAATCATATTGTTGAAAAGCTTGATTACGAATACAACACAAGAATCGATTTTATCGGGGTTGAAAGGGAAGAATGGCTGCTGTCGACAAAAAACGTTACCATGACCACGGTTGAAAACATCCGTGAAATATACAACGACCTTGATGAGGCCGGGATTACAGACATTCTGTCTATTTACAAGGGATGGCAGAAGGGCGGTGTAAACAGGGTTCCGATAACCAGGTACAAAGCCGACAAGAACATCGGGGGAACGGATGAGCTGACCTCGCTTATAAAAGCCATCAATGAAAAGGGAAGAAAAATGTACCTGTATCATGATGTACTTAGAATTAATCCGGATGAATTCAACACCACGTTCAACGTGGTTAAGAGGATAGACAAAAGACTGTATCAGGAGCCCACATACATGGATGTATACGAGAACATGCTGTACCTGATACCGAAACGCACCGAATACTATTTAAACAGATTGAAGAAGGATTACCGCAAGGCAGGAATATATGACCTGGCCCTGGCCGGGATAACCAACAGCCTGTTTACCTATTCCTACGGCGGAAAAGAATACTCGAGGACGGATACATATAACGCCTATAATTCCATACTGGCAAACATTGGTGACGAGTTCAGCCTGCTTCTTGAACAGCCGTATATGTACTTGTGGAAATATACCGATGCTTTTCTAGATATGCCGGTGGGAACCTCACAATATAACTTTACCGACGAGGATGTGCCGTTCCTTGCAATTGCGCTTAAGGGAATAATGCCGTTATACTCGGAGTACATGAACTTCGAGGCAAACAAGCAGGAGTTCTTCCTCCAGCTTATTGAAATGGGAATCTATCCGTCGTTTCTCATTACATGGGAGGATTCGTCAAACCTTATTTATACGAATTCCGCAGATATTTACAGCTCCAAGTACAGCACATACAGGGACGACATAATTGAATACACGAAGGCATTAAAGGAAGTCAATGATGCCGTTAAGGGAGCGTTTATAATCGACCATGAACGCCTGGGCGGTGTAACGGTTGTGACTTATGACAACGGAACAAAGATTTATGTCAACTACAGCAAAACGGAACAGGTTGTCGACGGTTACACGATTGAGCCTTTGGGGTATAAAGTAGGTGAATGATATGGGCAAAAAGGAAAAAGTCAAAAAAGTTAAGATCGGAAAGCTTGCGAAGCGGGAAGCCCGTTACGGCTATATATTCATAGCTCCATGGCTGATAGGTGCCGTCCTGTTTCTGATCAAGCCCTTGATTGAATCCTTCCAGTTTTCGTTGGCCGATATCAGAATGACCCCGTTCGGAAGAAGGATAACTTTTGTCGGGTACGAAAACTACACCCAGATCTGGCTTGAAGACAAGGACTTTCCTTTTATGCTGGCAGCCTACTTCTTGGAGACCCTGATGTCGGTACCGATAATTGTGGTTTTCGCGCTGATAATTGCGATGCTGCTGAACGGAAAAATCAAGTTCAAGGGCACCTTCAGGCTGATATTCTTTCTGCCGGTAATAATTGTAAGCGGTCCCGTAATGCTGATGCTGACCGGACAGGGAGCGGCCACAATCAGTTCGATCAATATTCAAGCCATATATAATACGCTTGCCATTTACATGCCGAATTACCTGGCAAGCGCCATAGCCGATGTTTTCGGGAACATGATAATGATCCTGTGGTATTCGGGTGTGCAGATACTGATATTCCTTTCGGCCCTTCAGAAGATAGATTCATCACTGTATGAGGCCGCAAAGATAGACGGCGGTTCCGGATGGGAGTGCTTCTGGAAGATAACCCTGCCCCTTATCAAGCCGATGGTGCTGTTAAACGCGGTATATACGGTTATCTTCATATCCAACAATGAGAACAACTCCATCATTAACATCATCCAAAGCGCTATGTTTGCCGGCAACAAGGGATATGGCTACGCATCGGCAATGGCTTGGATGTACTCGCTTGCGGAAACCCTGATAATAGGAATAGTGGCATTGGTGATGCTGACGAGAAAGGACGCCTATGACAAGCAGGTCAGGAAATTCAGGAAGGAAATGAGAAAGGAACAACGTGCCATTAAACGGGCAAGAAGGAAGGGAATGAGATATGCTGCCAGGGTCAATAAAAAGCTTAATAAAGCCCTCAAAGCTGCAGAACCTGCAGAAGCGAATAAACAAAGATAAGATCCGAAAGGCCCTGATGGGCTCAAGGGAGAAGGACGGGCTGCTGAAACAGATTATTGTCTATGCCCTGCTGATATGTATCGGATTCGTTTACCTGTATCCGATCCTTTACATGATCAGCAACAGCTTCATGAACCTGGAAGACCTGCTGGATACTTCGATAAAATGGATACCCAGCTCCCTTTACCTGGGCAACTACAAGAGGGCCATCCTTAACATGAACTACATGTCCTCGTTCCTGCAGAGCATTGTGGTTGCCGGTGTTCCCACCCTTATAAATGTTGTTGTGTGTGCTTTTGTGGGATACGGATTTGCGAGGTTCAAATTCAGAGGGAAAAAGCTGTTCATGGGAATATTGATTTTCTCATACATAATCCCTCCGCAGATAACCATGATGCCCACATATGTGCTTTATGCCGACATGAAGCTGGTCGGAAGCCTGTGGTCGTTTGTGCTGCCCGCGATATTCGGCCAGGGGCTTAACGCGCCGATTTTCATATTAATTTTCTACTCATTTTTCAAGCAGATTCCGACCGTACTTATTGAAGCGGCGCATATTGACGGCGCAGGATACTTCAGATCATTTTTGCGGATTGCGGTTCCGTCCGCCGTACCTGCAATAATTACCGTACTGCTGTTCTCATTCGTATGGTATTGGAATGAATCATACCTGACGCAGTTGTATGTCAACGGGTATTTTTCAGACGGAAACTGGACCACCCTGATAGTGGAGCTGAAAAAGTTCGATACAACCTATAATCCGCAGCTCTCCATGGTTGTTGACGGAGTATACCAGAGCAACAACGAATCCATCCGTATGGCCGCCACGATGTTAAGCATACTGCCGGTGCTTTTAATGTACTTCATCCTGCAGAGATACTTCGTGGAAAGCATAGACCGTACGGGTATAACCGGTGAATAACAATTTACATCATGACAATGTGTAAATTGATTATTAATAATGATGAATAAGAAAAGGAGGAAAATCAATGAAAAAAATTGTGGCATTGCTGCTGGTGCTGACAATGCTGGTCGGTGTCATGTCAGGATGTGTATTTGGAAGCAAGGACAACACAGGCAAGGACAACACATCCAACACAACACCTGCGCAGACCAATGACAGCGGTAAGCAAACCGGCACAACCGGTGACGGCGGTTCGGCAGCCGATGAAGGCCAGGGTACGGCTCAAGGCTTGCCGCCGATGACAACCGAGCCAATAACGCTTAAGTATCTAAATTTTGACAGTGAGGTACTGACCCAGAAGCTTGCAGAAAAATTTATGGATAAATATCCCAACATCACTGTCATAAGCGAATATGTTAATGTTGCAGATTTTAACACCACACTGCTTAACCTTATTAATACGGGAGATGTTCCCGACTGCTTCATGTTCTCGGATGCTGACTTCGCATTATCAAACTATCTGCTTTATGACATGACCGAGTTTTGGGAAGCCGATCCCGAGAACCAGAACCTGCTGCCTACAATCAACGAACTTAAAATCGGATATTACGACACAGACAGGAAATGGGCCACACCAATCAAGTTCTTCCCGGGCGTTATATACATTGACAGAACGGTTATGGAGACCTTGAACATTCCGATGCCCAGTGTGGACTGGACATGGGGAGAGATGATCCAGCTTATCAAGGATGCGACCGACCATACCCAGACGCCCGCATACTACGGCTTGGCAGCGTACAACAGGCTGGACAGCTACTACGGCGTTGCCGCAGCCCAGTGGGTCAAGGGTGAGTTCGGATGGGACGGAACCGGATTTGACTTAAGCATCTGGGCCGTAGGTGAACAGGAATTTGCGGACCTTAAGCTGAACGGCTATGTAGCTCCGGACCGTGAAACCCCGAAAATGGAAGCATGGCTTGGAGAGTGGGACGCATGGGCCGGATCCAGCGGACGCGTTGCCATCATGACCGAAGCATACTGGACATACATGAACCTTTGGGATACGGACGAATATAAGGAAAAGAACATAAACTTCGTGCCTTATCCGATTCCTGCGGTTGAAAAGGTCGAAGGCGTTCCAAAGACAATCGCGACCCTGGACATGGGCGGTATTTCCGCCGCGACCAAGCATCCGAGAGAGGCTTATGAACTGCTGAAGTTCATGGGATGGGGCGTTGACGGCTGGAAGGAGAAAGTAAAGATTTACAAGGACGAATCTATAACAAATGCTTCAGGACAGCCGCTCAAGAGAGACTCAATGCCGGCTCCGATTACTCTGGACAAGGAAGTTTGGGCGGAGTACAGGAGCATGTATCCCACGGATGAAGAAAACGGCCCTTACTGGGACGCATATTTTGAGAAATGCATAAGGCCCGTTCCGTTCGGATGGATGTCAATTGCAGGTTACTGGACATTCTGTGACGAATACTTCAACAAGATAGGCATACACACCCTTGTTGACACCGGTCAGGCCAAGGCTGCCGACTACGTTAAGGAAGCAACCGAGATGGCTAACCAGTATCATAAGGAAGCCATGAAGAAGTACTTTAACATCGATTGGGAACCGACGAAATAACCTGACGATGACATAAACCCGAAAGAAAGGACATCAAGGAGGACACTATGGAAAAAACAAAAAAGGGAACATATAATCCGTTCATTGCGCAAAGGGCGGATCCGTACATCTACAGGCATATTGACGGCACATACTACTTTACGGCCACCGTACCGCAATACGACAGAATCATCATAAGGAAGTCGGACAGCCTTTACGGCCTGGCCTGCGCGGAGGAGAAAACCATATGGAGAAGGCATGAAAAAGGGATTATGAGCTGCCACATCTGGGCGCCGGAGCTCCATTATCTTGACGGAAAATGGTATATCTACTTCGCGGCGGGAGATATCGACGACATATGGGCGATACGCCCTTATGTGCTTGAATGCGCGGATGCGGATCCGACTGAGGGAACCTGGATTGAAAAGGGAAAGATGCAAAGAGCGGATGACGATGAATTTTCCTTTGAAGAGTTCTCCCTTGATGCAACGGTATTTGAAAACAACGGCAAACACTACTTTGTATGGGCTGAGAAGGTCGGAGTGGGCAAGAAGATATCCAACCTCTATATTGCCGAGATGGAATCACCCACGAAGCTTAAGACGGTCCAGGTGCTTCTTACCACTCCGGACTATGACTGGGAAAGGATAGGCTATTGGGTTAACGAAGGCCCTGCCGTTATTAAGAAAAACGGCAAGATATTCCTTACCTATTCGGCGAGCGAAACCAGCGCCCACTATGCCATGGGCATGCTGACCGCCAATCAGGATGCCGATCTGCTGGACCCTAAATCATGGACCAAGGAAAGATATCCCGTCCTTAAGACTATACCTGAGAAGGGGATATACGGGCCGGGGCACAACAGCTTTACGGTTTCCGAGGACGGAAAGGATATCCTGGTGTTCCATGCAAGGCCGTATGAAAAGCTGATAGGAGAACCGTTATCCGATCCCAACCGCCATACTCTTCTGTCGGAGATTAAATGGAGCGAGGACGGAAGGCCGCTGTTTACACTGGATGAATACTAGAAAACCATAATTCTCATTTATTTAAGTATATAATGAAATAAATACAGATAATGTCACAATTTCTGCCGTTTGACTATTATTTTCAAAAGCAGGACGGGAAAACGGTATGGATGGAATTGTATTTAAATACGATATCATCCATTATTGCGTGTAATTATTATAAAAAATGTACAGAAAAATATGATTCCGGCTTGACCTTTTGGTAAATTCGTAGTATTCTATAAATAGTTAAACGGATAATTGAAAAATTAAAGTTTTAATAAACAATTTATTTAAGGTTTTTATAAGCAGGCGTGCTTAATTTAATAAATAAAAGGAGGAAAGGAAATGAAATTAAGAAAACTGTTGGCAGCAGTTGTAGCTGTGTCCATGCTTTTGCCGGCTACAGTAGCTTTAGCTGCAACACCGGTTTATGAGAACGGCTTTGAAGGTACCATTGGAGGAGCAACCGTTGTAACAAGAGAAGGAGACGTAGACGGACTGCCTGTTACTCCCAATATACCAAAGGCAAATCCCAGCATTTCACCTCAGTTTGCTGAAGGCGTAAACGGTCAGGCATTATATCTTGACGGTAACTACGGCGTAGTGCTGGACTGCGAAGCAGTTGGCGACACCTACTCGGTTGCATTCTGGGTAAATCCTTCCAGATTCTCAACATATGGCCCTATTATCCAGATTGGTCAGGATCTGCTTGAGGCTGAAGGCAGATGCTCATGGCTGAACTTCACAAAGACCACATGGACTCCCGACGGCAGCGACATGAACGCAGTCGTATGGTCAAGAAGCCAGAAGGCGGCATTGGAGCTTGGCGATGACCCGAATCTTGTATGGCCTTGGTACCATAAAGCATACTTTGCCGTAAATTATGACAACCAGAATCCTCTTGAGAAGAACAAGTGGGCACATGTTGTTATAACCGTTGACGGCAGCAAGCCCGGCATGGATCCCGTATTGGGAACTGAAGTTGCAGGCACCGTTCACAGTAAGCTGTACATAAACGGCGAACTGTTTGGTGAAGGCCCTGTTGCCAAGTACACCTTTACCGATGACAGTAAGATTTATCTCGGCATTAACTGCTGGGACTATCTGTTCAAGGGATATTTCGATGACTTCAGGGTATACAACACAGTTCTTACAGACGCAGAGGTTGTAGAAGCTATGAATACGGCAGTTGGCGGCCAGGCCTCAACCGGTGGATCAACATCAACCCCTAAGACCGGCGTGTCCTCCTTAGCAATGGTATTTGGCCTTGGTGCTGCTGTATTTGGAGCAGGCGCAGTTG
This sequence comes from Clostridiales bacterium, assembly GCA_012735495.1. Lineage (GTDB taxonomy): Bacteria > Bacillota > Clostridia > Lachnospirales > Lachnospiraceae > Mobilitalea. The sequence continues at coordinate 117,447 of JAAYHD010000055.1, read as the reverse complement.
CTCTTGGAAAGAAGAAAAAAGAGGATTAATCGATATTGGGAATTGTCAGAAACGGATGAAGACTGTGCAAGCAATATCGGGCATGCGGCGGCATTAATGCTGCCGCATGCTCTTTTTAATCCTTATTTATTGTATGGGATAATGTTGTATGATAAAATTATAGAAGTATTCCATTAAGGCTGCGAATTATGCGGAGGGAGCGGAAGTATTGGATAAATATACTGACTTTGCTTCGGTTTACGATATACTTATGAGCCATATACCTTATGATGAATGGGCAGACTATATTGAGGAAATATTAAAACGCAATGGTATAGATAAAGGCCTGGTACTGGAGCTTGGCTGCGGCACAGGGGCCATGACTAGAAGGATGGCGGCGAAAGGTTATGACATGATTGGTCTTGACATATCCGAGGACATGCTCTCCATTGCCAGGCAAAGAAGCGAAGGGGCATATGACGATATTCTCTATTTATGCCAGGACATGCGTGATTTTGAACTGTATGGTACCGTGGCGGCAATTTTCTGCGTATGTGATACCATTAACTATCTGCTTACACAGGAGGACTTAAGCAGGGTATTCAATCTTGCCGGCAATTACCTGGATCCGGGAGGATTGTTTATATTTGATATGGATACCGGTTATCTGTATGAAGAAGTCCTGGGAAACAGCATTAATGTTATGCATCATGAGCAGGGAAGCTTTATATGGGAGAATGCGTTTTATCCTGATGAAATGATAAATGAGGTTAACCTTACATTATTCTTAAAGCAGGATAATTCATTATATAAAAAGCACGAAGAAACCCATGTCAGAAGGGCCTATGACCTTAAGACCATAAGAACGCTCCTGGATGAAGCCGGACTGGATATGGTAGGCGCTTATCATGAATTATCATTTGAAGAGCCAAGGGCTGACAGCGAACGGATTTACGTGGTGGCAAAGGAAAGGCACCGTCCGAACAAGCTGTATGTTAAGTAATTGGACATTCATTTCATTATTGATAAAATGGAAATACAGGAATAATTTATACCGCTTATAGAAAGGAACCATGAAAAAATGACGGACTACATTGTCAGGGCAAGTGCTGCAGGCAGCCATATACGGGCATTTGCAGCGACTACAAGAGATTTGGTGGAGCAGGCGAGGATGATTCATAACACAAGCCCGGTGGCCACCGCGGCCTTGGGAAGGCTGCTCACAGCCGGAGCCATGATGGGTGTTATGATGAAGGGGGAGAAGGATATACTTACCCTTCAGATAAAGGGTTCGGGGCCGATTGGAGGCATTGTGGTTACGGCCGACTCCAGCGGAACGGTCAAGGGATATGTGCATAATCCGGATGTAATGCTTGCCCCGAATTCAAAGGGTAAGCTTGACGTCGGAGGTGCCATCGGAGAAGGCATGCTTACGGTCGTAAAGGATTTGGGTCTTAAGGAGCCGTATGTCGGGCAGATAGAGCTTGTAAGCGGAGAGATAGCGGAGGATCTGACTTATTATTATGCTGTCAGCGAGCAGGTGCCGTCCAGTGTGGCTCTCGGCGTGCTTATGAACAAGGATAATACCGTACGCCGCGCGGGAGGGTTCATAATACAGCTCATGCCGGATGCCGGGGAAGAAATAATCGGCAGGCTGGAGGAGAAAATAGGCGGGCTGGAAGGCATAACAGCCCTTCTGGACAAGGAAATGACTCCCGAAATGATACTGGAGCATTTAATCGGAGACTTTAATATGGAAATATTGGAAAGGTACCCAGCGGCATTCAAATGCAGCTGCAGCAAGAAACGGGTCGAACAGGCCGTTATATCGGTGGGCAGGAAGGATATCATGGAAATGATCAATGATAACAAGCCTGTTGAGGTAAACTGCCATTTTTGCGGCAAGCATTATATTTTTGAGATCGATGAATTGAAGGAGCTGCTTGCCAGGGCAAAATAATTATAAATATAAAATTACAAAAACAGCATAATTAAATACATTGAAAAGAAAGCGCATTTAATATTTAGTAAATATAAATTGCTTAAACGTGAAACACGACTGAAAAAATAGCAAATTCTGCCGGATAATATTGCATTTTTAAGATATAACCGTTATACTGTTAAAAATATGTATTATTAATCATAAAAAAGTATAATAATTTAAAGGAGAGGTATAAATGAGATACGGATATTTTGACGAAGCCAGAAAGGAGTATGTTATCACCAGACCGGACACTCCGGCTCCCTGGGTTAATTACCTGGGTTCTCCTGAATACGGAGCAATAATCTCCAACAATGCCGGCGGATACAGCTTTGTAAAAAGCGGAGCCAACGGCCGCATTATCCGGTATATATTTAACCAGGAAGACAAGCCCGGCAGGTATGTATACTTAAGAGATGATGAAGACAACGATTATTGGTCGGCATCCTGGCAGCCGGTTGGAAAGCCCCTGGGAGAAGGCTATGACAATTACAAGGGCGAATGCCGGCATGGAACAGCATATACGGTAATTTCCGGACAATACAAGGACATCTTATCCGAGGTCCTTTACTATGTTCCGTTAAATAAAACATATGAGGTTTGGAGAGTAAAAATCACGAACAAGAGCGGCAGGCCAAGAAAGCTGTCCGCCTTCGGATTTGTCGAGTTCACCAATGACAGCTATTATGAGAATGACCAGGTAAACCTGCAGTATACCCTTTTTATCACCAGGACTTACCTGAAGGGCAATAAGATCCTGCAAACAGTAAATGAGAATTTCGGCAAGAAGGACGGAACCAATAACAAGGAGCGTTTCTTCGGCCTTGTGGGAGCCCCGATCGTATCATATAACGGTGACAAGGCATCATTTATCGGCAGGTACAGGAGCTATCACAACCCCATAGCCGTCGAGAGGGGAGCATGTGATAATGTCCTGAATTATAACTCCAATGCCTGCGGAGCTTTACATACGAATATGGTGCTTCAGCCCGGAGAGACAAAGGAGTTTGCTTTCATACTGGGACAGAAGAATGACAAGCTGGCTGCTGAAATCCTGGACTCCTATGCGAATCTCGGCCGTGTTGAAAAGGAGCTTCAGGAGCTTAAGGATTACTGGCACGGAAAGCTGGCAAACTTCCAGATTAACACCCCGAGCGAAGAATTAAACGCGATGATAAATACCTGGAACGCATATCAGTGCTTCATAACCTTTATCTGGTCCAGGGCTGCATCCCTGATATACTGCGGATTGCGCAACGGTTACGGTTACCGCGATACCGTACAGGACATCCAGGGTATTATTCATCTGGATCCGGAGATGGCAAAAGAGAAGCTCCGCTTCATGCTTTCAGCACAGGTTGATAACGGCGGCGGACTTCCCCTGGTTAAGTTCGACCACAAGGCGGGCCATGAGGATACACCCGACGATTTCTCATATGTACAGGCAACAGGTCATCCGGCATACCGTGCCGACGACGCCCTGTGGCTGTTCCCCACCGTGTACAAATACATGGCTGAAACCGGGGACAAGGCATTTCTGGATGAAGTTATCCCATATGCTAACCGTGATGAAGGAACGGTTTATGATCATTTAAAGAGAGCCATCAACTTCTCCATGGAAAGGCTCAGTACCCACAAGATGCCCGCCGGCCTGCATGCCGACTGGAACGACTGCCTGCGTCTCGGAAAGAAGGGCGAATCTACCTTCGTGGCATTGCAGCTTTACTATGCAATGAGCGTAATCCGTGATATTGCCGTTGACAAAAACGATACCGAGTATATCGAATATATTGACAAGGTTCAGGCCGAGCTTAAGGATACAATCAATAAGAATTGCTGGGAGGGTGACCGCTTCATCCGCGGCTTCAAGGAGGACGGCCAGGTTATAGGCTCAAAGAATGATCCGGAGGCAAGCATGTGGCTTAATCCTCAGACATGGGCTGTAATAAGCGGCCTTGCCACAAAGGAACAGGCTGAAAAAGCCCTTGAGAGCGTATATCGTGAGCTTAATACCGCATATGGAGCAAGAGTCATGGCTCCTTCATATGTGGATCATGCATTCAACGGGGCATTGGCACTGCTCTTCAACCCGTCCACAAAGGAAAACGGCGGCATATTCTCGCAGCCCCAGGGCTGGCTGATACTTGCCGAAGCTTTAATGGGCCATGGCAACCGTGCATTCGAATACTTTATGGAGACATGTCCCGCAGCCATGAACGACCGCGCGGATATTAGGGTAATAGAGCCCTATGTACACGGACAGTTTACGGAAAGTGTAGAGAGCCCGTTTGAAGGAAGATCCCATGTACATTGGCTGACAGGTACCGCTTCCACCGTTATGGTAGGCTGCGTGGAGGGTATCCTTGGAATGAGGCCCGATATTTACGGACTCAGGATCGCACCGAGCATTCCGAGCGACTGGAAGGAATTCTCCATAGAGAAGAAATTCCGCGGCAGGATGCTTCATATCAAGGTAAAGAATGAATCCGGAGCAGAAAGCGGTTACAAGGAAATGTATCTAAACGGCGAAAAGCTTGCCGACAACTACATTCCTGAATCCATGCTGAAGGATGATAACGAGGTACTATTGATAATGTAGGATTCGGCTTTACGAAAAACCGATGCCATAGGGTTTTACCTGATTTGATCTGATTTGAGATTTAGAAATAATACAAAGAATTAAGGACCATGCTTATAACTAAAATACCATCCGGTACTTAAAACGGCATGGTCCGTTTTCATTTGCAATTGCCATCTTACCATCCCAATTCATTCCCTGAACATCAGCACAAATATAGGGAATTAGACATACATTCATATAAGGATTGTACCTGTAATTGCGAGTGAGTGCTTCTTTACAGTCATTATCAAATTCAATTTTATATTGCATCATATCCCCAACTTTGCTAAAATCAAAATGCATTATTTCTTGCATTACAGGATTTATTGGGGAAGGATAAGGGTAAGGGTATTATGCAGGTAGCAGCAAGCTGCATAATAAGAAAGGATGAATGAATCATGGAACATGATAGCTTTATTACCGGTGAGCTCCATGAGGAATGCGGAGTGCTCGGCGTATATGACATTGAGGGGAACGATGTGGTATCAACTCTTTATTACGGATTGTTCGCATTGCAGCACCGCGGACAGGAAAGCTGCGGAATAGCCGTAAGCGACACCAACGGTCCGAAAGGAGAGGTAATGTCCTGCAAGGGCATGGGTCTTATCAGTGAGGTTTTCACCGAAGAGAATATGGAACATCTGCAGGGTAATATCGGTGTAGGCCATGTTCGTTATTCCAGGTCGGGAGAGAACAGCATTCACAATACACAGCCCCTGGTGCTTAATTATGTGAAGGGCACTCTATGCATAGCCCAGAACGGCTGTCTTGTCAATACCCGCAAGCTGAGAGAAGAGCTTGAGCAGACGGGAGCCATATTCCAGACAACGGTGGATACAGAGGTCATAGCATATCATATAGCCCGGGAAAGGCTTAAGTCAAAGACCGTTGAAGAGGCCGTCGTTAATGCCATGAAAAAGCTGGTGGGAGCATATTCGCTGGTAATAATGAGCCCGAGGAAATTGATTGGCGCAAGAGATTCATTTGGTTTTCATCCTTTATGCATAGGAAAGAAGGGCAGCGCTTATATACTGGCATCGGAATCGGCGGCTCTCAATGCCGTGGATGCGGAATTCATAAGAGACGTGCAGCCCGGAGAAGTCGTAATGATTGACAAGGACGGAATTCATTCCGATACGTCCTTATGTGCAAAAAACCATGCAAGATGCATATTTGAATATATATACTTTGCCCGCCCCGACAGCCGCATAGACGGTGTCAGCGTATATAACTCCAGGGTTATGGCGGGAAGAATCCTGGCACAGACCCATCCTGTCGATGCGGATGTGGTTGTTGGAGTACCGGATTCGGGAAACGCGGCGGCACTGGGATATGCCCTGGAATCCGGAATCCCGTTAGGCATGGCATTTGTGAAGAACAGCTATGTCGGAAGAACATTCATAAAACCCAAGCAGGCGCTCCGCGCATCCAGTGTCCGGATCAAGCTGAATGTCCTTCCCGAGGTTGTGGAGGGCAAGCGGGTGGTAATGATTGACGACTCCATCGTACGCGGAACAACCAGCGCCAAGATTGTAAGGATGCTTAAGAAAGCGGGAGCTACGGAAGTGCATGTAAGGATAAGCTCCCCTCCATTCCTGTATCCATGCTATTATGGGGTGGATGTGCCTACCGGAGACCAGCTGATTGCGAAGAATAATACCATCGACCAGATAAGGGAAATGATCGGAGCCGACTCCCTTGGATATCTTGATGTGGATCGTGTCGGTGACATGATCGGAAAGGGTATGGGATACTGCGATGCCTGCTTTACAGGCAAGTATCCTACGGAAATACCGAAAGAATACAAATAAAATCATGCCCTAAAAAATAATTATCATGAAAAAATAGACCTCCATAAAGCCGGTTATATGATGCGCCCCAATTGTTAGATATTTGGTTTATCTTTTTGGGGTCGGTATAATATATGGCTTACAGGAGGTCTTTTATATTTGATATTTATAACGGCAGATCCCGTTTATTAAACACGTTATATCCCAGCACATACAAGACTGCGGCTATAATCACCAGTGCGGCAAACTGCAGGATAAAACCTTCCCCGGTTATAATTTTGTCCGGATCAAACAGTGTAAACATGGTGAAATATTTAAGGAACCGGGTTTCCTCACCGACATCGGATATCATTTGTATAACCAGGAAGGCCACGGGAAGACCGGCACCGACCATCAATGAATATTTTGTGTCATTGAACAGGCAGGAAGCAAGAAAGCCTATTCCGGTTATGGCATAGTACAAAAGCAGTGCGCCAAGGTTTAGCAGAAGAAAGGCTTTGACATCAAGCTCACCGGGGAAAACGGTGTTGCTTATCGCCAACCCGGCTGCCGCTACCAGGGCAATCATTACGGTGGTGCTTATTATGACGAACAGTGCCTGTGTTCTTACTATTCTGCCCCTGGTATTGGGTGTGGACAGCAAGTATGCCATTGAGCCCTTGTCAACAAGGGAGGCTATGCTTCTGTTGCACACTATAATTACATATATCATGGGCAGCAGCAGGATAAGGAAGCCGTAAAAATAGCTGGCGATAAAATCAATCAGGCTTCCTCCGATTTCACTAAAGCCCATGGCGGCAATCAATGCCTGAGGCATAACGTCCAGTATCTGATTTAATGATTCTTGGGTGGAAGGATCATACATTGTAATGATAATCGGAAGGTAAACCATAAGTACGGCAACAATAATCAAAAACACTATGAAATTTTGTTTTATGGCAGTTTTGAACAACGGTTTGCTGATCATTTATGCTCCTCCCTTCTAAACACTCGCCATGGTTTTGGCGTTATCGCCGTAATAGTGCATGAAGATGTCTTCGAGGCTGCTCGTTTCGGTGTTCAGATCCAATACATTGTACCCTTCAAGGGCTTTAATTAGCCCGGACGCATTTCCGAGAATGCTGAGCTTGACGATATTCTCGTTTACCTCCAGGATATTAAAGCCGCCGGATCCGGCGAATGATGCCGCGGATGCCGGGCTGTCGAATTCCAGCAGGAATACTTTTCTTCTTTTCTGCCTTAAGTCGCGCATGTTTTCGATGGCGACAAGCTCTCCCTGCCTGATTATACCCGCGCGGTCACATGTGCGTTCAACCTCTTCGAAGCTGTGTGAGGACATAAGTATTGTTTTGCCTCTTTTCTTCTCTTCAAGTATCAGCTCTGAAAACTTTTTTTGCATAAGGGGATCAAGCCCGCTTGTAGGCTCATCCAGGATAAGGACCCTGGGATCATGCATGAATGCGCATATGATACCTAGCTTTTGCTTCATTCCCTTGGACATCTTACGGATCCTGCTTGCGGCATCCAATTCGAACATGTCTATCAGCCTATCACTTAACGAGGTATCCTTAAGGCCCCGCATCCTGGCCATGAAGTTTAGGAACTCCATGCCGCTCATCCCGTCAAAGAAGGCTATTTCTCCGGGGAGATAACCCAAATGATTCATTATTTCAGCCCTTTGGGTCCGGCAGTCCATGCCAAATATCCGGGCCGATCCCTTGTCCGGATTTAAAAACCCCATAAGATGCCTTATGGTAGTTGTTTTCCCGGCACCGTTCGGACCCAGGTATCCGAAAACCTCACCCTCCTCCACGGTAAAGGAAAGACCGAATATTCCCTTGTGGTTTCCATAATCCTTGGTCAATCCGCTGATTTCAATAACAGGCATGCAAATATGCCTCCTTTCTGATGCATAAATAGAAACATAAATTATTCATCTATATTTTTGTCCAGGTATTCCTCTTTGTAAAAACATTTCCTGAGCATGGCGCTGTATCTATCGTACAATGACAGGACCGGATCATAGTCTATTTCCTTCTGCACGTCGTCCCCATCCGCCGGGGCTTCGCGCTGATAATGATTTACAATGCCTTCCGCACACCAGGAGAGCAGTTGAAATACCATATATGGATCTATGCCTTCTTTAAACTTGTACAAATCAAGGTTTTCAAAGAAGTTGTCCGTTTGCTCCGAAGCAAGCCGTTGGTTGATCATTTGAATATCCTTATACACATCTCCGGATGTTTCAAACGGAGCTTTTTTAATAAAACCGCTCATGTGGGGATACAGGCTTGACAGTTTCATTTTCCTTTTTTTAATTTCATCCAGGCGATCGAAAAAATCGGTTTTCTTCATAATATTCGTCCTTAAATCTTCACCGGGACCGTTAACCGTCTGCTTCATCAGTGCAGCGGCATATTCATAAAGATAAAGGAAAAAATTTTTTTTCGACCCAAAATAATAGAAAAGGCTACCCTTTGATATTCCGGCTTCCCTGACGATATCATCGATTGATGCCTTGGAATACCCGTATTCACCGAATATCTTAAAGCCTGCGTTCATAATGGCCTGTTTTTTGACCTCGTTAAGATTCTCAAATCTGTCGTAAATATCAATCACCTCACAGAACACTATGTGATGTTGACCGGAACGGATATGATTGGGCGTAATGGTTATATTCAGCCAATCTGGCCAAGGTTGACCAAATCGGTCAATATCATTATAACATGATTGACCGAATTGGTCAATATATTAATATTGAGATGCCGGATATTAATATGATATACTGACATCATATAACAAACATAAACTCCATAAGGAGAGATTATATGAACATTGATATGGAATATTATAAGATATTCTATTACGTGGCAAGGGAAGGAAGCTTTACAAAGGCAGGGGAGGAGTTATGCGTATCCCAGCCTGCGGTAAGCCAGTCTATCAAGATTCTTGAGGAGAACCTTGGCACAAAGCTGTTTGTCAGGGTGCCGAAGGGCGTGAAGCTGACACCGGAGGGCGAAGCGCTGTATTCCTATATTAAGCGCGGATATGAGTATATAAGGCTTGGAGAAGAGCAGTTCCGCAAAATGCTTGACCTGGAACACGGCGAGATTAGGATAGGCGCAAGCGACATGACGTTACAGTTTTATCTTCTTCCATACCTGGAGCGTTTTCATGAAAAATATCCCGGAATCAAGGTGGCGGTGACCAATGGGCCGACCCCCAATACCCTTTCGCTTCTTTACGACGGCAAAATTGATTTCGGAGTGGTCAGCGAACCTTTCCAGGCCAAGGCCGGCATCAGGTTCAAACGTGTAAGAAAGATTAAGGATATCTTTGTTGCGGGCAGCAGGTTCGGCCATTTGAAGAATAAAATCATGGACTATAAGGACTTGAAGGATTTTCCTATAATAAGCCTTGAGCAAAATACCAGCACCCGGAAGTATGTAGATGAATTCCTTAAGGATAACCAGGTGATTCTTAATCCCGAGTTTGAACTGGCTACCAGCGACATGATCGTTAAATTTGCCATGAGAAACCTGGGAATCGGCTGCGTGGTAAAGGATTTTGCGCAGGAAGCCATAAAAAGCGAAAAGCTTTTTGAACTGCAGTTTTCACGGAGTATTCCCGAAAGAAGCATATGCATTGTCTACAGTCGGCATAACCCGATTTCCAAGGCGGCCGGCAAGCTTCTTGAAATTCTGAGTATACAACAGGAGCGGTGATGAAATGAAGAGAATAGCACAGTTTGAAAAGGTAAGCAGGGAAAGATTTATAAAGGATTGGATTAGGACATTTTATTCAGACAGGGTTAATACTGATGTAAACATTTCTATAGACTGGATTTCTGATTTAACGCAGGCGGATGAAAAACTGATTGACGAAATAATCGCCATATATAATGGCATCAAGCTTCCAAGGAGAGCCACAATGGGCTCGGCGGGCTATGATTTCTTCACACCGGTTGGTTTTAGCCTTAAGCCCGGTGAGATGATTCTAATTCCCACGGGCATAAGGGTCAGGATAGAGGAAGGCTGGGTGCTCAAATGCTATCCGAGAAGCGGCCTGGGATTCAAATTCCGCCTTCAGCTCAATAATACCGTAGGAATCATAGACGGCGATTACTATTATTCTGACAACGAGGGCCATATATTCTGTAAGCTGACAAATGACAGCAAGGAAGGGAAAACTGTCACTTTAGACAAAGGAGCGGGATTCATGCAGGGTATATTCGTTGAATACGGAATAACCTACGATGATGACGCGGCTGACATAAGAAACGGTGGATTCGGAAGCACATCGCTTTGATACGGCATAGTGGTAATACTTTAATAATTTGCTGTACAAATGTGCGGTTTTATACTATAATATCTCCCATAATGTATAATTATGAAGGGAGATACAAAATGGGTGCGGACAAGATTCAATACATAACCGCAATGACGGTTTATATAGGTGCGGTTATTGCTATCGGATTTTACTATGCAAAAAAGGCTAGCGAAAGCAGCGGCAACTACCTTATAGGAGGAAGATCCCTTGGCCCGTGGGTAACGGCCATGGCGGCGGAGGCATCGGACATGAGCGGCTGGCTGCTTATGGGACTTCCCGGATTAGCTTACTGGTGCGGCCTGGGGGAGGCCATATGGACGGCAATCGGCTTGCTCATCGGTACATACCTTAACTGGCTGTTTGTTGCAAAAAGGCTTCGTACTTATTCCCATGTGGCAAACGATTCAATTACCATTCCCGACTTCTTAAGCAATCGTTTTAAGGAAAATAAGAAGATCATTCTGACAATTGCGGCGTTGTTCATTCTTGTATTCTTCAGCGTATATGCCGCAAGCTGCTTTGTAGCGGTGGGGAAGCTTTTCAGCAATTTGTTTGAAGCGGATTATATTCCCGTTATGCTTGTAGGCGCAATATTCGTTGTAGCGTATACTTTTATCGGCGGCTTTCTGGCTGAGAGCGCATCCGATTTCATGCAGGGAATTGTAATGATTTTTGCCCTTGGCGCTGTGCTTGTCACCGGCATAATCAAGGTTGGCGGAATATCCGAATTAATTGATAACGCAAAATCGATACCGGGATTTTTGGACTTCTTCGGCGCTGCAAATCCCGAGACCGTTGACGGGGTGCAGAACGTTTCAAATGGCATACCGGTATTCGGCAAAGCTGTCAAATATGATTCCTTATTCATAATATCGACATTGTCATGGGGCCTCGGGTATTTTGGAATGCCCCAGGTACTCCTTAAGTTCATGGCAATAAATAATCCTGTCGAGCTTAAGAGATCAAGAAGAATTGCAACCATATGGTGCGCCATATCACTGTTTTCCGCGGTATTTATCGGTATAAGCGGAAGGATGCTTTTCCCGGACGCGTTCAGGACTGCAAGCAATTCGGAGCAAATATTCATTTTAATGTCAAAAAACTATTTCCTTCCTATTATTGCTGGCCTGGTTATGGCCGGGATACTTGCGGCCACGATTAGCTCTTCGGATTCATACCTATTAATTGCGGCATCGGCCTTCTCCAAGAATATATATCATGGGATTCTTAAAAAGAAGGCAACGGACAGAGAGATCCTTATCATGTCGAGAATAACCCTGGTTGTTATAGCAGTTATAGCGGCTATAATAGCACTGGACGAAGACAGCGTTATTTTCAAGGTTGTAGCATTCGCCTGGGCCGGTTTCGGGGCAACCTTTGGACCGATTATGCTGTTCAGCCTGTTCTGGAAGAGAGTAACAAGAGGCGGAGCAATAGCCGGTATGGTGACCGGAGGAGCTGCCGTATTCTTATGGAAGCTTGTTATCAGGCCCATCGGCGGAGTATGGGACATTTATGAGCTGTTCCCGGCATTTATCCTGTCATGCCTGGCAATAGTCGTTGTATCGCTGTTAACCGATGAACCCTCGGAGGAGATACAGAAGGAATTCGAGTACGTAAAAAACTATAAATATGAATCATAGACAACACCATAACTGCATACAAAACCGGACCGCAGACCGTTGCTGCTGTCCGGTTGTTTTTACGTTCAGCATTAATAAAGCTTATTAATGCAAAGATAATCGCCTACTTGTAGAGGGTGTAGAAATCGGCTTCCATATCCTCCATTCTCTTATTGAACCAGAGCTTTGCGTCGTCCAGGGCCTTGTTGTATATCGCAGTGCCCAATGTGTCAATGAAAAAGTCCAGTATTTTTTCCGATCCGATAATGCCGAGCTTTTCATCCCTCTCGGTCTCAAAATAATAAATTATGTCCTGGATGAGCCGGTTCTTCTCCTCATTGGTCAAATTGACTGCACGATTACTGCCGCTGTTCATGTTATCATCCCCTCATCATAATATATTTAAGCTTCTATTTTAAATGCTCCAGCAGAACCCCAAGCAATGCGTCGTTCTGCTGTGGGTTCATGAAGCAGAAACGGATGAATTTATTGTCCAGAAAGGGAAAAGTCGAGCAGTCCCTTATAAGGAATCCTTTTCTTATGGCGGCCTCAAACAAGTCCATTGATGTGACATTGTCCTTCAATATTTTTATCAGCACGAAATTGGCCACCGGCGTAAAATACATGATGTTCGGACATTCCCTCAATATGCCGCATATCCTGTTCCGTTCCGTGGTGATAAGCTGTCGGGTTTTGTTAATATATTCCTCGTCGGTGAACATGATTTCGCCTGCCACGGCAGCCAGCGTATTAATCGTCCAGGGATTCTTGCGCCGGTTCATTTCCCTGAGAAGGTCGGCGTTGCCGCACACCGCGTATCCAAGCCTAAGTCCCGGTGCGGCGAAAAACTTTGATATGCCGCGAAGGATTACTATATTGTTATAAAACCTTGTCAGGGGAATGCATGTAATGCTTTCCAAATCCTCGGCAAACTCCACATAGGTCTCATCCACCATGACATATATGCCCTTTTTCTTGCATATGTCCAGTATCTCTCTCATGTCACCCGCGGTGATGGCAGAAGAGGTCGGATTGTTGGGATTGCATATCACAAGCAGGTCCACGTCCAGGTTAAGTTCCTTTTCCAGGGACCTTATGTCAATTTGAAAGCCGTTTTCTTCTTCCAGCCTGTAGTAAAGGGAACACCCTCCCCCGAGGGAAACCTCCCTTTCATATTCCGAGTAGGTGGGACCGACAATGAGGGCCTTTTTAGGATGCATGATTTGAATAAACAGGGATATAAGCTCAGTAGAGCCGTTTCCCACAATAATATCCTCCATGTCCGCTCCGACATACGCGGAAATTTGCCTGCGAAGGGAAGTGTAATCCCTGTCCGGGTAACTCATTATGGAATCTATCCTTTCGGAAAGGGTCCTGCGAAGCTTCGGTGAAATGCCCAACGGATTGACATTTGCGGCAAAGCTTATTATGTTTTCCTTTTTAATTCCATATATCTTTTCAATTACTTCCAAATCACTTCCGTGAAAATAATCACTGTGTCTAATCATGGTTTCCTCCTATGGGCATACATAGTAAAATAGTATATTTACTGAACAGCCTTAATCGTAGGTCTAGATTTTTTTCTCATCATACATTATAATTAATGCAAACAAACCTGTTTTTCTCATTTTTTCTCTGTTTGCATATCTTTACATGTGTATTTGTACTTTATTATAACTTTTTTTACATAAAAAGCAATGACTACAATGCATGGGGTGGTTGGTTTGAAGGAAAAGATTGAGCAGTTGGCCCGGGGCGAATTCGAATACGAGCTTCCTTTCCTTCGAATTTCCGTAAATGAAATCAATTTCTTCGTAGAAGCGGGAAAGCAATACGAGGGCAGCTTCCATATCAGCAACAGCATGGGACGCACCATGAAAGGAATCGTCATATCATCCGACAGATTGCTTGGTCTTGGACTGACCGCCTTTTTAGATAAAGAATGTATCGTTACATATCGGTTTGACGCCGCGTATCTTAAGCCTTTTGATGTTGTAAAGGGCAATATCACGATAGTAAGCGACTGTGGTGAAGCGGTGATACCTTTTACGGCTCAAGTAGAAGCGCCCTATATAAATACGTCCATTGGGAAAATTAAGAACCTGTTTGAGTTTGCCAACCTGGCGAGAATGGACTGGGCCGAAGCAAAAAAAGTATTCCGCAGTGAAGAGTTTGAGCGGGTAATTTTAAAGAACGAAGAAAGATACCATGTCATATACCGTAATCTTTTAAAGAGCATTTCTACCAGTCAGGCATTGGAAGAATTCCTTATAGCAGTCAATAAAAAATCAAGAATTAATCTTGGTATAAGTAAAACACATCTTGAGTATGAAATCCGTGATGAGGATGTAATAGACAAGCTGATAATTACCAAGGATCATTGGGGGTATGCGGAAATCCGCGTAAGTACCGATGCCCCGTTTATTTCTCTTGAGCAGAAGTTCCTGTGGGCGGACCGGTTCATTGGCAACAACCACCAGATATCATTTGTTATAAACGCTAATAAAATGACCCCGGGAAACAACTACGGCAGGATATACATAAAAACCGTTTACCAGACCATGACCGTCGAAGTGGTCTGCAAAAAGCACAAGGATGTCGTATCCGGCAGCAATGAATTAAGAAACAGCCTGAGAAGAAGGTACGAGTATACCAGGAGCTATCTTGATTTCAGAACCGGACGGATAAGCCTTGGAAAATATGTACAGGATACCAGAACCCTGTTCGCCTATATGAAAAATACCGAAGAAAAGACCATGGCGGATCTGATGGATATTCATCTTGCGATTCTTTCCGATGATAAAAAAACGGCGGGCAGGCTGCTTGACGAACTGTCGGCAAAGGAGGCGGAGCTTCGCAGGCGTTCTGTTTTCGAGTATTGCGCCTATCTTTACCTGCTTGCGTTATATAAGAAGGATAATGAGACCATACAATTTGTTACGGACACCATCGCAAGGTATTATCTAAGAAATGCTTTCGATTGGAGAATACTATGGTTCCTGCTTTTTACCGACAGGCGGTATGAAAGGAACCGCAGCTACAAGCTTACAGACATAAAAGAGCAGTTTGACGGAGGATGCCGTTCACCGATACTGTATTATGAAGCGTTATGTGTATATAATGATGAGCCTTATCTTCTCAGGGAGCTTAACGAATTTGAGATTCATGTAATGAATTACGGAATAAAGAACAACTGCCTCAGCATGGATCTGATACTTCAGTATACATACCTCGTATCCCGTCTGAAAACCTTTAACCCCATAGTTTTCAGGGGTCTTGCTGCGCTTTACCAAATTTATGAAAAGGAAGAAATACTGTCGGCAATTTGCAGCCTTCTTATAAAGGGCTTTAAAAAGGACAGGAAATACTTCCGTTGGTACAGCCTGGGGGTGGACGCCCAGCTTAAGATTACAGAGCTGTATGAGTATTACATGTACAGCGCCGATGAAAGCAATATGGAGCCGCTTCCCCAGCCCCTGCTTATTTACTTCATATACAACAGTAAACTGAATGACAGCAAGCGCGCATACCTTTATGCCAATGTGGTAAAGAACCGGAAGGAAAACGAGCAGATATACCATTTATACTATAAAACAATCGAGGTCTTTACCCTCGCGCAGCTTAAGGCCGGAAATATCAGCAATAACCTGGCGATATTGTACAAGGAGTTCATGGACATGCCTATGCATGCCAAGGTGTTCGCCGAGTACCTGCCTGAAGTAATGTTCACTCATGAGATAACCTGTGATAACCCGAACATGGCAAGCGTGGCTGTTGTTCATAAGGAACTGGACCAGGAGGAAGTCACCGCCCTGGTTGACGGGAAAGCTTATATCCAGGTATTCACCGAAGGCGCAAGTATTTTCCTGATAGATTCCTTCGGAAACCGTTATGCCGTATCGGTGGAGTATACCCTTAAGCCTTTGTTCAAGACAGAGGAAATCAATTGGATTTACATGGATTATACGGGTCATACGAAGCTGTTGCTTTACCTGTATGACCACTACAGCGTCAACAGGGTAATGAGCAGGGAATCCATAGAATTAAGGAAGCATGTACTGCAGATTCCGGGCCTTAGGGAGTCGTATTATGTTGACTGTCTGGTAACAATTATAGATTATTACTATGAGAATTATGATGCGGTTCTGCTTGAGAAATACTTATTGATGCTGGATTTGTCGAAAGTAAAGAGCTCGCAAAGAATCAGGTTCCTGGAATATATGGTTATAAGGGGCTATTATGACAAGGCATTGGAAGCCCTTAAATATTTCGGAGCCGACGGCATCTCCATTCACAGGCTGCTTAAGCTGTGTTCCGGCTGGATTTCCTACTCCGGCCTGGACAGGAGAGAGGAGTTGCTGGTATTGCTTTGCCATTATATTTACTCCCAGGGTAAGTATGATGATAAGATACTAAATTACCTTGTCAATTACTATTACGGCTCTACGGATGATTTGCTTTCCTTATGGAAGGCCGCGCTGGATTTTGACGTGGATACACGCGTCCTTGAGGAAAGGCTTCTGGTGCAGATACTGTTTACCGAAAGCAGTCATGCTGATAACTTCAATGTATTTATCAATTATTATGGCAAGGTAACGAACCATCTGATTGTTAAGGCGTTTTTAACCTATTATGCATACAGATACCTGGTATATGACGAAAGCATGCCGGACGGGCTGTACAGCATCATAAGACGGGAGCTCAATTACGAAGAAAACGACATATGCCTTCTGGCCTGGCTGAAATATAACGCCGGAAATACCGGATTCTCAGATAATGATTTGAACTTCATATCATACAACATCGACAGGCTGGACAGGAAAGGAATCGTGCTGCCTTTCTTTAAGGAATATAAGAATGTGATCAAGCTTCCGAAGCGTATCACGGAAAGGTATTATGTCGAGTACAGGACAAACCCCAGGAAACAGGTATTCATACATTACAAGCTGGTCAGAAATAATGGGGGCGGAGAGTATACAACAGAGCTTATGCCTAATACATTCCTGGGGATCCATGTGAAGGAATTTATGCTGTTTTATAATGAAGAGCTGCATTATTACATATCCGAGGAACAGGAAGAACGGGTTAATATTTCGGACACCTTTGTTATAAAATTCATGCCTGATGACATGACGGATGATACGAAGTACAACCGGATCAACAGGATGTTAATGGCGCTTGAATCCGAAAGCTGCGACGGCCTATTGGATATGATGGAGGATTATGTAGGGAAGGAATATATAATCAGGGAATGTTTCCTGCCGCTATCATGATTAATATGCAGAGGGAGATACATGATGGACAGCACAAGAAAATTGATTGTCGGCTATGATTTATGTGATGACTACACACAAATAAGCTGCTACAGCTATAAGACTTTCGAACCGATCCTGGTATATCCTGCGGATAACGATGATAATCCGCTCATTCCTACCGCTCTCTGTGAGAAAAGCGAATTAAAGGCATGGGTTTGCGGCAAGGAAGCCGTTGAATGTGCCAGGGAAGGAGAAGGAGTCTTGATTGACGGGCTTCTTCACAAGTTAAAACACGGAGAAGAGGTTGTTGTATCCGGACAGAAATACAGTGCGGTCTCCCTGATGGAAAAATATTTAAGAAAAACGCTTACGCTTATAAAGAATTATTTTCCCACGGAACCGATTACGAGGATCGTTGTAACCCTGTGTGACATGGATCCCGTAATTGTAGAAGGTGTCTATAAGGCTTTGTCCATGCTTGGGATTGAAAAGGACAGGGCAAGCATAATAAGCCATGGCAGCAGCTTCCTGTACTATGCCTTGAGCCAGCCCAAGGAGTTGTGGCTGAATGATGTCGGATTATTTGATTTCAATCAGAACGGGCTTAACTACTACCAAATCAGCATAAACCGAAGGGCTAACCCGATGATTGCTGGGCTGGAGAAGAAGGATTTCTCGGATACCATGAACTATTCGGTGCTGAGCAACAGGAATGTGGACAAGGAGTATTCATTTGAGATAATTGCCAATACGGTTTTGTACAAGCAGATAATTTCAACCCTTTATTTTACGGGCAGGGGATTTGACGGCGGCTGGGCTGACAATGTAATAAAAAGCCTGTGTACGGGACGAAGGGTCTTTGTAGGTCAAAGCCTGTACAGCTACGGTGCCTGCTATGCGGCAAAGGAGCTGGCCGGGGACAGCAGCCTGGACAATATAATCCTGATAAATGATGAAATGACGGTAAGCTCGATTGCGCTTATGGCATACGCGGACGGGATGACCAGGGAGGTTGTGCTGGCAGACGCGGCCATGCCCTGGTATGAGGTAAATGAAAGTGTTGATGTCATACCCGAAGATGCCGACAATATTGAGCTGGTTATCAGAAATATAATGACCAAGGAAGTAATCAGGGAAAGACTGCCTCTTAATAACCTGCCGGAAAGGCCCGATAGAATGACAAGGCTGAATATCAGCATTTCATGCTTGGATAAAACGAAGCTTAAGGTTGCCATATCGGACCTGGGATTCGGAGAGTATTATCCGGGGACGGGTGTATTGGCGGAATACATATTAAACATATGATAAAGCGAGGGTAAATCATGGGTAAGCTAATTTTTTGCAGCGGAAAAAGGACCGAAAGACCATATGTTTTGCCTGTTACGGGGCACAGGATTTATTCGATAGAAGAACTGTGCCATTACATATATAATAATATTTACTCCATTGACGAAACACTTTTTACAGATTCCCTGACGGATTGGATCAGGACGGAGCTTGGCCTTGCGGTGCGGGCCGAAAAGCTTGAGCTGTCCATAAGGCAGAGGGCTGATTTTAAAACCTTACTGGCCATAATTTTATGCAGCGCGGATTATTATACAGAACAGGAAATTAAAAACCTTCTTCTTACCGTTGACGAGATAAGGGCGATGCCTGCCGTAAAGCGGTGGTTTATAAAAGCAAATTCACTGCTGGAGGGCGGCAGGTATGCCGAGGCGGCCGCACAGTACGACAGGCTGCTTGTTTCGGAGGAAGCCAAGGACCTGAGTCCCGGGGAGTATGGGGATGTGCTGCACAACCTGGCGATTGCGTCCCTACATATCTATGAACCGGAAAGAGCCATTGAATTGTTCCGTCATGCCTATGAACGAAACCACAGGGATGAAACGCTGCGGCAATATATGTACGCCCTTTGGCTTGTAAAGGGCAGGGAGGAATTCGAAGCGGCGGCTGAGGAGTACCGGCTGAATGAAACGGTAAAGGAAGAAATTGTGCTTCGGATGGAGCAGTTGTCCCGGGACGCCGGTATGAGCAGGGAAACGGGAGAAATAAGGAAGCTTCGCGAAATGCTGGGCTTGGGTGAAAATGATGCCGTCAAAGCCAAAAGCAGGCAGATCATAGATAAATGGATAAGAGAAATACGCCATATGAAACAGCATGAGCAGTAATCATACAGGAGATACTAAAATGGGTTGGTTGGGAAGATTTTTTAAACTGTCAGGCAAAGCCAGTATGGAAAAAAACGAAGGACAGGAATACATAAGGAAACAGTCCCAGAATCGGGTCAGGCTGTATTCTTATGCCGACAGGAAGGAATTTATCAAGGAAAATATTGGGATAATTGCGGAAAGCAACCGTCAGATTGAGGAAGCAAAAATAGAATACAAAGCCGTGACTTTATACCTTTCGGATATAGAGAAAATAGAGAGGCTGCCCAAGATTCACAGAGAGAAAATGGAGGATGCGGCAAGGCATATAATATCCCTTAAAAAGGACAGGGAGAGCATGCGCACCAGGAAGTACGACATAACGGATATGCAGTACCGGCTGTTTGAAAGATTTGAAATGCAGATTCCGAAGGAGCTGGCCTCACTTAAGGAAGCCGAAAAGTACCAGAAAGACATTGATGCCGATATCATGCGGCTGGAACAGGAAAAGAAGGCTCTTCTTGATGAAAAGGATGAAATCATATATAAGCAGTCCTTCCTTAGAGGCCTGGCAAAATCCTTATTTATAGTAGTTATTGCCTTGTTTGCCCTGTTTGCCTGGCTGACCGGGAAAACAAAAGCAAACATGACCTTCCCGTTCCTTCTTACAGTACTTATGGGAATGGCCTCTGTGCTGTGCATTTTCATGGAGTCAAGAAAAAATGCCTATGATATCAAGATTGTACAGCTTAAGCTGAACAAGGTCATCATGCTGATCAACAAGGTGGCTATAAAATCGGTAAATAACCGCAATTACCTTGAATATGTCTATAGCAAGTACATGGTGGATGACTATGAGGAGTTTAAAAAGCAGTGGGAGCAGTATGTAATGATGAAAGATGAGATAAAAAGATATGCCGGCAACACCCAGCTTTTGGAGTTCTACAATGACATACTTATAAGTGAGCTGGAGAAGTATAATATATCGGATACCGAGGTGTGGCTTTTCCAGCCGTCCGCCATTCTTGACAGCAGGGAGATGGTGGAGGTCAGACACAGGCTTAACGTCCGCAGGCAAAAGATAAGGGAACGGATCCAGGCAAACAAGAATCTGAAGGATGAAGCTGTAAATGCCATAAAAGCTTTGATTAAAGAGTATCCCGAGAGTGAAGCCGATGCATTGAACATGCTGAAAAAATTCCATTTGCAGAAGGATATTTTAATGGATGCGTAAAAATAAACTAAAATATGTGTATATTATAAACCAACATCTTGACATATTTGATATTATTGAATAATATAGTAGTAATATTTTAAGCCATTAAATCAAATAATGACAAAATGCTTTGAAAAAGAGGAGTAGGCAGTAAGCGCTTAACAGAGAGAATCATCCGCCGGCTGAAAGATGATTTTAAGAGGCACTTGCCGAAGGTCGCTTTGGAGCAGTCTTTCCGAAAGCCTTATCGTTGGGTGAGTAAGAAAGTCCGGGCAGTTCCCGTTAAGACGAATGAGGCAGCATGACCGCATGAAAATGATGTGCTTTATTAGCTTGACGCATATCATTTCATGAACTTGCTGTAAATAAAGGTGGTACCACGGTTCTTCGTCCTTTGCGTCGAGGAGCCTTTTTTATATGGTTTGTATGATTATGATTTGAGAACAGAATCATGAGTGATAGGAGAGATCAAGATGCTAAAAAACCTGGCAAAGACTTATAATCCCAAGGACATTGAAGAAAAGCTTTATCAAAAATGGCTGGACGGCAAGTATTTTCATGCCGAGGTAGACAGAAGCAAAAAGCCGTTTACGATTGTGATTCCTCCGCCCAACATTACCGGACAGCTCCACATGGGCCATGCGCTGGACAACACCATACAGGATATCATTATCCGGTTTAAGCGGATGCAAGGTTATAATACCCTGTGGCAGCCCGGTACGGACCATGCCAGTATTGCGACAGAGGTCAAGATAATAGAGAAGCTTAAGGAAGAAGGTATTGAAAAGCAGGATATCACAAGGGAAGAGTTCCTTGAGCGGGCATGGAAGTGGAAGGAGGAATACGGCAGCAGGATCATAAAACAGCTTATGAAGCTGGGTTCCTCATGCGACTGGGACAGGGAAAGGTTTACGATGGACGAGGGCTGCAACCACGCAGTCAACAAGGTATTTGTTAATCTCTACAATAAGGGCTATATTTATAAGGGCTCCAAGATAATAAACTGGTGTCCGGTATGCCGTACCTCCATATCGGATGCGGAGGTTGAACATGAGGAGCAGGCAGGGCATTTCTGGCATATCAGGTATCCCATAGTTGGTGAGGACGGATATGTGGAAATTGCCACCACCAGGCCGGAGACAATGCTTGGGGATACAGCCGTTGCGGTTCACCCGGATGACGAAAGGTATAAGCACCTTATAGGCAAGAAGGTTATTTTGCCCATTGTAAACAAGGAAATTCCCATAATTGCGGACACTTATGTAGACAAGGAATTCGGAACCGGTGTTGTAAAAATTACTCCGGCCCATGACCCTAACGACTACGAGGTAGGCAAGCGTCACAACCTGCCCGAAGTAAATATAATGAATGACGACGCGACCATCAATGAAAATGGCGGCAAGTACGCGGGAATGAACCGTTATGATGCGAGAAAAGCCATTGTTGAGGAGCTCGAAAAGGAGGGCCTGCTTGTCAAGGTTGAGAAGCACATCCATAATGTCGGCATTCACGACAGGTGCGGTACAACAATTGAACCGATGATTAAGCCTCAATGGTTCGTAAGAATGGATGAGCTTATCAAGCCTGCTGTTGAAGCCGTAAAATCGGGGGAGATCGAACTGATACCCGAGCGTTTTGAAAAGGTATACTTCAATTGGACCGACAACATCAGGGACTGGTGCATATCAAGACAGCTTTGGTGGGGCCATAGGATACCCGCATATTACTGCAGGAGTTGCGGCAAAATGACGGTATCGGAGGAAGCGCCTTCAAGATGCCCGGTATGCCAAAGCACCAATCTTGAACAGGAGGAGGATACCCTGGATACCTGGTTCTCATCGGCGTTATGGCCGTTTTCCACACTCGGATGGCCGGAGAAAACCGAAGAGCTGGATTATTTCTATCCAACCGATGTGTTGGTTACAGGATATGATATTATCTTCTTCTGGGTAATACGTATGATATTCTCCGGTTATGCCCATATGGGCAAAAAACCGTTCAGCAAGGTATTGTTCCATGGCCTTGTGAGGGATTCAGAGGGTCGCAAGATGAGCAAATCCCTCGGTAACGGTGTGGATCCTCTCGATGTAATCGATAAATACGGCGCGGATGCCCTGCGGTTTGCCCTTATAACAGGCAACTCTCCTGGAAACGACATGCGTTTCTACTGGGAGAAGGTTGAATCAAGCAGGAACTTCGCCAACAAGGTATGGAACGCTTCCCGTTTCATCATAATGAATCTTGAAAAGGACGAAATAAAAGAGGATATCGACGAAGAACTTCTTACCCAGGCCGACAGATGGATACTTGCGAGAGCAAACAACCTTGTAAAGGAAGCAACCGACAACCTGGAAGCATTTGAGCTTGGTGTTGCCGCCCAGAAGATTTATGATTTTATATGGGAGGAATTCTGCGATTGGTATATTGAAATGGTAAAGCCCAGGCTGTACAACGACAAAGACAGCTCCAAGTCGGCGGCACTGTGGACCCTTCGTAACGTATTGACAAATGCATTAAAGCTCCTTCATCCTTACATGCCGTTCGTAACCGAGGAGATATTCTGTACCCTTCAGGATATGACAGGCATTCGGGAAAAGGATTCGATTGTGATATCCTCCTGGCCGTCCTACAACCCCAAGTGGGAGTATACGAAAGATATGGATAGCATCGAGCTGGTTAAGAGCGCAATCAAGAGTATCCGCAACATCAGATCGGAAATGAATGTAGCGCCCGGAAGAAAATCCACCGTTATTGTTGTTTCCGACAATGAAACGGTAAGGGAAATATTTGCGGAGAACAGGGTGTTCTTTGCGGCTCTCGCCAATGCCGGGGAGGTACTGATACAAGGCGATAAGTCAGGTATCAGGGACGATGCGGTATCCATGGTCATTCCCGGGGCGCAGATATACATTCCTTTTGAGGACCTTGTTGACATTGACAAGGAGATAGAGCGCCTTACCAAGGAAAAGGAAAGACTTGAGGGAGAGCTGAAGCGGGTTAACGGAATGCTGTCCAATCCGGATTTCATGGCCAAGGCGCCCGAGAAAAAGATTGCCGAGGAAAAGGCCAAGCTTGAGAAATATTCGGATATGATGAAGCAGGTAATGGAAAGACTGCAAAGCTTCGGGAAATGATGAAAGCGAGGATAAAGCATGATAACTGATGATTATATCAAATTCACTATCGGCAAGCAAAAGCATATAGCCTTGATAGCCCATGACAGCAAAAAGGATGAGATGATAGAATGGGTCGAGGAGAACAAGGACATACTTAAGAACCATTTCTTAAGCGGAACGGGGACAACGGCAAGGTTAATATCGGAAAAGACGGAGCTTCCTGTCAGGGCATACAACAGCGGGCCCCTGGGTGGTGACCAGCAGATAGGCTCCAGGATAGTTGAGGGAAATATTGATTTTGTCATATTCTTCTGGGATCCGCTGGAAGCACAGCCCCATGACCCTGACGTAAAAGCCCTGCTTCGGATTGCGGCTGTTTACGATATACCCATCGCCAACAACCGGGCAACCGCGGACTTCCTCATAACATCAAAGTACATGACTGAGGAATATGAGAGAAGGGTTGTAAATTTCAACAAAATAATGATGGACCGGATCAACAGGATGATAAAATAAACCGGTGTTACGTAATCGTTAACAAGGCAAATGGCATATGGACAACATCCATATGCCATTTTAAGTATATTGAATCAAAGGAGGTAGAATGCATTATAAGGATGGATTGGATACCAGGCTGTCAATAAAGTATTTTGCCCCGTCCGACAACGGAATATCAAGGTTATACGCCGCAACAAGCTTGCGTGACGGTATTTCCTGTTCGGTTTCGATAATAGCCAAATCCCGCATATCCTTTATACAGAAGTCAGGTACGAAGGCTATTCCCAGACCGATCTTTGCCAGGTCGATAAGCAGGTCGTTGCTGGCAAGCTCTATGGCCGGTACCAGGTCAAGGGACTTTTCCAGGAACAGATTATGAAGGAACATACTGGTGGTTGAACGTTTCTCCAACATCAGGATCGGGTATTTCTGCAGTTCCTGGAATGATATCGGACGGCCATGCAAAGGGAAAAGACCTTTTTTTGCTATGAATACATCCTTGAATTCCTTGACGGGTATGATATCCATCAGGTCATTCAGAGCGGAGTTGGGTGAGTTGGTTACAATCACGTCCACTTCGTTTCTTTCAAGCATCTTTGCGCACTGGATGGAGGTGCCGTTGGAAACCTTTATATGAATATTCGGAAATTTCGTATGGAAAGCATTCAGGTATGGAACAAGGTAATACCTGCAGATTGTATCGCTGGCACCGATTCTAAGCTGTATGCCGCTTTTCGGATCGGCGCAGAGCTGGTTTTCACCACGGGTTATCAGGTTAACGGCGGGCTCGATATGCTTTAGCAGCAGCTCGCCTTCTTTTGTCAGGGCAACACGCTTGGTGCTGCGGATAAAAAGAGGCTGGTTCAGCCTTTTCTCCAATGTCTTTATTGACTGGCTGACGGCGGACTGGGATATGAAAAGCGCGTCTGCGGCTTCGGAAAAGCTCAAGGTTTTCGCCACATGATAGAAGACCTTATATAGCTCATAGTTAATATCCAAGGCGGTTCCTCCTTAATTAAAAACAT
Organism: Clostridiales bacterium; assembly: GCA_012735495.1. Lineage (GTDB taxonomy): Bacteria > Bacillota > Clostridia > Lachnospirales > Lachnospiraceae > Mobilitalea. The sequence continues at coordinate 91,869 of JAAYHD010000055.1, read as the reverse complement.
ATTAGCGAAGCTAATAAAAACATTTACATATATTAATTTTTATTATAAAACAACCTATGTTATAATGCAAGAAAATGATAAAAATATAAGGATTATGTTTAATGGGAGAAATGCCATGAGCAATATCAGAAAGATATACGTGGAAAAGAAAAAGCAGTATGATGTTCCGGCAAGGAAACTGGAGCAGGAAATTAAGAATTACCTTGGAATCAAGGGTCTTAAGTCTGTAAGGGTTCTTGTCAGGTATATGATAGAAAACGTCGGTGACGATACTTATAAGAAGGCCCTTAACACCGTGTTTATGGAACCCCCTGTCGATATTCTCTATGAGGAAGAGCTTGATGTTAGAGATGGGGACAGGGTATTTTCTGTTGAATATCTTCCCGGACAGTTTGACCAGAGAGCGGATTCCGCCGAGCAGTGTGTCAAGTTGCTCAATGAAAAGGAGGAGCCGATTATCCGCTCGGCCACCACATATATCCTTTCGGGAGACATAACGGATGAAGAGTTTGAAAAGATCAAGGCTTATTGCATAAATCCGGTGGATTCGAGGGAAACCGGCGAAGATAAGCCAAAGACCCTTATTGCAAGCTACCAGGAGCCTGAAGATGTACAGGTTCTGGCCGGATTTAAAGACATGAACGAAAAAGAGTTGGAAGATTTATATAACTCGCTGAACCTGGCAATGACCATGGCGGATTTTATTCATATTCAGAGTTATTATAGGAATGAGGAGGACAGGGATCCGACCATTACCGAGATTCGGGTTTTTGATACCTACTGGTCGGACCACTGCAGGCATACGACATTCTTAACCGAGCTTAAAAATATAGAGTTTGAGGAAGGGTATTATACCGAACCCATTAAGGCCGCCTTCAGAAGCTACACCAATGACAGGGAAAAGTTGTACAAAGGCCGCGACGGCAAATACATCTCTCTTATGGACATAGCAACCATGGGAATGAAGAAGCTTAGAGCCGACGGCAAATTGGATGATATGGAGGTTTCTGATGAAATCAACGCCTGCTCCATTATCATTCCCGTGGAAATTGACGGCGTGACCGAGGAATGGCTGCTGTTCTTTAAGAATGAGACCCATAACCACCCTACGGAGATTGAGCCCTTCGGCGGTGCGGCAACCTGCCTTGGCGGCGCCATACGGGATCCCCTTTCCGGAAGAGGCTATGTTTACCAGGCCATGAGAATAACCGGGGCCGAAAACCCCACCAAGCCTGTCGAAGCCACTTTGAAAGGAAAGCTTCCCCAGAGAAAGATATGTACCGAAGCGGCATATGGCTACAGCTCATACGGCAACCAGATCGGTTTGGCCACCGGACTTGTGGACGAGATATATCATCCGGGATATGTAGCGAAGAGAATGGAACTGGGCGCAGTAATTGCGGCAGCGCCAAGAAAGAATGTTTTCAGGGGAGCTTGTGAACCCGGGGATGTAATCATTCTCATGGGAGGAAGAACCGGAAGGGATGGAATCGGCGGCGCAACCGGATCCTCCAAGATCCATACCACGCAGTCAATTGAAACCTGCGGCGCCGAGGTTCAAAAGGGCAATCCTCCCACAGAAAGAAAGCTTCAGAGACTGTTCAGAAAACCTGAAGTCAGTGTACTTATAAAGAAATGCAACGATTTCGGCGCAGGCGGCGTATCCGTGGCAATAGGCGAGCTGGCCGACGGGCTTGACATAGACCTTGACAAGGTGCCAAAGAAGTATGCCGGCTTGGACGGTACCGAGCTGGCCATATCGGAGTCCCAGGAAAGAATGGCCGTAGTGGTGGACCCGAAGGATGTTGAGAAAATGCTTGCCTATGCCGAGGAAGAAAACCTGGAGGCCATCGTTGTTGCTCATGTTACAGACAGCAGAAGGCTTGTTATGCGCTGGAGGGGAAAGGAGATAGTCAATATATCCAGGGACTTTCTCAATACCAACGGAGCCCATCAGGAATCCTGCGCGTATGTAACCGTACCTAAGGAGGAGGGAAATTATCTTAGAGACGGCGCGTTTGCCTTCCGGAAGGACGGCATGCCTTTGAAGGATAAATGGCTTAAAGTACTGTCCGACCTTAACGTATGTTCCAAGAAGGGGCTGGTCGAAATGTTTGACAGCTCCATCGGAGCATCGACGGTTGTTATGCCTTACGGCGGCAAATACCAGCTGTCACCCATACAGACCATGGTGGCCAAGCTGCCGGTCCTTAAGGGCAAATGCAATACCGTATCCATGATGAGCTACGGGTTCGATCCGTACCTGTCCAGCTGGTCGCCTTTCCATGGAGCCGTGTATGCTGTTGTATTATCCGTAGCCAAGATTGTGGCAGCGGGCGGGGATTATTCAAAAATCCGGTTCACGTTCCAGGAGTATTTCAAGAAGCTTGGTGACGACCCGAGGCGCTGGGGAGAGCCTTTGGCGGCACTGCTTGGAGCATATGACGCCCAGATTAAGCTTGGGCTTCCCTCAATCGGAGGAAAGGACAGCATGTCCGGAACCTTCAATGACATTGACGTTCCTCCGACATTGGTCTCAATCGCGGTAAACACCGCCAAAACGGATGACATTGTCACCACGGAGCTGAAAAAACCCGGGAATGTACTGGTCAGATTCAGGGTACGGAAGGATGCATATGACCTTCCGGATTATGAACACCTAAAGAGCCTGTATGAGAATATCTATAAGCTTATATGTGACAGGAAGGTGGCTTCGGCATATGCCGTAGGTTTCGGAGGAATTATTGAAGCGGTAAGCAAGATGGCATTTGGCAACAAGCTCGGTGTAATGCTGGACGCAGGGCTTGATGAGGACGACCTGTTCCTTCCCGACTATGGAAGCCTTATAGCCGAAATGAAGAAAGAGGATGCTGAACATCTTGATGATTACGGATTTGCTTCCGGCGATTACGGCATTATCGGCAGGGTAACGGAAGAACAGTTGTTAAACTATAAAGGGGAGACTATTGAAATAGATGAAGCGTGCGCGGCATGGATGCGCACTTTGGAAGGAGTTTATCCTACCCGCACGGAAAACGGCCGTGAGAAATATGATGCAAGGCTTTATAATGCCGGCAAGGTTTATATGGCAAAACGCAAGAAGGCCAGGCCCAAGGTGTTCATACCGGTATTTCCCGGCACCAATTGTGAGTATGATACGGCAAGGGCTTTTGAAGCCGCCGGTGCGGACGTGGAGACTGTTGTGTTCTCCAACATGAATGCGGAGAAAATTCTTGAATCAGTGGATGCATATGTAAAAGCCATAAAGAATGCGCAAATACTTATGTTCCCGGGTGGTTTTTCAGCAGGAGACGAGCCCGACGGTTCAGGCAAGTTCATAGCAACCATATTCAGAAATGAAAAGATAGCGGAAGCCGTAAACGACCTGTTAAAGAACAGGGACGGACTGGTCCTGGGTATATGCAACGGCTTTCAGGCGCTGATTAAGCTTGGCCTTGTGCCTTACGGGGAAATCAAGCCTCTAAGCGAGGACTCGCCGACATTGGTGACCAATAAAATCGGGCGCCATGTATCCAAGGCTGTCTATACCAGGGTGGTAAGCAACCTGTCGCCATGGCTGATGAAAGCGGAGCTTGGCGGTGTATACGCTTTGCCCGCTTCCCATGGCGAAGGACGGTTTGTCGCAAACAGGGAATGGATGGACAGGCTGTTTGCGGCAGGACAGGTGGCAACCCAGTATGTTGATTTGGAGGGCAATCCTACAATGGATGAGGACTATAATCCCAACGGGTCATATTATGCGATAGAGGGAATCACCAGCCCGGATGGAAGGGTGCTTGGCAAGATGGCCCATTCCGAAAGAATCGGAGACTTTGTCGCCATAAACATCACCGGCAATCAGAATCAGATGATTTTTGAGTCCGGAGTGGCATATTTCAGGGATTAAATTCCCTTCAGTTTTTATTAGCTTACATGAGCCTTTCATGGATTTATAGGTGGGATAGACATATGCCAAATGCACGGTATGTGCATTTGGCATATAGTTTTGGTGAGTTTTACCTATTGAGAAAAATTTTGGTTTTTAGTATAATATGATAGACAAAATAATCAATACGGCAAATTATACAGGTGATAAAATGACAAGAGAGCTGCTAGCCAAAGTAGTTGATAGCCTGCCTTATCCGGTTGAAGTCTTTGATATGGACGGAACGGCCATTTATGTGAACAAAACCATATTGGAGGAAAACCATATACCGGATCCGAATATGGTAATCGGGAAATACAACATTTTCAAGGACCCCGCGATTGTCAACTCCGATTATTATCATATGGTAAAGTGTGCCTTTAAGCCGATGAAATCGCAAAAGCTGCATACCTGAGCAAAGCTCATTTCCTGAAAATGTTTAAAAAGCATATCGGCATTACTCCATATGAGTATTACATAAATTACAAGATACGAAAGCTGAGAGAAAAGCTTCTGGATACTAATCTGACGATTGCACAAGCATTTGCCGAATGCAGTATAAGCTATAACGGGCATTTCATCAAGGTCTTTAAGAAGAAGGTGGGTGTTACCCCGTCGGCTTACAGAAAAATACTATGCAAATAGGAAAGAGGTTCGTTCTATGGAGAGTCGGGCTTTTAAAGTATTATGCGATGCAGGGGTATATGGAGAGATTACCTGTAATAAAGATTTGCTGGCCAAGGTTGTTGAATCCTTTCCTTATCCCATTCAGATTTTTTCCCTGGACGGTACGGCAAGAATAATTAACAAGGCTGCGGTTGACATGATAGGCATTAAGAAAATCGACACCCATGTGGGAGTTTACAATGTATTTAAGGACCCGTTTGTAATGGCTCTTGGCTTTATGGACAGGGTAAAACAGGTGCTTGAGGGAGAAACGGTATACCTTCATGATTTTAATGCTCCCTACCAGGAAATGAAAAAATATTACAACCTGGATGACAGGGACATCCAGACCATCAGCATGGATATTACATGCTTTCCGTTAAAAAATGAAAATGGTGAGATGGAATATTTTGCGGCTGTTTTTATCTTTAAGGAGATATACCGCGGCAAGAAGGAAGTGGACTGGGGCAGGCGGTACATAGAAGAGAACTGGAACAAACCCTTTAATGCCGGCGAGGTGGCAAAAGCGGCATGCTTAAGCAAGGTTCATTTTACAAAGCTTTTTAAAAAGCATGTAGGAGTTACACCTCATGAATACTATATAAACATAAAAATAAGCAAGCTTAAGGATAAGCTCCTTGATCCCAATCTGACCATTGCCCAGGCCTTTGCCGAATGCAACCTCGATTATAACGGGCATACGGCAAGGATTTTTAAGGAAAAGACGGGGTTTTCGCCTTCCGTATACAGGAAGATGATATATAGGGCCGATTAAGAGACGGGTGTTGAACATGTTTGGCGTGGAGGATAAACAGGTGTATTTACTGAATGAAAAAGGAATGTTTCCAAGGGACATCGTTCCCTGAAAACATTCCTTTTTATTGATGGAGTCAAAGGGATTCGAACCCATGACCTTTCGCACGTCAAGCGAACGCTCATCCCAGCTGAGCTATGACTCCATGTGGAGCATAGGGGACTTGAACCCCTGACCCCCACACTGCCAGTGTGGTGCGCTCCCAACTGCGCTAATGCCCCAGTACTAACTAGTATAGCAAAACTTTAAAAAATGTCAATTATATAATTAAGGTATCATTTGGAAATGCATACCATAAGCAGTAAGCTTGTTATATATTGAGTTTATAATAGTGGGCCCGCTTTTCGAACATTTCCGCATAAGCGCCGTTCTTCGACATCAACTCCTCATGGGTGCCTTCTTCTATGATTTCTCCATTCGCAAACATATATATCCGGTCGGCATTGCGGGTTGTGGACAGCCTGTGGGAGATGAATATTACCGAGGAGTCGCCCATCTTGTCCATCATATTGGTGTTGAGGGTGTATTCCGCAATCGGGTCCAGGGCGCTGGAGGGCTCGTCAAGGATAAGCACATCATAGTTGTTGGCAAATACACGGTTACATCATAAAGGCCCAGGTCAACATGTGCTTTTGTACAGTGCCAAAGGACATCTGTAAGGGAGGAGGATAGCCCGGCAAATATATCACAAGGGAAAATTTTCTGAATTTTAAATTTTCTTTAAATATTTATATATGACTTTATATTTCGAAATTTTGTGATAAAATAAGATAGCAATTTGCTTATGACACAAGCAATCGACACAGTTTTTTTACCGGATTTATGAAAGAGAGGTTTTTATGGCTAAAAAGAAGACTGAAGAATTGTTGAAACAGCAGGTTCTTGCAATCATGGAGGAAGACGGCAGGTCCGATACAGATAAAGAAAAAAAATCCAAGAGAAAAAACAGGAAGAAAAGACACAGGGTTCTTAAGGCATTGGGAATAACCGTACTTGCAGTACTGGCCCTGTTTATATTTTTTATTGGTACAAAACCCGGGAGAAGCCTCATATATAAAGCGGCAAGCAGGTATGTATTCAAAAACCTGCAGTATGACAACACGGGTGATGACAAAAAGGAACCTGAGGAAAAAAGGAAGCCTTCGGAAGACGTTGTGCATGAGGAGCATATTTTCAACTATCTGCTTTTTGGCATTGAAGAATTTTATGGTGCTAAAAACACCGATGCCATGCTTATAGCCACCATTGATACCAAGGAGGCAAAAATTAAGCTTACCTCGCTGCTTAGGGACAGCTATGTGGAGATACCGGGATACAAGGCAAACAAGCTGAATTCCGCCTATGCCAAGGGCGGTGCGGACTTGCTTATTGAAACCATTGAGAAGAATTACATGATTCATATCGACGGGTACGCATCGGTAGATTTTGAGGCCTTTGAGAAAATAGTGGATCTTCTGGGAGGCATTGAAATCGAGCTTGGCAAGGAAGAAGCCGAGTATCTGAACAGGACAAATTATATTTCCAAGAAAGCCAATAGGAATGTTGTCCCCGGCGTCAACAAGCTTAACGGCAACCAGGTATTGGGCTATGTTAGGGTAAGAAAGGTTAAAACCCTGGGTGGGGCAAATTACGATTACGGCCGTGTTATACGCCAGCAGAGGGCATTGTCAGCCATGCTCAAAAGCCTAATGTCGTCGAAAAACATCCTTAAAATCTTTAGTATAGCTTCCGAGGCTTTAGGCTATGTGACGACGGACCTGGACCGCAAGGAAATTGAAAAGATGATGTCGGTTGTTGTCGAGAACAGGATAACAACTATGGAAACCTTCAGGATTCCCGTGGACGGGGCATTTGATGCGCCTAAGAAATATAACGGAATCGGATATCCCATCATACTTGACTGGGAAACCAACCGGATAGAGCTGTTTAAGTTCATCTACGGGTATACCGAGGAGGAGGCAAAAGAATCCCTGGCCAAAATCGCCGGGAGTACGCAATCGGGCAATTAGCCGATGAATGAAGGATAACCGTTATTTTCCGATTATAAAAGGATTTATTGGTTATCCTTTTATATTAGATTTTGATTTATCTTGACAGTAATTTTCGGAAAGGCTAGACTATTCTTGTTGAGAAGTTTATGCATGTGTCATGCATAAAAGCGGGTGTAAAACCTGTATGTTTTTCATTTTGAAAGGAGTGTTTTAGCAAGATGGATGCTGACGGTAGTTGTCGCAGCAGACGAAAAATCAAATCAAAATATGGAAGCATAACTATTAAGCATCCGTACTTTGCCCATGCTCCAGTTATTTGATGCCGGACTCCTGCCGGATGAAGCATGCGGCATCGGATGTGATGCTTAAGTTGTGCTTCGGCAGGAGGTTGATAATATGGCAAGATTCACAGAGCTCGAAAACAAGATCATGGAAATGATTGAGCAGAAGCATTACAAGCTTCTCAAAGATAAGATTTCCGAGTTTAATTCTTACGATTTGGCCGAGCTGCTTGGCAGGCTTCCGGAGAAAAACATGTTGCTGCTGTTCAGGCTTTTACCCAAGGACCTGGCTGCGGACACATTTGTCGAGATGGATACCGAACAGCAGAAGGCCCTTATCGACAGCTTCTCCGACAACGAGCTTAAAGAAGTCATTGAAGAGCTCTATATCGACGATATGGTCGATATTGTCGAGGAGATGCCTGCCAATGTAGTAAAGCGTATCTTGAAAAATTCCACGGACAGCACAAGAAAGACTATCAACCAGATACTAAATTATCCCCAGGACTCGGCGGGAAGCATAATGACCACCGAGTATGTCAGCCTGCGTTCAAGCATGACCATAGCCGACGCTATTGCAAAGATACGCAGAATCGGGCTTGACAGTGAAACAATCGAGGTTTGCTATGTAACTGATAATGTGAACCATTTAATTGGACAAATAGCGTTAAGGACCATTGTTCTTTCCGATGACGACAAAACAATTGAAGAACTGATGGACAGGAATGTCATCTATGCCAATACCTTTGACGACCAGGAAGAAGTGGCCAACATGTTCGGTAAATACGACCTGACGGTAGTTCCCGTGGTGGATAAGGACAAGAGAATGGTCGGTATCGTAACCATTGACGACGCATGGGACGTCATGGAAAGAGAGACCACCGAGGACATTGAAATCATGGCGGCTATTACTCCGACGGACACGCCTTATCTGAAGAAGACCGCATTTGACATATGGAAGAGCCGTATGCCGTGGCTTCTTATACTCATGATTTCGGCATCCTTTACCGGAATGATCATAACAGGTTTCCAGGACGCACTGAAGAAGTACGTCATACTTACGACATATATACCGATGCTGATGGATACAGGAGGCAACAGCGGAAGCCAGTCATCAGCAACAATAATCCGCGGGCTTTCGCTGCATGAAATGGAGTTCAGGGACATCTTCAAAGTCCTTTGGAAGGAATCAAGAGTGGCGATTCTTTGCGGATTCACCCTGGCCACCATTAATTTCATTAAACTCATGCTGTTTGACCAGGTGGGGCTTAAGGTGGCGCTCATAGTAAACATTACGCTGGTTCTTACCGTGCTTGTTGCAAAAACGGTAGGTTCGGCTCTCCCTATGGTCGCAAAAAGAGTCGGTTTCGACCCGGCTGTCATGTCCGCGCCATTTATAACAACCATAGTTGACGCAATATCGCTGATCTTTTATTTCGGTATAACAAATTTAGTTATGTAATAGTATGGTGCCAGGCACCATTAACAAAAAGGAGGCGGCTATATGATTCTAAATGAAACATATACACTGGAAAACGGCGTGAAGATGCCGAAATTAGGTCTTGGAACATGGCAGATTCCGGACGGCGATGAGGCTTATAATTCCGTAAGATGGGCCCTGGAGGCAGGATACAGGCATATTGATACCGCCATGGCATACGGAAATGAAGCCAGTGTAGGAAGAGCGATAAAGGATTCCGGGATACCGAGGGAAGAAATATTTGTAACGACAAAGCTTCCAGCTGAGAATAAGGGCTATGATGTGGCCCATGCCTGCTTTGAAAAATCTCTGAAAGCCCTTGGGCTGGATTATATCGACCTGTACCTGATCCATGCACCCTGGCCGTGGAGCAAGATAGGCCTTGACTGCACCACGGGCAATGTGGAGAGCTGGAAAGCTTTCGAGGAAATCTACGAGAGCGGAAAGGTGAAGGCCATCGGCATATCGAATTTCGAGCAAAAGCACATCGAGCCAATTCTTGCCATGTGCAAATATAAGCCCATGGTGAACCAGATACGGTTCCATATAGGGGACAGGCAGGAGGATGTGGTTGAATACTGCAGGAAGATCGGTATTCTTATTACCGCCTACTCACCGCTTGCCACCGGCAGAATCCTAAGTAACAGTGAAATCGTGAAAATGGCGGAGAAATATAACGTAACGACGGCTCAGCTTTGCATAAGGTACTGCCTGCAGAAGGACATGGTTGTTATTCCGAAGTCAACCAAGAAGGAGAGGATAATATCAAATGCCCAGGTTGACTTTGTAATTGGTGATGAGGACATGAGCATACTGGACAGATTGTAAAAAGATTTATATATTCAATAAATGTAACCTGCCTTGGCAGGTTTTATTTATTTTATTATGAAACCTGCCAAGGCAGGTTTTATTCCGCCAAGACTGGTTTCTTGCATATTCTTTCCAATGATGTTAAAATGAAACAAAAAATATTATTATAAAGTGAGGAAGCGGCAAAGATAATGGCTGGGAAAACATGTATTGTCGATTGGAAAACCATAACCGAATTTGTAACAGAGGTGTTTATAAAATACGGTGTTCCCGAAGAGGACGCCCGTATATGTACTGACGTACTGCTTGAAGCCGACCGGCGCGGTATTGAATCCCATGGGGTCAACAGGCTTAAGCCCATATATCTTGACCGGATCAAAGCGGGCATTCAAAACCCCGTTACCAACTTCGAAATTATCAAGGAAGGCCCGACGACGGCAGTCGTGGACGGACATCTTGGAATGGGACAGGTCATAGGTTATAAGGCTATGAAGATGGCTATTGAAAAAGCCAAGTCATATGGTATGGGCATGGTGGCGGTCAGGAACTCCACCCATTATGGAATAGCGGGTTATTATGTGACCATGGCTGTAAATGAGGGGTGCATAGGCATTTCCGGCACCAATGCAAGGCCATCCATTGCCCCGACCTTCGGTGTTGACAATATGCTCGGAACCAATCCCCTGACCTTCGGGTTTCCAACGGATGAAGAGTTCCCGTTTGTTCTTGACTGCGCGACATCCATAACCCAGAGGGGGAAGATTGAATACTTTGCCCGCATCGGCAAGGAAACCCCGGCAGGGATGGTAATAGGAAGGGACGGTAAGCCAAAAACCGATTCGGAACAGATACTTAAAGATTTAAGCTCGGGCAATGCCGCCCTGGCACCGCTTGGAGGCATAGGGGAAGAACTGGGAGGATATAAGGGTTACGGGTACGCAACCGTTGTCGAGATACTTTCCGCTGCGCTGCAGCAGGGCAGTTACCTGCAGGCGCTTTCGGGCGTCGCGGAGGACGGCGGCAAAAAACCCATGCCTCTTGGTCATTTCTTTATTGCCATAGATCCGGAAGCATTTTTGGGCCTGGATACATTTAAAAAAGTCACCTCAAATATATTGAGGGATTTAAGAAACTCGACGAAGGCACCCGGCCATGACCGCATATATACGGCCGGTGAGAAGGAGTACCTGGTATGGCTGGAGCGCAAGGACAGCGGTGTTCCGATTAATGAGTCGGTCCAAAGGGAGCTTAAGCAGCTTCGGGACGAACTGGGTCTTGACAGGTTCAGGTTCCCGTTTTAACGCTTCACAGTCTTAATTTTATGAAAAATTATCAAAAACAGGAAAAAAAGGTTGTTATATACATAGCGTATAATTGAAATAAGGCGGCAGATATAAAAATTATGGAGGGGCACAATGAAGAAAAGTAAGATATTAATTTCTATTATGATTTTATTAATGGCGTTTGCGGCCGTACCGATCTTTCCGCAGAACCATGCGATTGTGGCGGAAGCTGCGGAAGTAAAACTAAACAAAACGGAACTGGAGCTTTATATAAATGAAACCTTCAAGCTTGAGCTGACCGGGACGAAAACCAAGCCGAAATGGTCGTCATCAAAAAAATCAATAGCAAAAGTATCGTCAAACGGGACGGTCACAGCGGTAAAAAAGGGAACCGTGGTTATTACCGCAACAGTAGGAAAAAACAAATACCAATGCAAGGTTACCGTAAAGGATCTGTCGCTTAATGTAAAAAAACTTGATCTTAATGTGGCGGAAACAGCCAAGCTTACGCTTAACGGGGCAACAAAAACCGTAAAGTGGAGAAGCTCCGACGAAGAAGTCGTTTTGGTAAGCAGCAACGGTATGGTATATGCTGTTGGTGAAGGGACTGCTACAATTACGGCGGTTCACCGCTCCGATGAATATAAATGTGAGGTCAGTGTTAAGAACAGGCATCTGAATACTGTGGTCACAGATCTTGTCATCAGCAAGGATACGGACATACTTATTACTGCAAAGGATGTACCGGATGGCAGTTCTTTCAAATACGCGGTAAGCGACAGCAATGTCATTGATTACAGAATTGGCGAGTGGGTCGGGGACACATTAACACTCGGCATCCTTGCCCGTAATAAGGGAACTGCCGCATTAACCGTTACTTGTTCCGGTATTGACGAGGAGCTTATTATAAATGTTCAGGTTATAGATGATAAAAGACCCAAGAGTGATAAACTGGATGCGGAAGAAATATATGAAATGTGCTCACCGTCAACGGTTGAGGTACGGACTCTTGATACAATCGGGTCGGGATTCTTTATATTCAGCGGGGTGGTTGTCACCAACTATCATGTTATAGAAGGTCAACCATGGATTGATATAAAAATGCCAAACGGTGATGAATACGAAGTCGAGCACATATTGGGCTACGACGAGGAAATGGATATTGCCCTGCTGGGGGTACCCGTGGAAGCGAAAGCTCTTCCAATATGCCCTTACAGCATCAAGGTTGGTGAAACCGTATACGCAATCGGAAGCCCCTACGGTCTTACGGATACGTTGACCAACGGGCTGGTTTCAAGCGTATCAAGGCACAACAATAACGTCAGGTACATCCAGACCAATGCGGCAATCAATCCCGGCAACAGCGGCGGGCCTCTGATAAACGCATACGGGGAGGTCATCGGCATCAACACCTGGAGAATCGCGGACAGCCAGAACCTGAATTTCGCCTTGGATATAAGCCAGATATACATGGTTGACACTTCGTCACCAATGACGGTTGACGAATATTATGAGCAGTATCTTAAAGAATTGGAAGATAACCTGGGCTCTGCTGTTGTCTATGAAGACACGACCAAAAGCGGAAGCTTTGACACATGTCAGGAGATATATCCGTTAAATGTCGTTTTCGGAACCATTTACCCGAATGAAATTGACATCTACAAGATTGTGATTCCGGAGGAAAGCTTGATTGTTATTCTCGGAGACGGAGAAACCGGTTTTGAAACGAACAGCCTGATTATCGGGTTATTCGAGGAAACAAATGATCCGGACGGACCGGAGCTTGTAGCTGTCAGCGAAAACGTATATGTAGGCGAAATACTGTACCAGGCCATACGGGATGTTTTTCCTGCCGGTACTTACTATATTGCGGTGATATCATCCGGAGAGTATTATGCGGAGATAAACTATGTGTTTGGGGTGCTGTATTGAAAATTTTTTAAAATTTGTTATTGACAAAACAAAAATCTTGAATTAGAATACACTTAGCAAAGGCGCTGAAGCAATATCTTCAGCGCCGATTTTCATATTGACGGCTATAAATGCGCAGCATTTTGGCTGAATTTACGTTATGCTTTTATCAATCGAATATCGTGTAAAACAAAGGCGTTTGAATCATTTCGATTCCTGCGCCTTTTTTTAATATATGAACGGCGGAAAAATACAGCCGAAAGCAATTTAAAATCAATTAATAATAAAGAGGAAGGGAGAATGAAAATGGAAAAACAGGTTTTACTGGACACCATATGGGTGGTACTTTGCGGAATGCTGGTATTCTTTATGAATCTGGGATTCGCAGCGGTGGAAAGCGGATTTGCACGCACGAAAAATACGGTGAACATCCTGTCTAAGAACTTCATTGTGTTTGCCGTATCGTCACTGGGATTTTACATTCTTGGATGGGGATTGATGTTTGGCGACGGAAACGGATTCATGGGTCTTAAGGGCTTATTATTCGCCAGCGGAGCCGACAATTCCCCGGCTGTAGGAGATGCTTATGAAGGTGTTTATTCTGCAATTTCATGGGCGGGAGTACCGTTCTGGGTGAAGTACTTCTTCCAGCTGGTATTCTGCGGAACCGCCGCCACAATTGTCTCCGGTGCGGTGGCGGAGAGAATCAAGTACTTCTCATTCATTGTATTTGCGTTCTTGCTGACGGTATTTGTATACCCCATCGTAGGCCATTGGATTTGGGGCGGCGGCTGGTTGTCAGAGCTCGGTTTTCTTGATTTTGCCGGAGGTACGACGGTACATTCCGTGGGAGGATGGGCTGCCCTGGCCGGTGTTATAATACTGGGACCCAGGGTGGGCAAATATACGAAGAGCGGGAAGGTAAATCCCATTCCCGGCCACAATATGAGTCTTGCCACAATCGGAGCATTTGTACTGTGGCTTGGATGGTTCGGATTCAACCCCGGTTCAACCATGGCTCTGGATCCTGATGCAATAGCCCATATACTGGTATCCACAAACAGCGCGGGAATAATGGCACTGCTTTCAGCAACGCTGGTTACCGTTATGATAACGGGAAAACCAGACCTGGGCATGTCGATCAACGGCCTGCTGGCCGGCCTGGTGGCTATCACACCCGGAGCGGCTTATATAAATATACCTTTGTCCTACCTGGTAGGAGCATTGGCCGGCGTGTTGGTGGTCTTTGCGGTATTAATGTTTGATAAGCTGAGATTAGACGATCCTGTCGGAGCATTGGGCGTTCATCTTGCCAACGGCATATTCGGCACATTATCCATAGGGTTATTTGCCCAGGAAGGTGTTACCGGGCTCAGCACGGCAAACGGACTGTTCTTTGGCGGCGGATTTAAGCTGTTGGGAGTACAGACACTTGGCGTTCTTGCGACCGGAGTATTTGTAGTGGCCGCATCAAGCTTAATTTGGCTGGTAATAAAGAATACCATCGGTCTTAGGGTATCGCTTAAGGAAGAAATCGAAGGACTGGATATCGGCGAGCATGGCATGCAGGCTTATCCGGAACAGGTTCTTCGCAAGACGCCTTACAGATATATATCCGAGGATAAAGATGTAGACTCCGTGGGCTGCGCATATAGGCAGATTAAAAAAGCGTCTAATGAATAATTGTTGAAGGGAGGTCGGATCAAATGAAGCAGGTTAAAGCTGTTATTAGGCCCGAAAAGCTTTCTGATGTCCACAAGGCTCTGAGCTGCTGCGATTGTTATGGTGGAATAATGATAAGCGAAATAACGGGACAGGGAAACCAAAAGGGATTAATCCAGGCGTGGAGAGGCGAAAAGTACGAAGTGGACCTGATTCCGAAGGTCGTCATCGACCTTGTCGTAAAGGACAGCGACCTGGATACGGTTATCAAGTTAATACTTGAAAACGCCTATACCGGAGAAATAGGTGACGGCAAGATATTTGTTTATAATGTGGAGAAGGTAGTTAGAATAAGAACAAAGGATATGGACGATGCGGCAATATAGTATATGCCACGCATAGTCACAAAACCGGTATAATGGCAATATAATGCCATATACATATACCCCCCAATATACACTTTTAACACGCGTTCTTCTGCGCAAACACCATAATATGCCTTCCGGTCATATTATGGTGTTTGTCTATTCAACATTGACACATGGATAAAGCTGGTATATAATTAAGGCAAAGATTAACAAATGTTAAAGAAAATACTCCATTTTTTTAACTAACAGTAATATATTGGGGAGTGTAAAAATGGGAGCTGCTGATAAAAAAGACACAATAGAACAGGTAGCGTTTTCTTTATTTTTAAACCAGGGCTATGAGGGAACCAGTGTCAGGATGATTTGCAAGAAAGCGGAGATAGATCCGCCGACACTGTATAATTATTTTGATTCAAAGAAGGGCCTGTTTTTATCAATAATCAAGAAGCTGTTGGATAGATTCATTGAGGAAAGCAAATCTTACGAAAGCCTGCTGCATGTGCTTCCACCGGATATGCAGCTTTATTCTATATTCAGTGCGAATGTCAATTATGCATTAGCACATATTGATGAGATGAAATTCTATTTCAGATATACGCTGTTTTGCCCGAAGGAATTGGCTAAAGAGGTCCATGAACTTCAAAAGAACGTGTATCAAATGGGATATAAGACCATTTATGATATATTAATCGAGTGCACCCAGGCAGGACTAATTGAGGTTGACGCGGAGATCGCATCTGTATACTTCTTGATCTTTTTAAAAAATTATATTTTCAATGCTGTGTTTGAAAACTGGCAGCCGTCAAAAGGAGAAATGCTAGAGCTATGGAAGGTATTTTATAAATGCAGGCTGAAAGGAAAAGAGGTTTTCGATACCACATTGGAAATATAGCGGAGGATGAACTATGTCTGCGAAAATACTGGTCATAGGTGAAATTGCAAAGGATAGCATGCTATACGGCGAGAATCTGGCAGATTATCATTTTTTCTCTGCTTGTGAAAGCAAAGAAGCCATTCAGGTGCTTAATGGTCATGAAAAATTCGATTTAATTATGCTGGATCTGACAACACCGGACATGGACGGGTTTAGTCTGCTTGAAGCAATCAAGGCCAATGAAAGATACAATCAAACCCCGGTCATCATTTTGACGCATCCGGATAAGCCTGAGGATGAAATCCGCGGGTTGGAATTGGGTGCCGTTGATTATATAAGAAAACCTGTTTATCCCGATGCCTTAAGGGTAAAACTGGGCATTCATATGGAGCTTGTCAGGGTACGGGCCCTTATTGATGAAAAGCATTATAAGCAGGGCTTAACCTTTGATGTGATTTTCAAACAGGCACCGATTGGGATTGCCATTTCCTACAGCAGCGGTGCAGAATCGGATGAGACCATAATAAGCATAAACTCTGTATTTCAGCAGATTGTCGGAAGAACCAGGGAAGAAATTAATGAATTGGGATGGATTAATATAACCCATCCGGATGACTTGCAGAAGGATTTGGATAATTTCAATAAGCTTAAATCCGGCAAAATTAAAAGCTACTCCATCGAAAAAAGGTATGTCCGCCCGGATGGATCGATAGTATGGGTGAACATGGTAGTGGCTTCCCTGACATTGCCGGATTTCCTCAGGAATTATCACATATGCCTGGTACAGGATATTACGGAGCAAAAGAAGCTGGAGGAAGAGCTTCTTGAAAGCGAGAGGAGCAAATCGGTTTTCCTGTCGAGCCTTCCCGGAATGGCATACAGATGCAGCAATGATGATGAATGGACCATGCAGTTTGTTTCGGCGGGATGCTATGATCTTACCGGATATACCGCAGACGAGCTTTTGTATAACAGGAAGCTGTCATTTAATGACATCATAGCGCCCGAATACCGTGATATATTAAGAAAGGAATGGGACCGCATTCTTCCCGAAAGAAAGACATTCAGGCATGAATATGAGATAGAAACCAAGAGCGGAGAACGCAAATGGGTGCTGGAGATGGGTCAGGGCGTATATGATGAAAACGGCGAGGTTATAGCCTTGGAGGGCATTATCGTTGACATATCCGACAGGAAGAAATTTGAGAATTATCTCAGGTACAACAACGAACACGACCCGTGGACTGGTTTATATAACCGCCGGTACCTGGAAAACATGCTTATCAGTGAAGCCGCCTCATCATGTGAAGAAAAGAGAGCGCTTGTGGGAATCAATTTAAGCTCCATTCACAGATTGAGCCTGACATACGGATTTCATTACAGCCAAGAAATAATAAAAAGAGTTGCCGAAGCTTTAACCGGCTTTTGCACGGACACATGCCAGTTGTTCAATACATATGAAAACCGTTTTGTATTCTATATTAAGGGATATAAAACCAGGGATGATTTGTCTGAATTCTGTGAGCGGATTATAAAGACAATAGATTCGGTTTATGGGATGGAGAAAGTGGGAAGCGGCATAGGCATTGTAGAGATTGATGAAACGAACAAATTCAATGTGGAGCAGCTCCTGAGAAACCTTCTGAATGCGTCAGAAAGGGCCATACAGATGTATAAAAGCAGCATCATATATTGCTTTTTCGACAGCGAAATGGAAGCGCAGTTATTGCGGGAAGAGTATATAAAGCATGAGCTTATGCACGCCATATCGGACAGAAAAGACGGGGGCCTGTTCCTTCAGTTCCAGCCAATTTATAACCTGAAAAACAGAAGCATATGCGGGTTTGAGGCATTGGCCAGGTTAAAAAGCAAAAGACTGGGCTTGGTTTCCCCGGCCGAATTCATACCCATAGCGGAAAAGACAAGGCTGATAATTCCGATTGGCCATAAGATATTCGTACAGGCCTTTAAATTCCTTAAAAAGCTTATCCGCTGCGGCTATAAAGACATGACCATATCGATAAATGTATCGGTAATGCAGCTTTTGAACGAGAACTTCAGCAGGGATTTGCTTGGAATTATCTCCGATATGAACATTAATCCCGGCAATATTATGATTGAGCTCACAGAGTCCCTGTTCGTGGAGAATTACCAGGAGGCGAACAGGATACTTGGGGAGCTTAAAAACGCAGGCATTCGGGTTGCTATCGACGACTTTGGTACGGGGTATTCATCGCTTGCCAGGGAGAGGGAGCTTAACATCAGCTGCCTTAAAATAGATAAAAGCTTTGTTGACAAGCTTTTAATACTCAAGGACGAATCCATTACCGGTGACATTATTTCAATGGCTCACAAGCTCGGTCACAGTGTTGTGGCAGAAGGAGTTGAGCATGAGGAGCAGAAAATATATCTTGAGAAGTATAACTGTGACAATATCCAGGGATTCTTAATCAGCAGGCCGCTTAATGAGGATGTGGCAATTGAATTGCTGAAATACTAGGGTGGCGATTTTATGAAGAAACGAAAGAGCTTATCAATAAGAAAATCTATAATTTTAGGATTTTTAATAACAATTCTATTGTCATTCGCGTGCATAGGTTCCATAGTTTTCACCGGCTGGTTTACTTCCGCAAACCGGACTATTAAAAGCATTGCCGAAGACCTGAACGAGAGGATATATGATGAGTTATACTCAAAAATACTCGTTCCCGAGCACATTAACGAGGTAAATTACAATATAATTGACAACGGATTCTTTGACTTAACGGACGAAGATAACAGGGATAAATATTTTGTCGGAGTTTTAAGCTCCTATGAGAAGGAAATATACAGCTTCAGCTTCGGCACGGTCGACGGCGAATATTTCGGGGCTATAAGAAATGAGGACGGAGTCATAGACATTGTTAGGAGCAACGCCGAAACCGGCGGGGACTTGTGGAGCTATAAAGTGAAGGATGATATGACGGCAGGTGAGATCTCGAATAAGGCAGGCAAATTTGACCCGCGCAGGAGGGCTTGGTTTACCGCGGCGGTAAGGCACGGGCATCCGACATACTCGCCCATATACAAGCATTTTACGATGAATGACCTGACGATATCCTATGCCAGCCCTGTCTATGATGAGAACGGTAAGCTTTTTGGGGTCCTGGGAACCCATATGCTGCTTACGGAATTAACCAAATACCTTGAGGATGCGGTAAGCAAATACAGCGGATACGCCATATTGGTCGAAAAGGACACCAATATGCTCATAGCCAATTCCGCCGGAGTGGATAATTATATAATTCTTAGGGACGGTGCTATTGAAAGGCAGCATTTTAAAAAGATAAATAACGCAAGTATTCAGGAGGCCTACGGCATTTACCTGAAAAACCAAGGCAAGGAAGAATCGTTCAGCGGAAAAATAGATAATCTTTACATAAATGTAAAGGAGATAAAGAATGAAGGGCTGAATTGGGTAATCATATCGGCCATTCCGGAAGAAATCCTTATAAAGCCTGTTGTCAACAGCCTGTACATATCGCTGGCTCTTGCAGCGATGATATTGTTGCTGGCTATTTTTATATATTTAAGTATTGCTGCAATGCTGCTGAGGCCGATGAACAGCCTTCTAAAAGTATCCGAAGCGATGGCGGGGGGAGATTTGACAGAAAGGGTGCCCATAACCAGGAATGACGAAATAGGCAGAATCTCCGAGGTATTCAACAATGTAGCCGACAGGATGTACTACTTGATCAGCAACCTGGAGGCCGCAGTTAAGGAGAGAACCGAGGAATTATCAAGGCTTAACAGGGACTTGGAGGAAAACAAGGAAAAGCTTCAGCTCTTGCTTGATTCCACCGCTGAAGCCATATACGGAATAGACCTTGAGGGCAGGTGCACATTCTGCAATAAAAGCACTTTAAGGCTGTTGGGATATGACAGCCAGGATGAGCTGCTGGGTAAAAATATGCATACACAGATACATCACTCCCATCGTGACGGCAGCCCGATTAATATTGATGACTGTAAGATACTCAAGACAATATTGCAGGGTAACGGCATTGAATCGGAGGATGAAGTCTTTTGGAGGAAGGATGGTACCTTCCTGGATGTTGAATATCATTCATACCCGCAAATCAAGGATGGCAAGGTTATCGGCGGAGTGGTAACCTTTATGGATATCACCGAGCGCAAACAAAGGGAGGAAAAGATCCGGTACTTAAGCAGCCACGATATTCTGACGGGATTCCACAACAGGCGAAGCTTTGAGGAAAGCCGGACACGGATTGATACTCCTGAAAACCTTCCTCTTTCGGTAATATATGCGGATATAAACGGACTGAAAATGACAAATGACATCTTCGGGCATGCCGCCGGAGACAAGCTAATTACAGAAACCGCCGATATTCTAAGGCGTTCATGCAGGGAAGAAGACCTGGTAGCCCGTGTCGGAGGGGATGAATTTATCATACTTATGCCCGGAACAGATTCTGAAAGTGCCGGAAGGATAATTGAGAATATTAGGATGGAATTCGTGAAGGTCAACGAGCATACCAAGGCAATCAAGTGCAGCATATCCCTCGGATATGGGACTAAAACAAATCCCGGGGAATCGCTGGATGAAATAATAAGCATTGCCGAAAACGCAATGTACAAGGATAAGGCCATTAATCAGAAATCAATCAATACGGATATGGCAGGAGCAATTATCGATGCCCTGCATCTTCGAAGCAGTTATGAGAAGCAGCATTCCATGGAAGTCAGCAAGCTGTGCGGTGAGATAGGCGCTTACATGAAGCTGTCCGAGTTTGAAATTAATCAGCTGATACGTGCCGGTTACCTGCATGATATCGGAAAGATAACTTTTAATGACCGCCTGCTGTCGCTGAAGGAGCATTCCATGGATGAAAAAGAAGAATTACAGCAGCATGTTATAGTAGGATATAGGATTTTGAATCTCTTTGACGATACCCTGGATCTTGCGGAATACGTGTACAGCCATCATGAGCATTGGGACGGCAGCGGATATCCCCGTGGTTTGAAGGGAGACCAGATCCCCCTGCTTGTCAGAATTATAGCAATTGCAGAATCCTATAGCCGGAAATACTATATGACTGAGGGTACTCATGAAGAAAAAAAAGCCGCCGCTCTTCAAAAAATAAAGGACGGATCCGGCAAAAGATTCGACCCGGAGATAGTAAAGCTGTTTATCAGGATGATGGAAGAGAAGGACAATGAATAATGGTTATGGCATAAAGGCAAAACATAAGGACATAACATAAGGCTGACAAAATTGCGGGTCGGCCTTATAAATTATTATTTACAGAAACAAGGAGATAATATATAATACATAATTAAAATATAATATATAATACATATCTGAATAGTATACATTAAAGGTATACATCCGGTTTATGTATTAGGAATAATTTAAGAGAATGAAAAAAGGATGAGGAGAAAGCCTATGATTAATAAGAGGATTAACACCCTTTGCGTTCATGGTGGGAAGGACACCAATAACAGTACCGGGTCCATAACTGTTCCGGTGTACCAGTCGGCAACCTTCGCCCATCCAGGTGTGGGCGAAAGCACGGGATATGACTATTCCCGCCTGCAAAACCCCACCCGTGAGGTGCTTGAGAGGACCATTGCTCTGCTTGAGGGCGGTACCGATGCCATGGCATTTTCATCAGGCATGGCTGCCATGGCCGTGCTGTGCGAGCTTTTTTCACCGGGAGATCATATCATCGCAACCAATGATTTGTACGGAGGTTCGGTACGTTACCTAAACCATGTGGCACAGAAAAACGGCATAGCCGTTGATTATGTTGATACGGGAAACACTGAAACCGTAAAGCAGTGTATACGGCCAAACACCAAGGCGGTTTTTGTCGAGACGCCATCAAACCCGATGATGCTGATTACCGATATTGCGGCTGTCGCGGATATATGCCGCCGGAATGGCATACTGCTTATTGTGGACAATACATTCCTAACACCGATATTCCAAAGACCTCTTGAGTCAGGGGCGGATATCGTGCTGCACAGCGGAACAAAATACCTGGGAGGGCATAATGATACCCTTGCTGGTTTCCTTGTAACGGCAGACAGCGACCTGTCAGAAAGACTCCGCTTCCTATATAAAACCATCGGCGCATGCCTTGCACCCTGGGACAGCTATCTCATTCTTCGGGGAATTAAAACCCTTGCCATCCGCATGGAGCGCATAACTGAAAATGCGGTTAAAATAGCAGAATGGCTAAGCGGTCACAGGAAGGTCAGGGCCGTTCATTACGCGGGGAAGGGAGGCATGATTTCATTCGAGGTTGACAGAGCCGAAACGGCAAGAAATGTTTTAAGCAGTGTAAAGACAATACTATATGCCGAGTCCCTGGGAGGAGTCGAGTCCCTTATTACATACCCAATCCTGCAGACCCATGCCGATGTTCCTGAAGATGTCCGGGAAGCCCTGGGTATAAACGACAGGCTGATGAGGCTTTCGGTCGGAATTGAGGATGTGAATGATTTAATATACGATTTGGAGGAAGCATTAAGATGAGCTGCGATTTTGATAAGGTAATCGACCGTAAGAACACGAATTCCATAAAGTGGGATTTTGCCGCCGAACGGGGTATGCCTGAGGGATTGATATCAATGTGGGTGGCCGACATGGATTTTACGGCGCCCAGGGAGGTGCTTGACGACATTCACAGGGCTGTGGAACACGGAATATTCGGTTATTCGGAGGTCAAGCAGGATTATTACGATGTACTTGCCGAATGGTTTGAAAACCATTATGGCTTAAAGTTCGGCCGCCAGGATGTAATAAAGACTCCCGGTGTGGTATTCGGGCTTGCAGCCTGCGTCAGGGCTCTTACAAAACCGCAGGATGCGGTTATTATTCAAACACCTGTGTATTATCCTTTTTATAATATAATACAAGACAACAACAGGAAGCTTGTTACGAATCCTCTGAAATACGAAAATGGCAAATACTCGATTGATTTTGACGACTTTGAGAAAAAGGTAAAAGAAAATTCGGTCAAATTATTCATCCTATGCAGTCCGCACAACCCTGTAAGCCGTGTCTGGTCCAAGGATGAATTGGAGCATATCAATAAGATATGCGTAAAATACGGTGTAATTATTGTATCCGATGAAATTCACTGCGATTTCGTATATGCACCCTATGAACATACCAGCTGCGGCCTGATTAATGTCGACGCAATAATTGCCACATCCCCAAGCAAGACATTCAACCTGGCGGGGCTTCAGGCTGCGAATTTCATTGTCCGAAACGTTAAGTACCGTCAGCTAATAAGAGAGGAGATAAGCAGGACCGGATACAGCCAGCTTAACACGCTTGGACTTGTGGCCTGCCAAAGCGCCTATACCCATGGGAAAAAATGGCTTGAAAGGCTTAAGGAATATTTGACCGGCAACATAGGGATAACCCGTAAGTTCATTTCTGAAAGGCTTCCGAGGATACATCTTGTGGAACCCCAGGGAACATATCTGTTATGGCTGGATTTTTCCGCATACGGATTTTCACAGGAGAAGCTTGACAGGCTTATCGTTCAGGAAGCAGGACTGTGGCTTGATACCGGTACAATGTTCGGAAAAGAGGGAGAAGGCTTTCAGCGGATTAATATAGCATGCCCGAGAACAACGCTTGAGACGGCCCTCGAAAGGCTTGAGATGGTATTCGGTAGAATTAATTAGAAAAAAATATTATTTTTTCTCTTGACAATAAGTTCCTGTCAGTATATAATCAAAAACATAGTAAATCTATATGTATTCTATGTATTAAAAAGGGGGATTGCTACGATGGCAAAGATTTATCAGAATTTAACGGATTTAATAGGCCGCACACCGTTGCTACAGCTTAACAAGTACGGTGAAAAGAAGGGCGTTACTGCAAATCTTATTGCAAAACTTGAGTATTTCAATCCATTGGGAAGTGTAAAGGATAGAATTGCATTTGCCATGATCAAGGATGCCGAGGAGAGAGGACTTATTACAAAGGATACGGTCATTATCGAACCGACCAGCGGGAATACGGGAATAGGGCTTGCTTTCGTGGCGGCTGCCAAGGGATACAAGCTGATACTTACCATGCCGGAGACAATGAGCGTAGAGCGAAGGGCATTGGTAGAGGCTTTAGGAGCCGAGATTGTACTTACCCCCGGTTCCGCGGGAATGAGAGGCGCAATCGAGAAGGCCAACGAGCTTGCCGCACAATATCCGAGCTCTTTCATACCTCAACAGTTCGAAAATCCTGCCAATCCCAAGATACACCGTGAAACCACGGCGCAGGAAATCCTTTCTGACACTGATGGCAATATAGCCGCATTTGTGGGCGGCGTAGGTACCGGTGGAACGGTTACCGGTGTCGGCCAGGTGCTTAAGCAAAAGGTGCCCGGCGTGAAAGTATTTGCTGTTGAGCCTGCCGCATCACCCGTATTGTCGGGAGGTCAGCCCGGACCACACAAGATCCAGGGTATAGGTGCGGGTTTCGTACCCAAGGTATTTGACCGCAGTGTCGTTGATGAGGTAATCACGGTATCCAACGAGGACGCATTCGAAACATCCAGAGCGGTCGCAGCGGCCGAAGGACTGCTTGTCGGCATATCCTCCGGTGCTGCCCTGTATGCGGCAACACAGGTTGCAAAACGTCCGGAATTTGCCGGCAAGAACGTCGTTGTTGTACTGCCTGATACAGGTGAGCGCTACCTTTCAACACCGTTGTTTTCAAAAAACTAACAAAGCATAATATGATATAATATAAAGAACGCCGGTTTTCCCGGCGTTTTTTTCATGTATGATTTTATCAGATAATGAGCCTGCGAAATACCGGGCGGTAAAAGGCACTAAAGGATTATTGTTTATTATAGTTATAGAGTGTATAATTATGGGAAAGACAAGTATAAAAGCGGGAATATGGCAAAGGAGGAGCCATGAGAAGAATATTATTTATTATTGTATTTGCGCTTATTATTACAGCAGCAGGCTGTACCAGGGATAACAAAATTGATGAATTAAATCCGGCAAAAACCGAATCCGGCAGTAATTTGGCCGAAGAAGGCACTACGGATGAAAATGATACGGACGAAAAAACTTCTGAAGAAAATAATTTTGAAGAAAACAATTCAGAAGAAAACAATATGGAAGAAAGATATCCGACAGATGAAAAATCGGGCTTGAGCAACGATTCCCCGATTCAATACAGCATTTCATCAAACGAATACACCGCAAAGGATGGGAATATCTTAATCAAATACCCTTCATTGAGCGGACTTGGGAATGAATATGACGGGCAAAAAATTAACGATATGATCAGGGAAGAGGCAACGGCATATTTAAGGTTAATCGGTGAGGATATAGATAATCTTCAGATGTA
Organism: Clostridiales bacterium; assembly: GCA_012735495.1. Taxonomy (GTDB): domain Bacteria; phylum Bacillota; class Clostridia; order Lachnospirales; family Lachnospiraceae; genus Mobilitalea. The sequence continues at coordinate 66,422 of JAAYHD010000055.1, read as the reverse complement.
TGAAATAAATTATGTGGTCAAGTTTTCCGGCAGCAAATTATTATCAATAGCATATGACGGTCTCGCTAATTATGAAGGGGCGGCACATCCTATAAATGTTTTCTACAGTACCAATATTGACCTGGAAAACATCAAAAAGCTGAGCCTGTCAGATATGATTGGCGATATTGAAGCGCTTGCCGATTTATATATGTCTGCCCTTACTGAAGAGCATGATGATGAGGTTATGAAGGCGGCATGTGACCATATATATCAGATGAATACAAGGGACGACATTGTCAATGGATTAAAAGAAGCAGATAATGCGTATGGTTCCGGACTGAATATATTTACATATTATTCCAAAGAAGGCATGGGCATTAGCTGGGGAGTTCCTTTTGCATTAGGTGACCATGTCGAGATAGAGATTCCTTATGAGAAACTGGACAACATAATTGACATTGAGAAGATAGAATAAAATTTATGTGAAATATTAATGAATATTAAGTGTTAATGGTATATACCGGGAGCATATATATTAAACAGGGTATTATTGCTTTTCTATTCCCACATAATATAAGGAGGATACGGATTTGAAGCTGGGAAAATATGTTTCCGGATTTGCCATTTTAATTCTGCTATTATTTTCTTTTGCGGTTCCTGCAATAACACATATTGGTGTTCAGGTTGCTGAGGCCAAAAAAAAGGAAAAAAAGCCGACAGTGGAGATTTCAGAGAAAACTTTATACGCAGGACATGATAGTTTCAAGATTCATATCAAGCATCTTGATAAAAAAGCCAAGGTAACATACTCATCCAGTAATAAGTCGGTGGCGGCTGTCAGCAAGAAGGGTGAGATTAAGCCCGTGTCGGCAGGTCATGCAATCATTACTGTTACGATAAAGCAAAAGAATAAGTTATATATATCAAAGATTCTTGTTACAGTGAAGATTCCATATATAAAAATAACCAATGCGCCGGCCGAAATGAAAGCGGGAACATTTTACAAGCTGAAAGCTGAAACATATGGTACCAGGAAAGCTGAGCTGACTTGGTATACTTCAGATTCTTCAATAGCCTATATTGACAGTAAAAGCGGAGAGCTGTACGCGATGACGGCAGGTACCGTAAAGGTAACCGTTAAGGATTCCAAAAGCGGCATAAAAGCCACCGTAACGATAAAAATCAAGGGAACCGCTTATACACCGCCAACGGGATCTGATAAGGCCGTATACCTTTCGGGGCTTGATTTAAGCAAGGAATATGGCATGTATTATAAGACCAAAAAGGAGGAGTACATTGAAACAACCAGGTTTATCCTGTTTATTGACGATGGTGTTGAGATACCGGTCAATGTAATTTATGTGATTGACCATATAATGAATCTTATCGAATCAAAAACCGGTTTGCGCTTTTATACCGGAAAGCAGTATGGGGCAAACTGGTTTACCATGGAAAGTGAAATAGAAGAAATATTTGATACGGGAGCCAACTTAAAGAAAATCATTAAGGACGATAGGGTATGCATAGTTGTGTCACAACAGAACTGGAGAACATACGCATTTAGCTATCAGGGAATCATGCTTCAGCCCCAGGATATTAAACTGTGGGATGGAAATGAGCATGCAATGATACATGAATTGCTGCATGTTTTGGAATTTAGAAACGGATGCCCTTTGGGCCAGGTTTTGCAGGAAGGCTTTGCAACATATTATACAATGCTTATAACGAAAGAAGATACCGTACTCAACGGATACTATGACGGATACAGCCGATTGAGCGGATTCGAGTATAAAATTACTGAGGATAATGCGGAAGCTGTATTTAACGAGATAACTTCGGGATGGAATGCATATCTGTTGGGCTTCAGAATGATTAATTATATCATGGAGACATATGGTTCCCAGGCATATCAAAACATGCATAATAAACTATCGGTGAAATTTGATTACCCATCCGTTAAAGATGTGGCGGCAGCTCTTAAGAGTGAACTATCCAAGGACTTCTTCCGGGCATTCGCCCGTTGGTACAAAAAGAATTATGAAAGATTCGGAGACATAAATACTACGGCATTAGAGGAATGGCAGATAACAAACGGCCTTCTTCAGAAATATTATGGCAGTAAAAAGGAAGTTGTTGTTCCAAATACCGTGACCATGATTTCGTATGAGGCCTTTATGAATAACACAACCCTGGAAAACATCATACTTCCCTGGAACTTGGAAGCCATATTCTATTGTGCGTTTTACGGGTGCAGCAACCTTAAGGAGATTACTATTCCGGACAATGTAACCCATATCGGGAATAACGCGTTCATGGGATGCAGCAATTTGAAAAGAGCCGCGCTTCCAAAGGGTATAACCTGCATTGACGAAGGGACTTTTATGCAGTGCTATTCCTTGGAGAATATCAGCATACCTGAAGGTGTAACCGATATAAAAAGTTATGCATTTGCCTACTGCAGATCGTTTACATCAATAATTCTTCCTAAAACGATAAAGAGAATTGGGGAGAGAGCATTTTCAAACTGCAGTAATCTAAAAAGCATAATCATACCTGATAGTGTGGAAAGCATAGGAAACAACGCATTTCTTGAGTGCAGTCCCGATTTTACGATATTCGGGAATAAAGGATCCTACGCCGAGGCGTATGCAAAGGAAAATAATATAAAATTTGTTGAGATTAGGTATTAAATATAAATGCAATTTACAACATAATAATATCATACAGGGGAACAGTTATGAAGGTAAGAAGCAAAAGAATTATTATATTAGTCGTTGCTGTTTTAGCTGTTGCCGCGGCAGGAATATCAATTGTTGCGGTAATCTCAAAGGATAAAAAAGCTGATAAGCAGCACAGTGTATCTGAAACGAATAGTACTGAGAATTTGCATGATGATGGTGTCAGTAAGCTTTTTATAAGTGCACAAGCCTGCCCGGAATTGTCATTCCCGAGAGCGTGGAGCATATCGGTGAAGGAGCGTTTAATGACTGCAATGATAACTTCACAATCTATGGGAAAAAAGGCTCATATGCTGAAAGCTATGCAAAGTCTAATAATTTAAAATTTTCAGCAATCAGCGATTAATTCTGATATTGTAAATCTCAAGAGCATCCGGACTCAAAACATGAGCGGGGCATTAGAGACTAATAACTAGTGGACTAAAAATGACATATAAATTACAATATATATATAGAATATAATTCATCGGGAGAAATATTATGACAAATGATGGAAATGCCACGAATAAAGATATAATCCAATCAGTTCATATCAATCTTTTATGGCAAAAAATGAATTATTCTCAGATGTACTTATGTTTCTTCCCTTCCCGGTTGAGGTCTATGCCCCAGACGGAACGTCGGTTTATGTGAATAAGGCCATGCTGGATGAATATCATGTTGCGGATCCTGATATGATCGTCGGAAAATATAATATATTTGAAGATCCTTACATAATTGCGTCCGGCAGGATGCATGAAGTCCGCAAGGCATTTCAGGGAGAGGTTGCATTCTTCCATGACATCAAGGCGCCCCTGGAAGATATTTCGCAAAGATATGGCATTAAGGACCTGGACGTGGAGGCAATATACCAGGATATAACAATATATCCAATACTGAATGAGGACAGGAAGGTTAAATATGTTGTAGCCTTTCTTATTAACAGAAGAGTGTACCGTGGCAGGAATGAGATTGAGAAAGCGAAAGAATACATAGAAAGCCATTGGCTGGAGAAATTTGACCTGGATGAAGCAGCAAGGACGGCAGGATTCAGTAAAGCTCACTTTATTAAGCTTTTCAAACAGCATACGGGTATTACACCCCATGACTACTATATTAACTATAAAATCAGCAGGCTCAGGGAGATGCTGATGGATGCCAATCTGACCATCGCACAGGCCTTTGCCGCATGCAACATGGATTATAATGGATATTCGGCAGGGCTTTTCAAGAAAATAACCGGCTTAACCCCATCGGACTACAGAAAAATGATAAAAAGAAGATATGCCAACAAGCAGTCAAAGCAAAGGAAGGATAATATCGACACTGTTAATACGGACTATTATAATATGACATTTGGTTTATAAAAATGCATTATGGATTGGGGATCGAAGCATGCAAGAGAGCAGGGTTTTTAAATTGCTTGAGATATCGTCCTATCTGCCCAAGCTGCCGGAGGATATAGGCGAAATCCTTAATATTCTTAAAGACCCGATTGAGGCGGATATTGATAATCTTGTTGAAAAGGTATCAAAAATAAGCGAACTTAATGAGTTGATGCTGCATAATTTAAACAGCGGTTATTTCAAGCTGAGAAAAGAGATAACATCGATAAAGGAAGCAATTATATACCTGGGCCTGAGGACGGTTCAAAACCTGTTGCTGTTTTTCATAACAATAAATCTTTTTCCGGAATCCATGAGAAAAAGCAACAGGAAGATTAAAATGATGAGTTATTGGAAGCATGTCATGGGCACTTCGGTTGCAAGCTGCATGCTGGCTGAAAAGCTGAAAAAGGGTGACAAGTTCAAGCTGTTTTCATATGGCCTGGTGCATGACATCGGCATTATAGTGCTTGATACCTGCTTTCCTGAGCTTGTTGAAAAGATAATCGAGAAAATGTACACTGGGATGGACCTTACCAGTTCCGAACGCATTTACCTTGACAACCTGACACATGGTGACATTGGAGCATGGCTGTGCAGAAGATGGAATATAAGAGAGGATATACCGGGGCAATATAATGCGAAACGAGTCCTCCAGATGGTTTAAAAATCCGATTATATTATTATCACGCTCGTCAAGGGACATCCAGATGACATCATTTTTTCCTTCGGCATATTGCGTAAGAAGGGTTGTTTTGCCATATCCTGCGTCGGCATGGATATATGTAAGAGCGCTGCCGGGAGGGGCTATCTTTTCCAAAAGGCGCGGCCGAAATATGGTGGCATGCGTGGGACCGGGCATATGAATGGCACAGAAATCAGCAGGTTCCGGTTCTTTTTTAGTTTTTTCCGGGGTACTGGTTTGGGCTTTTTTAATATATCTGCCTGACTTAATTCGAGCATCCGCGGGCTTTTTAGCCGTTTCGGGTATAAGCCACACCCTGCTGTGGCGCAGTGCGCCTTCAATTCTCCCTTCTTCGCAGAGTATAAGAACCCTGCGCTGTGAAATACACCATCTGGCTGCAGCTTCTTTGGGTGATATGTATCTCATACGCCTTCCCTCCTGCTTTTTTGCCAAAATAATGTAATAATTATATTCCATTGATGGAAGGATATCAAGATGAATATACTTTTTTTTATTAAATTATACTTTTTTTGCATGGAGGAATGTGTTATGCTTTAGACAAAATAAAGACATATATGCTATAGATTTGTCTATGAAAGCATATTGCCAGAAAAAAGCTATATATTTATTTAAAAGAGTGGGAGGAGACGAAATGCTTAAGAAAACCTATACCAAAATTATGGCAGCTGCATTGGCGACAGCGGCAGTCAGCGGAATTGTGCTTATAGCATCGGCTTTAAAATCCACACCGGAGAAGACATTAATGAAATATGCTGAAGCGCTGGAGAAAGGTGACCGGAAGAAGATAGTGAAGCTGTATACGCCGGAATCTCAAATGTTTTATGAGGGTTTGAGTATATTTATGGATGATATGTTTGATTATCCAATGAACGTCAAGGCCAGGATTGTTGTAGACGAAGTGGTTTATGATGACGGCAAAGGCTCTGCGGAAGTAAGCTACTATATTATTACCGAAAGCAAAGATGGCGGTGAAGTTGACGTGGATTATGCATCAACCAGTATGGTTAAGTCAAAAGGGAAATGGTATATTGACGAAGGTTTTTAATATTCCGGAGTAAGTTATATGAGACAATTTACGATTATCAGGTGAGGAGATCAGGAAATGAATAGATTTATCAAAGCAGCCATGATGTTTGCAATTGTTTTTCTTATAATGTTTGGTACCGCGGCATGCAGCAACGGCGGCAGTATTTTAACGAGGGTTACTCTTGAAGACAATTTTCAGGGAACCAGGGTCATGGAAGTAAGCATAGAAAAAAGCACATTTGACCAGTATTTTAAGGGAACGGTGGACGACTTAAAATCCCTGGTTATGGCAAGTTGTCCGCAGCAATTATCATATGAAGTTAATGAAACGGATTCCAATATAGTGTGTGTTTTCAGGCTTGAATTCGATTCCATAGATACATACAAGGACAAGGTGGCGGCCATAATCGGTGAAGAAAGGGAAATAGAAGTATTAAAATCGGATTCCTTCCTTGTGCAGGGGATAACCTACGAGGAGAACTTCACCAGCAGGGAGCTGTTAAGCTGGCTCAGTGATGCATTGGTTGATAACAATTATGTTAGCTCCGAGAATAAAAGCAAGATACTTGAATCTGACAGGACTACTTTTGTATTCTCATCAATGGAATATGATTCGGGTGAGCAAATATACGTGTCCGACATTCAATACCTGCCTTTTGGGGTCATAGACATTCTAACAAAACCATATTTTGACAATACATATGACAGAACGGTGATATTCCATATCCCGCAGTATACCATGGATCAAAAAGGCGAGGAAATAACCGCATACCTGGAGGAAGGAGTTCCCGGCAATGCGGAAATGGCATGGGACACCAACCGGGATAACGACGAGACGGTTTTCAGAATTACAATGAAAAAGCTTGATGCGGGCGGGCTTAATTCGGCCATGAGGAGCATATTCCATTCGGATCTGGCAAGCGTAGAGAAAACGAGTTATATATATGAAAAAAATATGCTGGAGCACGGGATGGCGTTCAAGGAGACCGTGGACGCTTCCAAATTCATATCAAATCAATATGCGCAGGCGCATGTGCGTTACTATGTCGATTCCTCACTTCTCTCATACATAGAAGACAGTGAGTGGGGACAGCTGTGGGATTACGGCTATGGACAGGATGATTACTACGGATATAAGTGCGTATATGATTATGAAATAACGGACGCCACATTGACGGTAAGCTTTAAATATTCATTCTACCCGGACTCAATAAGCGTGCTTACACAGGTTCATGGCAAGGATAAGATTCAAAGGGATATTGATCTAATATACGAAAGCGAGGAAGAAAAGGATGGGACGGCGCTTCTGCGGGACAACATCGGGGATGCAATAGAAGGATATGCAGAAATGGAATATATCGAACAGGACGGCGGATTTGTTATAAAAATAAAGCAGAAAGGCACGAAGGAGGAAGTGAACACCGGATTCCAGGCCATATTCAACTCGCCGGCTTCATACATGCGTTACGCAAGGCAGGGCAATAAGACGCAGCCAAAGCTTACTTCGGTATTCGAGGAAAACCTGGATTTCAGAAGCCTCTTAGCAGGAGACATACCTATTTATTATGAAGCAAAATTATCACGGGGAGAAAAGATCAGCGAAACAACCTATGCTTATTATTCCGATAATGACGACCTGTTGGCAATAAAGGATGACAGTATTAAGATGGAGTTTAACGGCGGCAGGGTTAATTGCAGCGTGGTTACGACGAAATTCAATGTGTTTTTCCTGCTATACCTTCTGCTGATATTAATATTCGCCGCGGCATTGCTCATAGCCGTAATTATGCTTATATTAATGCTTAAGGAAAAAAGGCGGGAACTGAAAGCGGAGGGCAGGAGGAGCACGGTACAATTTTCGGAGAGTACGTTGGATGTTATGAATAAGAAGCGGTGTACCGTATGCGGCAGCGATTTAGACTGGAATGTTAAATTCTGTACCAAATGCGGTGCTAAATTAGATGAGAATAACGATCAGGGGGGAGTATAATGGAAAACAATAGAAAAGGAATCAATATCGGGATTTTGATTAAAATTGTGACCTTATTACTGGTCATCATGTTCTTTGTACCCTTGTTTGCCGTATCATGCTCGGGGCAAATATTTGAATTCAGTGCAGCCAGACTGACGACAGGTTATTCCTATCAGGGCGATAAGCTGGTGGAGCCCCATCCGGTATGTATTTTGCTGATTATTCTTCCTGTTGCTGTTTTTGCAGCCAGCTTCCTGATAAAGAACAGCAAGCTGTTGAGCCTGCTCAGCGGCGCAAGCGGAATAATCAATATAATCATGCTGGCATCCATTATATCGAACGCCAAAAATGAGGCCGCGCGAAACTATATGGAATTTGAGACCCGTGTTGGATTTTACCTGTCATTGTTGCTGAACCTGGTGCTTATTGGCCTGGCTGTTATTGAATTTGCCGGGATTACAGGTAAAACACCGTTATTGCAGGATTCGGGAGGTGCGGCCGCATCATCCCGGATATGTACGCAATGCGGGACGCCACTGAAAGCTGGTGATATTTTCTGCGGCCAATGCGGCAATAAATATGAAGAGGTTACATATACCGCAGCAAGATTCTGTACTAACTGCGGGAACCAGCTTAAGGAAGGAGAAAACTTCTGCACGAATTGCGGGTGCAGGATTGGGTAATAATGATAAAACTGTGGATGCCAGAAACACGGTTTAAGAATGAATGTATACAAAAATGGAGCCAATGGGGCTCGAACCCATGACCTTTCGCGTGTGAGGCGAACGCTCATCCCGGCTGAGCTATGACTCCATGAGCCTATTATAGCACTGAAGCTGGAAAAATCAATAAGTTTCATTATCAATAAGTAGGACAAGATTTACTGGATAATGCATCCTCTGCCATAATAGAACTATAAATACAAGCCAGATAGAAGACATCAAACGGAGGTATTACTGTTTGTAAAAACCCTTTTGTAAAGTATAATTGTGTCAATATGAGAAGGCGTTTAATCCCGGAGGTGCATCCTGATGCCGTTTACCATTATCCGTCAGGACATAACAAAAATGAAAGCAGACGCTATAGTTAACGCCGCCAATACCGGACTGAAAATGGGCGGTGGAGTCTGTGGAGCCATTTTCAGGGTGGCGGGAGCGGAAAAGCTTCAAGCCGCCTGTGATAAACTTGCCCCGATTAGGACGGGTGAGGCGGTTATAACTCCGGGATTTGACCTGCCCGCCAAGTTTATAATTCACGCAGCCGGGCCTGTTTATAGCCGTCAGAATGCCAGGCAGTGTGAAAAACTCCTGCGTTCCGCCTACATTGAGTCGCTTCGGCTTGCTGTTGAAAATAAATGTGAGAGTATTGCGTTCCCATTGATATCAAGCGGGATTTACGGATACCCAAAAGACGAAGCCTTGCAGGTGGCTGCAGCTGCAATTAGGGATTTTCTTGCCAATAACGATATTGATGTAACACTTGTGGTGTTTGATAAATCATCTTTTATAATAAACCGTACGCTTCTTGGGGAAGTAGAAAGCTACATAAATGAGCATTATGTTGATATGCACCAGGTAAGCCGAGGTAAGCCGCATGATGCAGAACGCCATATTATGTCCGAAGATAAGGAACGTTTTAGTTTATACAACGAGCCTGTTCATGAAGTGATGCTCGCTCCTGGTAAGGCACCATCCTCGCTTAATGGTTTAATCGGCAGCCTTGATGAGCCGTTCTCCGAAATGCTCCTTCGCCTGATTGATGCCAAAGGAATGACGGATGCCGAGGTATACAAGCGTGCCAATATAGACCGTAAACTGTTCTCCAAGATCAGAAGCAACAAAGGGTATGTGCCAGGCAAGCGTACAGCTATTGCTCTTGCCATAGCGCTGAAGCTATCTCTTGACGAAACAGAAGAATTTTTGAAACGGGCAGGCTATGCACTATCCCACGCCGTCAAATCCGATGTTATTGTGGAATACTTCATCGCAAATGGCAAGTACGATATTTTTGAGATCAATGAAGTGCTGTTTGAATTCGACCAGCCGCTGCTGGGCTGCTGCGACAACCGTGGCGGCATTTCGCAAGTCGGTAACGGTTGACGGGGCTTGCTTTGAGGAAATCCGAAAGGACGTAAAGCGGCGCGTAGGCCGGAAATGATAATCGGAGCAGTTACTATAGTTCAATAGATGTGAAATCCGGTTTTATGCCGTATAAAAGGGGGTCCATCTTCATGGATGGACCCCCTTTTTATACAATGTATAACGGAACCGGCAATGAGCATGCAGGGTATGTGTGTGAGAAAACAGGGCTCATTGAAACGAATATAGTTAATGAAGATGGCACTCATAATTTAGTCTGAAAATCCGGATTTAAGCATCAACAGCAATGCAGGCATATATGAACCCTTAATCCGGTAAAGAATGCTGCCGCCTTCCTCCTTTATTTCCACAGGCATGTCATCAAGCACATGAAGTGCTTCGGTTTCAGGAAGCTTTGCTTTTGCTGCGATGTCCCCTGTTGAAACATATAAATTGATGTCATGGTAAGTCATTTCATAGACAGCATAAAGCATCTTCAGGAAGTTTATATCCGCCAGTTTTTTCAGGGACATATACAAGTCACGTATCTGCGACGGTGAAGGTGACTCAAAAGACGTATTGTCAGCGATAAATATGCCGTTACCGGCATATACCGTTGTGCCTTCCGGTTCGGAGATTATCGAAAGGTCCCATCCGGTCATGCTTCCTGCCGTTTTGAGGCATCAGGTTATACAGCCCCCTTTTCCAGCATGGACCGGATAACAGTTTTCACAAATATATAAATATAGCAGTGTTTGTATAAATCGATATATAAAATCGGAAGCAGAAGTGATATATTATAGATAAACCGGAATTGACAGGTTTTATAGTTTAACAGCATATAGGGAGAAAGGATGATAAAGATGAAAGTTATCATGTATGGCGCGGAAATCTGCCCGAATTGTGCGGAAGCATGGGAGCAGTTAAAGGAGTATGGAAACATAGAACTTGACTATAGGAATATTACGAAGAAAATATCAACGTTAAAGGAATTCTTATATTACAGAGATCATGAGAATATATTTGCTCCGATTAAGGAAGCCGGGAAGGTGGGTATTCCGTTCTTTATACTGGAGGATGGGACAAAAACATTTGAAATCCTTGATTTTATAGAAGCAACTAATACAGATACAAACAGTCAAGCCGGTGCCTGTTCCCTGGATGGGGAAGGACGCTGCTAAGCTGATAACTAAAAATATAATCATAGCAAGGGTTGTATAAGCGCGCCGTTAACGTATATTCCAGCGGATTCTCAAATGTCTGCGAAATACTATATCGTGATGCAACCTTTTTTCAGGGTGTATGCGTAATAATCATATATTGTCATAGCAAATACTCTGTGTACATTTATTATCAAAGGGTATTCTCTACACTTTTCCCAAAAGGTATCAGTGTAACAAAAAATCCCTTGAAAATCAAGGGATTTTAAAAGCGCGAGACGGGATTCGAACCCGCGACCCTCGCCTTGGCAAGGCGATGCTCCACCTCTGAGCCACTCGCGCGTTTATATTATGTTGTGCCGCTTGTTTCGGGCACATGACATAATATACTACAGATACTTGGGTTTGTCAATACCTTAATAAGCAATTATCTTATTTTCGGTACAGTTTATATTATATACGCAATTCAACCAATTAATGCCGTCGTAACATACTTGTTTTTCTCGAACTGCTTGTTCATCAGGGTTTCCGATTTGGCCAGTTTTACGTCTATCCAGAGCTCTTCGGCTGCGATAAGCAGGTTGGCAAGCATTATGCCCATGTCTATCATTTTTATCCGGTCAAGAGGCCTGGCTATAAGAGGGTTCTTTCTTGTGAATATATGAATTTTGTTCTTGTATACGACAAAGCGCCAGGGCTGGTTGTTGTAGCTTGACGGGGCAAGGCGGGCTGCCTCCAGCATCTTGCGGATATCGGCATTTACCTCTTCCTTGTATACCACGAGGCCGGATTCGGGGTAGCGTTTTGCCTGGGAGGCGTCCCTGTAAGGGGAGTCCTTAGGTTTACCGAAGGCGATTGCTATTACGTAATCATACTTCATGGTATTTTTAAGGCCCCATCCCGGGCTTGCGGCGCCCATGAAGCAGGTGCCGAGGCCCTTCGATTCTATATAAAGGCTTAGCTGCTGCATGAGATATCCGGCATTCAGCAGGTAGTCGTCCTTCTTTTCGGATGAAATGCACATGTAATAGGGAGCCTTGACGGCAAACGGGCCGTTGAACCCCTGGTTTCTTTCGATATTGCTGACGAGCTTGAATTCAACTTTTATGCCCTTTACAAGCATTGGCAGACTGTCGGCGAACTTCAGGATATCGTCAAGAACCTCCCATTCCAATGCTTCCTGGCGGTATTTCCTTACGCTTTTCCGCACGAATATAGTATCATACATATTCATAACTCAGCACCTCACTTTATTGGTTGGAAGCCTTTTTCTCCATTTCTTTTTTCCTGTAGTGCAATGGTGAGATTCCGTAGTACTTCTTAAAAAGCTTGCTGAAGTGATACACGTCGTCGTATCCCACTTGATTTGCGATGCTTTTTATGCTGTTTTCATTCGACCTCAGCAAGATATTGCGCGCTTTTTCAAGCCTGATTTTTATCAGGTAGTTAATCGGGGACTCACCGGTTTCTTCCTTGAATATCTTGGAGATGTACACTGGGCTCAAATACATATTATGTGCAATTTGCTCCAAAGATATCTTCTCATTGTAGTTTTGGTTCAAATAATTTATTATTTGCTTTACGGCATAATTCTTGTTGTAAGATTCGAAGCTGCAGGGAGACTGTTCGATGCTGTCATCATTGAGTATTTCCCGCATGACAAGTATGAGCATCTGCATTAAATGGGTTTTGATCATGAAGTATTTGCTCATGTTGGAGCTTTCCTTTTCGGCAATCATTTCGTAGCAGTGCATCATTATTTTTTGCTTAAGCTCCGCGTTTGTATGCATGATGTGGGACCCGTCCTTAAGCATGATGGAGTTCGGCGGCATGTTAATAAAGTGAAAATCATTGAAGCCCGCTATAAATTCTATGGTGGGCTCGTCCTTGTTTATCACAAGATGCGTATGCGGTACGCCCGGATTGCATATGACGAGATCCCCGGCCGCCACATCGTATTCAACGCCATCAACAAGGTATTTTCCCTTGCCTGATAATATATATGCAAGCTCGGCATAATCATGCTCATGCATTGTGCCGTTTTTGGTCATTTTGCATTTTGATACATAGAAAACCGTGGGATTAAAATCATTATAAGTAAGATCATAATCATTCAACATACAATCACCTTCCTGCAGCCGGCGATATACGGTCCCCGGCTTGGGATAATTATAACATTTTCCGAGTTAATAAGAAATAATATTTTAGAATCAAAATCAAACTTATAGAAAACGACATTATATAAGTAAAAATCTACATTTTATTCGTGCAAAATTCATATATCATTATTATACGATATTCGTATATCATATCATATGTGTTTATATATAACGGATATTGCCAAGGAGGAAGCAATATGACGGCAATGCAATGGGTTTTTTCATTTATGAAAAGATACCGAGCGAAAATAGTATTTGCCCTGGTTCTTACGACAATAACGGCAGTTATTAATATAGTAAATCCCCAAATCTCCGGAGTGGTGGTGGATGACGTCATAAAAGGCGGAAACCGTGAGATTCTGCCCAGGCTGATTATTATCATGATACTGGCCACCTTTATCCGGGCCGTTTTAAGATTCTGGTTCCTGATGATTTTTGAGCAGACCTCGCAGGACATGCTTTACTCGATGAGGGACCATGTATACCGCAGGATGATGGGACAGGATTTCGCATTTTACAGCACAAACCGGACCGGCGACCTGATGTCCAGGCAGACGGGAGATCTGGATGCCATAAGACATTTTGTCGCCTATGTCATTTATGCGATTTATGAAAACACCCTGATGTTCGTCATTGCGCTTGCGATGATATTCGTGGTCGAATACAGGCTTGCGTTATGCATGATTGCGGTGCTGCCCCTGACGGCTCTGGTTACCTTCAGGCAGCTTAAAGCAGTAAAACCTGCATTCCATAATATCAGGCAGCACTTTTCAAGCCTGAATACATTTGTCCAGGAGAATATAAGCGGAAACCGTGTCGTTAAGGCATTTGCCAAGGAAGATTACGAGATATCCAAGTTCAACCGTGAAAATGACGGCTTCAGGGAAGCGGAGCTAGCCGCGTCGGATATCTGGAAGAAATACGTGCCGGCATTCGAGTTTCTGGCAAATGTGCTTTCGGTTATCCTGTACCTGGTCGGCGGAATCATGGTTGTAAACGGTTCCATGTCCCTGGGCAAGCTGGTGACGGTAAGCGGCTACCTCTGGATGCTGAACAACCCCCTTCGGCAGGCAGGATGGCTTGCCAACGACTATCAGAGGTTTGTGACCTCGGCAGAAAAGATTTATTCCACCATCAGCGTCGAGCCGTCCATCAAGGAGCCCGACCATGCGGTGGTAAGGGAACGTTTCAAGGGTGACATCGAGTTTTCCAAAGTCTTCTACCAGGTTGGAAATGAAAAGATACTGGAGGATATTAGCTTCAAGGTTAAGGCCGGACAAACCGTCGGCATTATCGGCTCCACCGGTTCGGGAAAGAGCACGCTTATGAACCTGTTGTGCAGGTTTTATGATGTTACCTCCGGGGAGATAACCATTGACGGCATAAATGTAAAGGACCTGGATCTGCACAGCTTGCGTGACAATATCGGGCTTGCGATGCAGGATGTATTCCTGTTTTCAGATACTATAGAAGGTAATATCGCCTTCGGAAGGCCTCACAGCAGCATGGACGAGGTAGTCCGCGCCGCTAAAATTGCCAATGCCCATGATTTCATAATGCACATGCCCGAAGGGTATGACACTATCATAGGTGAAAGGGGAGTTGGCCTGTCCGGAGGGCAGAAGCAGAGGATTTCACTGGCAAGAGCCTTGCTTAAGGATCCGCCGATTATCATCCTTGACGACACCACCTCGGCAGTGGATATGGAAACGGAAGCGCTCATCCAGGAAGAGCTTTCAAGGATAAGGGAAAAGCATACCGTATTCATTATTGCCCACAGGATATCATCTATCAAGGATGCGGACCTTATACTCGTTCTGGACGGCGGCAGGATAGTGGAATCGGGAACCCATGAAAGCCTGCTTAAAATGAACGGATATTATCACAGGGTGTTCCATCACCAGTACGGTGATTTTGACCGGTATGCGCTGATGAATGAGGGAAAGGAGGCGTAAACATGGCAAGGAACAAATATGACATTGACGAGACCCTGCAGGTGGAGTTTAACTATTCCCACCTAAAGAGGCTTGGAAGATATATCAAGCCTTACAGGAAAGACATGGCCATGGTCATACTCCTTACGACCCTGTCCTCGGCCCTGGGCATGCTTACGCCAAGGATCCTGATGGAAGTCATGGACGTGTACATACCTAACGGCGATATAAAGGGAATTGTGCTGTTAAGCCTTGCAATGCTGGTTATATACTTCATTATTTCTGTTATATTGAGAATGAAGATAACCATGACATCAAGGCTGGGACAAAATATAATCCATAAAATAAGAAGCGACATTTTTGAGCATCTGCAGGAGCTGCCGTTTTCATACTATGATGACAAGCCCCACGGAAAGATCCAGGTCAGGGTGGTAAACTATGTAAACTCCCTAAGCGACCTGCTTTCAAATGGTATAGTAAACACCATAACCGAGCTGTTCAGCCTGGTGTTTATAATTGCTTTCATGCTTTCCATCAATGTCAGGCTCAGCCTTATATGCATGGCCGGGCTTCCGCTTCTTATGATTCTGATATTTATTATAAAGAAAAAACAGAGGGTTGCATGGCAGAAGCTCAGCAACAAGTCCTCCAACCTGAATGCCTATATTGCTGAAAGCATTAACGGTATCCGGGTAACCCAGAGCTTTACCAGGGAGCAGGAGAATATAAGGATATTCAACGAACTGAGCAACGAATACAGGACAACCTGGATGAAGGCGGTAAAACTGAATTTCCTGCTGTGGCCCGCAATAAGCAACATATCCACATGGACTACCTCAGCCGTGTATGTTGTCGGCATTTCATGGCTGGACAAAGGAATGACGGGAATAACCGCGGGTGTTCTTGCGGCCATGTCCGGATATATAGGCCGTTTCTGGCAGCCGGTTACCACCCTGGCAGGATTTTATAACTCGCTGCTTACGGCCATATCCTACCTGGAAAGAATTTTTGAAACCATAGATGAGCCCGTCCTCGTCAAAGATAAGGAAGGCGCGATTGAAATGCCTCCTATTGTCGGTGAGGTGGAGTTCAGGAATGTATGCTTCAGCTACGAGGACGGCGTGCCCATTCTTAATAATGTAAGCTTTAAGGCAAATCCAGGTGACACCATTGCCATAGTGGGGCCCACCGGAGCGGGAAAGACCACAATCATAAACCTGCTGGCCAGGTTTTATAACCTGAATTCCGGGGTTATTACCGTTGACGGCATCGACATAAGCGATGTAAAGATAAAGTCCCTCCGCAAGCAGATGGGAATCATGCTGCAGGACAGCTTTCTGTTTTCAGGCACCATTCTGGACAATATCCGCTACGGCAACATGGAAGCCGATGATGAGAAGGTTATTGAAGCCGCGAAAACCGTCCGGGCCCATGACTTTATAGAAAAGCTTGAAAACGGCTATCTGACGGAGGTTAATGAACGGGGCACCAGGCTTTCCGTAGGCCAGCGCCAGCTTATCAGCTTTGCCCGGGCATTGCTTGCCGATCCAAGGATACTGATTCTTGATGAAGCCACCTCCAGTATTGATACGGAAACTGAGATACTGCTACAGGAGGGCCTAAAGCACCTGCTTAAGGGAAGGACGTCCTTCATCATAGCCCACCGCCTTTCCACCATAAAGAACGCCACTTGCATTCTGTATGTGGATGATGGAAGGATAATGGAGATGGGTACCCATGACGAGCTTATGAATAAGAAGGGACTGTATTACGAGCTGTACAAGTCGCAGTACCAGTTCTTATAATGCGCGTTGAAAAATACAGCTAAAAAAATGTTGGAACTCGGGTACAATTATGATATTATTGTATAGAGACACAGCTAATTATGGTGGGAGTGATTATTATGAAAAAGATATTGATATGCTTCATAATAGGCATTGTGTTTATACTGACAGCCTGCAAAAAAGACGACGAGGAAGCCAATTTTATTCCTACCATGCCTCCGGATTACCCGGAAGAGGAGATGGATTTTCCGGGTGAGGATTCGGAAGATGTGCCCGGGGAACCGACGGATGCACACGATGATACGGAGGAACCGGCTGACGACGAGGATATTGACCCTGATTCGGTGGAGACCACCACTAAATATGTGAAGCTGAGAACCTTCGGTTCAATACTTAATGTAAGATCCACACCGGCTATTGAGGAAGGCAATATTGTGGGATTTTTGGTTCATACCGAACCGGTGGAGGTCATTTCAATAGAAGATAACTGGGCGAAGATTCTATACCATGGAGAAGTAAGATATGTGAGCGCCGATTACCTGTCGGATACCGTGCCGCCATATATTTCTCCTCCGACGCCGACACCGACGACGGAACCTGCACAGTAACCGGCATCGGAGCCCAACGTTTAAGAATTTAAGAATCCAATAAATTTTACCATGGAATCCGAGAGATGGGTTGCTTTATTATAGCAGAAGCCTATCTCTCTTTTATTTACCGGTTTTTTTAACGGAATCCGGACAAGTTGTCCCGATGCAAGCTCATCTGAGACAAATTCCTTTATAACGCATCCAACGCCAAGTCCCGTCTTGGCAAATTCAATTAGAAGGTCCATGCTGCTTACCTCAAGGACATGCTGGGGGCGGATGTTGTTTTCATCAAAGTATTTTTCTATGTACATCCTTGAGATGTTCTCTTCATCGAGCAGCATAACATTTGCCGCCGCAAATATATCTTCCTCTTCCTCCCTTAAGCGCAGATTGTCAAGATAATCCCTGGTAGCCACGAAAATATCCTCGATTTCATAAAGGGGAATGAATTCGAAGATTTTATCATGGGCCGGTTTGGCCACGAGACCTATGTCCAGTGTATTGTTTTCAAGCTGTTTTAGCGTGTGGAGGGTGGACTGGCTTTCAATAGTAATCTTGACATGCGGGTATTCCTTTAAGAAACGGTTGAGGTACGGAAGCAGGACGTATTTGCACAAGGTGGCGCTGACACCTATCCTAAGGTGCCCCACGCCAAGCTCCTTCATGCGCATGACGCGCTCCTCGCCCTGCCTGATTATGTCGAAGGCTTCCTTCGTGTACTGGTAGAGGACCTGACCCTCGTCGGTAAGCCTTACACCCCTTGAGCTTCTTGTGAAAAATGCCATGCCGAAGCTTTCTTCAAGGTTCGCTATAAGCTTGCTTACGGCGGGCTGGCTTATGTACAGGGTTTTTGCCGCCTTGGATATGCTTCCTGTCTCGGCGACACAGTTGAATACACTGTATAAATACAACGGATTGCTCATGACAGCTCCTTTCGTTGCCTGGGTATTATATTATAACTGTAAGTTATAATAGTCATTATTAATATGTATTTCTATTATATCAGCAGTTATGCTAAAATATCAACAGATAATTGAAATAGGGGGAAATCTGCATGAATTTCAATGTCGCGGTTATTCCCGGGGATGGAATCGGACCCGAGATAATCAGAGAGGCAAGAAGAGTGCTGGATGCGGTGGGAGCGAAATTCGGTCACAGCTTCCGTTACACCGAAGTGCTTATGGGCGGCGTATCCATAGACGCAACCGGAGTGCCGCTAACCGATGAAGCCCTTCAGACAGCAAAAAGCAGCGATGCCGTTCTTCTTGGAGCGGTAGGCGGAGATGTAGGCAAATCCAACTGGTACAATATAGCCCCTCATCTTAGGCCGGAAGCGGGACTGCTTGCGCTGAGAAAAGGGCTTGAGCTTTATGCCAATATAAGGCCAGCCGTATTGTTCGAAGAGCTAAGGGGGGCATGCCCTTTAAAGGAAGATATAATAGGTGACGGCTTTGATTTTGTTGTAGTAAGGGAGCTGACAGGGGGGTTGTATTTTGGCGACAGGTGGACCAAGGAAGTGGACGGCCTCAGGACCGCTGTCGATACCCTGATATACAATGAGAATGAGATAGCAAGAATAGCAAGGACGGCGTTTGAAATTGCCCGCAAGAGAAAAAGGAAGGTCTGCAGCGTGGATAAGGCGAACGTGCTCGACTCCTCCAGGCTGTGGAGGCAGGTTGTAAAGGAAGTCGCCGCGGAGTATCCCGATGTGGAACTGACCGACATGCTGGTTGACAACTGCGCCATGCAGATCGTAAAGAATCCGGCACAGTTTGATGTAATTCTTACTGAGAACATGTTCGGCGATATTCTGTCTGACGAAGCCAGCATGATAACCGGCTCCATCGGCATGCTGGCCAGCGCAAGCCTTGGGGCAACCAAGCTGGGACTGTATGAGCCAAGCCATGGCTCCGCTCCGGATATAGCGGGACAGAACAAGGCCAATCCCATAGCAACCATTCTGTCGGCCGCCATGATGCTAAGGTATTCATTCGACCTTGATGAGGAAGCGGACAGGGTTGAGTCTGCCGTAAGGTCGGTGCTTAAGAAGGGCTACAGGACCGGCGATATCATGTCATCGGGCAAGACATTGGTTGCCTGCGATGAGATGGGAAAACTTATTGCTGAGGAAATAGGTGCCTGACACCCCGGCACCATAAAGGGAGGTATGGATATGGGAATGACTATGACGCAGAAGATACTTGCTGCCCATGCCGGGCTTTCGAAGGTAAGCGCGGGGCAGCTTATTGAGGCGAATCTGGACCTTGTACTTGGAAATGACGTTACTGCGCCTGTGGCTATAAAGGAAATGGCAAAGCTGGATACGGATGAGGTCTTTGACAAGGATAAGATAGCCCTGGTGCCCGATCATTTCACACCGAACAAGGACATAAAGTCCGCGGAAAACTGCAGGTGCATGCGGGATTTTGCCAAAAAGCACGACATTACCCATTATTTTGAAGTGGGGGAAATGGGTATAGAGCATGCGCTCCTTCCTGAAAAAGGGCTTGTGGTGGCCGGTGATGTGGTTATCGGAGCCGATTCGCATACCTGCACCTATGGCGCATTAGGAGCCTTTTCAACAGGTGTGGGAAGCACCGACATGGCGGCGGGCATGGCCACGGGCAAGGCATGGTTTAAGGTACCGTCCGCATTGAGGTTTGTATTTACCGGCAAGCCGTCCAGGTGGGTAAGCGGCAAGGATATAATACTTCATATAATCGGAATGATAGGTGTGGATGGTGCCCGGTATAAGTCCATGGAGTTTGCCGGAGACGGCATAAGGCACCTGTCCATGGACGACCGTTTTACCATTGCGAACATGGCGATTGAAGCGGGAGCAAAGAACGGCATATTCCCCGTGGATGAGCTGACAATAGAATATATGAAGGAGCATTCGGCAAAGCCCTACACGGTATATGAAGCAGATGAGGACGCGGAGTACGAGGAAACCTATGAGATAGACCTGTCAAAGATCAGGCCGACCGTGGCATTTCCGCATCTGCCTGAAAACACCCATACGATCGATGAAATTCCGGATATAAAGATAGACCAGGTGGTCATTGGTTCCTGCACCAATGGAAGGCTTAACGATTTAAGGGCGGCAGCCAGGGTTTTGGAAGGAAGAAAGGTGGCCAAGGGAGTGCGGGTTATCATATTCCCGGCAACCCAGGATATATACCTGAAAGCTCTTGAGGAGGGCCTTATAGCCACCTTCATAAAAGCCGGAGCGGTGGTCAGCACGCCAACCTGCGGGCCTTGCCTGGGAGGACACATGGGAGTATTGGCTGCGGGAGAAAAGGCCGTGTCCACCACAAACCGCAACTTTGTGGGACGCATGGGACATGTGGATTCGGAAGTATACCTTGCCAGTCCCGCGGTAGCCGCTGCCAGCGCGGTCACAGGAAAGATATCCGGCCCTGAAGAGCTGGGCCTGTAAAGGAGGGTTAGCATGAAAGCAAAAGGAACGGTTCATAGATATGGAGACAATGTGGATACGGATGTAATAATCCCTGCAAGGTATTTAATTACCTCCGATCCCAGGGAGCTGGCGAAGAATTGCATGATTGACATCGACAAGGATTTTGTAAACAGGGTTAAGCCCGGAGATATCATGGTCGCAGGCAAAAACTTCGGATGCGGTTCCTCCAGGGAGCATGCGCCCATAGCCATCAAGGCGTCAGGCATTAGCTGTGTCATAGCTGAGAATTTCGCCAGGATCTTTTACCGGAACGCCATAAATATCGGCCTGCCCATTATCGAGTGCCCGGAGGCATCCAGGGATATAGAGGCCGGCGACGAGGTAGAAATCGATTTTGACACCGGAATTATAACCAACCTGACAAAGAACGCCAGGTACCAGGGCCAGGCTTTTCCGGAATTCATGCAGAGGATCATAAAGGCGGAGGGGCTTATAAACTACATTAAGCAGAATAAAAAGGCATAATTTACATTAATAAGGAATGAATCCTGTCAGGACAGCGTGGGTGCATAAGGCTGTTTTGACAGGGTTTTTTTATATGGATAACTTCATGGTAGTGTGCTAAAATGTAGTGAGTTAAAGAACGACCATTTTACAAAACGAAAAGTACAAAACGAAAAGGAGATGACAGCCATGTGGGTACTGTATGCAGTCTTATCAGCGTTTTTTGCGGCATTGGTATCGATTCTGGCCAAGATAGGCTTAAAAGGAATTAACTCAAACCTTGCAACGGCCATTAGGACATTCGTTGTATTATTCATGGCTTGGGGCATTGTGTTCTTAACCGGCAAGCAGAAGGAAATAACAACTCTTACGGGAAAGAACTGGAGATACCTGGTTTACTCGGGCCTTGCCACCGGCGCGTCCTGGCTTTTTTACTTTAAAGCCCTGCAGATGGGTGAGGCTTCAAAGGTTGCGCCCATTGACAAGCTGAGTGTTGTTATCACCATGATTATGGCGTTTGTCTTTCTTGGGGAAACGGTAACTCCAAAGGCCATTATCGGAGGACTGCTGATTACGGCGGGGACATTGGTCATGGTTTTATAAAATCGTAGTAACCATTTAACTGCCATCGTCATAAGCTGAAATAGAACTCTAATTAGGTGATGGTAGTTATTATGAATGGCACGATCAGATATACAATCCGGCCGTATGACACACTTTATATGCTGGCACAGGTGTTTAATACAACTGTAGAATCGCTCATGGAGCTAAATCCCGGAATAGACCCGAGAAATCTTCAGGTCGGTCAGGTCATAACGATCAAACCCGGTTTTCAGTATTATCCCCCCTATCCCATCAATAATAACATGATGAATGACAATATGATGAATAATAACATGATATATAACAACATGATGGGAAACAACATGATGAATAACCGGATGATGAATAATCGAATGATGAACAACCGCATGCCGGGCAGCGATATGATGAATAACCGGATGAACAACCGGGGAATGAACAACAGCATGATGAACGAATATTATGAGATGCTGTTTGATTTGACGGAATATATGCGCATGCTGTGGCAGCAGCATATTTTTTGGACCAGGATGGTTATATTGTCCATTATTCATGATCTTCCAGAGCTTGAATCCGCAACACAGAGGCTGCTTCGCAACGCCGCCGATTTTGCGGGCGCGCTGCAGCCGTTTTACGGGGAAGCAACCGCCCGGGCATTTGAGAACCTGTTCCGTGACCATATAACGATTGCCGCGGAATATGTCAATGCCGCAAATGCGGGGGACACCCAGCAGATAAATACCATATGGGAAAGATGGGTGGACAATGCCAACCGGATAGCGGATTTAATGGGAAATATCAATCCCAACTGGACTGCCGAGGATTGGAGCGCCATGCTGGTAGAGCACCTGGAGCTGCTGGCAAACAATGTAAACGACTTGATAGAGCAGAATTACCAGGCCGCTGTAGACGGTTTTGACGATATAGAGATGCAGGCAATGGAAATGGCTGACATGATGGCAGAGGGAATTGCCCTCCAGTTTGCAGGGTAAAGGAGGGTGCTATGCTGTCACGAACGGACTACATCAGGCAATCTCTTGAACTTCATCTTTTCTTTGGCAGGATTATGAAGGAGCACGCTTTTTTCCTGCAGACGGCCTTTACACCCAGGGATGATAAATCCGCAAAGCGTGCCGATGAGCTTAGAATGGCTTTCAGTGAGCTTCTTGAGGACAGCGTGTCACTTGCAAACGGTGTAATCAGCAGGGAAGCCATAGCTTCGGGAGAGATTATCACCCAATATACACTGGATGCCGAAAGACTGACCGAATTCTATACAGGCGTAGAGCTCAACACGAAAATAACCCAGGCGGAAAAGGGCCTGTCGCCGGGCAATGAATTCAGCCCCCATTTGGAACGCAGGGTATTTGCGATAAACAGAAGGGCTCTTTCATTGCTTGATGCCATAATTCATTTTAAAACATCCATCCTGAATGACGTAATGTCCTGCAGGATGTTTACGCTGAATTACCCGCTTCTTATTGACCATATCCTTAGGGAAGCAAAGCTGTACAGGCGGATGGT
Source organism: Clostridiales bacterium (assembly GCA_012735495.1). Taxonomy (GTDB): domain Bacteria; phylum Bacillota; class Clostridia; order Lachnospirales; family Lachnospiraceae; genus Mobilitalea. Next base: position 42,898 of record JAAYHD010000055.1, on the reverse strand, counting down.
CCACAGGCTGCAGACCAGGGAGCATATCAACATCCAGCGGGAAATCTTTGAACAGGAAGCCTTCTGGAACCAGATTATGGCCGAACACGCGAAGTTCATCCGCGGGCTTTTGGATCCTACCGAGGAGGAACTGTTCGACATAGCCGACAAGTTCGGCCGCGAGTTTGACAAACTGACCTTTGACGCTAAGGAAGCCGCGGAGAGGACAATGACAGCCGACTGCGCAAGGCTGACCGAAGACAGCCTGCAGGCAACAATGGATATTCGGGATTTCAAGGCCCAGGGCACCGAGGGCCTCTTGGAATGCAAGATCAAGTCCATTATCATACCGCTGCTTGCTGACCATACCCTTCGTGAGGCAAACCATTTCCTTAAGCTTTTAAAAAAATTCAGGCATCAATGCCGATATGACTGAATGAATTTCTTATAACCTGCAAACAATAAATACGCAAAATTTATTTTTGGAGGTTATAGGCGTATGACAAGAAAAATGGATAGACCCAATGAAGGAATCAGGTGTGTTGTAAATACCTGCGAATACTACATGAGCGGCGACCACTGCTCGGCGGAGCAGATCAAGGTTGGACCCAGAAACGCTGACAATTCGGAAGAGACTGACTGCTCGACCTTCAGAAAGAGAGACTCATTCAGTTAAAGGATATGTAAACAGCACGTGCCAGGACAGATATGTGGTATATGTTACACACCTGTATAAGTATATGCATTCAAGTTTGTATGTCTATATCGGACACTAAAGTGTCCTGTTAAAAACATTGCAAACATGAATGCATTTTCTTATAAGGGTGTATAATACAAACCGCATACCTGTATCAGCACGTGCTGTTTTTATATTTTTTGAATTGGCAAACTATACTCGTGTGCGGTTCATTTTATTTAATAATGTGTATTGTTCCCTCGTCATTCAGTGTCTTAATAATGGTCGCGATTACCGGAAGCAGCAGTAGTCCCAGCACGCCCATAAGCTGTGCGCCTACATACATAAGGATAAGCGTGATGATGGGATGAAGGCCTATCTGCTCACCGACAATCTTGGGCTCAACCGCCTGTCTAACGACGGTAATGATTATGTACAGGATGAACATACCGATACCGATTTTTGTGTTGCCAAGGACTAGGGCCGTAATCGCCCATGGAATAAGCACAGCACCGGTTCCGAGTATTGGCAGGATATCTATGAATGCAACCATGGCACCAAACAGTGCGGGATTTTGAATGCCTAGAATCCAGAATCCGACGGACAGCTCCGTAAAGGTTATGGCTATGATTGCGGCATATGCCCTTATGAATTTCATTATAGTACCCATACCCTTTTGCTTGAGCCGCATTACCATCTTCCTGCGCTCGGCGGGAAACTGCCTGACGACGAATTCGGATATCTTGTAGTAATCTATTGTAAAGAAGAAGGATGATACAACCGTGAAAATCAGCTTTATGAGCAGGGAAGGAAGCTTTCCGGCCAATCCCGTTATGTAGGTAATCACCCTTGTGGATGCATTCTTAACTACCGAGAACAGGGTGACGCTTATGTCCTGGACAAACTCCTCGATGTACGGCTTGACATCCGGGAATTTTTCCATCAAATTGTTGGCTATCTTCTTTATGGCCGGTTCAATGGTATTCCTGTACAGGTCGGGAAGCTGTCCGAACAGGTCCTCAAGGAAGGTGAAGACCCTGGCGCTGACCAAAAAGAGTATCAGTATCAGGATGCCGTAGAATATAATCAGGATAAGTATCGACACCACGACACGCTTTATCCGGAGTTTCTTTTCAAGAAAGTCTATTATTCTGCGGAATATTACGGCAATGGCAAGCCCGATTAAAAACGGCATTAAAAGAGGAAGTATGTACTTGATAACTACATACCCTATTCCTAGTATAAAAGCAATATATATTACACGAATCAAAAATGCCTTTTGCTTTTCCAAGTTCATAAATTGAAACCCTTCCGATAAAGTATCTAAACAGGCATTGAACGTATCGTCTGGTATAATAAAATTACGAGTTCTTCATAATAATCTGCTCTATTATATCGGCCACGTCTTCACAGTTGTCGCAGCATTTCTCCAAACGGTTCAGGATCTCACTCCAGGTTATAAGCTCAATCGGATCACTGGTGGAGGAGAACAGCTTTTGCATCATTTCATGATACAGGCTGTCACCTTCCTCCTCAAGATTGTTGATTTCTACAATCTTGTTATGAAGGGTTTTTGAGCTTTTGAAGTTCTGGAACTCAATCAAAGCTTCATATATGGATTTGCAGCAGGTTGCAATAAGCTCGGTAAATTTGAGAATTTCCGGCTTGATGGCCTTTATATTGAACATTGACATAAAGAGGAGCACGTCCTCGACAGAATCGGTTACGTCATCAATTTCCTGGGAAAGGGTGGTGATATCCTCGCGTTCAATGGGAGGAAGAAATTCCTTCAAAAGAATGTTCATCATCTCATGCTTTGCAATATCCGCACTGTGCTCGATCTCATGCATTTCCTTAAGCTTCTGAGGCATCTGGGATGCGTCGAAATTCTTCAAGGTTTCGTGCAGAATCTCCGCTGAAGTCAGGGAATATTTTGACAGGTTGACAAAAGCTTCAAAATAATTGAATCCATGCTTTTTCTTCATATCGGTTATTCCTTCCTATTTTATAATAGTGTTTTGTTTGCATTAATCATTTATGTATAATATGAAAAACCATTGAAAAATGAAACCGCAAGGGCATGCGTGATTACATATTGCTGAAAAGCCTCAGGAACAGATGGGCCATCAGGAATCCCAGCAGTCCGCATCCGGGGAATGTAAGTATCCATGCAATAACCATTTCCTTGACAATGTTCCAGTTTACGCTGGAGATGCGCTTGGATGCCCCGACACCCATGATGGCTGTCGTCTTTGTATGGGTGGTGCTTACGGGTATTCCCGTCAGGGATGCGGAAAGCAGGCTGATGGCTGCAGCCGCATCGGCGGAAAAGCCCTGGTATTTTTCAAGCTTTACCATTCCCATACCGACGGTCTTGATGATGCGGTATCCCCCTATGGAGGTTCCCAGGGCCATGACAACGGAGCAGAGTATCATAAGCCAGATGGGGATTTCATAGGCGGTGGCGTTTCCGTAGCCCCCGGCAAGGACAATGCCGAGCATGAAAATTCCCATGAATTTCTGCCCGTCCTGGGCGCCGTGCATGAATGCCATGGCGGCGGCACCGATTATCTGGGCATTTTTAAAAAATTTGTTGGTCTTACGTCTGTCCACTCTTCTGAATGTGAAGCCGACCAGTCTTGTAACTGCAAAGCCCAGTCCGAAGCCCAGGAATGTGGACAAAAGAAGGCCGTATATAACACGCATCCATTCACTGCCGTTGATGCCTTTTCCGCCCTGTAAAGCTATTGCGGCTCCGGTAACGCCCGCAATAAGGGCATGGGATTCACTTGTGGGTATACCGAAAGCCCAGGCGGCGGTAGCCCACACCACGATGGCGAACAAGGCGGCACATAGTGCAATCAGGGCGTTTTTGCTTTCACCGAAGTTAACCATTTTCGTAATTGTCTCGGCAACAGCCTTATTTATCATTGTCATAAGAAGAACTCCAAGGAAGTTAAAGACAGCGGCCATTATGATTGCGCTGGATGGGGAAATAGACCTGGTAGAAATACAAGTTGCTATGGCATTAGGAGCGTCGGTCCAGCCATTAACCATGATAACTCCTAGAAGCAGCAGCACGGTAATAAGCAAAGCTGGATTGGAAAGCTGCTTAAGGAATTCGGATAAGGAAATTGTCATATTTTGCCTCCCAAAGCATATATTAGTATTTCGTATATTGTATCACTTAAAATACTATCATTTATGTTTCCACTAGGCAATACAAATAATTATATAAAATCCGGATATCCTGGCTTAAATTTTGTCAAAGTTGACCGAAAATGGCAGGTTAACGGAGAATATTTAAATAGCATTTATAAAATCACAATAAATAAAAAAATGTCATTGATTTTTATAAGGATATCCTTTATTATATACTTTAATACTTTAAACCGATAACCAGGAAAATGAATAATTATAAACAGGCTTGGTGTCTCTGACGGATGCCGGTACTTAGTAAAGGATGGAGGATTACCATGAGAAGTGATGCTGTTAAAAAAGGAGTTCAACAAGCACCTCACAGGTCGTTGTTTAATGCGCTGGGCTTTACCAGGGAGGAGTTAAACAGGCCGCTTATCGGTATAGTAAGCTCCTATAACGAAATAGTTCCCGGGCATATGAATATTGACAAGATTGTCGATGCCGTCAAGCTTGGAGTTGCCATGGCAGGCGGAACACCGGTCGTGTTTCCGGCTATAGCCGTATGCGACGGAATTGCCATGGGGCACCAGGGAATGAAATACTCCCTGGCTACAAGGGAACTGATTGCGGATTCCACGGAAGCCATGGCGATGGCGCATCAATTCGACGCATTGGTCATGATTCCGAATTGCGATAAAAATGTACCCGGCCTTCTTATGGCCGCGGCAAGGCTCAATATCCCGACCATATTTGTCAGCGGCGGGCCAATGCTGGCCGGAAAAGTCGGAGGCAAGAAACACAGCCTTTCAAGCATATTTGAAGCGGTCGGAGCATACACTGCCGGAAAGATGACCGCCGAAGAGGTTGAGGAATATGAGAACAAGATCTGCGCAACCTGCGGGTCGTGCTCCGGCATGTACACCGCCAACTCCATGAACTGCCTTACCGAGGCAATCGGTATGGGGCTTAAGGGCAACGGCACCATCCCCGCCGTGTATTCCGAGAGGCTGCGGCTGGCCAAACAGGCGGGAATGAAGATTATGGAGCTTCTTGAGAAGAATATTCGTCCCCGTGATATTATGACCAGGAAAGCCTTCCTTAATGCACTTACGGTGGATATGGCCCTGGGATGCTCAACGAATACCATGCTTCACCTTCCGGCCATAGCCCATGAAGCAGGAGTTGAACTGGATATTGACATAGCAAATGAAATCAGTGAAAAAACACCTAACCTGTGCCATCTTGCACCGGCAGGCCCCGTATATATGGAGGATCTGTACGAAGCAGGAGGCATATACGCTGTAATGAACGAACTGAACAAAGCGGGTTTGCTGTACACCGATCTGATAACGGCTACCGGAAAGACCTTAGGGGAAAACATAAAAGACTGTCCGGTCATTGATTACGACATCATCAGGCCGATTGACAACCCTTACAGCAAGACCGGCGGAATAGCCATATTAAAAGGAAACCTTGCACCGGACTCGGCCGTGGTCAAACGCTCGGCGGTCGCACCGGAGATGCTGAAGCACGAAGGGCCTGCCAGGGTGTTCGACTCTGAGGATGAGGCCATCGAGGCCATCCTCGGCGGTAAGATCAAAGCCGGTGATGTGGTGGTTATCCGCTATGAAGGCCCGAAGGGCGGACCCGGTATGAGGGAGATGCTGAATCCCACCAGCGCAATTGTGGGTATGGGGCTGGGCTCCAGCGTCGCACTCATTACAGACGGGCGTTTTTCAGGAGCTACAAGAGGTGCCAGCATAGGCCATGTATCCCCTGAAGCCGCGGTCGGCGGTCCCATAGCACTGGTTGAAGAAGGAGACATAATCAGTATTGACATAGAGAACAACGCGCTGAACGTACTTGTATCCGACGAGGAGCTGAAGGCAAGAAAGGCAAAGTGGAAGCCTCGTCAGCCGAAGATAACGACAGGGTACCTCGCCAGATATACGGCCATGGTTACCTCGGGCAACCGCGGTGCCGTCCTTGAAGTTCCAAAGGGTTAATGCATTGTCACTAAAGCAGTATCGGAGGTTGGGTATATGAAGTTATCAGGTTCACAAATAGTAATTGAATGTTTAAAAGAACAGGGAGTCGACACCGTGTTCGGTTATCCCGGAGGTGCCATACTTAACATCTATGACGAGCTCTATAAGCACAGTGATGAGATAAGGCACATACTTACATCCCATGAGCAGGGAGCCGCCCACGCTGCCGACGGCTATGCCAGGGTTACCGGCAAGGTCGGGGTCTGCATGGCTACATCCGGACCCGGAGCCACCAATCTGGTAACCGGTATTGCAACGGCATACATGGACAGTGTGCCCATAGTCGCCATAACAGCCAATGTCGCACGCAACTACCTGGGAAGGGACTCGTTCCAGGAGGTGGATATAGCGGGCATTACCATGCCTATTACAAAGCATAATTTCATCGTCAAGGACGTAGACAGGCTTGCGGACACCCTTAGAAGGGCATTCCGCATAGCAAAAAGCGGAAGACCGGGACCTGTGCTTGTGGACATTACAAAGGATGTTACGGCACCGACAAGCATGGCCGAATATACAAGGGTGGAGCCGGAACCGGTACGCGGCTGCACGGAGCAAATCACCGAAGAGGATTTGCTCAAGGCCGTTGAAATGATCACCAAATCAAAGAAGCCCTATGTGTTTATCGGTGGAGGAGCGGTCATATCCGGCGCCTATGAGGAGATAAAGGAGTTCGTGGGCAAGGTGGACGCGCCTGTAGCCGATTCGCTGATGGGAAAGGGTGCATTTGACGGCACGGACATCAGGTATACCGGCATGGTAGGCATGCACGGCACAAAGGTATCCAATTTCGGCATAACGGAGTGTGACCTGCTTATTACCATCGGGGCAAGGTTTTCCGACAGGGTGACAGGCAACGCGGACAAATTCGCCCGCAAGGCAAAGATCCTGCAGATTGATATAGACCCTGCCGAGATAAACAAGAACATACAGACCGATCATTCTATAATCGGCGACATCAAAGATGTGCTTAAGAGGCTCAACTGCATGCTTGACAGGCAGGACCACAGGGAATGGATCGAGCATATTGTGGAGCTTAAGAACAAGTATCCGTTAAAGTACAGAAAGGACATTCTTACAGGCCCTTATATTATAGAGAAGCTGTATGAGCTGACGGAAGGAAAGGCCATAATTACAACCGAAGTCGGACAGCACCAGATGTGGGCCTCACAGTTCTATAAATATACCGCCCCGAGGACGTTTATTACCTCCGGCGGCCTGGGCACCATGGGTTACGGGCTTGGCGCTTCGATTGGCGCAAAGCTTGGCAGACCCGATGCCACCGTCATCAATATCGCCGGTGACGGGTGCTTCAGGATGAACATGAATGAAATCGCAACTGCAACCCGTTATAGTATTCCTATTAAAGAAATAGTATTCAATAACCGTGTTTTAGGAATGGTCCGTCAATGGCAGACGCTGTTTTACGGCAAGAGATATTCCAACACCACCCTTGCCGACAAGGTGGACTTTGTTAAGCTTGCGGAAGCCCTGGGAGCAAAGGCATACCGCATAACAAGGCCCGAAGAAGCGGAAGGAGTGCTTAAGGAGGTTCTTGCTTTAAACGAACCTGTCGTAGTTGACTGCATAATTGACAGTGATGAGAAGGTATGGCCGATGGTTGCTCCGGGTGCTGCCATCGCCGAGGTGTTCTCGGAGGAAGACCTGTCCGAAAAATAAAATAATTTTGGTGTCCGCAAACATATTGACAAAAAAATAACATAGTCTTATAATTATAGCACTACTTTACTAAGCTAAAGCAGTACATTGCGACACAGCGGTGTTAGTTTTATTAATATTTTTATAATAGGAGGATTAAAAATGGGAAGAATCTATAATTTTTCAGCCGGACCGGCCGTGCTTCCTGAGGAAGTGCTTAAAGAAGCCGCAGACGAAATGCTTGACTATAAAGGGTCGGGTATGTCTGTAATGGAGATGAGTCACAGATCCAAGGTTTATGAGAGCATTATACAGGAAGCGGAGAAGGATTTAAGGGAATTAGCCAACATCCCCGAAAATTACAAGGTACTGTTTCTTCAGGGCGGGGCATCCCAACAGTTTGCCGCAATCCCCATGAACCTGATGAAGAACAAGGTTGCTGATTATATCATTACCGGACAGTGGGCTAAGAAAGCATACCAGGAAGCAAGCATTTACGGCAAGGCCAATGCGATAGCTTCATCGGCAGACAAGACATTCTCATATATCCCGGATTGTTCGGATCTTCCTATATCCGAGGATGCCGATTATGTGTACATATGCGAGAACAACACCATTTACGGTACCAAGTTCAAAATTCTTCCGAATACAAAAGGAAAGACTCTTGTGGCAGACGTATCCTCCTGTTTCTTGTCAGAACCCATTGATGTTACAAAGTACGGTGTTCTGTTTGCGGGCGCACAGAAAAATGTCGGCCCTGCAGGCGTAGTAATAGTAATAATCAGGGAAGACCTTATTACGGAAGATACATTACCCGGCACTCCAACCATGTTGAAATACAAGATTCATGCTGACAATGCATCCTTGTACAATACACCTCCCTGCTATGGCATATATATCTGCGGAAAGGTGTTCAAATGGATAAAGAACATGGGCGGCCTTGAGGCAATGAAGGCAAGAAACGAGAAAAAAGCCAAGCTTCTGTACGATTACCTTGACAACAGCAGGCTGTTTAAGGGAACTGTTGTTAAGGAGGACCGTTCATTAATGAATGTTCCGTTCGTGACAGGAAACGAAGAGTTGGATGCAAAGTTCGTCAAGGAAGCCAAGGAAGCCGGGCTTGAGAACCTCAAGGGTCACAGGACCGTAGGAGGAATGAGGGCGAGCATTTATAACGCAATGCCGTATGAAGGCGTACAGGCTCTCGTTGATTTCATGGAGAAATTTGAGGCCAGGAACCTGTAGGAAGGGAGGATATCATATATGAAATATAGTTGCCTAAATCCGATTGCAAAGGTTGGGTTAGATCTTTTTCCCGAGGATTATGTCAAGGTTGAAGATGTAAATGAAGCGAACGCGATTCTCGTAAGAAGCGCTGTTATGCATGACATGGAGTTTTCTGAGAACCTTTTGGCCGTTGCCAGGGCGGGAGCCGGTGTCAACAACATACCCCTTGACAAATGTGCCGAGAAAGGAATCGTGGTATTCAATACACCCGGTGCCAACGCAAACGGCGTTAAGGAACTGGTTATAGCAGGCCTGATGCTTGCATCCCGTGACATCATAGGCGGTGTAAACTGGGTTCAGAGCATAAAGGGAGAAGCCGGAGTCGCCAAGCTGGTAGAAAAGGGCAAGAAGCCGTTTGCAGGAAAGGAAATCAAGGATAAGAAGCTTGGCGTCATCGGACTTGGAGCCATCGGCGTACTGGTGGCCAATGCGGCCGTACACCTGGGCATGACCGTATATGGTTATGATCCGTTCATTTCCATAGATAACGCATGGAACCTGTCAAGAAGCGTTATCCATGTAAAGAGCAGAGATGATATATACAGGGAATGCGACTACATAACAGTCCATGTCCCGCTTATCGAGGATGAGAATCCCGACAAGAACACAAAGGGCATGATTAACAAGGATTCCATAGCAAAGATGAAGGACGGCGTCATTATCCTGAACTTCTCAAGAGATCTCCTGGTAAATGACGATGACATGGAGGAAGCATTAAAGTCCGGCAAGGTTGCCAAGTATGTCACCGACTTCCCGAACGACAAGACGGCAAACATGGACGGTGTTATTGCCATTCCCCATCTTGGAGCTTCCACCGAGGAATCCGAGGACAACTGCGCAGTAATGGCTGTCAAGCAACTGGTGGACTATCTTCAGAACGGAAACATCAAGAATTCCGTAAACTACCCCGACTGCGACGCAGGGGTCTGCACTGCCCAGGGAAGAATTGCCATTCTTCACCGCAACATACCTAAGATGCTTACTCAATTTACCGGCAGCTTTGCCGCCCTTGATGTAAACATAGACAACATGATAAACAAGAGCAAGGGCGATTATGCATACACCCTGATTGACCTTGATTCGCCTGTAAACAGCGATGTTGTTAATAAGCTGAGAGCAATCGAGGGAGTATTGAAAGTAAGAGTCGTAAAATAGCCTTTTAATAGTATTAGGGGAGGGAGTAAAGGAAGCGCTTTATCAGGGAAATGTCCTGATGAAGCGTTTCCTTATTTTTGTATAAAATTCGATAAATTTTTAACATCAGCTTGCATTTTGGTCAATATAAATTAAAATAGATATATAGCTTTCAGGGGAGGAGTATTTGTGGCTGTAATTAATCCATTTGTTTGCGTAAGGCCCCGCAGGGACGTGGCCGGCAGGGTTGCGGCGCTGCCCTATGACGTATATAACCGTGCGGAGGCAAAACAGGAGATACTTAGGGAACCGTTGTCATTCTTAAGGATTGACCGGGCTGAAACCAATTTTGGCGACGAGGTCGATACATATGACCCCAGGGTATACGAAAAAGCGGCGGAGCTGCTGCAGGATATGATAAAGCATGGGATATTTGAGATTGACAGCGAAGAATGCTACTATGTATATGAGCTTGTAATGGACGGAAGATCCCAGACCGGTCTTGTAGCCTGTGCTTCCGTGGACGATTATCTCAATAATGTAATCAAAAAGCATGAGAATACCAGGGAGGACAAGGAACAGGACAGGATCCGGCATGTTGATGTCTGCAATGCCCAGACAGGACCGATCTTTCTGGCATACCGTTCAAAGGATGAGATTAATCGGGTCATAGAAGGGGTAAAGAAGGAAGAACCCCTGTACTGCTTTGACTCCGTTGACAATATAGGGCATCATGTATGGAGGATATCTGACAGGGAGAGAATTGATGTTATTAAAGAGGCCTTTTTAGGGATATCCGATATATATATTGCCGACGGCCACCACAGGGCGGCATCGGCCGTAAAGGTGGCATTGAAAAGAAGACGGGAGAACCCCGGTTACTCTGGCAGGGAGAGCTTCAATTATTTCCTTTCGGTGCTGTTTCCCCATGACCAGCTTAAAATCATGGCATACAACAGGGCGGTAAAGGACCTTAACGGTTTAAGCGGCGAGGAATTCATGGGCAGGGTAAAAGAGAATTTTGAGGTTTCCGTTATCGGGAAAACACCCTACAGTCCCGATGAAAAGGGCTCTTTCGGAATGCTTCTGGACGGAACATGGTATAAGCTTAAAGCCAAGGAGTCCGTAAGAAACACGAAGGACCCGGTGGAGTCGCTGGATGTTTCGATCCTGCAGAATTACCTGCTTGACCCGATCCTTGGCATAAAGGACCCGAGGGTTGACAAAAGAATTGATTTTATCGGCGGAATAAGAGGTCTAAAGGAGCTTGAAAGAAGGACTTCTTTGGACATGAAGGTTGCATTTTCGATGTACCCGACATCCATTACGGAGCTTTTTGCCGTTTCTGATGCCGGAAAGCTCATGCCGCCGAAATCCACATGGTTTGAGCCAAAGCTCCGCAGTGGACTGTTTATCCACCCGCTGTCATAACAGCTTACAGCCTAAAATAAATATTTACAAGAAGGAGGAATTATAATGAAAAGCTTGAAAGGAACAAAGACACTGGAAAACCTCATGAAGTCATTTGCAGGTGAAGCACAGGCAAGACTAAGATACACATATTTTGCCTCTGTTGCCGGAAAGGAAGGTTACAAGCAAATACAGAATATATTTATGGAAACGGCCGAGAATGAAAAGGAGCATGCTAAGGTGTTCATGAAGCTTGCCATGCAGTACCTGGATGAGAATCCCGCTCCTGTTGAAATAAGCAATGCTACATATCCTTTCGCATTCGGTGACACAATGGCCAACTTAAGATCTGCGGCGGCAGGAGAGCATGAGGAGGCAGAGGTTGATTACCCCGCCTTCGCAAAGGCCGCCAGGGAAGAGGGTTTTGATGACATTGCGGAGCGCTTCCTGCTGATTGCAAAGGTTGAAAAGCACCATGAGGAAAGATACCGCAAGCTCCTTGAGAACCTTGAGACAGGAAGGGTGTTCAAGAAGGACGGAAAGGTATTCTGGAAGTGTTTAAACTGCGGCTATGTTCATGAGGGCGACGAAGCTCCCGAGACATGTCCCGCATGTGCCCATCCGCAGGCATATTTCCAGCTTCTTGACGATTGCTTCTAATATGCCATTACACCGCCGGCGCAGGGAAATGCAGCGCATAACGGCGGAATAAGAATAAAGGTTGTTAACAACCTCCCGGAGTCATCCGGGAGGTTTTCATATTTTCTCTTTTCCACCTGTAATATTTTGTGTTATAATACACGTTAAGCAGATTAGCCTGCGAAAAACCGCAAGGCTGTCAAAAACAGGCGATGCGGTATTGTTGTTGAATAATTAGTTGTAATATTATTACCTGAGGGAGAGCTGCAATGAATAATTTCTTTAACTTGGACAATCCGTTTTTTGCGACGCTGGGTAAGATATGCGATTTGATTATATTAAGCCTGCTGTACCTGGTGGTGTGCCTGCCCATAATAACAATCGGGCCCGCAAGCACAGCCTTATACTACACGGTGGTTAAGGTTATACGCAGGGGAAGAAGCTACATATTCAGGGAATTCTTCAGGTCATTCAGGCTTAACTTCAAGCGCGGCGCCATAGTAGGCGTTTCGCTGACCCTGATATTCATGCTTCTTGTGTTCGACCTTATTTTTGCATACGGCTTGGCGGCACCGGACGAAAACCGGAGCCAGGGTTCAATGATGCTTGGTTTATTCATAGGTCTGACGGTCCTGGCTGTTGCGTTTTCCATTTATGTATTCCCGATTCTTTCAAGATTCGATATGACTGTAAAGCAGCTAATAAAAGCGGCCATATATATGTCAATAAGGCATATCATATTTACCATACCCATGATTCTTGTCAATGCGGCGGGGATTCTCCTTGTATATTTGATCTTCCCGCTTGTGTTTATTGTGCCGTCCTTGACAGTGCTTATCAATTCGTTTATGATGGAGAGAATATTTAAGAAATACATGCCTGCATCCGAGGGGCCCGGCGAGGTTACCGGAAAGGATGAATGGTACTTGGAATAAGGTGGGAGGATTGCATATGTCTGAGAAACTGACCGATATTTTCGGCATGGATGTGTTCAATGATGCCGTAATGATGGAGAGGCTGCCGAGAAAAACTTACCTGGCTCTCAAAAAGACCATTGAAAACGGCGAAGATCTTGATCCGGGCATTGCTGAGGTCGTTGCAAACGCGATGAAGGATTGGGCTATTGAGCGGGGAGCCACGCACTATACCCATTGGTTCCAGCCCATGACCCAGGTTACTGCTGAAAAGCATGATTCCTTTTTAAGTCCCACGCCTGACGGAAGATATATAATGGAGTTCTCGGGCAAGGAGCTTATCAAGGGTGAACCGGACGCTTCGTCATTTCCGTCCGGAGGCCTTCGCGCCACATTTGAGGCCAGGGGCTATACGGCATGGGACTGCACGTCGCCGGCTTTCCTTAGGGAAGACGCACTGGGCGTGACATTATGCATTCCAACCGCGTTCTGCTCCTATACAGGAGAAGCCCTGGATATGAAGACACCGCTTCTAAGGTCGATGGAAGCCCTTAATACACAGGCTCTTCGTATTCTCAGGCTTTTCGGCAACACCGAGGTAAAAAGCGTTAAGCCCACGGTCGGGCCGGAGCAGGAATACTTTTTGGTTGACAAGGACAAGTACCTTAAGAGGGATGACCTGATATATTCAGGGAGGACTTTGTTCGGAGCCATGCCTCCTAAGGGGCAGGAGATGGAGGATCATTACTTCGGATGCATCAAGGAACGGGTTGCATCCTTTATGAAGGAGCTCAACATCGAGCTGTGGAAGCTGGGAGTTACGGCAAAAACCCAGCATAATGAGACGGCTCCCGCACAGCACGAGCTAGCCACCATATATTCCACGGCAAATATAGCTACCGACCACAATCAGTTGGTTATGGAATGCATGAAGAGGGTTGCAAACCGCCACAACATGGTTTGCCTGCTTCATGAAAAGCCTTTCGCAGGCGTTAACGGTTCAGGCAAACACAATAACTGGTCCATGATTACCGATACGGGCGTCAACCTGCTCAAGCAGGGCAAGACACCTCATAAGAATATACAGTTCCTGCTGTTCCTTTCGGCAATTATCAAGGCGGTCGACAAATATGCCGATATACTCAGGGTTTCGGCAGCCAATCCGGGCAATGATTTAAGGCTTGGTGAGGATGAAGCTCCGCCTGCCATCATCTCCGTGTTTATCGGCTCGCAGCTTGAGGACGTGCTGAACCAGATTGCTGAGAACGGAGAAGCCACCTGCTTTAAGGAACGTGAGAAAATCAACGTGGGAGTCCATTCCATACCCGAGCTGTACAAGGACGGAGCCGACAGGAACCGCACATCGCCGTTTGCGTTTACGGGGGACAAGTTTGAATTCAGAATGGTGGGCTCGTCCATGTCCGTTGGAATGGCTAACACCGTTATAAATACGATTGTTGCGGATGTATTATGCGATATGGCGGATGAACTGGAGAAAGCCGGGGATTTCGACTCAGCGGTCCGCGAGCTTATAAGAAGAACCATCAGTGAGCATAGGAGAATATTATACAACGGCAACGGCTATTCGCAGGAATGGGTCGAGGAAGCTGCAAGAAGAGGGCTTCCGAACATCAAGTCCATGGTGGAGGCCATACCGGCCCTGGTAACCGAAAAGGCCATCAACCTGTTCGAGCGCCACAAGGTATTCTCCAAATCGGAACTGATTGCCCGCAGGGACGTGCTGTATGATTCATATTCCAAGGCCATCAATATAGAGGCAAAGACCATGATCTCGATGGCAAGCTCACAGTATATCCCGGCTGTCATCAAGTATGTGAAGCTTCTTGCGGATTCCATATCCGCGGTAAGAAACGCGGATGCAGATATCGACACAAACGTGCAGGAGGAGCTGCTTAAAGAGGCGTCGGACCTTCTTGCCGAGGCCAGGGCGGCTCTAAAGGACCTGTCCATGCTGGTGAATGAAGCCGAAAAAATTACATGCTTTAAGGAAAAGGCGGAATTCTTCTATTACAAGGTTAGGCCTGTGATGAGCAGGCTTCGTGAGCCCATTGATGCCCTGGAACGCATAGTGGACAGGCAGCTGTGGCCCGTTCCCGGGTATGGCGAGCTTTTGTATGAGCTGTAGAATTATTATGCTTAAGCTTGAAATATAAAGGATGTATGGGGTTTATTGAATATGCCGTGTTATCCTGCGGTTTTTTGATGTGGCATCCATTTCAAAAAATCCTTGACATGGCGTATATTTTAATATATATTTTGATTATCAAAATATTTGATATGCAAAATATATTAAATTTATTTAAACATAAAGAGGAGAAAAAGCGGTGAAGGAAAAACTCTTGGAAATCAACAGAATTCTTGTTGAAATCTATAACGATGTAAACCATATCGAGGAGTATTCGATAAAAAATGGCGAGTTTAAGGATCTGTCGATTACCGAAATCCACACCATTGAGGCTGTGGGCATGTACGGTTCAAGCACCATGTCCGAGGTGGCCTCAAGGCTGGATATTACCATGGGTACCCTGACAACAGCCATTGACAAGCTGATTAAAAAGGGATATGTCGAGCGATTCAGAAGCGATGTGGACCGCAGAATTGTCAATGTCAAGCTTACCAACAGGGGCAAGCTTGCATACCGCATCCACGAGAAATTCCACCTGGATATGGTCAAGTCGATTATGGACGACTTCAGCGAGGAAGAGGAAGACATACTCCTTTCCGCTCTCAGGAAATTAAGCAGGCATTTAAAGGATATCTACATGAAGAAGGACAACAGGCATGAGCAGCTTGTATAGGAGGACTTCCATATGAAACAAGTCGGCATAATCGGCACGGGAAGATACCTGCCGGAGCATGTCGTAAGCAACGATGATTTAAGCAGGCTGGTAGATACGAGTGACGAGTGGATTAGGACCAGAACCGGAATCAGCCAGCGGAGGATATCAACAGGCATGACCACCTCCGGCATGGCCTGTGAAGCCGGGACAGCCGCGTTAACAAATGCCGGACTTGAGCCGGACGACATAGATTTGATTATATGCGCAACAATAACCCCGGATTACTTCATGCCATCCTGTGCCTGCCTAGTGCAGGAGAGACTGGGAGCTAAAAATGCCGCCGCATTTGACCTGGCCGCGGCTTGCACGGGCATGATTTACGGCATGGTGACGGCGGAACAGTTTATCAAAAGCGGCATGTACGAAAATGTACTGGTGATTGGCGCGGAGACCCTGTCAAAGGTTCTTGACTGGAAGGACCGTTCCACATGTGTGCTGTTCGGGGATGGAGCCGGTGCGGTGGTCATGTCCGCTGCAAAAAAAGGCATAAACCTGCTAGCGGCAAATCTTGAGTCGGACGGAAGCAAATACAGGCTGTTGACATGCCCCGCTGTTACTTTGGATAATCCGTTTTTATTGGAACAGGAATGCATATGTTACGATGAAAATGGCATGTCTAACGCCGCAGAACCGGCCGGAACGCAGAAAATCGTTATGAACGGGCAGGAGGTATTCAAGTATGCCGTCCGGGCCATTGTTGACAACATTAATACATTGATTAAAAAAACTGGTATTTCAAAGGATGATATTGCGTATATCATTCCCCACCAGGCAAACTATCGAATAATCGACCAGGCCTCCAGGTCCGCAGGTATACCAATCGATAAGTTTTTCATTAACCTGGACCGTTACGGAAATACTTCGGCTGCAAGCATCGGGATAGCACTTGACGAGCTGGCTGAAAGCGGCAGGCCGCGCAGGGGAGACAAGGTTATATGTGTCGGATTTGGCGGGGGAATGACAAGCGGCGCGGTGCTGCTTGAGTGGAATTAACGTGTACTTGTTGGTTTATTCTCCGGTATCCGATTTTGCGGCATGCCGGATGAGGAAATAAATAATAAGCACAATTTACAAGGAGGATTTAAAGAATGGATTTTAACAAGGTTAAAGAGGTGGTAGCCGGGCATCTTGGTGTTAAAATTGAGGACTTAAAGCCGGAGACATCATTGACGGAAGATTTGAACGCTGATTCATTGGATCTGTTCCAGATTATCATGGAGCTTGAGGAAGCGTTTGATATTGAGATTCCAACGGAAGATACGGAAAACATTAAGACCATAGCCGATATTGAAGCTTATATTGAAAAGAAAAAGGCACAGGAGCAATAAGCCTTATGATTGGAGCAAAAATATGAAAACACGGATATGCAGGATGCTGGGTATCGAATACCCTATTTTCCAGGGCGCCATGGCATGGATAGCCAACGCATCTTTGGCTGCCGCTGTATCGGAAGCAGGGGGTTTGGGCATCATAGCCGGGGGAACGGCGCCTGCGGAGACTATTAGACAGGAAATACGAAAAGCCAGGCAAATGACCTCAAAGCCCATAGGGGTCAACATCATGCTGTTAAGTCCCCATGCGGATGAAATAGCCAGAATTGTGTGCGAAGAAGGAGTGCAGGTGGTAACCACCGGGGCAGGCACTCCGGGAAAATACATGGATATGTGGAAGGCCTGCGGAATAACGGTAATTCCCGTAGTGCCTTCGGTCGCCATAGCAAAAAGAATGGAAAGAAGCGGTGCGGACGCGGTGATAGCCGAGGGTACCGAAGCTGGAGGCCATGTGGGGGAACTGACCACCATGGTGCTGGTCCCGCAGATTGCAGATGCAGTGGACATTCCGGTTATTGCCGCCGGCGGCATAGGCGACGGCAGGGCAGTGGCGGCGGCATTCATGCTGGGAGCCGAGGCTGTCCAGGTGGGAACCCGTTTCCTGGTTGCCCGGGAATGTACGGTTCATGAGAATTATAAGAAAAAGGTGCTGGAAGCCAAGGATATCGATACCGTGGTAACCGGCAGGCGTACCGGTCATCCGGTAAGAGTTATCAGGAACAAGCTGAGCCGAAAATTTATGGAGCTTGACAACAGGCTGGCTCCGCTTGAAGAATACGATAAGCTTGGGACCGGAGCCCTGGCGAGGGCGGTATTGGAAGGAGACATGGAAAACGGCAGCATCATGGCCGGACAGGTAGCGGCCTTGGTTAACAGGGAGCAAAGCTGCAGGGAAATAATCACGGAAATGATGACGGAAGCCAGGGAGCTTCTCGGCAAAAAATGGGAATTTTAATATTGGAGGCTTACAGGTGGAGAAGATTGCATTTATATTTCCCGGTCAGGGATCGCAGTACGCAGGCATGGGCAGGGAGCTTTATGACATATACCCCGAGTGCAGAAGGGTTTTTGAAGAATCGGATGAGCTTCTTGGCATGAAGCTTAGTACCCTGATGTTCGAGGGCCCAAAGGAAGAGCTTGACCGGACCGAAAATACGCAGCCGGCTGTTGTGGCGGTATCAATAGCAGCTTATAAAGCCCTGTCAGGATTCGGGATAAAACCCCATGTTGCCGCCGGATTAAGCCTGGGTGAGTACTCGGCGCTTGCCGCAAGCGGCGTGTTTACCCTTGAGCAGGTGATACCGCTGGTACAGAAGCGCGGCAGGTTTATGCAGGAGGCGGTACCCGAGGGAAAGGGCAAAATGTGTGCGGTTCTGGGTTTATCCGAAGAATTGGTGGAAAAAGCCTGTAACGATGCCTCGAAATCCGGTTTTGTGGAGCCTGCGAACTTCAACTGCCCTGGGCAGATTGTGATTGCGGGGGAAACAAAGGCTGTCGAAAAGGCTGCGGCCATTGCAAAAGAGCTTGGAGCAGCCAGGTGCGTGTTTCTTCCGGTAAGCGCGCCGTTTCATACAAGGATGCTTGCTCCTGCGGCGGAGAAGTTAAAAGAGGAGCTTGACGGGATGACACTTGGACGGATGGAGATCCCTGTAATATGCAATGTAACCGCCGATTACATAAACGGTACGCATGAAATCAAGCCCCTGCTTTACAGGCAGGTAATGAGCGGTGTGCTTTGGGAGCAGACAATACGACGAATGATAAACGACGGCGTAAGGCATTTTGTAGAGGTTGGACCGGGGAAAACGCTGTCCGGATTCGTAAAAAAGATTGACAGAGGCCTTCATACCTATAATGCGGAGGATGAGGCATCCCTTAGGGAGACGGTTTCATCCCTGCAGTCGGTATGCCGGATGGCATGACGGCGGGAAAGGTATATACAAGCAAAAGCAGGAATGGAGTAGATATTATGCTTAATGGAAAAACAGCGGTAATTACGGGAGCCGGCAGAGGCATCGGAAGGGCGGCTGCCCTTAGGCTTGCAGAGCAAGGGGCAAGGGTTGTCCTGAATTTCAGAAGCAGTATTACCCAGGTTGAGGAGCTTCTGCAGGCAATAAAAAATGCAGGCGGCAAGGCCATTGCAGTTAAAGCGGATGTAAGCCGGGAGGAAGAAGCAAGGCACCTGGTATCGGAAGCGATCAAGGAGTATAAAACCCTTGACATACTGGTGAACAATGCAGGGATAGCAAGGGATAATCTCCTGGTAAGAATGTCCGAAGAGGAATTTGACAATGTACTGGATGTTAATTTAAAGGGCACATTCTTTTGCATGAAGCATGCGGCCGCGGCAATGCTTAGGCAGCGGTCCGGAAGGATAATCAACATCGCTTCAGTCGCAGGCATAGCAGGAAATGCGGGGCAGGCAAATTATGCCGCATCAAAGGCCGGCATTATCGGCCTTACTAAGACGGCGGCCAGGGAGCTTGCCGGAAGGGGCATTACGGTAAATGCCATTGCTCCGGGTTTTATTAAAACAGATATGACCGATGCCCTGCCCGAACGGATTAAGGAAGCAAGTATTGCGGCCATACCCATGGGGCGGTATGGCAGTCCCGAAGAGGTGGCCGCTGCGGTGTGTTTCCTGGCATCGGAGGACGCCGGTTATATAACCGGCCAGGTACTGCAGGTAAATGGCGGCTTGGTTATGTAAAGGGAAATGAGAGGTAAATATGGAACACAGAGTTGTAGTCACCGGCCTTGGAGCAATTACGCCGATAGGCAATACCGTAAATGATTTTTTTGAGAACGTTAAACTGGGAGTATGCGGAATAGATTTTATCAGCCGCTTTGATACAGAGGGATACGACGTTAAGCTGGCTGCGGCGGTCAAGGAATTCGACCCCGCGCAGTATATGGATCTGAAGGAAGCCAAAAGGCTGGACCGTTTTTCGCAGTTTGCGGTGGCGGCTGCGGTACAGGCGATCCTGGATGCATGTCTTGATGTGGACAAAATCGATAAGGACCGGTTTGGAGTCATTGTGGGATCGGGCATCGGAGGACTGGAATGCATAGAAAGGGAAACAAAGACCCTGATGGAGAAGGGCCCGAAAAGGGTGCATCCCTTGTTCATCCCTATGACAATCGCAAACATGGCTGCCGGAAATATTGCCATAAGATTCGGCGCCAGGGGAATATGCTCAAGCGTGGTTACGGCATGCGCCACGGGCACCCACTGCATAGGCGAGGCGTTCAGAAGCATAAAGCACGGATATTCCGACCTTATTCTTGCAGGGGGCGCGGAGGCTTCCATAACACCGCTTGGCATATCGGGCTTCAGCGCCCTTAATGCGCTTTCAAGAAGCCGGGATCCCAGGCGGGCATCAATCCCCTTTGACAAGGACAGGGACGGCTTTGTCATGGGAGAAGGAGCGGGTATCCTGCTGCTTGAGGAATACGGCCATGCGGTTAAGCGCGGTGCCCGGATTTATGCGGAGATAGTGGGATATGGAGCGACCGGGGACGCCTATCATATTACCGCTCCGTCCCCTGACGGATACGGCGGCGCAATGGCTATGAAAAATGCCATGAAGGAAGCGAATATTATGCCCAGGGATATCTCATATGTCAATGCTCATGGCACCGGCACCCCGATAAATGACAGACTGGAAACAATTGCCATGAAGTCCGCCTTCGGGGACGAGGCTTACAACATACCCGTAAGCTCGACTAAATCCATGATCGGCCATCTTCTTGGAGCGGCAGGGGCTGTTGAAGCCATAGCATGTGTCAAGGCCATTGACGAGGGATTTGTTCCGGCCACTATCGGTTTACTTAATCCCGATGAGGAATGCGATTTGGACTATGTGCCGAATTCCGGCAGGAAAGCGGATCTGGCTTATGTCATGAGCAACAGCCTGGGCTTCGGGGGCCATAATGCCAGCATAATCTTTAAGAAGATGGAGGAATAGCCATGGAATATAATGAAATAACGGGACTCATGCAAGAGATGGCAAAGACCGGTGTTACAAGGATTATGATAGAAAAGGACAATTTCAGGCTTGAGCTTGAAAGAAGCGGCGCTGCATATGGCGCTGTGCCGGTGATAGGTGAAGGCGGTAATGCCGCGGTTATGCCCGGCATGCAGCCAGGCGCGGATGTGAAAACCGAAAGCGCCGCAAATGCAGAAAACAATAAATCGGACGCAGCATTAAACACCGATGAATCCACATACAAGAAAATCCTGTCACCGATGGTGGGTACCTTCTATGCCCAGCCCGCTCCTGATAAGCCGCCCTATGTCAGCGTCGGGGATACGGTTAAGAAGGGGCAGATTGTCTGCATTATTGAAGCCATGAAGCTGATGAACGAGATTGAAAGCGATGTAAGCGGCAGAATTGTGAAATGCCTTGTAAACAACGAAGAAATGGTTGAATACGGCCAGCCGCTGTTTCTTGTGGAGTAGGAGAGGAAGTGAATTATATGCTGGATGTAAATGAGATACAGAAAATCATACCCCATCGACCCCCGTTTTTGCTTGTGGACCGTATTGACCATCTGGAGCCGGGGGTTTGCGGCATAGGAAAAAAATGCGTCACCATGAACGAGCCTTATTTTGAAGGGCATTTTCCGGGGAAGGCCGTCATGCCGGGGGTATTGATACTGGAAGCCCTTGCCCAGACCGGAGCGGTGGTCATGCTTACCGAGGAGAAAAACAAGGGAAAAATCATATATTTCGGAGGCATGGACAAAGTAAGATTCAGGCGGCAGGTGGTACCCGGGGATGTTATTACGCTGGATGTCAAGATAATCAAGAACAAGGGAAGCTTCGGAGTCGGCTCGGCAATGGCCTATGTCGGGGATGAGACGGCCGCCGAGGCGGTATTCACATTTGCGATCGGGGACAGGTAAGGCCTGATATTAACCGGAATATGATACTGTCACTATAGAGGTAAGGAGAATCATATGTTTAAGAAGATACTGATCGCTAACCGCGGTGAAATAGCCGTGCGGATAATCCGTGCCTGCAAGGAAATGGGGATAGGGACCGTAGCGGTGTATTCCGAGGCGGACAGGGAAGCCATGCATGTCCATATGGCTGACGAGGCCGTATGCATAGGGCCCGCCAAATCCAAGGACAGCTATTTGAACATGCAGAATATTATCAGCGCAACGGTCCTTACCGGGGCAACCGCAATTCATCCGGGCTTTGGCTTTCTTGCGGAAAACAATGCGTTTGCCAGGATGTGTGAGGACTGCAATATTGTATTTATCGGACCCAATGCCGATACCATAGAGCTTCTTGGAAACAAGGCGAAGGCCAGGGAAACCATGCAGAAATCCGGCATACCCGTGATTCCGGGCTCCGACGGGGAAATAAAGAGCATCAGGGAGGCCAGGGCTTTGGCCGACAAGATAGGATACCCTGTCATGATAAAAGCCTGTGCGGGAGGCGGCGGAAAGGGCATGAGGGCGGTTTACTCGGCCGGTGAGCTGGAGAATGCCGTCATCACGGCAAGAAATGAAGCAAAGGCCGCTTTTGGCGACGGCCAGGTATACATGGAAAAGCTGCTGACAAATCCCAAACATGTGGAGGTACAGGTACTTGCCGACAAGCACGGCAATGTCGTTCATCTTGGCGAAAGGGACTGCTCGGTCCAGAGAAAAAACCAGAAGCTCATGGAGGAATCACCCTGCGCGGTCATTGGCAGGGATTTGCGCAGCAAGCTTGGCAATGCGGCGGTAAAGGCCGCGAAAGCTGCGGGATATGAAAATGCGGGAACCATTGAGTTCCTGCTTGATGACCGGGACAACTTTTATTTTATGGAAATGAATACAAGAATCCAGGTGGAGCATCCCGTTACGGAGATGGTCACCGGGATTGATATTATAAAGGAACAGATACGGATAGCGGCGGGGAACAGGCTGTCATTCCGCCAGAAGGATATAGAGTTTCGCGGGCATGCAATTGAATGCAGGATTAATGCCGAGAACCCTGAAAAGGGCTTCATGCCTTCACCGGGTTATGTAAATAATGTACTGTTTCCGGGAGGTTTCGGCGTCAGGATTGACAGCGCCCTGTATACCGGGTATTTCATACCGCCATGCTATGATTCTATGATTGCCAAGATAATTGTGCACGGCAGGGACAGAAGCGAAGCAATAAGCAGGATGAAAAGGGCCCTTTCCGAGCTTGTTATAGACGGTGTTGATACCAATGCCGATTTTCTATATAATCTTCTGGAACATGAGGAAATCCTGTCAGGGCGGTATAATACCGGAATCATTGAATCCATATTGAGGAATGTCAAGCAGTAAGGTATCATTGAAGGAATGATGAAAATGAGCGCAAATCCGTTTAGGCCAAAAAAATACGCGGTCACCAGGATATACCGCACCAGGCCTGCAGAGCATAAGGCCGCTGATGAGGAAAAGCCGGTCGTGCCCCAGGGCATTATGACAAAATGCCCTGAGTGCGGTGCCGTCATTTACTCGAAGCTGCTCATGAAGAACCTCAAGGTCTGCGAATGCGGTTATTATTTCAGGATGTCCGCATATGAGAGATTGGCAATGATACTTGACGAAGACAGTTTTACCGAGACGGACCATCAGCTTGCAACCCGGGATCCTCTTGATTTTCCGGGTTATGCCGATAAGCTCGTAAAGACGCAGACAGAAACCGGCATGGTGGATGGGCTGGTAACCGGGAAAGGAACGATACAGGGCATGCCTGTCTATATTGGAGTCATGGATGCTTCTTTTTTTATGGGAAGCATGGGAACCGTTATCGGTGAAAAACTGGCTAGAATGTTTGAGAGGGCGGCGGATGAGAGACTCCCTGTCATAATATATACGGCCTCGGGAGGAGCAAGGATGCAGGAGGGGATATTCTCCCTTATGCAGATGGCCAAGGTGAGCGCTGCCGTAGCAAAACACGGCAGGAAGGGACTTCTTTATATTACCGTGCTTACGAATCCAACTACAGGCGGGGTCACCGCAAGCTTTGCCATGCTTGGCGATGTAATCCTTGCCGAGCCCGGGGCATTAATCGGGTTTGCAGGGCCAAGGGTAATTGAGCAGACCATAGGACAGAAGCTCCCGGATGGATTTCAAAAGGCGGAGTTCCTTCTGGAGCACGGCTTTGTGGACAAAATTGTTGAAAGGGATAAGCAGAGGGATACATTGGGACTGCTTCTTAAGCTGCATAGCCGGTCCGGGCTTGGTCCAGGCATTGAGTCCGGGGAAGGGGCCGTATCGGAGGAGCATCGGCAGGAAGCGCAGCAGAGCCTTCAAACAAACCGGCCGGATGAAAAGGGTGACCGGCAGCCAAGCCAACCGGATAAGCTCACGCCGTGGGAAAAGGTTAAGCTTGCGAGGATGTCCATAAGGCCCACCGGCCTTGATTATATAGAATCGGTATTTGACGATTTTATTGAGCTGCATGGGGACCGTTTGTACGGCGAGGACAGGGCGATAGTGGGAGGATTGGCCTTTTTTAACGGTACAGCGGTAACCGTCATAGCCCAGCAGAAGGGCAGGAACACAAAGGAAAACATTGCTAGGAATTTTTCCATGCCCCATCCGGAAGGATACCGCAAGGCCTTGCGGCTGATGAGGCAGGCGGAGAAGTTTCACCGGCCGGTTATTTGTTTTATCGATACGCCCGGTGCCTTCTGCGGTATCGGAGCCGAAGAAAGGGGTCAGGGAGAGGCGATAGCTTCAAACCTGGCCGGTATGGCCACGCTTATGACACCAATTATTTCCATAGTGATATCCGAAGGGGGGAGCGGAGGAGCGCTGGCTCTCGGAGTGGCCGACAGGGTATATATGCTGGAGCATGCCGTTTATTCAATCCTGTCACCCGAGGGCTTTGCCAGCATCCTGTATAAGGACGCCTCCAAGGCTGAGACCGCTGCGAAAGACATGAAGCTTACAGCCCAGGACCTGTATCGGTTCGGCATTATTGACGGTATTATCGACGAGCCTGCCGGAGGCGCCCATAACGACTTTGATTTCGTCATGAGACAGGTCAGGGGCATAATTTCACGGGATCTTTCTGAACTTATATCATTGCCTGCCGGTGAGCTGTTGGACAGACGGTATATGAAATACCGGAGAATCATGTAACGTCCGCATAAAACCCATTTATAACACTTGCATATCATATGGGACAGCCTGCTGCTGTGATGTCATAATATAAGGCGTTGATGGGAACCGCAAAATCTGATACAATGAGACTGGTTATTGGAAGCAGCGGCGATATTATAAGAAAAGAGATGTGGTATCATGAAGGTAACGATTAAGGATATTGCAAGAGAGTGCGGTGTTTCAATATCAACGGTTTCATTGGCATTTTCGGATAAGGAAAGCAGGATATCTCCCAAAACCAAGGCGCATATTCTTGAAGTGGCAAGGCGAATGAACTACCAGCCTAACCGGGTGGCGGCCAACCTTGCTTCGAAGCAGAGCAAATGGATCGGCATGATAATTAATGACTTGAGGAACACGCATATTTCGTCGCTGTTTATGGCGATTGACCATGTAATCCAGACAAAGGGATATTCACTGATATGCCACGTTCTCAGTGATGATTTCGCCAACGGGCATGAAGTAATCAGGAACCTGATCGCGTCCAACCTGGCCGGTTTTATATGGGCGAAACCCTATACTTACCCGGAAAACGAGGATAGTATCGAGATCCAGAAAATAATAGAGCAAATGGAGCTGCCGGTCGCTGCGATGGATGACTTTGGCTTTAAGACCCCGGGTGTAAATGTGATGTTTGATTATCAAAAGGCGGGATACCTGGCTACAAAGCATTTATTGGATAGCGGACATACCCGTATTGGCTGTGTCACGGGACCTATGAATTACAAAGTTACGCAGGAAAGATTAAGAGGCTACCAGGAAGCTCTCAGGGAGCATGGAATAGAATATAATGAAAATCTTGTTTATACAGGCAATTACGCTATGAAAAGCGGAAGGGAAGCGCTGTCATACCTGCTGGGGCAACGGGCGACGGCGGTATTCTCATTTAATGATGAGATGGCCTTCGGACTATACCAGAGCGCCAGGCAGTACAGGATAAAGATCCCCGAGGATTTGTCGGTTATGGGATGTGACAACGTTCCGTTTTCAAACGTCCTCGAGGTTCCGTTAAGCACGGTTCATGTGCCGATTGACGAGATGGGCAGGATAATAGCCCAGGAACTGATAAAAACAATTGAAGAAAAGGGCAACGTGAAAAGGAAGACAATTCTTTACCAGCCGAAGCTTTTATTGCGGGGAAGCACAAGGAAGTTACAGGCTGAAGCATGAGTTGGCAAGTTTAGTATAAAATGCAGCAAAAACAGTTTGTTATTAATGGAAGATGCTGCCTTGTAAATGGCAGTTATCTTTTATTGTTGAATTAAAACGTTTTAACTCAAGTATAGCCAAAATTAATAATAATATATTAAAAATGCATAAAAATTGTTGACAGATAATTGTATATTTAGTATTATTACTTATATAAAACACTTATATTTTGTATGAAATTTAGTTAAAACGTTACAACAAACGTTATAACAAAGGGGATTTTAAAGTGAAGAATGATGTCGTAGTCGAGTTAAAGGATATTCGAAAGGAATTTCCGGGCGTCGTGGCACTGGACCGGGTCAATATGAAGATCAAGGCCGGCAGGGTGCATGCCCTGGTTGGTGAGAACGGTGCCGGCAAGTCTACATTGATGAAGATACTATCCGGAAGCTACGGCCAATATGAAGGACAGATCATCCTTGACGGAGAGGTGACATTTTTCCGGAGCGAAAAGGATGCCTTGAATAAGGGTATCGCCATAGTATCGCAGGAGCTGAATTATGCGCCTGAACTGACCATAACCGAGCACGTTTTCCTGGGCAGGGAGATTACGGACAGATTCGGCTTTTTAAGAAAGAAGGAAATGATAAGGAAAACAAAAGAGTTCCTGTCATATATGAACCTGGATTACGATCCTGAAACCCCGATGAAGAAGCTCAGCGTGGCCCAGAGACAAATGATAGAGATATTAAAGGCCATATCAAGAAACGGAAGAATCATCATTATGGATGAGCCTACGTCGGCTTTGACCAGCGTGGAAACCGAGATTTTCTTCGACAAGGTAAAGCAGCTGAAGGAAAACGGAATTGCTTTCGTATTTATCACCCATAGGCTTGAGGAAGTATTCGCGATAGGCGATGACTATACGGTGCTGCGGGACGGACATCATGTGGGTTCGGGCCTCATCTCGGAAGTAACAATGGATGACCTTATCACCAAGATGGTCGGAAGGGATATTGAGGATATATATCCTCCGCTGCCCGGGCATAAACAGGATATCGTCCTGGAATGCAGGAATCTGTACAGCGAGGGCGTTTTCTCGGACATAAGCTTTTATGTCAGAGAAGGCGAGATTCTTGGCTTTGCGGGCATGATGGGCGCCGGCAGGAGCGAGATAGCCAGGGCGGTATTTGGAATGGACAAGCTCGACAAAGGAACAATTCTTATTAATAACAAGGAGCATAAGATCAAGTCCATCCAGGACGCCATGAAACTGGGAATGGCAATGGTTATGGAGGACAGGGCCGCCTATGGCTTTGTAGGAGTACGGTCGATAAGGGACAACGTTGTACTTCCCAACAGCAACCTTTACATAAAAAACGGCTTTATACAAAAGAAAAAGGTGGCAGATGACGTTAACAAGCTAATTGAGCGGCTGTCAATAAAAGCGCCCGGCATGGAGACCCTGGTGGGAACCCTCAGCGGCGGAAACCAGCAGAAGGTGGTGCTCGGAAAATGGCTGGTGAGAAATCCGAAAATCCTGATCCTTGACGAGCCCACCCGAGGTATAGATGTGGGAGCAAAACAGGAAATATATCAGCTGATCATACAGCTTGCAAAGTCCGGTATGGCTATTCTTCTCATATCCTCCGAAATGTCCGAGGTCATTTCCATGAGCCACCGCATCATGGTAATAGCCGATGGACGGGTGGCGGGAGAGCTTAAGAAGGAAGAAGCGACGCAGGACAAGATTATGAGAATGATAATGGAGGAGGGTGCAAAAAATGCCTAACAAAGAACAAAAAGCCCAAAAACCTTTTAATATAGCGACGGCATACCGCAAATACGGAATAATAATTATCCTGATCATACTTTTCACCGTGTCGGCCATAATCAACAGGAACTTCCTGAAACCCCAGAACCTGATCAACATTTTGAAGCAGATATCTGTTGTAACGATTATTGCCTGCGGTGAAACAATGCTGATTGTATCGGGAATGATTGACCTTTCCGCAGGGCTTATATGTACCACATCCATGGTCTTTTCAGCGGGCTTGCTGGCTGCCACGGGAAATGTCCTGCTGTCAATGCTGCTTGGAATCGCAATTGGTGTTGTTTCGGGATGGCTTAACGGGTTCATGATTACACACTACAAGCTGCAGCCGTTTATCGCGACAATGGCCACCACTTATGTAGCCAAGGGACTGGTACAGCTTTATACAAACGGCAAAGCCGTAAGCGGCGTTGAGAAGATCCGTTTTCTCGGACAGGGCAGCATCGGGTTTGTACCTGTTCCCGTAATCATAATGATTGCATGTGTTGCCATTGTAGGCATTGTAATGAAATATACCAAGTTAGGCGTTGCCATTTATTCAATCGGAGGCAATGAGAAAGCAGCCATTGCGTCAGGTATCAATGTCAATAAAATGAAGAGAATCATATTCATGTTAAACGGTGCCCTTGTAGGCCTGGCGGGATTGGTACTGATGGCCAGGTTGATGTCGGGTCAGCCTTCCGTCGGCGAAGGTTATGAATTCGACGCAATTACCGCGGTAGTTGTAGGCGGCACAAGCTTCTTAGGCGGTATTGGCACCGTTTTCGGAACACTGATAGGATCCATTATTGTCGGATTGATTAATAATATTCTGAACCTGCTCCATATATCCACGCAATACCAGCTGATAGTAAAGGGCCTGCTGATTGCGGGAGCGGTTATTGTTGACGTCAAGACCAAGGAGGACAAAAAGAGCAAATAAACTATTCATGCATGGGAAATCGCCTCAAGCCCCGGTTTTCCGGAGCAGGGGGATTTAATAAAAGGGTTTTCACAGCATTTTATGCATGCTGTGAGGTCAAGAATTCAATGTACATATTTATGAAGAGGAGGATTTGGTATGAAAAGGAAAATGATGGTTTTACTGCTTATTATGGCAATGGTTCTTGGACTTATAGGCTGCTCAAACAAGGACAAGAGCGATGACGGCAAGGGCGGCAAAAAGGAAGAAGAGTTTTTGGTAGGCTTTGCAAATAACAGCGATACGTATGACTACTGCGCAAAATTCAGGAAATACCTGAAAGAGGAAACGGAAGCCCTTGGAATTAAAATAGTGGTTACCGATGCCGGTGGAGACACGAATGTCCAGAACGGACAGATTGATGACTTCATTGTACAGAATGCGAAAGTCGTATCGGCAATCAGCAATGACCTGGACGGATCCGTACCTGCCCTTGAAGCAGCAATGGCCGCCGATATTCCTTATATTTCATTCCTGACAAGCGTAAGGGGCGGCGACAATTACAGCAAATACATCTACATAGGATCACAGAATTACGACGCAGGCGTTGTTCAGGGCGAATATCTGGTTAAGAATCTGCCTGAAAACGCAAAGATTATTTACTTCACAGGAACACCAAACGACCAGCAGTATATTGACCGTAAGGCAGGACTGATGGATACCCTGGCACAAAGGAGCGACATAACCATTCTGGCCGAGTATAACGTTGAGAACCAGAAGGACCTTGGCATGAGCACCGCGGAAGACTGTATGCAGGCATTTGATCACTTTGACGCAATCGTATGTCAGAATGACGACTCGGCTCTCGGCGTGGTTGAGGCATTAAAGTCGGCCAACAGGCTGGAGGGCGTATTGGTAATAGGAATTGACGGCAGTGACGCCGCCCTTGAATCAGTCAAGAACGGCGAAATGGCAATGACGGTTCTGCAGGATGCAAGGGCTCAGGCAAAGGCAGGAGCCGAGGTATTCGCAAAGATCCGTGACGGAGTTGACCCTGCCACCATAGAGGATATATTTGTTCCGTTTGCCGAAGTTACCATTGACAACGTTGACAATTACCTGAACAAATAAAGCATAATTCAACAGGAATTTACCTGCAGGAACATATTGATTATTAAGCTTGCGCTGCAGCGGCGGCAAGGCGGCTGCAGCGCAGAAAATAAAAGCAGAGTGGTGAAGCGCGAATGAGTTTGGCTAAATATAAGGATCCATCATTGAGTACTGAAGAAAGAGTCAGGGATTTAATGTCACGGATGACATTTAATCAAAAAATAGATCAAATCACGTGTCTGGTCACAATTTCGGCAGGCATACCGGATTTTAAGGAATACATACCTGATGGAATCGGTAATGTCGGCGCGTTTACGGTGGCTGATGACGCAGATTTCATAGCCGAATATGTATATCGGCTGCAGAAATTCCTCGTAGAAGAGACCGAGCTGGGCATTCCGGCTCTGATTCACTGCGAGGCATGTTCGGGCGCGCAGTTTACCGAAGCCAACGTATTTCCGAGCGCAATCGGCCAGGCATCAACCTTCCATCCGGAGATTATTAAGGAAATGGCGGATATAATCCGCAGGCAGATGTGTGCGGTTGGATTTAGGCAGGTACTGTCCCCGGTCCTGGACGTTGCCAGGGATCCCCGTTGGGGAAGAACCACCGAAACATATGGTGAGGACCCCACGCTTATTTCCGCCATGGGATGCGCTTTTATCAGCGGTATCCAGTCGGATAACCCCAAAGAGGGAACCATAGCTACCGCCAAGCATTTTGTAGGACATGGAGTTACGGAAGGCGGCCTTAATATGAGCCGTAATCCGATAACGGAAAGAGATCTTTTGGAGGTGCATTGCAAACCGTTCCAGGCGGCAATTACGGAGTGCAATCTGGGCAGTGTTATGAACTCATACTGCTCAATAGACGGGGAACCAGTGGTAGGCTCAAAGAAGATACTTACCGAAATACTGAGGGATGAGATGGGCTTTGCCGGATTTGTGGTTTCCGACTATATCTCCATTGATCGTATGGTGGATCCGTTCTGTGTCGCTCAAAACTTCGAGGATGCGGGAATCCGCGCAATTAAGGCCGGTCTTGATGTGGAATATCCGCGGCCTAAGGGATTTACATATAAACTGAAGGAAGCAGTGGAAGACGGAAGGTTGTCCATGGAAGTCATCGACCGGGCTGTTGAGCGGGTGCTGACGGCTAAATTCGAGCTGGGATTGTTTGAGAATCCGTATCCGGACAGGAAAGCGCTTCGGTCACTTCTTCACAGAAAGGACTTCGATGAGCTGAACGAGCAGATTGCGAAGGAAAGCATTATCCTGCTTAAGAACGATAACAGCCTGCTTCCGCTGAACAAAAATGAAATAAAGAAAATAGCCGTTGTCGGACCGCATGCGGACAGCGTCAGGAGTTACTTCGGAACATTTTCATATCCGGCGGTACTGGATATGACCATGTCGAGGGAAGAAGACGGGCAGATATTCGAGGAGCCCGGCCTGATTGTATATGATATCAGGCAAAGATACGTCGGTGAGGTTCGTGAAATGTCACCGAGAGTTGAGAAGAAAATAAGGGCACAGTTTAAGAATACAAAAAGTGTTTATGAGGCTTTAAAGGAGTACCTTCCCGACGCAGCGGTTACTTATGCGAAGGGTATTAATTTCTCGGGTTCGGATATAGGCGGAATGGAAGAGGCGGTTAACCGGGCGGCCGAGGCGGATGTTATAATACTGACTCTTGGAGGCAAGAACGGATGGGGAGCAACATCCACCGTCGGTGAAGGCGTGGACTCGACAAGCATCGATTTGCCGGGCCGCCAGGAGGAATTCGCAAGAAGGATAAGGGCATTGAACAAGAAGACCGTCGTGCTTCATTTTGATGGAAGACCTTTGTCAAATGAATATGTGGCATCCCACTTCGACGCCATACTGGAGGTTTGGCAGCCCGGAGAATTCGGCGGACAGGCATTGTGCAAGGTCCTGTTTGGTGAATATAATCCGGCCGGAAGATTGCCGGTGACGGCTGCAAGGAATGTTGGCCAGCTGCCGGTATACTACAGTCAATCCAGGGGAAGCGGATTTGTGGGAGCGGGGCATACGGGAATGATAAGGAATACCAACGGTTATATAAATGATACCGCATTTCCCCTTTACTATTTCGGGCATGGACTGTCATATACTGAGTTCAGGTACGGCAATATGCAGATTGAAAACCGTGAGGTTGACGCGCTCGGGACTATACGCATAAGCGTTGATGTTACCAACATCGGAAATTACGACGGCGAAGAGGTTGTCCAGTTATACTACTCGGATGAAGTCTCAAGCATGGTGAGGCCATCCATGGAGCTGGCAGGATTTAAACGCCTGTTCATACCGAAGGGTGAAACAAGAACGGTTGTATTCGAAATGAACGCCAGTCAGACCGCATTTCTTGATGAAAACAAGAAATGGGTTGTGGAAGAGGGAATCCTTGATATAATGATTGGCGCCTCCAGTAATGACATTCGCCTGAAAGACAAGGTACGGATAACCGGTTCCCAATGGATAGATCCGAGAAACAGGGGCTTTTATGCGAAAGCATATGTCAGAAGATAACCTTTTAAATAATTAAAAATCTCCCGTCTGAGCGTATATTCCCTCCCCCACCCCCATAAGTGAAGCTCAGATGGGAGTTTTAAAAATTGTGCCAGGCACCTTTACGGTGCCTGGCACAATTATAAAAGCCTGGCATCATTACGAAAGCCTGGATATTTCCTCGAGCCGGTCCATGATGGGCAGGTGCTGGGTGCAGAGGGATTCGCACTGGCCGCAGCGGATGCATTCACCGGCTTTTGATATAGGCACATGCCAGTGGTATTTGATGCGGCCCGCCATATCATGACCAAGAAGCTTGGCGTTGTATGCGTCCATATATTTCGGTATCTCGATGCCCACAGGGCAGTGATCGCAGTAAGCGCATCCTGTGCACAGGTTGTTGAGGGCAATGCCCTTTTTCTCATATTCCTCATAAATTTCTGCGGCGGGACGCTCCACAAGGTTTTCAACGGCCTTCACCGCGTCATCCACCTGCTCTTTTGATGATATGCCCACCAGGGCTACGGAAATCTCCTTATGGGACGCCACAAACCTGACCGCGGCCTGGGCCACGGTAAGATTGGTACCTTCGGCAAGATATGAAAATGTTTCGGGATTCTGCGGAATCAAGCCGCCTCCCAGGGGATTCATAACGGCTATGCCCATGCCTCTTGCCGCTGCAGCGGCTATTCCGGCCTGGCGGAAACGGTAGTTAAGCGCATTATACCCGATAAGCATGCCGTCAAACAGCCCGGTTTCCACGACCTTTTCCAATTCGTTTCCCTGCATGTGTGATGATATTGTTATATGCCGGATTAACCCGTCAGCCTTGGCCTGCTCAAAATGCTTGTAGAGAAGATCATACTGCTTCCTGAAGGATTCCAGGTCAAGCATGCACCATAGGTAGTAAAAATCCAGGTAATCAACCTTAAGCCGCTTAAGCGATGTCTCCAGCCTGCGCCTGAAGGCATCGGCGGATGAATCATTGTTAAGGACGCCCAGGTTGACCTTCGAGGATATGTAGAAGCTGTCCCTTTTCAGCTGCGACAATGCCATTCCGGTGATAATCTCGCTTTTGTCCTGGCAGTAGAAAGGCGCGCTGTCAAAGAAGTTAATCCCTTTTTCATGGGCATATAAAACTACATCGGCACATTTCTCAAGGTGTCCGGCGGTTATGTCGTCATCATTATACCGCATGGTTCCCATGCCGACGGCACTTACTTTCATACCGGTATTTCCATATTGTTTATAATACATAATTACCTCCCATGTTGTAAAACGGTAAACATTCTTACTAATTCTTTTAATAAGAAGTATAACACATATAAAATTTTCTACAATGTAATATGCTTTACCGGCAATGTATAATATTTTGTTTCTGAAAAGAATGCTAATTAGTCCTGTATTATATATTTAAAAACTGGGATTATATTTAAAAAATCATTTAGCTATAATATATGAAATGGCAGAAAAGCGTTATCTGGCAGAAAAGCTGGCAGAAACAACGGAATGGAGGAATGGTTTTGAACCATAAAATGTGGTACACATCCCCTGCCGCCGAGTGGGCGGACGGACTTCCAATCGGTACCGGAAGGCTGGCCGGGATGGTTCTTGGAGGCATAGAGGAGGAAAGGATAGCCTTAAATCACGAATGGCTTAATGTCGGATGCAACAAGGACAGGAAGAATGAGGACAGAAGCCGTTACCTGCCGGAGGTACGAAAGCTCCTTGCGGAGGAAAAGTATGAGCAGGCCACCCTGCTGGCAAATGAAGCCTGGGGCGGAAACGGCGGTATAAGCGGCAGGCCGACAAGGGAGGATTCATACCAGCCTGCCGGCGATTTCAGGTTTTCCCTTGACCATGGAGATGCAAGCAATTACCGCAGGGAATTGGATTTGGAGAAGGCTGCGGTCAATATTACATATGATGCCGACGGAAAACACATATCAAGAACTGTTATCGCCCATCTTATAGAGGATTGCATAATTGTCCGCATATATGCCGGGGAAGAGCCCGTAAGCGGCAATTTCCGCCTTGTCAGGGAAGAGGATCCCCGATGCGATATATCGTACGATCTGGGAAATGCGACTATTATTATGCACGGCGCATTTCATGGGGGCATGAAATTCTGTGTAAAGGCGGATCTTAAGATAAGGGGCGGAAAGATTTCCAAAGCGGGAAGCAACATGCTGAGAGTCGAAGGGGCCAAGGAGATTCTCGCGTTTATAAATATAGGAACCGATGCCAAGGGAGAGCTTCCGCTGGAAGAATGCAGAAGGCATCCGATTCCTGCAAAATCATGGGACCGGCTTTTTACGGAAAATGTCGCGGAGCATGAAAAGAATTACGGAAGGCTGCATTTGACGATAGATGCGGATGTTCCGGATATTCCGACCGATGAGCGCATCAAGGCATATAAAAAGGGCAGCTATGATGTAACCCTTCCATTGCTGTACTTTAATTTCGGAAGGTACCTTCTTTGCGCGTCCTCGGCCAACGGCGAGCTTCCAGCGAACCTGCAGGGCAAATGGAACCAGGATTTGATGCCGGCCTGGGACTGCGATTATCACCTGGACATAAACCTTCAAATGAATTACTGGCCTGCGGAAAGCGGGCACCTGCAGGATTATGCCAATGCATTGTTTACATATATGGAAAAAATGGTTCCCCACGGCAGGGATGCCGCAAAGAAGCTGTTCGGATGCAGGGGAATATGGTTTCCGCTGTCAACGGACATATGGGGCTGCGCAACCCCTGAAAGCTACGGCTGGTCTGTATGGGTGGGAGCGGCCGCGTGGCTTGCCCAGCACATGTGGTGGCATTATGAGTATGGTCAGGATGAAGAATTTCTTAAGGAAAGGGCGTATCCCTTTATCAAGGAGGTTGCTGCTTTTTATGAGGACTTCCTTGTAAAGGATTCCGATGGAATATACCAGGTTATGCCGTCCCAGTCACCCGAAAACCGGTTTGTCGGCGGCGGGGACATGCCTGTTACCATATGCGTGTCTTCAACCATGGATGTACAGCTTGTCATGGATGTTTTAAGCCATGCCGCTGCCGCGGCGAAAATTTTGAAGGTTGACGGGGACAAGATTGAAAAATGGGAGGAGATACTCGAACACCTGCCGCCCATGAAGATTGGCAGCAAGGGCCAGCTCCTGGAATGGAACAAGGAATTTGAGGAAGCGGAGCCCCAGCACCGTCATGTATCCCACTTGTTCGGAGTATATCCCGGTGACCAAATATGTCCGGAAAGGACACCGGAGTTGTTCGAAGCCGCCAAAAAATCCCTGGAGCTTAGGCTTGCGGCCGGAGGAGGCCATACGGGCTGGAGCCGGGCATGGACCGCGTGCCTGTACGCCAGGTTCGGGGAAGGAGACAAGGCATGGGAACATATAAACGCTTTGATATGTGATTATGCAACTATCAGCCTGCTTGATCTGATAGGATCAAGAGTGTTCCAGATAGACGGCAATTTCGGAGGCACAGCCGCCATATTGGAGATGCTTCTTCAGAGCTATCATGAAGAGCTTCATTTCCTGCCCGCCCTTCCTACGGTATGGAAAAGCGGAAAGATTACGGGAATCAGGGCAAGAGGAGGATTCACCGTGGATATGGAATGGAGGGACGGCAAGCTTGTAAAGGCAGGCATAACATCGGTCAAGGACAGGGATTGCGTAATAAAGAGCGGCAATAGCAGCTGCATTGTCCGCGACAGCTGGGGAAATCCTGTGAATTGCCGGTTTATGGACGGTAAAATAATGTTCCATATGGTAAAAGACCGTATGTATTTCGTTACAATTGAAAAATAGTGGCTCATTTACAAGAAATATGATAAACTCATAATAGAACCGGAATATTTTATGAAAGCGGGTTCTGTTTATGAGTTTATTTTTTAATATAATTAAAAGGATCAACAAAGCGTTTAACAATATAAAGCTTAAGCACCGGATAGTTCTGATAAGCATTATTTCACTGCTGATACCCTTGACCACATCTGTTTTATATTTTATAACATCAATAAAGAGGCTTTGCAAAGACCAGGGGCTGAATATAATAGACGCAAGGACTTTTATAAGCTATAATTTGGTGGGATTTATTTCAGTGGGTATCAGCCTTATTGCGTCATGCATAATTATAGCTGTGTTTTCCAACAGGTTCGGCAAAAGAGTCAGCGCTTTTCAAAACCAGATGAAGAAGGCGGTTTTGGGCGAATACAAGGACCTTGAAGCCATCGAAGGCTATGATGAAATGGCGGAGCTGTACAGGGACCTGAATACAATGATAAGCAATATTCAGCATCTTATATCCAAGGTATATGAGGAACAGGTCCAAAAGGAGAAGCTGTACAGCCGCCAGAAGGATGTGGAGTTCAAGATGCTGGCAAGCCAGATAAACCCCCATTTCCTGTACAACACCCTTGAAACGATCCGGATGAAAGCCAGGGCCAGCAATCAGACCGAGATAGAAGAACTTGTCAAGATGCTTGCCAAAATCATGCGCAGGAATATCCAGGTGGGGGACAAGCTGGTTACATTAAAATCGGAGCTGGAGTTGGTCGATTATTATTTGAAGATACAGCAGTACCGCTTTGGTGAGCGGATGAGCTATAATATAGATATCAGATGCGATATCGACTCTTTAAAAGTAATGCCCCTGATAATCCAGCCCATAGTAGAGAATGCGTTTGTGCACGGTCTGGAGTCCAAGGAGGGCACAGGGAAAATAGATGTTATTGTGGAGCTTAAGAACCGGCTGGTTATACATGTCATCGACAACGGAAAGGGCATGACGCAGGACAAGCTGAACGAGATAATAAAGAGCTTCGGTGAGTATGACAGGACTGACAGCAACCATATCGGGCTCAGCAATGTAAACCAGCGGATTAAGCTTCTGTACGGCGATGAATACGGTCTGCACATAGAAAGTGCCGTCGGCAAGGGAACAGCGGTACGAATTGAACTGCCGAAGGACATTGCAAGGCAGCCGTAGCGATACTTGATCTTGAGAGGTAAGATGCCTATGTATCAGCTGATGATTATTGACGATGAACCGGTTGTCAGAGAAGGCATAAAGCAGTTAATACCATGGTCGGAATATAATTTTACAGTATGTGCGGAAGGTGTGGACGGAAAAGACGGCTTGAAAAAAATCCTTGAGCATTCACCGGATTTGGTCCTGGTGGATATAAAAATGCCGGGAATGACGGGAATCGAGCTGATCAGGGAAGCCAGGAAGCACAATTTTGAAGGAAAATTTATCATTCTTACCGGTTATTCCGATTTTGAATTCGCAAAGTCGGCAATTTCCCTTGGGGTAAGGGCTTACCTTTTAAAGCCCATTGATGAAAACGAGCTTCGTGATAATGTGAAAGAGGTTCTTGCCGAGCTTGAGGCAAAAAGAAACCTGGACGATTACTATACTTCAAGCGAAATAAAGGCAAGGCAGGTGGTTCTCCGCAGGCTCCTCAGGCCTTCCGAGGACAAGGAAAGCCTTCGCAGGGAAATCAAGCTGTATGGGATGGATTTTAAGTACAGCCGTTTCTGTGTTGCGATAATTAGTCCGAAAAACAAGGATGTGGAACAGGAACCGAACATTGATATGGAGCAGGTGGAGAATATCCAGAAAAGATCCGCAAAAATTGATCCGATTTTTGTGGACAACACCCTTGTTTTAATCTGCAAGGGCTGCAGCTACCTGGAGGTAAGAGAGCATTTGCTGCATTACAACCAGAGGATCAGGCAGGAAAAGAAAGAAGGCTATTTCATAACCGTAGGCCAGGACGTGACAAGATGGGAGGATATCAATTTCTCGTATGAATGTGCCAAGCTCCTGCTGGACAACAGTTTCCTGTATAAAGACATGGATGTCGTCTGTATAGACGACCTGAAGACCGGATACAGCGACGGTGAATCGAAATTTGCCGAGCATTTGTGTGAATTGATTGAAATAGGGGACAGGGAGGGGATATATGAGAGACTTCAAAACTTAAAGGAGATGTACAGATCCAAGGTTGTCAAGGAAACCGACATCAAGGTGCAGGTAATACACAATATTGTGTTGCTGCACGGCATGCTTGAAAAAAAATACCCCGACAAGCTTGCCGATTACAAGGATTTTGACGCAGTGACCGAAGCGG
Source organism: Clostridiales bacterium (assembly GCA_012735495.1). Lineage (GTDB taxonomy): Bacteria > Bacillota > Clostridia > Lachnospirales > Lachnospiraceae > Mobilitalea. The sequence continues at coordinate 4,013 of JAAYHD010000055.1, read as the reverse complement.
TAAAAAAATCGGACAGCCTGGACAGCCTTATTGAAAACGTTAACCGGTATGCTGTCGAAATGACGGAGAAGATTGGAATAACCACGACGGAAAATATTGTAAAGCGTGTTCTGGCATATATGGAAAGGAACTATGTCCAGGACATTAAGCTTGAAGATATTGCGAAGCTTTTCAGTTATAACAGCGCTTATCTCGGAAAAGTGTTCAAAAAGGTAACGGGAGACAGCTTTAACAATGTCCTGAACAGCATAAGGATTAAGAACGCAAAAAAGCTGCTTTTGGAATCGGACCTGAAGGTTTACCAGATATCGGATATGGTTGGATACAGTAACACAGATTACTTTTACACCAAGTTTAAAAAGCATGTGGGTCTGAGTCCGAAGGAATTTGTAGACAAACATAAGCTCAATATGTAAAATACTGTTATCAAATGTCGAAGTAACACTAAATATTAATGTATAATTAATTAAATAAACAATGTTTCCATCATAGGTATTATTTGCTATTGTTAATTTAGATTTACGTGCAATATTGTCGGAGGTACCATATGAAGAATATTTTTAAGAGCATCAACTTCAATAATTTAAAAGTGAAGTTCTTTAAAAACAAGGGACAGGAGGATCAGAACAACCAAAAGAACAGAAAGATTAAGCTGGGAGGCATCGGCAGCAACCTTAGCTTCAGGACGAAGTTGATAGTGGGCTTCATGGTTCCTGTTATTTTGATTGTTATTGTAGGCATAACGGCATATAACAGGGCCAAGTCGGCGCTGATAAGCAATTATGAAGAGACCACGCACGGCAATATGGTGAACAGCTCATTATACTTCAACCTTATGCTAAAGGATATAGAAGCCAAGTCTTCACAGATTGCCGGCAACAACGATTTGCTTTACTACTACACGCAGTACGGCAGGCTGAATGATGCAGAGCTGAAAACCTACAATACAAATGTCAAGAATACAATGGCAAATATTCAGCAGTCAACGGACGGAATTTACAATATCTATGTTTTAGGCAAGAACGGCATGCCAATATACACCACACTTGATGAGCCCAAATCCGATGCATACCAGATATTCAGCACATCGGAAGATGTCACCAAATGGAATGAGACAGCCAAATCGACCGGCGGAAGAAAAGCGGCATGGATGGGCTATCATCTGGCCCTGGATGACATGCTGCGTGTCGATTCCGACACCTTTGTCAGATCCGATTATTATGCCGCTTCATATATAAGAGGATTTTCAAAGGGCGAGGGATTTATTATCCTGGACCTTGACAAGGCTGAAGTCGAGAAAGCGTTAAAGAGCTCAATTTCCAACGACGATGAAATTATAGCGTTTGTTACTGTTGACGGAAGGGTAACCGCAGTGACCGGCAAGGGGATAAGCCAGAAGGATAAGGAAAAACTGCCGGACATAACCAACCAGAGCTTCTATAAGAAAGCGGTTCAGGGAGAGGCACAGTCCGGTTATGACTACATAAATTACAGGGGTGCCAGAAGCCTGTTTGTATATGCAAAGGTGGGCAGCACCGGCACCATGGTTTATTCGATTATTCCGGAAAGCGCCATATACGAAAACCTGGGCTTTATTAAAACCGCCATATTCGTCATTGTGGTCATAGCATGTATCATTGCGGTTCTTATTGGATTGTACCTTACCAATGATATCAGGATTATTATAGCCAGGTTCGCGGAGGCATTCCGCCAGATTTCCAACGGCAACCTGACTGTAAGAATGAATACAACCAGGAAGGATGAGTTCGGCAACCTGGCAAATGACCTGGACAAGATGATGGAGAGCATGCAGAGACTGGTTTCCGACATGGCTAACTTCTCCAACCGGGTTACAAACGCAGCGGTGAACGTATCCGTGGCTTCATCGGAAATTCTGGATGCGGTCAACGGTATATATGATATAACAAAGCTCATGGAGCAGGGGATAAATGACCAGAGGCAGGACATAGAAAAGAGCTACGCGCAGATGTCCAATTTTGCCGAGCAAATTAATGAGGCATATGAGGATACCAGGGTTGTTGACGAACTTGCGGACAATACCCAGGTTACGGTAAAGAACGGCAAAGATACGGTCAACGAGCTCATAAAGCAGGTTACATCAACGGCCGAAATAACACAGAATATCATTGCAGATATCAAGCAGTTGCAGGAGCATTCAAAGAATATCGGTACGGTTGTCGAGACTATAAACGACATTGCATCCACAACCGAGCTCCTGTCACTCAATGCATCTATTGAGGCTGTAAGATCGGGAGATGCGGGAAGAGGATTTGCGGTCATTGCCGCAGAGATAAGAAAGCTAGCCGAGCAGTCCATGAACTCGGTAAAGAGTATTGAACACATGATTGTATCCATACAGAATATGACCAAAAAGACTTCGACCCTGGCTGACACAGCCAACGATATGCTTAAGACCCAGGCGGCTTCGCTCAATAATACGGTCAGGATGTTTGCGGATATTGAAAGCCATATGATTAACCTTATGGACAAGATTAATAATATCATGCAGAACATGCAGGATATTATGGTTACGAAGGACGGCATCCTGGACCTTATCAGAAACATAGCTGCAGTTTCTGAGGAGACCGTTGCATCATCGGAAGATGTTGCATCGACGGTTGGAAGACAGGTAACCTCTGTAGAGACCCTGGAGAAGCAGTCTAACAATCTCAAGGATCAGGCCCTTGAGCTTAAGCATGCAATAGACAAGTTTGTTATAGAATAACTGGCATTTGACAGAATTCCAATTAAAAACAAATCTTGTAAGATTAATAAACAAATATTTGTTATTGTAAAAATTATAAGTATATGTTAAAATATACATACCATATTTTATAAAAAATAAGGAGGACATGTGATGAAGAAGGGGTTTAAAGCAATCGTATCATTGCTTTTTGTAGCAGCATTTGTATTAACGCTTATACCTGCTGCTGCACTGGCAGCTCCGCCTGATAACACCGCTTACCTGTCATTTGCGGATCAGGCATGGGCATTACAGTATTGGGGTGATGATGTTGATACCGGCATCGTAGCAACCAATGCAACAGTTACCGGACCCGGCCAGTATACTGTAGGACTTGATTTCACAGGTACTGCCGAAGGCAAAGCAGCCAACATGGCATTTATCGCACCTCAGATTAAAAGCGGTGCAACAACCTTGCCAGGATACACGATCAGAATTGACAAGATAGAAATCAACGGCAAGGAAATCAGCTTCACAAAGGGCTACACCAACGACGAAGAAGGCAACATCCGTATGAACATATACAACGAATGGGCTTCCGTACCTGCGGACGCAAGGTCATGGGACGGAGATTTGACGGATGTATCTCCTGTAATTGTAAGCAAGGACGATTTCGTCGATATGGAAACCATTTTCGTAACCTTTACATTATTTGATGCTGAAGGCAATTCCGGTGAGGCTGCTGACGCACCCGAAGCCACCACTCCCAAGACCGGTGTAACGAGCATGGCTCTTGTTTACGGATTAGGCGCATTGGCAACCGGTGCATTAGTATTTAAGAGAAAAAAGAGATAGTTGTACATAATACATAATAAGATAAAAAAGAACCGGAAATGATAATTTCCGGTTCTTTTTTATTTAATTAACTCAAGTTTTCACCTTTAAATCATGGATTACCGTTATTTGGTGCAAAAACCATTTGCTTTTAACACAATGTATAAATTTTAATGTGAAAAAAGTGAAATTGGTAATGTGTTTTTGCTTTAGTTTTTATAGTAAACTAATGTAGAAAATGATTTTGCTTATGGCTTTTCAATATTTTGCGCGTGATAAGACTTTGTACTATTGCAAAAAGGTACATGGAAGTATAAAATTAAATTAATGAAAGGGTTTTCTGATAGACATGGAGCATGTTTATTGACAGGAGGAGTACTATGCATTCAAGAGATTCAAAAAAAGAAATAATCAAGCCTGCAGTGAGAGCGGTTCTGTATTTATACAGGTTTTCGATAATCATATTGGTGATTTC
>JAAYHD010000054.1 GCA_012735495.1 Clostridiales bacterium | reverse complement strand
TTAAAAACTCATACACATCCTCCGGATACCCGCATTTTTGATGGACTAACTCATCCAGCCGATTGGCTATTACCGCAGCGTCCGTCCTTGTCAGATATGCCGAGTAATCCTTAAAATCATTCTTCTTTAATATTCCTTCTTTTATGGCCGCATCAATATATGGCCGGTCTGAATTTTCATCAACTGCCCATTCCATCTGCTGAACAATATATTTAATAAAATCCTCAACTTTAATGTACTTGTCCGCTGCCTTGGATTCTTGAACTCTAAAATATGACCCAAATAAGCACACTGCTATTAAAACAGCCAATAACCCTTTATTTTTTCTTGTATAAATAAACATACTCCAACCCCTTTACAGACTTTATATTTGAAAATAACACCCGGAATGCACCAGATAATAAACCCGAAATGCGGCAAGAATTCAAAGATGTGATAATAATATGGGCACTAACTGGCATATTATCACAAGGTATTATTTATACCTCATAATAAATGGACGAATTACTATTGTCAACACATTTTTACATATTTATCTATTTTATCCTTATTGTACAATTTTTCGTAATACTATTAGTGATAATATCTATCTGCCAGTAATAATATCATCTGCCGTAATCAGGATTCATGCCTTCCGTATGTTCACATAAAAAAGAACCACTTTCATTGATGAAAGTGGTTCTTTTTTTACAGCCCGTAGGGGAATCGAACCCCTGTTTCCGCCGTGAGAGGGCGGCGTCTTGACCTCTTGACCAACGAGCCTCGGAACATTCTTATATTATACTATTCCTTAATAAAAAGCAAGTCCTATTTTTAAATTTTTCATATTGTTTTGTCAATTGACACAATGACAGTATCTACTGCAAAAAATCCATCAGCGACATCTGGTTCGACTCCGGCAGGTCCGCAAGCAAGCCAAGCCTTACCATCGTATCGACCACGGTGGAGCTGACCTTGCAGCGGGTCTTAAAATCGTCGCGGGACAGGAAGCGTCCCTGCCTGGCGGCCTCGGCGACGTTATTGGCGGCGGTTTCGCCCATGCCGTCTATGGAGCTTAGAGAAGGCATGATTTTTCCGTCGATAATCTGGAACCTGGTGGCATGCGCCTTGTAAATGTCAATAGGGGTAAATGATATTCCCCTTGCGTACATCTCCTGCACGATTCGCATGTCGCGGTAGGTGTCTTGCTCCTTCTTGGTCAGCGTGTTCATTCTACGCTTGTAGTCTGCCATTACTCTTTCAAGATGCTGCCTGCCCTGGCACATGAGCTCATAGTTGAACGCCGACGCGCGTATTGAATAGAAAGCCGCATAGTATGCCAGCGGATAATAAATCTTATAGTAAGCTATGCGGAACGCCATCATTACATAGGCCGCCGCGTGAGCCTTCGGGAACATGTACTGAATCTGCTTACAGGAACGGATATACCATTCCGGAACATTCGCCGCTTTCATGGCTGACTCCATTTCCGGAGTAAGCCCCTTGCCTTTACGGACGTTTTCCATAATCTTAAATGACAGCTTTGAGTCCATCCCTTTGTTAATCAGGTATGTCATTATATCGTCACGGGTACATATCGCCGTGGACAGTGTACAGGTTCCTTCTTTAATAAGAGTCTGCGCATTTCCCAGCCACACGTCGGTGCCGTGGCTTAAGCCCGATATCCGCACCAGGTCCGAAAATGTCCTGGGCTTGGCCTCCTTGACCATCTGCATTACGAAGTCCGTACCAAACTCCGGCACACCCAGGCAGCCGAGCTCGCACCCGTCGATATCCTCCGGCTTGATGCCAAGCGCGCTCGTATCATGAAACAACGAGAGAACCTTCTTTTCGTCAAATGGTATCGTCTTCGCGTCCACCCCGGTCAGGTCCTCAAGCATCTTTATCATGGTGGGATCATCGTGGCCCAGTATGTCAAGCTTCAGCAGGTTATGGTCAATCGAATGGTAATCAAAATGGGTGGTGATTACCTTGGATTCCGTGTCATTTGCGGGATGCTGCACCGGCGTAAACGAGTAAATGTTTTCACCGTGAGGCAGGACTACAATTCCTCCGGGATGCTGGCCGGTCGTCCTGCGGACACCCACCAGGCCTTCAATCAGCCTGTCAATCTCGACATTCCTCTTGTGAATGCCCCTCTCCTCAAAATAATTCTTCACAAAGCCATAGGCGGTCCGGTCCGCCAGGGTGCCGATTGTTCCCGCCCGGAATGTATGGCCCTTCCCGAAGATAACCTCCGTATAATCATGGGCCCTGCTCTGATACTCACCGGAGAAATTAAGGTCGATATCCGGTTCCTTGTCACCGTCAAATCCCAGGAATGTTTCAAATGGTATGTCGTGCCCGTCCTTCTTAAGAGGAGTACCGCATACCGGGCAGTTTTTGTCGGGCATGTCACAGCCGGAGCTCCCGGCAAACGCCCTCACTTCCTCGGAGTCAAAATCACTGTAGTGGCATTTTTCACAGTAATAATGCGGCGGCAGCGGATTTACCTCGGTGATTCCCGCCATTGTTGCCACGAATGACGAACCGACCGATCCACGGGAGCCGACCAGGTATCCGTCCTCAAGCGACTTCCATACAAGCTTTTGCGCAATTATGTACATGACCGCGAACCCGTTGGATATAATAGAATTCAGCTCATGCTCAAGCCGTTTTCTTACCGGTTCGGGAAGCTCCTCACCGTAGATTTCATGAGCTCTCTTGTAGCATATTTCCTTAAGGTTTTCGTCAGAGTTCGGCAATACCGGCGGGCATTTGTCCGGCCTTACCGGTGAAATCTTTTCAATCATTCCGCAAATCAGGTTTGTATTGTCTATTACAACCTCCCGGGCCTTTTCCGGTCCCAGGTAAGAGAATTCCTCCAGCATTTCCTCGGTGGTGCGGAAATAAAGCGGCGGCTGCGTATCGGCATCCTTGTATTTCAGGCTTGCCTTGATGATTCTCCTGTATATCTCGTCCTCAGGGTCAAGGAAATGCACATCGCAGGTGGCCACCACCGGCTTGTTGTACTCTTCGCCCAAGGCCACAATCTTCCGGTTGATGTTTCTCAAATCCTCCGCGGACTTGATTCCCGCATGCTCGCTGCTCTCGCTGTTTATAAGGAACTCGTTGTTGCCGACGGGCTGTATCTCAAGGTAGTCGTAGAAATTCACCAGCCTCTCAAGCTGCTCCTCAGATTCCCCCGACACTATGGCGCGGAAAATCTCCCCGGACTCGCATGCCGAGCCCACAAGAATCCCTTCCCTGCACTCCATGAGCAGGCTCTTGGGTATCCTTGGCCTCTTGTGATAATACTCGATGTGCGACAGGGAAACCATCTTGTAAAGGTTAACGCGCCCGATATCATTTTTCACAAGCAGTATCGCATGGTATGTCGGCATTTTCTTGATGGCTTCCGCCGATAGCTTTGTGAGCTTATCGATATCATTTACATTAACGATATCCTGTTCAAACAGCATGCCTGTCAGCTTTAGGAAGATCTCCGCAGTAGCTTCCGCGTCGTCAACGGCCCTGTGATGGTTCTCCAGGGAAACTCCCAGGGCTTTCGCAACATTGTTCAGCCTGTACCTGCTAAGGTCGGGAAGCAGGATCCTGGACAAGCCCACCGTATCTATATATGTAAATTCCTTTTCAATCCCCAGTCTCTGCGCATTCTGCAAGATAAATCCAATGTCAAAAGACGCATTATGCGCCACCAGCACCGAATCCCCGCAGAATTCAAAGAACTCATCGATTACATCCTTAATAAACGGGGCGTCTGCCACCATATCATCGGTTATGGAAGTAAGCTCCGTGATATGGTCCGGTATCGGCATCCCCGGATTTACAAACGTGCTGAACCTGTCAATTATCTCGCCCCCGGCAACCTTGACCGCGCCGATTTCAATAATCCTGTCATTAACCTTGCTGAAGCCCGTGGTCTCAATGTCAAATACCACGAATACGTCATCCTTAAGGCTTTGTCCCCTGCCGTTTATAACAACTTCCTTAACATCGTCAACCAGGTAAGCCTCCATACCGTAAATGACTTTGAAATTCTCCGCCTTCTCCTTCTCTTGCGGATCGGTAAAATTCTTCGGGTTAATGACCATATTGGCCTGCGGAAATGCCTGAACGACCCCGTGATCCGTTATTGCGACCGCAGGATGCCCCCAGTCAAATGCCCGGCGGACCAGCTTCTCCACATCCACAACCGCATCCATGTCACTCATCATGGTATGGGCATGAAGCTCGACACGCTTAACCGGTGCCAGGTCAACCCGTTTGACGGTGAAATCCTCGATAGCCTTAATCCCCACCACGGAACCGATGGTGATCTCCTTCTCGTAGTTGTCCATCATGGCAACGCCCTTGAGTATATAGAAGGAGCCTTCCTTAAGCTGCTCCAGGATATCCCCGGCATTGTCCGCGTTGACATATATTTTAACCTTGATGGTGTCGGTAAAGTCAGTAATCGCAAATGTAATCAGGCACTTTCCATTGCTTAAGGGCCTGCTCTCCAGCTTTCTGACCTTGCCCCGTATGACCACCGCTCCCAGTTCATCGATAATATCACTGATGGGAATCACATTCCCATCGAAATTCTTCCCGTAAATAACCGACGGGTCCTTGGGAAGCTTGCGGAATTTGCTCTTGTCATATGTTGATTTCGTATTTGGCTTGGAACCGGATTTCTTGCTTCCGTTTCCGTTGCCGTTCCCATTGCTTTTCCCATTACTAGCACCGTTCCCATTGCTGCCGCCATTACCGGCGCCATTCCCATTGCTGCTGCCATTACTGGCGCCGTTCCCATGGTCATCATAACCGTTCCCGTTTCCAAGACCGTTTCCGTTCAAGCTTTCATTATCATATCTGCTGTCGTAACCGTTCCCATTACCATTATGATACTCGTATGCGTATCCTTCATTAAAACCGTTTCCGGGCTCATTACCATGTCCATTACCATTTCCGTATCCATTTCCATATCCTTTTCCATTCACTTTTTCATGCTCATATCCATTCCCATAGCCATTTATATATTCATGCCCAAAACCGTTTTCATTTCCGTTTATGTAACCATTTCCATTGCCCAAGCCACTGCCGTATCCGTTACCGCCTCTTAAGTCCCGGTTATTATTATCGTGGCTAACAATTTCATTTTCGTACTCATACTCGTAGCCGTTGTCTTCGTTCTCACTGTCGTCATCCAAAAAGGCTTCTTCCTCAGGCCTTAAGAAAGCGGGCAGCTTGGGTTTCCTCTGCTGCTTCGGTTTTATGTATTCGAACCTGACCGTAATATCCAGGCCGAACCTTTCCCTGAACATCCCTACAAGGTAATCCCTGAGCCAGTCGAATTTTTCTTCGGCGACACAGTTTTCCATGGTTTTTATTGTTATGGCGCTGCCATTTACATCCGCCTCCGACTGCATCAGCAGGTAATAGGTCACTATGCTGACTTCCTTAAGCTCACTGAGTATGCTGTCAATATAGTCAGACAGGATATCAATCAGTTCTTTCTTTCCCTCAAGCTCAAAATACGGCGAAATGCATGCCTTGTTGCCTGTATGTGAAAAGAGCTGCCGGTTAAGCAGTTCCTCCATTTTCTTTATATCCTTCCATTGAATCAATGCCTTGCTTTTGATATGTATGGTAACGGTATTATTTTTCCTGGACGCGACAACCTTTACAACCTCAACAAGGTTGTAAATGCTCTTCAGTTCATTATCACAAGACAGCTGCTCAAATGCTTCGAAAAATAACATGCGTATTTCTCCCATCCTGATTTTCTGCCTGCAGATTAGAAATCCTATCGGTTATATCATAATTTACTTGCTCTTGTCCCAATTAACAAGCTCCTGCCTTAAGGCCTCCAAAAGCTCGCTCTCAGGCAGTCTCTTTACTATTTCGCCCTTCCTGATGAGAATCCCGACACCGTTTCCGCCGGCTATGCCTATATCGGCTTTCCTGGATTCGCCGGGGCCGTTTACGACACAGCCCATCACAGCAACCTTTATGTCAAGGTCGAATTCCTCGACCATTTCCTCCACTTCACCGACAAGCTTGATAAGGTCAATCTGTGTCCGCCCGCAGGTCGGGCAGGAGATTACGTCAATGCCTCCGCCCCTAAGCCCCAATGTTTTCAGTATGATCTTGGCCGATTTAACCTCCTCAATAGGGTCCCCTGTCAGGGACACACGGATGGTGTCACCGATGCCCTGGTATAATATAATACCCAGGCCCAATGCGGACTTGATATTACCCGCATTTACCGTGCCTGCTTCCGTAATCCCCACATGCAATGGGTACAAGGTTTTCTGCGCGATCAGCTCATAGGCCCTGATGCACATCATGGCATCGGACGATTTAATGCTGATAACCAGGTTGTCATAACCCATGTCCTCTATCCGCTTTACGTTTCGTAAAGCGCTTTCCACCAATCCTTCCGCGGTTACATGCCCGTACCTTGCAAGGATGTCCTTTTCCAGGGAGCCGCTGTTTACTCCCACACGAATCGGGATATTCCTTTCCCTTACGGCGTTAACCACGGCCCGAAGCTTCTCATCGCCGCCGATATTGCCGGGATTTATGCGGATCTTGTCGGCGCCGTTTTCAATGGCCGCAACCGCCAGCCTGTAGTCAAAATGAATATCCGCAACCAGCGGTATGTCAATCTGTTTCTTTATTTCCTTAAGGGCCTTGGCGGCATCCATGGTCGGAACGGCGCAGCGGATTATATCGCAGCCAGCCTTGGCAAGCCTGTTTATCTGGTTTACGGTTCCAACCACATCCTCGGTTTTTGTATTCGTCATGGACTGGATTAATATGGGATTGCCCCCGCCGATAACCCTGTCTCCAATCTGTATAGTCTTCGTAATATTCCTGTGCATTCATGCCCGCCTTTCTATCATGCGGTAAATTACATAAACTTTCTCCGGATACTCCAGCCTTTTTTCTGCATGACTCAGCCTTTTTCCCCGGATGCTCCAGCCTTTTCTCCGCATGTTTCAACCCTTTTACAAGCCTTCTAAAAACCTGCTCTATAGCTTACCCGGATAATTTATATAACATTTCATATACATCAAATAAATTAATTAAACAGCTTCTGAATGTCATTATACAGTACCACAACCATCAATATCATCAAAAGCGCCAGGCCGATAAAATGCACCATCGCTTCTTTTTCCTTCGGAATCGGCTTTCTTCTGATTGCCTCAATCAGCAGGAATACCAGCCTTCCCCCGTCCAGGGCCGGGAAAGGAAGAAGGTTTATAACACCGAGGTTTGCGCTGAGCAGGGTTGCGAAATTGGCCAGGTTAAGGAATACTATCCCCGCCCCCTCGCTTTCGGTCTGTTCCACGATGTCCTCTACCGCCGATACGATTCCTACGGGGCCGCTAATCTGCTTTAAGTCCGCCTTGCCTGCCAGCAGGTACAGGATGCTGCTCAAGGTGTAGTTGATATTGAACTTGACCTCATAAAAGCTGTATTTTACCGCTTCCAGGGGTGAAACCTTTTCCCTGTAAAGGTTATAAAATTCCCCGATATCATACTGGTCATCCACCAGCCTGGGCTTTATGCGGACCGTCTTTTCCGTGTCGTTGTGCCTGTAGGTTACCTCGATTTCCTCCGCCGTCGGCGGATTCGCCTTGAAATAATCGGCCATATCCTGTCCGGTCGCAATGGGCGTACCGTTTATCTTCGTAATTACATCCCCGGGGACAATGCCCGCCTCGTAGAACGGAAATCCTATCTCAAGCCCCAATATCTTGGCCTCTTCGGTTTCCGTGCTGTACTGTATACCCAGCTTGTAGAACGCAGGCAGAAGTTTGGGATTTACCGTGGCCTTATAGGATTTGCCGTCCCTGACGTAAGTTATGTCAATAGGTTCGGCGGTTACGGGATTGAAAAAGAAATACATGTCAATTTCCTTGCCGAAATGTATCCTCTTGCCGTCAATACTCTTAATCCTGTCGCCTTCCCTTATTCCCGCCTCGTAAAGGGCGCTTCCTTCCTCCACGCGCACCACATCGGGATAATCCACGCCCACAGCCCCGATTACCACTACGGCCAGCGCGAATGCCAGCAGGAAATTAAAGAAAGCCCCCGCAAATATGACTGAAAACCTTGCCCATACTCCCTTCTTGTGGAATGCCCCTTCGTCCTCCACTTCCTCGTCCTCACCGAGCATCATGCAGGAACCTCCGATGGGAAGGATCTTAAGGGAGTACCTGGTACCGTTTTTTACAAAGCTCGCAAGCCTCGGGCCCATGCCCAGGGAGAACTCCGTAACGGTTATCCCGTTTATCTTTGCCAGCAGAAAATGCCCCAGTTCATGTATAAATATAATTAGCCCAAGTATCAGTATTGCAATAAATATATTCATAATCACTATCCTTTCAGTAAACCATAGGTTATATCTTCATTATGCCCTTTATAAAATCATATGTCTGTTTCTCCGTGTAAAGAATTTCGTCCAGCGAAGGGTTCCCGATAATTTCGTGATTATCCATGGCTTTCCCGATAATCCGCGGGATATCCATAAAACCTATTTCCCCTTTTAAAAATCTTGCCACGGCCCATTCATTTGCCGCATTGAATACGGTTGGCATGCTTCCGCCAAGCCTTCCGGCTTCAATACCCAGCCGCAGCCCGTAAAATGTCTCCATATCCGGCTCTTCGAATGTAAGAGTCCCGATCTTTGCGAAATCCGCCCTCTCGCCCAGCTTCATCCGTTTCCTTTCCGGGTAAAACAGCGCATACTGTATGGGAAGCCTCATGTCGGGCAGTCCCAGCTGTGCTATGACGCTGCCGTCCGCATACTCCACCATGGAGTGGATGATGCTCTGGCGGTGGATTATTACCTTGACCTGGTCTATCGAAAGGTTAAAAAGCCAGACGGCCTCCATGACCTCCAGGGCTTTGTTAACCAGTGTTGCCGAATCTATTGTGATCTTCGGGCCCATTCTCCAGTTAGGGTGCTTCAGCGCGTCCTTTGCAGTCATCGTTTCAAGGTCTGCTTTCTTCATCCCGTGAAATGGGCCGCCCGATGCCGTAAGCAGTATCCTGTAGACGTTTTTCCTGTCTTCGCCGTTAAGGGCTTGGAATATGGCCGAATGCTCGCTGTCAACCGGAAGCAGCCTGATATTCTTTTCTTTAACCAATGGCATTATAATATGCCCTGCCGTCACCAAGGTTTCCTTGTTGGCAAGGGCTATATCTTTTCCGGCCTTTATGGCTTCAACAGTCGGCAGGATGCCGATCATTCCCACCATGGCGGCCACAACCATATCCACATCCGCGTCCGTGGCGCATGCTATCAGCCCGTCCATGCCGGCTGTCACCCGGACGTCAAGGTCATTTACCCTATCCTTTAGAAGCCTTGCCTTGTCTTCATCATAAACACAGACAAGCCCGGGCTTAAACTCCCTGACCTGCTGTTCCAAAAGCTCGATATTTGAATGGGCTGCAAGTACCGCAACCCTTATATCATCCGCATACTCCCGGGCAATCTCAAGAGTCTGCATTCCTATTGAACCCGTAGAACCCAGTACGGCAATGTTCTTCATCAATGTCCTCCAGGCAAATGTGTTTCATCATTCATTTTTTGCTTTTACTTTTAAAAGTATACCGCCAGGTAATATACAACTGGCGCGGTGAATATTATGCTGTCAAACCGGTCCAGGATCCCCCCGTGACCTGGTATCAGTCTTCCATAATCCTTTATGTCATAGTTTCTCTTGATTGCCGATGCCGCCAGATCACCTACCTGGGATATGACACTGGCACAGGCTCCGATAACGGCAAACAGTATCTTGGGATTGGATATGCCGGTAATATGTACCCCTGTTGCCAGGGCATATATGTATCCGATAAGAGCCGCCCCGACTACGCCGCCGATACAGCCCTCAAGCGACTTCTTCGGGCTGAGCCTCGGGGTTATTTTGTGTTTTCCTATAAGCATGCCCACCGCATAGGCGCAGGTGTCCGAGCCCCATGCTCCTATGAATATCAGCCAAACCACAACGGCCCCGTCCTCCAGTGTGGTCACCCGGTACATGTACGACAGCATCACGGCCACATAGAACAGGCCGAAGAACGCCGTCATAATCTGTTCAATCCGGAACCTGGGATATGTCAGCACATATGTCGCCATCAAAAGGAGAAGGAAGCCTATGAAAAACACCATGAGGTAACTGTCGAGCCTGAAAAATATCAAGGCATAATAACCTACCGCAGCTATATAACCGATTATGCCGGGAACTGATTTCTCAATCTTGAGAATCTTATACAGCTCATACATGCCAACCAGTGAAATGACAAGGACCGCTCCGAAAAGAACATTGGAGCCAAGCAGCACTACCGTTATGGCGATGGCCAACAGAACAATTCCGCTTATTAGTCGTGTCCAAAACATAATCCTACCTCCACATGGGCTTTAGTTATATATTCCCGAATCTGCGGTTTCTGCCTGAGTAAAACTCAATGGCTTTAAGCAGCTCTTCCCTGGTGAAATCCGGCCATAAAACATCCGTAAAATAAAACTCCGTATAAGCCATCTGCCACAAAAGGAAATTGGATATTCTCTGCTCGCCGCTGGTGCGTATCAAAAGGTCCGGATCGGGAATATCCCCCGTATCCAGGTACCTTGAAAATGCTTTCTCATCTATTTCATCAATGGAAACCCTTTTTTCACCCAGGTCCTTCGACAGGGCTTTAATCGCGCGGAGTATCTCATCCCTGCCGCCATAATTTATGGCGACCTGGAAATTCAAACCGGTGTTGTTCTTTGACGCTTCCTCAAGGGCTTCCATTTTCTTTCTCATTGACTCCGGAAGGCCCGACTTGTCGCCGATTATCCTTACGCGCATGTTGTTCTTTTCACTGGTTTTGATGCTCGTATCCAGATAACTGTCCAACAGCTTCATCAATGCGTCCACTTCCTCCTTGGGACGCTTCCAGTTTTCCGTAGAAAAGGCATACACGGTAAGGTACTTGATTCCTATTTTATAAGCATCCTCACAGATCTTCTCCACCACCTTGCTGCCCTGTGAGTGCCCGTAGTTTCTCGGCATTTTTCTTTTTTTGGCCCACCGCCCGTTGCCGTCAAGAATAATGGCAACATGCTCGGGTATTACAAGCTTGGTTTCACTCATACGTTCCTCGTTTCCATTATAAATATAAATTGCCGTCCGTCCGGATGACCCGGCGGACATCATTGGGAAGCAAATCTTTACGAATTAAGAGGTGTCCCAAAAGGGTCATAATAATTCTTTCGTGGACACCCCGGCATACACAATATTTTTATACGGTAAGGATTTCTTTTGATTTCTCCTCTACCAGCTTGTCGATTTCCTCAATAAATTCATCGGTCAGTTCCTGACACTCTTCCTCGAGAATCTTAAGCTCATCCTCGGATATTTCCTTGGCCTTCTCCATCTTCTTGAACGCGTCATTCGCGTCCCTGCGTATATTTCTTACCGCAACCTTGGCATTCTCGGCTCTTTTCTTTACATCCTTGACGAGCTCTTTTCTTCTTTCCTCGGTAAGCTCGGGGAATACCAGGCGGATAACCTTGCCGTCGTTGCTTGGAGTAAGCCCGAGGTCGGAAGCCATGATAGCTTTCTCAATCTCCTTTATCATCCTGCTCTCCCAGGGCTGTATCTGAAGGATTCTTGCCTCAGGAACAGTTATATTGGCAACCGCCTGCAAAGGAGAAAGCTGTCCGTAATAATCCACTCTGATCTTATCCAATAAATGAGGGTTTGCCCTTCCGGCACGTATTGCTGCAAATTCATCTTTCAGGTTTTCAACCGATTTCTTCATTCTTTCCTTGTACTGGTTCAGTCTTGCATCCATTTCCTCATCCCTCCCATTATATAGATTGTGTTATACTGTCATTATTGTACCGTTTGATTTACCGGTTGCTGCATTCACTATGCTGTTTTCCCCCGATAAGGCAAACAGTAAAATCGGCATTTTATTTTCCAGACATAAGCAGGCGGCGGTTAAATCAATGACACCAAGCTTCTTGTCAAGGACCTCCTGAATGGATATCCTGTCGTACCTTCTGGCATCAGGATTCGTCTTGGGGTCGGAATCATAGACCGCGTCAACCGCCCTTGCCATCAGTATTACATCGCACTCAAGCTCAATTGCCCGAAGCGCGCTTGGTGTGTCGGTGGAAAAATAAGGATGTCCTGTGCCTCCAGCCAGGAACGCCACACCTCCCGCATTCATAAGCGCAAGCGCATCATCCTTGGAAAACAGCTGGGTCATACTTCCGCAGGAAAACGGCGTGTATACCTTTGTCTTAATCCCAACAAGCCTGAGTATTTCAGACATGTATATGCAGTTCATAACCGTGGCAAGCATGCCGATCTGATCTGCCTTGGTCCTGTCGATAGCCGCACTGCTTCTGCCTCTCCAGAAGTTGCCCCCTCCGATGACTATTGCAACCTGTATCCCCTGATCAACGAGAGCTTTTACCTGTTTGGCAACATTCATGCATACGGCTTCATCACAGCCGGTTTTATTCTCTCCCGCCAGTGCTTCGCCCGACAGCTTAAGCAGAACCCGTTTATATTCAACCATGGAAATTTTGCCTCCGTATATTCAATTAAGTATCCGTATTATTCAAATATATTATCCAGATCAACATCGGCATAGCTTAACGAGCAGTAGCCGTCAACTACGGCACCGTTGTTTATCTGAACAGATTTTGCCTTGATATTGCCCTTGATTATTGCTGTGGAATCTATTACTACAGGCCCGTTGACATCAATCTCGCCCTTGACGGCGCCTGCGATAACGGCTGATGATGCGGATATGTCGCCGATAACAACCGTTCCAAGACCAATCTTGACACTGCCTTCACTGGTTATGGAGCCTTCAAGGCGCTCGGTGTTGACATAAACCTCGGCTGCAGTCGAATTGCCAATAATCTTACCTGTAATGGAAAGCTTGCCGAGACATTCAACATCGCCCGTGATGTTGCCCATGATATCCAGCGAACCATCGGAAGAAATGCTTCCGTTAATGGTTGTTCCCTTAGATATTACGGTAACCTCATCATCCCTCGCCGTGGAGGCAGCGCGAACCTTTTTCTCAGGCTCCTTGTCCTTTTCTGCCTGAACATCTTCAGCATTCAGCTCATCAAGCACATCAAGATCCACGTTGTCCTGAAGCTCATCAATAACAGTATCCATGCTCTCTTCATTCATGATATCAACCTTTTCATTCATAACCCCAACTTCATCCTCCATATTATTTTCTGATAATTCTTCTTTCTCATAACCTTCTATGCCTTCATCCGTATGAAACTCATTCTGATTATCCTGGGTATCCCGAATATCCTGTGTATCCTGTCCCATTATGTCCGGCATATCCCGCTCATCAAGGATATCGTTAATGTCAACTATATCATGGATATTATCGATATCCTTAATATCGTGAACATTCAGGATTTCCTCGAAGTTCTTGATATCTTCGATGCTCCTGATATCGTTGATATCATTAATATCATTATTATTATTGATATTGCCAATATCATCGGCATCATTGATACCCTCGTCGTCCTTTAAATCCTTCCCGTCTTCGACATCCTTTTTATCTTCCATATCCTTGGTATCATCCGTACCCTTAACATCAGAATCCCGGGCATCCGGTTCTCCCTTTATTTCTTCAAAATCCAGGGAAAACTGTAAATCCTGGATATCCGGTACATCATTAATATCATTAAGATCCATCTGTACTCTGAAATCATCCTCAATGGGTGCCGTCTCGGTATCGGAGCCGGTTTTCTCTTCTGCCTTTTCCTCATTCAAAAATCCATCCAGCCACTCCTTCATCTCATTCTCGGCTTCTTCGGTATCTGTCATGGAATCGGAATCCAGGGTGTTTACCATCTGATCCGAACCGTCATCCCGGCTGTCTTCACTCATCGGCAGCAGCTCATTGACAGCCTGTGACAAATCTTTTTTCAAATCCTTGAAAAACCCCATTAATTTGGTACCTCCCTATGTATTAGTTTGAACTCTTAGGCTTGACCTGCCTGATAAGCGGAGTGTTATCATCAATAGGCAGCAGTTCCGCTCCCCCCGATATCAACTCATCAAGTATGGCTGGCAAGGTTTTAACCGTCTTGGCCTTGCCGTATCCGTCGTGCATAAGCACGATGGACGTCTTCCTGTTCAAAACACCGTTCAGTACATTATCAATCAGTTGCTTATCCGTGTAATCGACTCCTTCGGCATCACCGTTTACGACATTCCAGTCATAATATGTTACCCCCCTTTGAACAAGGTAGTTGTTATATTTATCAATGTCCTTTTTTCTCATCAGGCTGCCGCCCGGAAAACGGTATACCTTAGGAGTAACTCCAGTAGTATCATATAACAAATTCCATAACTTTGTAAAGTCTTTATCAAAATCTTCTAGAGATTTGTAAATTTTCTTGTAGTTGTGCTCAAAGGCGTGCATGCCGAGAACATGGCCCTCGCTGACAATGCGCTTGTACCGTTCTTTCGATGCCTCATCATTATATCCGACTACAAAAAATGTGGCCTTGACACCGTACTCCGAAAGGATGTCCAGTATCTTGTCCGTATTGTCGGACGGACCGTCGTCAAAGGTCAGATAAACCTTTTTCCCATAGTATTTCCCGTTCGGATCACGGTAAGGCTGTCCATTTTCCGTACCATTGCCATTTCCAGCCGTCTCTTCCCCGTCAGGGTTCCCATCGCCTGTACCATTTTCACTAGGTCCCTCCGGGCCTGAATCTCCATCAGGATTTTCGCTGTCCGGGTTTTCAGATATATTGCCATCCTGATTATCCTGCGTGGGATCCATGCCCGGCTCATGGTCCCCGATGCCGTTCGTATGATCCAGATCCAGGTTCTCTATAAAATCAACCGAATATGGGTTTTCATCGGAATTCAAATCATCCGGCATATCCGTGCCGTTGTCTGTATTATTGCTCATCCCGTCAGGCTTGTCAGTGCCGTCTGAATTATCGTCGGGGTGGTTTAAGTCATCCTCTTTTTCCTCGTCGGTGGAAGCATAGGCGTAATCTCCGTTATTCTTCCCGCCGTCTCCGATATCGTCATAGCTGCTGGAATATGTAGATATTAATTCTTCAACCTGGTTCTTAAGCTTGAATACCTCTATCCCAAGTATGATGCATAATATGGTAGGAAGCAGCATAAGAACAATAACGGTCCAGATTATTATGGTTTTCAGCCGCTGTATCCTTTTTTTCTTCTGCAAAGCATCTGCTGTCTTTTCAGCTGTACCTTCATTGCCTGTGTTGTTTTGCTGTTCTGACAAGTCCTCACCCCGTTCTGTCAAATAATCCCATTTATAAGGGAATCATTATCCTGCTTAATGTGTATATTGTAACATATTTTGATGCGAAAATACACATAAAAAAGCGCCACCGATAAAATAATCGGTATCCTAAAGGCCGATAACAAAAGTGCTCCGAAAACCCTTAAGCCGCTATGAAATATAGTGCTTACAGGCTTTCGGAGCCTTTATCAATTATACTGTTCTTTATTCTTTAAGATTCACTTACTTATTCATCTGCTTGGCAACTTCCGCAGCGAAATCCTCTTTCTTCTTCTCGATGCCTTCGCCGGTCTCATAGCGGATGAAACGCTTAATGGTTATAGGAGCGCCAACCTTCTTTGCCACGGAATCAAGATAACCGCCTACGGTCATGTCTCCGTCCTTTACATATACCTGGTCAAGCAGGCAGAATTCCTTAAGCTCCTTGTTCAGTCTTCCGTCTATCATCTTCTCGATGATATTCTCAGGCTTCTTGGCATTTGCAGGGTCGTTCTGTATCTGGGCCTTAATAATGCCTTTTTCATATTCGATAACGTCGTCCGGAACATCTTCCCTCTTGACATACTTCGGATGCATGGCTGCAATCTGCATGGCAACGTTCTTTGCCGCTTCCTTAACTTCATCATTTACAGCCGAAGTCTCAACCTCAACGAGAATACCGATTCTTCCGCCGCCATGGATGTATGAAGCGACAAAACCGTTCTCGGCCGTAACCTTTTCAAACCTTCTGATGTTCATGTTCTCGCCGATTATTGATATCATGGTTGACAGCTGTTCCTTGACTGTCTTTGTGGGATCAAGCTCCCATTTCTCAGCCAGGAATTCGTCAATATTCGCCGCGCTTGTCTTTGCGGCCTGTGCGGCAACAGCCGCAACAAACTCTCTGAATTTCTCGTTCTTTGCAACGAAGTCGGTTTCGCTGTTAACCTCAACTATGGCAGCAATCTTGCCGTCTTCGCTGACAACTGTATCTACAATTCCTTCTGCGGCGATTCTTCCGGCCTTCTTCTCAGCCGCAGCAAGTCCTTTTTCCCTCAAGTACTCTATAGCCTTGTCCATATCGCCATTGGTCTCGGCAAGAGCCTTCTTGCAGTCCATCATGCCCGCGCCGGTCATTTCTCTTAATTCTTTAACCATTCCAGCAGTTACTTCCATTACATTACCTCCAAATCGTTATTATTTTAAAAATGGGCCGCTGTAATGTCCGATACCAACCATCCGGTAAGCCATACATATGCAGCAGACCCATAGGAAATATTATTCTGTAAATGCTTCTTCCAAATCGGAATCATCAATATTTACTTCTTTTGATTCTTCGTCATCCATTTCGGCAGCTTCCATATCTTCCACATCAT
This sequence comes from Clostridiales bacterium, assembly GCA_012735495.1. Lineage (GTDB taxonomy): Bacteria > Bacillota > Clostridia > Lachnospirales > Lachnospiraceae > Mobilitalea. The sequence goes on along the minus strand of JAAYHD010000054.1, from coordinate 42,696 downwards.
CAGCTTCCGAAGCTTCCTCGGTAGTATCTGTCAATTGTACGCCTTGATTTGCCTCAATGACCGCATCCGCCATCTTGGATACGATAAGCTTAACCGCGCGGATTGCGTCATCATTGCCCGGTATTACATAATCCAGTTCTTCTGGGTCACAGTTAGTATCTGCAATACCTATCAACGGTATTCCGAGCGCATGCGCTTCCTGGACGCAGATTCTTTCCTTCTTGGGATCGACTACGAAAATGATGTCCGGGAGCTTCTTCATGTTCTTGATTCCGCCAAGGTTCTTCTCAAGCTTTTCCCATTCTTTTTTCAGCTTGATAACTTCCTTCTTCGGAAGAACGTCAAATGTTCCGTCGGTGGACATTCTCTCGATTTCTCTCAGTCTGTCGATTCTGCTCTTGATTGTCTTGAAGTTGGTCAGCATTCCGCCCAGCCATCTCTCATTTACATAATACATTCCGCAGCGCTCCGCCTCGGATTTAATAGCGTCCTGGGCCTGCTTCTTTGTTCCTACGAAAAGAACTGTTCCTCCCTCGGAAACTACTTTCTTGATTGCCGTGTAAGCTTCTTCAACCTTGACTACAGATTTCTGCAGGTCGATGATGTAGATACCGTTTCTCTCGGTATAGATGTACTCGGCCATCTTGGGGTTCCATCTTCTGGTCTGATGACCGAAATGGACACCGGCTTCCAATAGCTGTTTCATTGAAATAACGCTCATTTTATACCTCCATTTGGTTAATATCTTCCGCACACCTCATTTTTCATGCAGACCGGATATCTCCGGCACCGTACATGAAATCAGCATGCGTGTTTTGTCTCAAAACATTGAAATTATAACACAACAATTTCCGGGTGTAAAGGATATTTATCATTTATTTTTTCGTTATTGTGTCCAGTATTGTCTTATAATCCGATCCCTTTGGCAGCTCGTATGTTCCCACCATTATAACGCCGGCCTTGCCCTTTTGAATGATATACCTGTCAAAGTCTTGCGCGTCCTCAACCAGGCCAGACTCCGCAAGCAACTCCGATACCATCCTGGATGACATGCCCTTTTTTATGGTAAATGTGACAAGCTCTCCGGAATCCTGCGGTTCATTTATATCGGCGTTATCCTGCCTGCCGCCGTCCTGATCTTCATTGTCCTGGCCTTCGTCCTGTCCGTGGGTTTCCGGTTCATCGACATCCGGCCCGGATACTGCGGGTTCACCGGTGTTTGTACCCGTTTGCCCGCCCGATGCCGTCCGATCTTCGTTACCGTTTCCGGCATATTCTACATCTGTAGAATCATCTTCTTGCCTGTCCGGGGCCTCATCCTGTAAACCCTCCGTATTCTCCTGGCTTTCATCCTGCCGACCGGTTCCATCACTCTGTTGATTTTCCTCCGGCAGGCTTTCATTATCCGGGGTGTCCAAGGAATCATCATGGGAGCCTTCCGTATTGCCCGAAGCCGATTCATCCTGTGGCTCCATTGATTCGTCCGTTTCTCCGTCCGAATCAATCCTGGCCCCATCCGTTTGGGAGCCGTTCGCGTCATTCTGCGCTTCGTCCTTCGAACCGCCCTTATTATCCTTTGAGCTGCCGTCGGTTCCATGCTTCATATTATTTATAATCTTTTCAAGGCTATCGGTATCATCCTTCATTACCATGCCAAGATCCTTGGCCCTGGCCATAATCTCTTCGTCGGTAAGCTTCTCCTTCTTACCGGCTGCGGCAAATATCAGTGTTGTTATTAGTATGCCTATGCCAAGGCCTCTCATATAATACTTAAGCTTCATATCAGTCGTCCCGTCCTATCTATCGGTAAACAAATCTATTACAAGCTTAACCTCGCCCTGTCCTATTCCCAGCTGCTTTGCGATGTTAAGCACGGAATCTCCCTGCTTGTACAGTTTGATTATTTCCGCTGTGTTTATGGAAACAGGCTGGGTTTCGGTTTCAGAGGCCGGTTTGACCGGTGGTGTTTTTAATTTCAGGTTCTGAGCGGGATTTGCCGGCTGCCCTGCTGCCAAAGTCTCCTTGGCCGGCTCATTTTCATCCGGGCTTTTGCTTATGATTTCCTTTAGCTGCTGCTGTGAGCTGTTGATTTTCCTAAGCATCTCCTTAAGCTCTTTTTCCTTGGTATTAAGCATGTTATATAGGAATACCACCTCTTCATGATTCCTGTTTATTTTCTCAAGAATCTGATCGGAGTATTCGGTAACAGCCATAATCTTTTCATTTGACAGCTTGCTTAGGTAATCCTCCGTTCTTGAGGTTATTTCATCGCTTACGGAGGATAATATCTCACTTTGCTGTTCCTTTAAGTTATCAAGCTTATCATGCAGCATGTCCTTAATCTCGCTGTCGGTTATCGAAGCTATCCTTTTCCTTTCAGGATTGGCAACAACCACACAGCTGAGCAGTATGACAAGTATCCCTATTATAAGCATGATTATTTCCAACAGGTTCATTAGTTATCCCACTCCCGTGCTGTAATTATGTAAACTGTTATATAAGTATATCTATTCCTCCGGGCCTTTTGGACATATTTGCGTGTTCATCCTTTCCGCCTTTCTTTCCCTTGTCCTGTTTCCCTTTTCTTCCTGAACCACGGTACTGATTGCCGCCTTCTTCCTTGGCATCATAACGAAACTCCCTGTGCTCGCTCCTGTTGGTCTCAACAGGCTTTGACTGCTCCGCCTGGACCATGTTCTGGAAGTTCTTGCTTATCTGAACCTGTTCGTGCTGGTATCTCTGGTTCTGAAGCTGCTTATACTGGGAAACCTCCTGTGTTTTAACGATATCAATCGGCTTCATGGTCATTTTCAATCCCCCTTGACATCTAAAACCATAACAACAGTTTCATTAAATTCCGGGGTTGTCATACGATTATGCCGTTATATAAGTCGCATGAATGCATTTTACAGCGGTATAAGCTTAATGTCAGCCCTTTCACGGATGAATTTTGTATGATGAATTATGTCCCTGACATAGTATACAATATTGGATATTACTATTTTTGTTCCCGGATATGCCACATCCTGGATCTTGATTATGCCTGACGCGCTCCCCTCCACTTCAAACTTAAGCGCATCATATCTTTGGGTGGCCTCGGCAATCTGTGCGTTAAACTGGATGCTGGCCTTGGTAAGCTTCTTGATCTGATCCAGCTTGTCATATGTAATGCCGGCCCCGGACTGGAGTTTCTTCCTTACCACCGCCAATGCCTGGTTTATCCTCTCCCTTTTTGCTTTTAGCGATACAATCATTTTTTCCAGTTCCTTGAATTCATCCATCACCGTGGGGTCGATACCGACCTCAAGCACCGTGTTTGTCCCCATATATGAACCGGCCGTCTTCAAGGATATCATCGTGCCCGAACGGACAACGCCTCCTGTAATCAGGCCCTTTTTCCCGCTTACCACTATGTCCCCCTTGGCGGACACCTTGCTGTGCATGATTGAATCCGTGTTGATATATCCGCCTGCAATAACCTCGGCATTTTCAATGAACTTGGATATGATATTCCCTCCGGCCTTAAGGATTCCCTTGTTCATCCCCTGCATTCCGCGCCTTAGTATTATCTGCCCGCCGGCTTCCAGGTAAGCGCCTTCAACCACGCCGTATACCTCGATATCTCCCTTGGCCTTCACCGAGAACCCCGTGATGACATTTCCCTTGACCACCACGTTTCCTTCATACTCGATATCCCCGGTAGAGGCGTCCACATCGGCGGAAACCTCAAAGGTGTCCGAGACGAAAACTCTTCCGTCCACCAGGCTTACATGCCCGTCGACCTCGGAATAAATGCTCAGGCCGTCCTCCGAAAGCCTTATCTTATTTCCGAACCTGAGCACCTTGTTGGTCACCTTGTTGGGCTTAATAACCCTGCCGTATACGTCTATTCCCGGCTTTCCGGGATCCGCAGGGGTCAGGGTGGCCAGCAGGTCCCCCTTCCTGCAGTGGCTTATAATATCCAGCTTGTGAAAGTCCACGGAACCGTCCTCATTTGTCTTTGGCTTCATGGTAAGGTCCGTGTTGAAAAAATATTTTATTTCCGCGTCACGGCCCTGAATGGGCAGGGTTGCTTTTGCCATTACATAATCCGTGCAGTACTCGCGGTCCTTTAAAAACTGGGCTATTCTCACTTCATCCACACCGTACTTGATACCTGTCATGACCAGGGCATCCATTATATCGTCCTTGGTAAGAAGCTTTCCCTCCGTAATTCCGGTGCTGGGAGGATAGAACCGGCAAAGCGCGTATGTGGCTTCTTCATCTACCGTAACTTTAACATACTCATCCTGGGTCAAGGCAACCACGGAGGTCAGCTTGACCTCGGCCGTCTTATCCAGTGTTGCTATGCCTTTTCCCAGGGCAATCTTGTCAAAATCATATATTCTTTTATCCATCAGGTAGTTTATGATCTCGTCATAGCTCAGAGGTTTTCCGCCCGGCTCTGCGTTAATAAGCTTCAGGTATGTTCCGTCATCTTTTAGTACAAGCTGGAAATACGCATTCCTTCCGCTCAACTAAACCATTCCTCCTTCAATTGGTTTAGGGAAGCAATATATGACATCACTCAATCAATAAAAGCTCGTGAGAACATCAGTATTAACTCCCAATTTTACTTTCAGTTTCTTCAAAGCTTTTGTATGAAGCTGGGATACTCTCGATTCGGATACCTCCAGTATCCGGCTTATTTCCTTCAGGGTCAGTTCCTCATAGTAATAAAGTACAATAACCTTCTTTTCCTTCTCTGTAAGTGTCTCAAGTGCCTTAACCAACAGCTCCTTAAGCTCGTTTTGTTCCGCTATTCTCTCCGGTTGATCAAATGATGCCGCAATATATTGCTCGGTTTTCGATTCTGAACCCTGTTCAAGAAATTCGTCCAGGGAAATAAGATTGGTTATGTTGGTCTGGCTTTGCCAATCCTCAAGCTCTTCCAGTGTGATATTCAATTCCTCGGCTACGGCTTCGTCGCTGAAATTGCCGCCGTATTTTCTTTCAAGAGCCTGATAAGCACTCTCTATCTTTCGTTGCTTCTGTCGAATGCTTCTTGGAATCCAGTCCATCTTCCGTATTTGGTCCAGAATGGCACCGCGGATTCTTAATGAGGCATATGTTTCAAACTTGTAACCCTTGCTGTAATCGAATTTGTCAATCGCATCAATCAGTCCGAAAGTCCCATATCCTACAAGGTCGTCATACTCCACGTTATGGCCCAGGTACATGCTTAATCTTCCGGCAACAAGCTTTACCAAGCCCGCATATTCAATTACGATTTTCTCGAAAAGATCCGGGCTCCTTTTCTTAGAGTATTCTTCCCAAAGCTTTTGCCTTGCGTCCGTCTTCATGTTACCTCCTAAAACTGCTTTCCCCTAACTCATGCAGCTTTCTGTAAAGAAGTTATCTGATGCCTTCATGCCTGCTTGTTTGCTTCATCCTTGTTTTCCTCCGCCGCATTCTCGTTGGCACCGGCTTCAGGATTCTCAGTCCCCTCATTGTTTTCCTCGTTGTCGTCGCCTTTTGGTTTGTATGTAATGGTCTTAAGAATAACCAATCTGGCTATCAGTCCCAGTATATAAAAAATTATTAATACCACAAGAAGCCGTATCAGGCTGGGTATAAGCCCGGACTTTTTATATATATCAATAATACAGGTTATTGCCCCCGCTATTAATGTTATCAAAGCAGGTATGTATCTGTCACGCATCCCTTCACCTTCCGTCCGAATGTCATAAAAATGCCGCTATAGAATCTTAAGGTCCCTGCCAAATGATTTTACGGTCATCAGTCCCGTTTCAGGGTCAAATTCGATAGTCCTACCGTAGTTCTCACCGGTATCCTCCGCAAGAATCGGTATACCCAGCTTCTTGAGCTTTTCCTTTGTGGCCTCCACGTTGCGGTCCCCGATGCGCATCATCTCAAGATTGTTGTTGAATGCAAACATCTGCGCTCCGCCGGCAATCTTTGCTACCAGTTTTCTTTTGGATGCACCAAGCCTGGACATTTCTTCTATAAGCATATCAATCCCTGTGTCAGCGAACTTGTATTTATTTGAATTGTTAAGTATTTTCGTGCTGTCAGGCAGCATTATATGTACCAATCCTGCAATTTTCACCGATGGATCATATAAAACAATTCCGACACAGGAACCCAGTCCCAGTGTCGTAATCACATCGGGCGGTTTGCATACATTGGCATCTGCCATGCCGACTTTTATCAAATTGTTCATTATTCCACCCTATAACCCCAGTGATTTTAGTATTGCTTTGTATGAGTCTGGAGTAGGTATAAGGATAAAATAACCGTTTACATAATTATCCTTGTCGCCAAACTCCGTTTCAATCAGGAGAGCTTTATCTCCGATCTTGCCAAATTCGATAGCCGGTACGCTTAATATTGCCCCGGCCATATCAATGGCCATGTAAGGTATGCTGGAAGTAATTGTCAGGTTTGTCAATGTAGACAAGGATGATAAATACGCGCCGGATATAATATTCCCGATTTCATTCAGTGCAGACAGCCCCATTTCACTGAATTCAGACTGCTCATCGCTCTCGGAATACTCTATTTTGCCTAATAGGATATTCACCAGGTGCATTGACGCAGCCTTGTCCATCATAAACATCATCATACCCTCGATATCTCCGCCGAGGGTAAACAGGATTCCGACAACGATTCTTTCCTCGCCGCCGACTACATTCGATATCTCCTTAAATTCCAGAAGCTCAACCTTTGGCACATTCATTGATACTTTGGCATTTATCATCTGCGATAAAGCCGTGGTCGCGTTTCCTGCGCCAATGTTTCCGATTTCACGGAGAACATCGTATTGCATGTTATTGATTTTGCTTAAATCCAAATCCGACATCCTTATCCCCCAATATCAAACTGAACCACTATTCATCCTTTCCTATAAGCTCCGGGACATTAAGTATGTTGATCAAGTCGCTTCCATACTTTCCTATGCCAAGGCTGTACGCCGCCTTGACTTCCTTGTCGTCATATGTCAGCGTTTCAATATCTTCGTCGCTTAAGTCAATAACCTCGTTTACCTCGTCCACTGTTATTCCTACCGGCGCGGCGGTTCTCTCCGGCTTTAGAATTATAATTCTTGATGTCGGGGTGAATACGTCCTTTTCCAGGCCTAATCTGGCCTTCAGGCTCATAACCGGGATAATCTCACCCCTTAAATTGATAACCCCGAGAAAATATGACTGAGCCTTCGGCACCCTTGTAATATTCTGCATTACAATTATATTCTCGATATACTTTATCTCTATTGCGTATAAATCATTACCGAGCCTTATACTGATATATTGTTTTGTACTAAGCTCCGCCATTGAAACAGCCTCCCTTGCATTTTTTAGACCCTTCCCTAAATCAACGGGTTGACATCCAGTATCAATGCCACCTCGCCGTTTCCAAGGATGGTTGCACCGCTTATTATCTTATGGTTCCTTATGTATTTGCCAATGGACTTGATAACAATTTCCTGCTGGCCTAACAGCTTGTCCACCACCATACCTGCGAATCTTTCGCCTTTCTTCACGACAACTATAAGAAGGTCGTCCTTTTCTTCGCCCTTGGGGCAGTCAAGGACCTCACCAAGGCGAACCACGGGAATAATGTCACCCCTGAGGTTGAGGACTTCCTTGCCGCTTACCTTCTTTATTTCGCTGCTCCTGACATTCTCAACGGTCTGTATATTGCCAAGAGGCAGCGCATACTTCTCATCGGAGATCATGACCATCAATGCCTGGATAATCGCCAGGGTCAGAGGCAGGCGGATAATGAAATTCGTGCCCTTGCCCCATATGGTTTTAGCCTCTATGTCTCCACCCAGGGCCTCTATCTTTGTCTTGACAACATCAAGGCCGACACCTCTTCCGGATATGTCGGTAACCTTGTCGGAGGTTGAAAAGCTCGGCAGGAACAACAGGTCTGTGAAATCCTTGTCGCTCATTCTCTCCGCCTGGTCTTCGGTTACTATGCCCTTCTCAATAGCTTTCTTCTTGATTTTATCAATATTGATGCCGGCTCCGTCGTCCCTGACCTCGATAACAACATTATTGCCGTCCTGGTACGCGTCAAGATAGATGGCGCCAACCGGGCTCTTGCCCTTCCTGATTCTTTCTTCAGGGGGCTCAAGGCCGTGGTCCGCTGAATTTCGGAGCAGATGCATCAGAGGATCTCCAATTTCATCAATTACGGTACGGTCCAGCTCCGTATCCTCACCGGTCATGTAAAGCTCCATCTGCTTGTTAAGAGACTTGGACAGGTCGCGTATCATTCTCGGGAAGCGGTTGACAACGCTCTCTATGGGAACCATACGAACCTTCATAATCGATTCGTGAAGATTGGTCGTGACTCTCTCCAGGTACTCTATCTGGTCAAAGAAGCTGCTTTCCAGCTGGTCGCGAATGGCATTGCTGGAGGCCACCAAGCTGTTCTTGGCTATAATAAGCTCGCTGACCAGGTTCATAAGCACATCCAGCTTTTCAATATCAACACGTACCGAACGGTTTGCCACAGGCTTTGAAGGCTGCTGCTTGACCTGTGCCGCGGAACCGACCTTAAGGGCATCCGCGTCAACCGCTTTCTTGAGCGAAGGCTCACCAAGCTCGTCCCGTTTGATTTCGGCAAGATAATGATTAAGCTCTTCTTCACTTAAATATATGTAATCCGCAACAACCTCCTTGACCTCGGAAACACCCATGACATATTCAATCAAATCCTGGGGCGTCTTCTTGGTTGTCACGAATGCGGAATAGTCAAAATCATATTTTTCATCTTCCAGGTCCTGTGCGCTGGGATAAAGCTTTATAATCTCTCCATGCTCCTCTATGGTCCTGTTAATCATGAAGGCCCTGGCGCCTTTAAGTACGCAATATTCCTGGATATAGATGGTCATGCCGACAACATTCAGGTTCAGGGAAATGGCTTTGGCTATCGCCTTCTTCTCATGCTCCTCAATCTTGAGAGTCCTGAATTTTTCCTTCGGATTGGCTTCCGGAGCGGCAATAATTTCCTGGGCGCTGACACGGCCTGATGCCTCGGTTTTCGCGCCGGTCCCTCCCCGCCCTTCATTAAGAATTCTGGCCAGGGATTTAATTATATCCTCACAATCAATGTCTCCCTCGGTACCATCGGACTGGATATTGGCGACAAAAGACTCCAACACATCAAGCCCTTTGAACACAACGTCCACCAGTTCGGAAGATACCTTCATCTTACCGTTTCTTATTTCTGAAAACACATTCTCCATGTCATGGGTAAGCTGCTGCATTTTCTTAAATCCCATGGTTCCGGCCATTCCTTTCAGGGAATGGGCCGCGCGGAATATTTCATTAATTGTGTCGGTATGCTCCTGATCCTTTTCAAGGACAAGAATATGCTCATTAAGACTCTGTAAATGCTCCTTTGCCTCATCAATAAATATTTCCAGGTATTGACTTACGTCCATCTATTGTACCCCCGCTTTCTTTATGATAGCATCGGATATCCGGTCCAGCGGCAGTATTTCGTTCACCAATCCTGTCAATGCGACCATCCTGGGCATCCCATATACTATGCTGGTGTTCTCATCCTGAGCTATCACATGGATTTTTTTGCTTTTGCTTAGCTCTAATATGCCGGCTGAGCCGTCACTGCCCATACCGGTAAGTACAACGCAGATTATTTCGGAATAACCCGTATCTGCAAGAGATTCATACAGCTTGTCGGCGCATGGAAGCAGTCCGAAACGCGGCTCTTCCTTGGTAAGCCTGATGACATGGTTTCCCTTCCTGTTCCTCGCAATGCGGATCTGCTTTCCGCCCTTTGCTATATATACCACGCCCTTTTTTACTACTTCATTATCCTCTGTTTCCTTAACGGGCATGGGGCATAGCGCATCCAGTCTTTCCGCCAGGGATTTGGTAAATCCCCCGGGCATGTGCTGCACGATAACAACCGCCGCGTCCAGATTCTTTGGCAAATTCGGGATTATGGAATGAAGCGCCCTTGGCCCTCCCGTGGAGCATGCAATGGCAACCAGCTTTTCTCCTGTTGTCACCGCTTGCTTTCGGGACTGCCGCCTCTTTTTGATAATAGGCTCTAGTACCTCGGCGGAAAAGACACTCTTATATTCAGCGCCGGTGTCCTTGGGCGGCGCCGCGCTTCCGGATTCACGCTTTTGTGCTACCGCAGTTTTCTTAGGCTTGGCGGCCTTTTTCGGTTTTTCTTCACTGTCCGCATTGGTGGCCACTGCCAGAATCTTTAAAAGCCTGTCGGCAAATTCATTGCTCCTTAACTCTTCAAGGCTCTCGGGCTTTGTTACGAAATCAAACGCTCCAAGCTCCAGGGCCCGGATTGTCTCCAGGGCTTCATTCGTGGTTACGGCACTTACCACGATGACCGTAACCTTAATGCCCTGTTTTTTAAGCTCCTCAAGAAATTCCAGGCCATTCATCCTTGGCATGTTGATATCCAGCAGAACCGCATCGACGTGGCCTATATTCTCCTGCAGCATGCTGATTCCCGCCACGCCGTTTATAGCCGCTCCAATAACGTTGAATCTCTTGTCAGATTCTATTATATCAGATATCACCCTTCTCATGAGTGCAGAGTCATCAATTATTAAAATATTTTTCATGACCATATCATGCCTTTCATGAAACGGAACTTTTAATCCAAACTCTTCTGCCTAAGCTTGCGCTCCTGCTCAAATATGTATTTTATGAGAAGATCTCTTTCATTCTGCGTTATGCCGGTGAATTCGACCCGGTGCTCATATTTCCCCGCCCGTTCGGGTTTTTTCTGTGACGCTATGACATCAGCAACTATATCCAGCTTTTTTAGGTCATTCTTTAGGACAAAGTCCAGCTTGATTCTTATCTTGTCACCCTGGCTCAGCTCTTCATCCGAAGTAAACTTGCAGCCGCCTCCGCTTAAATCTATAATCACACCGGGAGACCATTTATTTTCCATGGCAGCCAGTGCTTTTCTAATTTCGGTCCGCTCGTCAGGATGCAAATACCCGGGTGATATCAGTTTCTCCTTCAGCAAGTATTCCTCTTCGGATATTTTTCTGTAGAGAATTTCATGCAGGCACTCAATACGGAAATATCTTCTTCTTTGTACTTTTTCGGGCTCCGATATGATCTTGACCCGCTGCAATATCATCTTCTTCTCCCGGAATGTCTGCAGCACAATGCAGTCGCACTGGAACAAGCCTTTTTCCGCATAGAAATACAAACGGTAGTAAGCCCCTTTATGCATCACCATCCGCATGCCGTTATGAATTGGGGCCGCTACAATAATTACATTGTCCTCTTCAAAGTCAATCATCTGGCTTACATGAGTTTTTGATGACTTTGCGATTTCCCTGTTATTGTCAAGAAGTCTTACCTCAATTTTATCTCCAATCTTTACTATGTCCTGCAGCATTAATGACCTCCGTGCGCTACCTTATCCTGGATTTAAGCAAATTTGTGAATAACTGGGCAATACCCTTCTTCCCCTGCGTATTCTCCGGTTCCGCGTCGCATAGCTGCCTTGCAAAGCCTGTTATAAGCCTTGAAAACTCGGAGTTCGGATATTCAACAATGGCCGGGCGCTGCTTCATTACGGACTTTGAAACAGCCTTGTCGACAGGTATGTGTCCCATATAAACCATTTTAATTTTTAGGAACCTGTTGACAACGATATTCAGCTTCTCAAATATCTCTTCGCCGTCCTCGTCCGGTGTTACCTTGTTGGTAATCATTTTAATCGTTGTGTCAGCAATGGAAAACTCGGACTTTCTCTTCAAGGTCTTTAACAAGGCATAAGCATCGGTAATGGAAGTCGGTTCAGGAGTGGCAATAAGCAGAACTTCCGAGCTTGCAGCAACGAATTCCAGCACCGAGTCGTCAATGCCTGCGCCGGTATCTATGATAATTATATCTGCGGTCCTGTCAAGCTCGACCAGCTTGCGTATCATGTATACAATCTGGTCCTTTGTCAGGTTTGTCAGCTCCTGTATCCCCGAACCCCCGGATATGAAACCGATATTCTCCGGCCCCATGGTAATGATGTCCGAAAGGCTCTTGCCCCTGAACATCAGGTCCGCGAGGTTGAATATCGGGCGTATCCCCAGCATTATTTCTATGTTGGCGAGGCCAAAATCCGCATCCAGTATGACCACCTTCTTCCCGAGCCGGCTTAAAGCTATAGCCAGGTTGACAGCTATACTGGATTTACCGACGCCCCCCTTGCCGCTCGTGACCGTAATTACCCTTGAGGTGCGCCTGGGTATATTTTGCTCGCTGACAATCTTTCTGAGTTTTTCCGCCTGATCCATATTAATGCCCCCTTAACAACTGCTTCGCTATGCTTTGCGGATCAATCCTGTCGATGTCATCGGGCACATCCTGTCCGAACGTAACATAGGAAAGAGGCGCATTAGTCAACATTCTTATATTGAATAAATTGCCGACACTGTTGGTTTCATCCAGCTTCGTAAACAGCAGATTGTAATTGGTAATCTGGGAGTAGGCCTCCGTAATGCTAATAAGATCCCTATATTTTGTTGTGGCGCTGAGTACCAGGTAGACCTCTCTTTCGTCCTGGGGTATGGCCCTAATCAGGCTCTCAATATCGTCCCTTTGGCTCTTGTTCTTGTGGGAGCGTCCCGCGGTGTCGACAAATATGATGTCATAGTCCGCAAATTCCTTCCTGGACTGTTCAATCTCTTCCGTACTGTAAATAACATTGAACGGAACGCCCAGGATGTTGGCATACGTCCTCAGCTGCTCAACCGCCGCTATCCTGTAGGTATCCGAAGTAAGGAATGCAATCCTGGCCTTCTTCTCAACTTTGAATTTTGATGCTATTTTTGCTATGGTCGTTGTCTTTCCGACTCCCGTGGGCCCTATGAAGAACACATACTTCGGAGTAGGCCCCTGGATGTCTATTGTAACCGGCTGTCCAAGCTTAAGGACGATCTTTTGGTATATGCTTGAAAGGATGTTGTCCATGGATGCATCCTTCTTTAAAGTCCCTTCAATTTCGCTTATTATCTGGTTAGCGTATTTTTCATCAACATCGTTCATAATAAGCTGGTTATAAACAAGCTGTATGCAGGCCAGGCTCTTGCTTAAGGTTTTCTGCTTTTCATCGCTGCTCTGCTGCTTTGCTTCCTTTTCAACTATCTGTTTTTCAATAAGGCTTTGAAGATTATTGAGCTTTTCCTCGATTGCGGAAGATTCCTTTGTATAATTCGGCTCGGTCTGGGGTGCGGGTTCCGGTTCATCATAAATAACATCCGGAAATGCCTGCTTTTTATACGCAGGTGTCCGGTCGGCCTTGTATGTAATATTGTCATCAATAGCCGCGGTGACCTCCACCACAGGCTTCTTGAACAGCTTGTAAATTCCCTTTGGCGATATCTTCTTGATGTTCATCACAATAGCGTCCTTGCCAAGCTCCTCCTTGGCAAGTATTATGGCCTCCGTCTCATTGTTCGCTTGAAATTTCTTGATTATCATTTAAATTGTCACCATCCCTACCGACTGTAATTCTACGTTGGAATCTATTTCATTGTATGATATTACAATCAAATCCTTAAAATAGTCCTGCATAAGCCTCTTAAAATACATTCTGACAATAGGTGATGTTACAATTATCGGGTTCTTTCCCAGGTCCTCCAGCTTCTGAATCTCGGTCTGGACCGATTCTATAAGCTCCCTTGTTATCTCAGGATCCAGCGCCAGATACGAGCCCTGCTCAGTCTGCTTTACGGAATCCATTATTTCCTGCTCAACCTTCGGGTCAAGTGTTACTACACTTGTAGTCTCGCCCTCGGCAAAGAACTTCCTTGATATTGCCCTCTTAAGGCTCTGCCGTACATATTCGGTAAGCAGGTCGATGTCCCTGGTTGTGGGGGCGTAATCCGCCAGGGTCTCCAGTATTGTTACAAGATCCCTTATCGATATCTGTTCCCGCAATAAATTCTGAAGAACCTTCTGGATCTCGCCTATGGAAAGCAGCTTCGGCACAAGCTCGGATATGAGCGTCTGGTTTGATTCCTGGATATTGTTGATGAGATTCTGTACATCCTGCCTGGTAAGAAGCTCATGAATATGGCTCTTGATAACCTCGGTCAGGTGGGTGGCTATGATGGACGGAGGATCAACAACCGTATATCCCAGGGATTCCGCCCTCTCCCTCTGGCTTTCGGTAATCCAAATGGCCGGAAGGTTGAACGACGGCTCAACGGTAGGTATTCCTGTGATTTCCTCCTCAACATAACCCGGGTTCATGGCCATGTAATGGTCGAACAGGATCTCTCCTTCGCTGACCTTTACACCCTTAATCTTTATAATATATTGATTGGGATTAAGCTGTATATTGTCGCGCAAACGGATCATAGGCACTACCGTGCCAAGCTCCAGCGCCACCTGCCTTCTTATGAGAACAACCCTGTCGAGCAGGTCTCCTCCCTGGTTGACGTCAGCAAGAGGTATGATGCCATAGCCAAACTCGAGCTCAATCGGGTCAACCTGCAGCAGGGACGCCACATTCTCCGGCCTTCTGATTTCGTCCGCTTCGGCTTCCTCCGAGGATACCTCCTTCTCTATGGATTCCACCTCAAGCTTCTGTGCCATGCTCCTTCCCGCCATCACAAAAGCCAGGCCGTATCCTGTAAAGAGGAAGATATTAAGCGGTGTTACAATGCCAAGCCCGATAAGGCTTGCGCCGACTATGTACAATACCTTCGGAATGGAGAACAGCTGTTTTACAAGCATGTTTCCGAAATCCGCCTCTTTGGACACCTTGGTAACCAGCACACCGGTTGCCAGTGATATCATCAGCGAAGGAATCTGCGTAACCAGTCCGTCACCGATGGTGAGTATGGCGTATTCCTGCAGGGCATCCATCGCCGTCATGCCGCGGTTCATCATGCCTGTAACAACACCGCCGGTAATATTGACAACCGTTATGATAAGGCCGGCAACCGCATCGCCCTTGACATACTTGGTGGCACCGTCCATGGAACCGAAGAAGGACGCTTCATCCTGGATTCTCTGCCTTCGCTCCGCCGCCTGTGCATCCGTTATGGCTCCCGTGTTAAGGTCCGCATCAATAGCCATTTGCTTGCCAGGCATCGCGTCCAGTGTAAATCTTGCGGTTACCTCGGCTATTCTTTCGGAACCTTTGTTTATAACAATAAATTGTATCATTATCAAAACAATGAATATGATTGCTCCGATTACCAGGTTGTTGCCGCCGACAAATTCACCGAATACCCTTACGACACTTCCTGGATCTCCGGTGGATAATATAAGCCTGGTACTCGAAATGTTCAAGGCGATTCTGAACACGGTCGTAAGAAGTATAATTGTCGGAAACGACGACATGTTCAGGACTTCCTTGGTAAACATTGCGTTGAACAGGATGACCAGGGAAACGGCTATGTTAAGTGCCAGAAAGAGGTCCAATAACACCGGGGGCATTGGTATGATTAAAAACAGTATTGCTGCTATTATATATAGACCGACAGCTATATCATTTCTTTTCATTCCAAGTCTCCCATGCCTTTCCGTAAATTAAATCTTCCCCTTCAGCCTGTATACATACGCAAGGACTTCCGCCGTCATCTGGTACAGCTCCGCGGGTATCTCCTGTCCGACTTCCACATTGTAGTACAGCATTCTTGCCAGTGGCTTGTTTTCTACTATTTCAATTCCATATTCCCTGGCTGCATCCTTGATCTTCTGAGCCAGGTAGTCCGCGCCTTTTGCAAGGAGGATGGGCGCTTCTGCCTCTTCCCTGTCATACTTGATTGCCGCCGCCAGGTGCTTGGGGTTTGTAATAACCACGTCGGCTTCGGGAAGCCGCTGCATCATTCTCCTTTGGGACACCTCCAGCATTTTTGTCCTGATTCTTCTCTTAACCTGGGGGTCTCCCTCGGTCTGCTTGAACTCGTCCTTGACCTCCTGCTTGGTCATCATCATGTCTTTTCTGAATCTGAACCTTTGATACAGGTAATCGGCAAATCCTATAACCAGGAATATCAGGCTCAGCCTAATTCCAAGGTTAATTACAATATCGCCGATTAAGGCCACCGCCTGAAACAGGCTTATATCGTAAAGGACCAGCAGCGTATTCCATTCATCCTTCAATGTGTCATACGCCACATATCCAATAAGAATAACCTTTACAACTTCTACAACCAGGGCAAACAGCTTGTCCTTGGAGAATATTTTTCTGAATCCGGCTATGGGGTCAAGCTTGCTGAATTTTGGTGTCAACGGCTTTCCTGAGAGCTTCCATTTGACCTGTACCAATATGATTGTGAAGGATACCGCAAAAGCTATCAAAACTACGGGAAGTATTATGACAATAATCCTGGTTATGGAATTTCTCAGAATCCCTTCGGCCATAACTGTGGTAAATTCGCCGTCCAGCATCTTGTCCATGTCCCGGTACGAGCTATTAAATACTTCGATGAATCTGCCGGCCATGTACCCCACGAATATTTTCAGAGTCAGAAACAGTGCCAGCAGCTCGGTGGAAGTGGTCAACTCCTTGCTTCTTGCCACATGCCCTTCTTTTCTGGCGTCGTTCAGCTTCTTGGTTGTCGGCGGTTCCGTCTTGTCTGCCGCCCCTGCGAAAAACTGAAGGTTATAAGGAAGCAGGAAACTACGCTCTTCATCAATATCAAAATACAAATGCCTTTTCATCTCCCACCTGATCCTTTGCTTTGATGCTCAATGGTTTAGCCGCTCTGCATGACATTTATCACTTCAAGCAGCAGCTCCTTCATCTTGTTGAAGATAAAATCCGCAACAGACGGGGTATAGCCGATAATCAGATAAAATATTATAAGTCCTACCAATACTTTTAGCTGCATACCGATAACAAACATATTCATCTGAGGAGCTACCTTGGCCAGAATTCCTAGGATTGTGTTAACCACCAATATGGCTGCAAATATGGGTAAGACTATTCGCATTGCGATAATAAAGTAATCTATGATGAAGCGCACCATCATCCGGTACATGTCCGGAGGGAAATATGCTTCCCCAATGCCAATGACATAATAGGAATCAACCACAGCCTTTATAAAATAATGGTGCAGATTTGTTATTATCATCAGCAGGATGACAAGGTAACTGTAGAAATTCGCGGTTATCGTGGTTCTTATGTTTGTAACAGGGTCCAGCTGGCTTATCATCGAAAAGCCGATTTCCATATCCATCAGCTGTCCGGCAAATGACAGTATTTGATAAGCTATATTAGAAAACAGACCCATAAGGGCTCCTGCTATCGCTTCCTTGACCGCCAGGATCGCATAGCCGATAGTACCTGCATATTCAACATCCGGCAATGGTATGGTATAGAATAATATAACCGTAAGGAATAAGGACAGGCCCGCTTTAACCCTGACAGGCACATTTCTTAATGAAAATAACGGAGCCGTATATATGAACCCGCTTATTCTCACAAGTATTAATATGAATATTTCAAAATCCTCTACCCTGAACGTCATGGCACACTGATATAATAGCTAAAGTTTGAGAATAGATTTATCATGAATTCCTTTAACGTCGTAAGCATCCAATTGCCGAACAGTATGAGGACAATCAGGATTGCAATCAGCTTGGGGACAAATGTAAGCGTATGCTCCTGTATTGATGTCACCGTCTGAAGTATGCTTACGACGAGTCCGACAACCAGGGATACCACCAGTATCGGCGCGGATACCTTGATGATTACATATATGGCTTCTCTGGCAATGTCAACAACCAGGTTCTCGTTCATAGGCGTTCTCCTTTCACAGGGCTGTCGGTGTCAGCTAATAGAATGTCTTGACCAGCTCTCCAATAATCAGGTTCCAGCCGTCCGCTACGATGAATAGCAATATTTTGAATGGCATGGAAATCATTGTCGGCGGCAGCATCATCATACCCATGGACATAAGGGTTGACGCCACCACCATATCTATAATGATAAACGGTATGTATATACAGAAACCGATTATAAACGCCTGCCTGAGTTCACTGATTATAAAAGAAGGGATTACAACAGTAATCGGGATTTCATCCACCGTTTCTACAGTTGCAATTCCTGCAATATCCATAAATAATCTTAAATCCTTAACATTTGTCTGCTCCAGCATGAAGGTCCTTACAGGAGCAACACCTGCCTTGAATGCTTCCTCCTGGGTAATCTCACCTCTTGAAAGGGGTTGGATTGCATTGGTGTTTATTTCGGTTATTACAGGAGACATTATAAAAAAAGTCAGGAACAACGCTAAACCGATAATAATCTGATTAGGCGGAGTTGACTGGGTGCCCAGTGCCGACCTCACGAAATGAAGCACAATTACAATTCTTGTAAACGAGGTCAGCATTATCAAAATTGAAGGAGCCAGCGTTATTACCGTAAGAATCATCAGTATCTGAAGTGTCGATGCCAGGCTTCCCTCATCCTCATCGGTAGTTAACCGAAATTCCAGCGGCCCCAATCTTCCGCTAATGTTATTCGTCGTACCTGAAACCTCATCAGTTGATTCGGAAGATGTGACGGTATCTGTTATATTTGCCGCAGATACCCTTTTTACTTCAGCCAAAAACGCCAGGCCTGCTGCCAGCAGAAAAACAGCTATTGCCATCCGTATACCAAAGCGTTTTATTTCAGATGCAATCATAAGTTATCAACCTTTACTGTTTTTTCCTTTCAGTTTTTCAAAAACCTCACGGAAGGACAGCTTCCCGTTTTCCTGCACATCATGAGTTACCACCTCGTTCCCGTCAAGCTCCGTAATATATGTAATCTGGTCCTTGCTGATGCCAAGAACCACATACCTGTTGGCTATACGCACAATCTGGAGCATCTTGTTCGGGCTTATCCTGAAGGCTTCTATTACCTGAATGTTGCTGTCTTTAAGCTGTCCCATTTTGTATCTTCCGATAAATCTTGATGTGTAATAGGCAGCAACCAAAATTAAAGCCAATATCAAACATAAACCGAGAAGCTGAAGCAGGTTGTCGGCCGATGAAAACCTTTCCGGCTCGGCATCACCGGCTGCCTCGTTCAGCTTCTTTGGCAGATCTTCCAGGCTGGAGCCAAGTATTATAGCTGAAAAACTCATGGCTTTCATTAATTAACCCACTGCTTTCTTTACGGCTTCCAGAACCCTGTCGGCCTGGAACGGCTTTACGATAAAGTCCTTTGCGCCCGACTGGATTGACTCAATAACCATTGCCTGCTGCCCCATAGCCGAGCACATAATAACGTTTGCCGCAGGATCAATCTGCTTTATTCTCTTTAATGCCTGGATTCCATCCATTTCAGGCATGGTAATATCCATCATGACCAGATCGGGCCTGATCTCGGTATACTTGTCGATGGCTTTAAGCCCGTTCTCCGCCTCACCTGCGACATGATAACCGTTCTTGACCAATATATCTTTTATCATCATTCTCATAAATGCTGCATCATCGCAGATTAAAATACTCTTTGCCATTTCAACTCTCCTATCATTATGATTATTGTTTTTGCTTAATGATTTCGGTAACCCTGACCCCAAATGCTTCTTCCATAACCACTACCTCTCCCTTGGCTACGAATTTGCCGTTTACGAGGACATCAATGGGTTCACCGGCCAATCTGTTCAGTTCGATTATTGTTCCGGGCGCAAAGTCGAGAATGTCTTTGATTGATTTGCTTGTCCTTCCCAATTCGACCGTTACCTCCAGCGGAACGTCCATCAACAGGTCGATGTTTTCAGGAGGTACCTGTGGCTGCACCGCCTGTGTAAATGGAGCGAACTGTGCCGGCTGTATATTGACATCCTGAACCGGCGGCGTGTAAGGGATTTGTTGGTTCATATATGGCATCGCATTTGGCATCATTCCGGGGAAATAACCATATGGTATACCTTGCGGCGGGACCTGCTGCTGCATATTCGCAGCCTGTTGCTGTGCAGGTGTTTCCTGTTGCGCCTTTTTGGGTTCTTCCTTCGGCTTTGAGGCCTGTGGCCTTGCGGTCGCCTCATCCTCAATCGAATTGGCAGCGGTAAACTGCCTGTACAGGTTTCTGGCAAATTCGAACGGATAAAGCTGCATCAGTATGCTGTCAACCAAGTCCCCAATAATCATCTTGAACGAAACCTTGACGAATGTCCCTTTGAGGAAATCCGCAATGTCTTCGCCGCTGACAGACTCGTCCATGTCAACCTTTGTCGCTGTAGGAGGAGTGATAACAACCCTGGTTTCAAGCATGGAGGACATCGATGTGGCGGCGGATCCCATCATCTGGTTCATCGCCTCGCTTATGGCGCTCAGATGAAGCTCGGTGAGCTCACCGTCCAAATTGGTTCCGTCACCGCCCATCATGAGGTCGGCAATGACCTTGACGTCATTCTCCTTTAATATCAGTATATTGTTACCATCCAACCCGTCCTGATAATATATCTGAATAAACACACACGGTTTGTCATAGCTGTTCACGATATCCTTCCAGGTGGCATATTCTACAACCGGTGTTGTTATGGTCACTCTTTGGTTTACCAAGGAAAACAGAGTTGTAGCGGCTGTTCCCATACTGATATTGGATATCTCACCTATGGCGTCTTTTTCAGCATCTGTTAAATACTCCGTATCATCCGAATACGTATCACCGGCACTCAGACCATTCAACAGTGCATTTATTTCTTCCTGGGACAACATTCCATCCATATTCCGTTACTCCTCTCCTCGTATAATTGAAGAAATCTTGACCGCGTACACACCTGACGAAGCGCCGGGCAATGCGGTAAATTTATTGATGTTTCCGACATATACAACAAGTTCGTCATCCACCTTGGTATTAAGCTTTATAATATCACCCTTCTGCATATTAAGGAAGTCGTTAACGGATATTGTGCTTTTCCCCAATATGGCGCGAATCGGAACTTTTGCTTTTGATATGGCTATTTCAATAAGTTCCTTGTAAGACTTTTCGTCCCTCAGCTTCATTGTTGAATACCAGTACTTGGTATTCAGCTTGTCTATAACCTTCTCCAGGCACACATACGGCAGACAGATATTCATCATGCCTTCCACGTTGCCTGTTTTAATGTTCATGGTTATTATTGAAATCATCTCGCTGGGAGATATAATCTGGGCAAACTGCGAATTGGTCTCAATCCTCATAAGCCTTGGCTCAATCTCAATAACATTAATCCAGGGCTCCCGAAGAAGATTTGTACAGATATTGAATATACGCTCGATTATCGACATCTCGATTTCGGAAAAATCCCTGACCTTCTCCAGCGGATATCCCGCGCCGCCAAGCATCCTGTCGATTATGGCATATCCCAGGTTGTCCGCAAGCTCAATAATAATCTGTCCGTCCAGCGGGGCGAAATCGATAATGCCCAGCAAAACCGGATTAGACAATGCGTTGGTAAACTCCGAATATGTAACTGCTTCGGCATTGACTACCTCCACCTGGACATTCTTTCTAAGATAAGCCGGAAGATTGGTGGCAAGCAGCCGGCCGTAATGCTCAAATATAATATTGAGCGTCCTTAAATGCTCCTTGGAGAACTTGGACGGCCGTTTGAAATCATAATTCTTTATCTGCTTTTCGGTAGTGGTATGCTTGAATTCGTCGGCATCCAGTTCACCGCTGCTAATCGCAGCAAGCAGGTTATCTATTTCATGTTGACTTAAGACGTCGCTCATACTTACCTCGCAATCTCCATACCATAATTGTTATCGTACAGATGTTAAAACACAACATCTAGTCATTTGTTTCTTCTATAGCCATAATATCACAAAATTATCATAAAATCATCATTTTTTTAATCATATAAAATATTACCAAAGGATACGTTGATTATGAAGTCCGACTTGAAAAGCTCCTGGATCCGGATGGTCACCTGCTCCCTTATCTTGTCCTTATTGGCTCTTGCTTCATCAATCGTGTATTTGCCGAACTCGTCGGACACGATTTCCTTTATATTGTTCTCATAGTTGCCGATAAGCGGCTGCAGCTTTGCATAATCGCTGTGGGTCTTGTTCAATGACAGGGAGAGGTAGAATACCGCATAATGATCTTCCTCGTCACTTTTAGCCAGCAGGCATGTCAGTCTCTCGTTTATCAGGTATGTCTCAATGTCCGATACGCCTATGTTTTCTATTGAGCTATCAGGAGACTCCAACTCCAAATCAATAATTTGGGCCACCTTATCAATCAGCTTTATTGTTTTATTTGCAGTCGGAACCATTACAAAGATCAAAATTGACGAAAGAACTATGTTAATCAGGCACATCGCCATTATTATGATGGTTAAAATATTCCTTCTCATCAGAGGTCTCCCCTTTTCGGTTTTTTAATGAATTATATGTAAAAATGAAAATCCTATCTTCCGCTGTATTCGTTGTATATCCTTATTTCAATCCGTCTGTTTCTGGCTCTTCCCTCTTCGGTATCGTTGCTGGCAATGGGCTCATATTCTCCCCTGCCGGAATATTTTAGGTTTTGTGGATCCAGACCGCTGTTTTTAATAAGGAATTCCGCCGCATTCAGTGCTCTTGCCGCCGACAGCCAGTTATTATCCTTGAATGTAGGGCTTGTCATGGGCACATTGTCCGTATGCCCTATGATTTCAATTATGTATCCGTCGAAGTTTTTAAGAATTTCCCCAATCTTGCCCAGAATCGGCCTTGCTTCGGGCAGTATGTCCGCTTTGCCCGACTCGAACAGGATTGAGCCCTTCATGCTGATCTGCACGTATCTGTATTCAGGATCTATTCCAAGCTCGACATAATCGCCGAGATTATATTCTCCGGTATATTCTTTCAGCGATCCGTACATCTCGCCGGATACCTCTTCCATTTTCTCTTTTATGACCTCAAAGGCTTCGTCAACTGCCCCGTTTTTCGACCCTTCGCCGTCCTTTTCATCACCGCCCGGCTTATTCAACTCGTCCTTCTGTTTCTCGCTTTCCGAGAGCTTTCCCATGCTGGTAGTATACTCGTCAAGGTTGCTGAGCTGGGACATGCCCGAGGAAATCAACGGCCCATCACCAAAGGATCTTGCCCCGCCGTCAAATATTCCGAAGGAGTTGGACATCGATATGGCTATTTCCTGGAACTTCTCAGCGTCTATTTCGGACATGGCGAAAAGCATGACGAAAAAGCACAGCAGCAGGTTCATCAAATCCGCAAAGGTATTAAGCCAAGGCGCATTACTACCCGACGGGCCTTGGTCCCTTTTTTTTCTAGCCAACATTTTCACCACTTTCTTCATTAAAGGCTTCTCTGCGTGCCGGTGACAGGAAGGATTTCAGTTTTTCTTCAATGACTCTCGGGTTCTCTCCCGCCTGGATGGAAAGCAGCCCTTCAACCATTAATTCCTTGACCATTACTTCACTGGCGTTCTTTGCCTTAAGCTTGGTCGAAACGGGAATGCAAATCCAGTTGGCCAGTACCGAACCATAGAAGGTGGTAATCAGGGCAACCGCCATGGCAGGACCGATGGCCTTTGCGTCTTCCATCTTCTGGAGCATGTTTATAAGACCGATAAGGGTACCGATCATACCCCAGGCCGGCCCCATCGCGGCAAGCGAATCCCAGAATCCGACGACATTGGAATGCCTGTCCTCGATACAGTTCAATTCGGTTTCAAGTATGCTTCGTACAAGCTCGGGATCTGTACCGTCCACTATCAACAGGACTCCCTTTTTCAAAAAATCGTCATCTATGTTATTGGCGGCTTCTTCAAGGGCAAGAAGGCCTTCCTTTCTTGCTATGTTGGACAATGAAATTATCTGCCTGATTGTTTCTTCCTCGTTCGTAACCTGGACCTTAAGTATCAATGTAAAGCTCTTAAGGTATTTGAAATATCCCTTCAGGCTTGGCGACATGATCATCACACAGCACAGCGCGCCGCCGAAAGTAATCAGGACGGAAGAAAAATCAAAGAAGTTGCTGATAACCGAAAAATCCTGTCCGAATACAATACCAAATATAACCAAAGATGCGCACAATATCAATCCCAAAATCGACGCTATATCCAAAACCGTCACCTTCCATTATATATTTTCGCTTTTGCAATCCGTTGCCATATTCCGTCATAATCTTATGTATTTATATATAATATGATAACCTACATCATATTAAACTACAATTCTCTGTTTAAAATTTCCCTTTTGTACAATATTACTAAATCTCTTACCTCTTGTCTACTTTCTTTTACAATAACTTTGTATCCTGTCGTCATTGTAATAACCGTATCAGGCAGTTCCTCAACTCTTTCTATGAGATCTGCATTTATCGTAAGCTTTGTATCGTTAAGCCTTGTTACTTCTATCATTGCGGTCCCTCCCTGCACCGGCTTATACAACGGGCGGCAGCATTCCTGCCGCCCGCCGTATATTCCTTCGCATCCGCGTATATTAACTGCTGCAGCAATTAGCAATACAAATCAGCGAATTAAGAGCCGGTATTATCTCTTGAGATTGATAAGTTCCTCAAGCAATGAATCCGATGTGGTAATAATTCTTGAGTTAGCCTGGAAGCCTCTCTGTGTGGTTATCATGTCGGTGAATTGTGCCGACAGGTCTACGTTTGACATCTCCAAAACGCCTGTTGTAAGGCTTCCGCCGCCCTGGGTCGGATCCTGGCCGATTCCGTCAAAGTCACCGGAGTTCTGGGTGGCTGCAAACATGCTGTTGCCTATGGCCTCCAAGCCGGCCGGATTCGAAAACGTTGCAACCACTATCTGGCCAAGAAGCTTACTGTCGCCGTTGTCGTATTTGCCGTATATCTTGCCGGAAGCGTCAATGCTGATTCCCGTCAGGTTTCCGACCTGCTTTCCTGCTCCGATACCCTGCAGGCTTCCCTTATTAGCCTCCAGCGTTGATTTGCCGCTGTTGGAATACATCGTAATGCTGGAGAAGTCTATATCAATTGGCCTAAACGGATTTGCACCGCCGGCGTCGGCTATGATTTCAAGGGATATGCTCTTGTCGTTGGAATTGCTGTCACCAACACCGACGAATGAACCGGTGGAACCGTTAAATGTCAGCAGGATATCTTCTGTCGCGGTAAGAGTCACTTCACCGGTTGTCGTATTTACGGTGGCGGTATACTGGGCATCACCGAAGTTTACCCGGGTTATTCCTGATGCGTCATATGTTATGTTGCCCGCGCTGTCCATCTCTTCAACTACAAATATGGATTTGCCGTATTCGTCCTTGATATCAACCAGCTCCACCGTATAGACATTTGTTCCTTCGGTGGCCGACTGCTTAACGCGTATATCAGCCTTGTAGCTGTATCCCATGCTGTCATAGAAGCTGAGGTTAACCATCTTTCCTGACCCATTTGGCGCTATCTGTGAATCCTTGCTGTCAATATTGCCCGATATGTATGCTGCGGTCGTTGCTTCAGGCTTCGCGTACATGTTCTCGGGGGACATAATTTTAAGCGGAGATACTGTGTCCGCGATGGTCTTGGTTGGATCGTTCGGATCCACCTGCCAACCCATAACCGATGCTCCAACAGCCGTGCACAAGGTACCGCTTGCATCTATTCCGAATGAGCCCGCCTTTGTGAAATAATTGGTTCCGCCATAATTAACAATGAAGAAGCCGTCGCCTTCAATCATTACATCAAACGGGTTGTCCGTTCTTTGTGAAGCACCCGTAGTGTTAATGGATGTGGTTATTGCTGCCACGTTTGATCCTAAACCGATCTGCATGGCATTGCGGCCCGTGGTGCCGGTTGCCGCGTTGGGTCCCGATGCGCTTTGTGTTGTCTGATAAAAAACATCGGTGAATGTTACTGTGCTTGCCTTAAATCCGATTGTGTTAACGTTTGAAATGTTGTTACCGATAACATCCATCTTCGTCTGGTGAACCTTAAGGCCGGAAACACCAGAGAACAAAGATCTCATCATAATAAATGACCTCCTTCTAAGCTTATACAGTCAGTAATCATCATATCCAATCTGTCAGTCATGGATATATAAGCCTCCGGAAAGGTCCGGCTTATTTAAATGATTACTGCTCCATCAATATTTGTAAATACTTTTTCTTCACCTTCATTAACTGCCGTTATGACCGTGTTATTCTTAATGTTCACGATAAATGCAAGGTCGTCCACCATTACCAGTGATTCTCTTATACCCTTTTCATAAGCCATCCTGGCACCCATCTCAAGACGCCTGTACTGGTCTTCGCTTAAATCTATGTTCCTGCTGGCAAGCCTTTCATTGGCATGCTTTGAGAATTTAAGCTCCGATGTCATGGACACCTGTTTGCTCTTCAGTATCTCATGAAAGGGTACTGCCGCCGCCGATTTGGCTGCAGTGTTATTGCTTAGCCTGTTTGGTACCGGCAGCTGGGAAGGTATTTTGTTAACAGGTATGTTGCTCATTGTCAACCTCCATCTGCACTATCAGCTATTGTCTGCCGCCTCTTCGATGCCGGTCGCTTCATCGGCCTGATCCGATTCACCGGGTTCTTCAGGCTCTTCGGAACCGTTCTGTTCCGCCTTGGAATTCTTAACCGTTATCGTTACCATGCCGCTGACCGTTGTATAGAGGGGATCGTTGAATATTACGGTTACCTTATAGGTACCGTTGGCAGCCTTTTCAAACACAGACTTTGATATGGTCACCGTATTGTCTTTCAGTGTAACCACCGAGCTGTCAAGCAGGGTCTGGTCTATCAGTACCGCTACATCACTCGCCGTTGTTTCGCCTTCTCCCATGTTTACCTTGAAGCTTAAGTCCTTGGGGTCCTCGGCATCATATACCAGCTCCGCCTTTTCCGTAATACTCGGGCGGCCCTTTTCCAGTATGTAGTTATCGTCTATTACGGTGTCCAGGTCATCCATCGAGTAGAGCTTTCCGTTTATGGATATCTGCGCCTTTCCGTTGCTTATGTTCACGAAATCCACTCTTCCGCCGATTTCGTTGACCGCTCCCGTTTCACTCTTGGTCTTTACTATTACATACCTGCCCACCAGGTTAAGTGCCTGTGCGTTGGATGTAATTGTCCTTAAGTTCTGTATCTGCTCCAGTTGGGAAAATGTTGCCAGTTGGGCCACATACTCGGTATTGGAGCTCGGATTGAGCGGGTCCTGGTATTTCATCTGTGTTATCAACAGCTGCAGGAACGCATCCTTTCCCAGTTCATTGCTCTTTGCGGTATTGCCGGCGGCAGTTGATTTGCTCGTTTGTTCAATCACGCCGTTTTTGACTGTCTGAATCAGTTCGCCCATAGGCTTTCCTCCTTAATTTTTCATTTAACTACGCCGTGTAATCGATTGTGAGGCCCGTCGTACCAGTCGGTATTATATTGTCCTCATCATCGGGTTCCTCACTCATGGCCATGGCTTCTTCGAGGGTTATCCTGTGTACGCTTCTTTGACTGCCGCCCTCTTGCTGTCTGTCATCATCCGAATGGCCGTCCTGATTGAACGTGTAGCCGGCTATCGTAACCTCAATGGATTCCACCTTGATTCCCTGCTGGATAAGCGTTTCCTTAAGTGTTACCAGCTGTCCTTCAATCGCTTCCTTTGCAAGGTCGTTCTGTACCGTGAACTGTGCCGTCATTGCTCCGTCTTTTGAGCTTACCGTCAAGTTCACCCTGCCCAGTTGCTCCGGATGAAGCCAA
The DNA here is from genome assembly GCA_012735495.1 of Clostridiales bacterium. Classification (GTDB taxonomy): domain Bacteria; phylum Bacillota; class Clostridia; order Lachnospirales; family Lachnospiraceae; genus Mobilitalea. The sequence continues at coordinate 15,059 of JAAYHD010000054.1, read as the reverse complement.
AGCTCCATCGACGTCTGCTCCCGGCTGATGACAACCTTGATCCGGTCTATTATCTGCCGTGCTATCTCCCTGATGTCATAGACCCTTACATTGCCTTCCTCAATCTCAATGACCGGCTTGTCATAATTGGCATCAAGCTTGTCAAGGAATGATGAAAGGCTGTCCGGTCCGGGGCCTTCGGTCCTATCGGATTTCTCTCCGCCGTCACCGGTGTCCTTAAGCTCCTGTCCGCTTTTAGATGCAGCTACGGTTTTTTGCCCTCCTGCGCCGACTTTTTCCGCGGATATCTCCCTATATGCATTTCCCTTATCTTTGCCATCATCCGTCTTTTCATCCGCTCTGCCTAGTGCATCAGGGGTCTGCTGCGGTTTGTCATCATTGCCTGCTTTGGCAGCCGGCATTTCACTGTCCCTTGCCGCTTCGTACTCCTTTAGAATCCGCCTGATTTCGTCAACCGAAATCCTTATGCCCGTCCGGCCCATGATTTCATTAACTGCGGATACCAGGTTCTTAAAGGTATTGCCAAGCTGCTCATTTGTCAGTACGGCAAAGGCATCTGCTGAGCCGCTGGCCGCAAGCATCAGTCTCATTATTGCCTTGGGATCCGCCAGGTCCGCCGGCTCGATTCCCATATCCTTCATCATGGTATCGAGCTTTTCCGGTGTCAGGTTAAGCATCTCAAGAATGGCGCTCCTGATCTGATTAAGCATTGCCATTATTCTTTCAGCAAGTACCGCGGCATCCATACTGTCCGTCTTCAGTTCATCCGCGGCTGTCGCTTCGTCAACCGGCTTTTCATCGGGCTTTGCGGAGAATAATCCGATACTCGGGCCGCTTTGCACATTGCTTTGCCCGGTGCTCTCCGCACTGCTTTCAATGCCTGTTTTTATGCCTCTGATTATGCTGTCCGGTATGCCGGTTTCGTTAGCCTGTTCCGTTTTCGGCGCGCCGCCCGTGGTTTGAGTGCTTTTTTGGTCCGCGCCTATTTGCTTTTCCCTGCTTACGCTGCCGCCAAACAACAGCTCGAAGTCTTTTACAGCGGAACCTTTTGAGGCGCTGGCGGAGCTCCTGACCGCAACTGCCATGCCAAAAGCTTGTATTGGTACGGTTTGTGTCGTCAAATTCTTCCTTCCCTCCTTTCGTTATATGATTACCATATAAATGCCATGGTGTCCTTTATTTATCTTCAACAGGGCTTTTTGCTCCCTGGTGAGATCGAATTATCGGGAAGCCAGTTTTTCTTCATCCATATCCAGCATCTTCTTGGTTATTCTTGCCGCAAGCACGTAATCCATCTCTGCAAGGATTGCCGCGCTTTCCTTCGGTCTCATGGCAAGCAGCATCTTGGCCACATACTCTACGTCCGCCGTCATGGTTTCAAGTATTCTCGCGGCTGCCTTTGGGTCCATGTTTCTATAAATGTTCGCCTTTTCCTGTATTGCATCGGAATACACCAACTGCTCCACAACCTGCCTGTATATTTCCTCCGCATTGGAGGGGCTTATGGATTCGTAGTACTTCTTGTATTCCTCTATGCTTGGAGCGGTTTCCGCAAATACCACATTCTTGTCAAACTCCTTTTTGACCTCCTCGAAATGGCTTTGCTGCTCCTCAAACACCCTCAACCTTTCAACCTCCGCCGTAAGCTCGGCGTTCTCCGCTTCCATGGCGTCCATATTATCCTGCATCTGTTCTATGACCGCCTGAAGCTCCTTGATCCTGGCCACCGCTTCGGTAAGGGAGCTGTATTCATAACCTTCTTCCTTTGCCAGCTTCTCATCTGATATGTCGGGAAGGATTTTATTTATAACAGGAACATCCTTTATAATGGGCCGCAATACTCCTGATCCGAAGCCGCCCACATCGAATTTTATTAAAAGGCCAAATATGGTAAACCATATGATGGTTATTAACAGGGCAATCAATACTGTTAATATCTTACTGCCTTCCTTTTCTGCCCGCTCCGCATTTTTTTGCCTTGCCATATTTAATCCTCCTTTTAAAGCAGTAAGTCGTTGTATTTAAAGCTGTTATGCTCGTCTATTTCCTTTTGCTCCTCGGCGTTGAATTCCGCGAGGTACTCCAGCCATGCCTTTTCCTTGAGCTTTTCCTGGGTCTTTCTCTCAATCATGGCGTTGTTCAAGCGCACCTTTGCGATTTCAAGGTTCTGAGCGGCAGTCTTTACGGCTATCTTTTGCTGTTCAACCTTCTCCTTCATAATATCTATGGCTTGAGAAAGCTGTCTCAGCTTGATTATGTCCAGCTTTTCATTGCCTGCCTGCCTCATTTCCTGCTCGTAGGAAGCTTTCTTATCCTCCAGGGACGTCAGCTTCTCCTCCTCGGCGGTCAGACGGCTTCTGGCCCTGGCATATGCAAGCTTGGCCTGCTCCTCAAGCTGTATCTTCAGTTTTAGCACGTTTTCCATGCTGTATCGGAATTTCTTCATTAATCAAAAATCTCCTTCAACATCTCAAGCTCCTGATCAAAGGTAAGCTTTTCATCCACTTCCTGCATAAGGAACTCGTTTACTTTTTTTATCTTGGAGATTGCAAAATCAATATCAGGATTTGAGCCGCTCCTGTAAGCGCCGATATTAATAAGATCCTCAGCTTCCTGGTACGTGGCCAGGACATTTTTCAGCCTTGCGGCCAGCTCTTTATGTTCATCGGTGATAATACTGCTCATCACACGGGATATGCTTTGAAGCACGTCAATTGCGGGATAGTGGTTCCTGTGGGCAAGTCTCCTGGAAAGCATAATATGGCCGTCCAGGATACTTCTTGCGGTATCCGAAATCGGCTCATTAAAATCATCTCCGTCAACCAGTACCGTATAAAGCCCGGTGATGGAGCCCTTTTCAGAAGTTCCGGCCCTTTCAAGCAGTTTCGGCATCTCCGTGTAAACACTGGGTGTATATCCCCTTGATACCGGGGGTTCTCCGCTTGCCAGCCCGATTTCCCTTTGTGCCATAGAAAATCTTGTCAACGAATCCATCATGAGCAGTACATCCTTGCCCTGGTCCCTGAAATATTCGGCTATGGCGGTGGCGGTTTTAGCCGCCTTCTTGCGTATAAGCGCAGGCTTGTCCGAGGTGGCCACGACAACCACGGAACGCTTCAAGCCTTCTTCGCCCAGGTTCCTCTCTATAAATTCCTTAACCTCTCTGCCGCGCTCTCCTATCAGCGCGATAACATTCACATCCGCCTTGGTATTTCTCGCAAACATGCCAAGAAGCGTACTTTTGCCTACGCCGCTTCCTGCAAATATACCGATTCTCTGGCCCTTTCCCACGGTCAGCAGGCAATCCACCGCCTTGACCCCCAGAGGAAGCACCTCACTGATTATCCTGCGTGACAATGGATCCGGGGGAGATGCTTCGGCTTCATAAAATTGTGTACAATGAATTTCATGCCCGTCTATGGGATTTCCCAGGCCGTCCAGGGTTCTTCCGAGAAGCCCTTCCCCTACGGGAACCTTGAATGATTCACCGGTGTTTTCAACATAGCTTCCGATACCCAGACCGGCCATGTCATCATAGGGCATGAGAAGAATACGATTTTCACGAAAACCGACCACCTCGGCCATTTTTTTCTCCTTGGCCTCGGTAATAACATAACATATATCATTCAGGTTTGACATGGGGCCGGTAGCCTCCAATGTCAATCCGACCATCTTTACAACCTTGCCGTATTCCTTATGATAGTTCTTATCTAAAAGCTGCCTGTATTTATCAAAGTTAACAACCTTCATAAACTCCTGCCTTCCGGATTGACATTTATCTGCCTATCATTCTATTTATCGGCATTTATGCGCGGATTCTAAATACCTGATAGGAGTTTTAAATCGGTAACCAGATTATTAAGCTGTACGTCCAAGCTGCAGTCAATCAGCCTGTTTTCGGTTTCAATGAGACACTGGTTCTTGCCAAGCTGTCCGTCGGCAACTATCTGTATCTCACGTTTGACAATTCCTTCGATATAATCCTTCTTTTCCGCCAGGATGTCATAATCCTCATTGCTTACCCTTATCATGCAGCTTCCGCCGCCGTTTCCGTTTGCGAATCCGTTGCCGTTTTCACTCCCCAGGGCTTTTTCAACCAAGTACAGGATTACGTCTTTTTTATCCTCCGCCATTATGCCCGTAAGCTTTGTCAACAGTGAAATGACAAGCTCCGCGGTTTCTCCCTCAATGCTCTCAAGAAGGCGTTTATACTCCGCCTGCTGCATTTCCTGCTGCTTTGCTAGGTTTTCTTTTATCTGCCGGATCTCCGCCTGGGCACTTTTCATGCCTTCCTCGTATCCTGCCTTCTTCCCCGATTCCCTGGCCTCCTGTTCAAGCCTTCTTGCTTCCTGTTTTGCGGATTCTATAATGGCTGCGGCTTCTTTTTTTGCCTTTTCGACAATTTCCGCAGCCTTTTTTTGCTGTTCCTGCTCATCAATCACCGGTTCAACCACGGCGGCAGCTATCCCTTGCGTAAAACCGTCATCATCCTGGTTAAGGGAAAGCCTGCTTATCCTTCTTGCCTGAAGCTCCTCATCCTTGTCCCTGTGGTCAATCGTCATCTTGTCCTTGGGTTCATAACGGATGGCATATGATTTTATTATGTTACTAGACAATAATCTCGTCACCTCCGCCCCTGGCGATAATGATTTCGGATGATTCTTCGAGCTTCCTTATAATATTTACAATCCTCTGCTGTGCCTCCTCAACATCCTTCAAGCGCACAGGACCCATGTATTCCATGTCCTCTCTTATCATTGCGGCCAGGCGCTTGGACATATTATTAAAGATGACATTCTGTACTTCTTCACCGGCTGCCTTAAGGGCAACGGCCAGGTCGTTATTGTCAACCTCCCTGAGCACTCTCTGGATGGATTTATCGTCAAGGTTGATAATATCTTCGAATACGAACATCTTCTTCCTGATTTCATCAGCCAGTTCAGGATCTTCAATTTCAAGCTGCTCCATAATATGCTTTTCCGTTCCGCGGTCCACCGTATTGAGAATTTCGACGATGGAATCCACGCCGCCGACAATCGTGTAATCCTGGTTCATCAGGGATGCCAGCTTGCGCTCCAGTACCTTTTCGACTTCCTTTATGACATCCGGCGATGTCCTGTCCATCATGGCTATTCTCTTGGCTACGTCCGCCTGCTTGTCCGGAGACAGGGACGATATGATGGTGGCTGCCTGGGCCGGTGAAAGGTAAGCGAGAATCAAAGCAATGGTTTGAGGATGCTCGTCCTGTATGAAGTTAAGAAGCTGGGTGGCATCCGTCTTTCTTACAAATTCAAAAGGCCTTACCTGCAGGGATGCGGTAAGCTTTCCAATAACTTCCTTGGCCTTTTCCACACCAAGTGCTTTCTCCAGCAGCTCCTTGGCGTATGCGATACCGCCTTCCGCTATGTACTGCTGGGCCAGGCAAATCTCATAGAATTCATCCAGCACCTGATCCTTAACGGATGAGGATACGCTTCTTGTATTGGCTATTTCCAGTGTAAGGGCCTCTATCTCATCTTCCTTCAAATGCTTGAAGATGTTTGCCGAGCGCTCGGGCCCCAGCGTGATAAGAAGTATGGCTGCCTTTTGAATTCCGCTGATTTCATTGCTTTGTCTTGCCATTGCATTCATCCTTTCCTTGGCATGCCGCCTTAAGTCCAATCCTCATTCAGCCAGTTGCGCAGAAGCTGAGCCACGGCATCCGGCTTCTCATCAACAAATTTTTCTATCATCTTGCGAACCTCGGATACCTCTCCAATCTCAATATCCTCAATTGTCTGGGCTTCCTTGGTTGTCGCCAGAAGCTGTTCAACGGACAATTCGGGCTCAAGCTCGGTGACCTCGACAGGCACCACACCCTTGAATACCACGAACAGCAGCAGCGCAACTATCAATACGGCCAGCACGATCTGCAGGTAATCAGTCCACTCCCGCACCTTGACCTCTTTCGGTATGAATACCGGCAGCTCGATAGCCGTTATATGTATGTCGTCTTCTGCAATTCCGGTCGCCATTGAAACCATTGATATAATATCAGGATCAACCTCGAGCTTGACTTCCTTGCTGTTGGCCCTGGCGTATTCATCAAAGGTCATTTCCTCAAGCAGTCCGGCCTTTTCAAGCTCCTCCTCGGTTATGGTCCTAATATTCCTTAAAACAATGCTGACCGAAGACTGATCATGGATAATGGCGTCTTCGGCATATTTTACGCTCGTCCGCTTTTCATTGGGCAGGTAGTCGTTCTCTTCAATCTCCACACTGCCGGTTGAGGACGAGGAATCCTCTATCATATAATCGGTTTCATCATTGGAGGATGTTCCGGGAATCCCTCCGCCGTATGTACCCGCATTTTCCGCCCTGTATGTATAGCTGTGGCTTAAAAGTCCCTGGTCCTGTCCCTCAGCGGGCAGGTACTCCACCATCAGCTCTTCAATTTCCTTGTAATTGTATGTCAAGTTGGGCATGATAACCACATCATCATACCCTAGCTTAATCAATCCCATGTAGATGTTGTTGATAAAGGTGTTGCGGAGCATCTCGCTGTACTCTTCCTTGGTGCTTGCAACACCGGAATATAAATCCTTGCCGCCGCTGAAAAGCAGGTTGCCGTTCTGGTCCGCCACTTTTATATTGTCCGTTGATTTGTTGCCAAGAACAGCGGCCACCACTTCCGCTATGGTCTTTGCCGTCTCCTTTTTAAAATTGTCGTTCACCGTAAGAAGGACACTGGCGCTGGTATCCTTCTGGGTGTTTAAAATTGTATTTGTGTTGTCCACCGGTATGTAATAAATCTCGGCATCTTCAACGCCCTCCATCTTCTTGATGGAGTTCCGGAGGTTATTCTGTATGAACAGGTTAAGCTTCAGGTTGCGGTCACTGTTGGTCGTGCTGAGACTGTTATCCAGCAGCTCATCCAGTGTTATGCCGGTCGAAGGTATGTCATTTTTGGCCAGCAATATGACCGCGTCGGAAATCCGTTTCCTGTCCACATATATTGTGACATTGTCTGAAGCAAGCTTGTACTTGATCCCTTCGGATTCCAGCACATCTATGATCTTGCTTGCGTCCTTGGCGGTTTCCGCCGTTGTCAGCTCCTTGTACTCCACCCGCCCTGTAATATATATCAATACCGCAAACGCAATTATAATTGTGGCAACGACGCTTATCAGGACAGCCTTTTGCCTGGCGGTGTACTTGTTCCAAAACTCCAAAAGCTGCTTGGGTAATTGCTTCAGTCTCTCCAACATTATACCTACTCCTAAATAATAGATTTATCTAGAACTGTAAATTCATAATTTCTTTATAGGCGTCCAATACCTGGTTTCTGACAGCTATGGTGAATTGAAGCGCTATATTGGCTTTTTGCTGGGCAATCAGCAAATCATGGGTATTGTCCATCAAGCCGAGAGAAAATGCTATCTCCGCTTCCTCGGCTTCATTGGTATATCGGTTTGTTTCCTTAATCATGTTCACAGCCGCTTCGAACAGTGTCTCAAAAGCCGCATTCCTATTCTCCCTGACATTGGAGCCTGTACCAATGCCTGTTGCTTTTCCAAGCTCGTTAAGCGTGCCTATACTCTGAATGTTCATACCCTATTCCTCCCTGTTTTTTACTTGCCAATCTCCAATCCCTTCAATGCCATGTTTTTTGTCGCATTAAATGCGGTAACATTGGCCTCGTAAGATCTGGTCGCGTCAATCAGGTCGGTCATCTCCTGGACAACATTAACATTTGGATATGACACGTAGCCATCCTCATCGGCATCGGGGTGGGTAGGGTCATACACCTTGCGTAAAGGCGATCTGTCCTCTACAATCTTTGTAACCTTGACACCGCTGCCGATTATGCCTGCCGTTCTCATAAACACCTCCTGGAACGGCGTGGCGTTCTTCTCGGCAAATACCACCGCTTTACGGCGATAAGGCTTGCCGTTCTCGTCCCTGGTGGTTTGCACGTTGGCAATATTCTGCGCAATAATATCCATTCGCAGCCTCTGGGCGGACATGCCGCTGGCGCTTATATTCATCCCACTGAACAGTGACATTTAACTCCTCCTTGTTTTACTAAACCGATCTGCCTGGTTATATGTAAAATATTATTTATTCTGCAGCACCATCTTAAGCCTGTTGAATTCCTGTGTTATGGAATCCATCAGGGAGTAGTAGCGTATCTGGTTCTCCGCCAGTTTGACCGTTTCTGTATCAATATCGACATTGTTGCCGTCCAGGCGGTAGCTTAAGTTTGAATAATCCGTATAAACCTGCGGAGTTATCGTGTCCAGCCTGGCTGTTGCCACACGCTTGTCAAGGGAACCGTCGCCCACCAGGGCACTCATCAGGTATGTTTCGAACTCGACATCCTTCCTCTTGTACCCCGGAGTATCAACATTCGCGATATTATTGGCAATAACCTCATTTCTCTTCCAACTGGCATCTGCCGCTTTTTGAAGTATGTTGATATAATTAAACGCATTGGATCCAATCATGCCGATATCCCTCCATTTATTTATTATTATAATAAATAAGCAAAAAAACACAAGATATATTTAAGTGAATAAGAATATTGTACCATATATTGTATCATTTTGTGTTGAATAATATAAAGAAATATATATTTAAAAAAAGGATTTATGGGAACACCCCACAAATCCTTTTGTGCGCGGTTAATTATTATTATTCGATATGTTTTTCAGTTCGTCGAAGACAACATCATTCAACACCTTGATATATGTTCCCTTCATTCCCGATGAGCGCGATTCAATAACTCCCGCGCTCTCGAACTTCCGCAGGGCGTTAACGATCACCGATCTTGTAATGCCCACCCTATCCGCAATCCTGCTGGCGACAAGTATACCTTCATTTCCTTTCAGCTCGCTGAATATATGCTGGATTGCCTCAAGCTCCGAGAATGACAGGGTACTTATGGCGGATTTAACAATCTGTATCTTGCGGTTTTCCTCGGCATTCTCTTCGTTGACTGCCCGCATCATTTCAAGGCCGACAACCGTTGTGCCGTATTCGCTCAGGATTATGTCATCTATCGTATACTGGGCTCCCGTCTTGTAAATGAACAGCGTGCCCAGTCTCTCTCCCGCAATGTCTATCGGTGTTATTATCGCCTGGTAGTTGTTGATGCCTTCAAATTCGAAGCCAAGAGTGGTGAGATTGACATTTTCCTTTGTTGACAGGATATTGAGGAGTCTCTCATTTAATTGAGTGTCTATGTATCTTCCCACAGCATCCTTGATTAGTTCCTTTATCTCAACAATATCCGGTCTGTTTTTTATGCCCAGCACCTTGCCTTTTTTACTGATAACAAGCACGTTGGAGTTAAGTATATCACTTAGAACGACACAGATGTCATTGAAAACCACCTTGTGGGAACTGTTGTTATGCAGCAAGTTGTTTATCTTCCTTGTTTTATCAAGCAACTGTACACTCATTAAACGGCTCCTCCTAAAATCCTTTTATAATATTAAATAAGGTAATACATTAGATTTTTCTAATTGTATTACCTTTTTTATTATAACACACATTATTCATGAAAACAAGAGCAATTTCTAAATTTTGACGCACATTTTTAATAGATTTTCAATTTTTTTATCTAATTTATTATTCTTATGCTATTTAATCAATTTTAATGACTGGCGTAATCCGGGTATTGTTCCAAGTATAAGCCGTTAATTGGCTTATGTCGGAACATTGGACGGCTTCTGCCATGACATGTAGCTGCACTCGGGATTGTTTATGCATCCGTAGTATCTTCTGCCCTTTTTTGTCTTTCTGATTACAATATCGCTTCCGCACTGCGGGCATTTAACGCCAATCTTCTCAAGATACGGCTTGGTGTTTTTGCATTCCGGAAAGCCGGGGCAGCCCAGGAACTTGCCGTGGGGTCCGTATTTTATAACCATGTTCCTGCCGCAGAGCTCGCAAACCTCATCGGTCACCTCGTCGGCAATCTTTATCTTGCCAAGGGTCTCGTCGGCCTTATTTACCGCTTCCTCCAGGTCCGGGTAGAAATTCCTGATTATCGTCTTCCAGTCCACCGTTCCGTCCTCCACGCAGTCAAGGAGCGCTTCCATGTTGGCGGTGAAGTTTACGTCAACGATGCTTGGAAACGCCTTAACCATTATATCGTTAACCGCTTCTCCAAGCTCGGTGGCATAAAGGTTTTTGTTCTCCTTTACAACATATCTTCTGGAAATAATGGTGCTGATAACCGGGGCATAGGTGCTTGGTCTTCCGATACCCAACTCCTCCAGGGTTTTTACAAGGCTTGCCTCCGTGTATCTTGGCGGCGGCTGGGTGAAATGCTGGCTCTTTTTCAGCTCCTTGAGACTAAGGACATCCCCTTCGCTCAGCGACTCATAGGTACCCTTAATTTCATCGGTATCGTCCTCCTGCTGATAAACGCTTAAGAAGCCTTCAAACAGCAGCTTGGATGCCGCGGTTGAGAACCAGTGACCGCTGCACTCTATCCTGATCGAAGTGGTTTCGTACCTGGCAGGCTGCATCCTGCTGGCCACAAACCTCTTCCATATAAGCTGGTACAGCCTGAACTGGTCCTTGCTTAAGGAATCCTTTATTTCCGCAGGAGTAAACCAGACATTGGTGGGACGGATTGCCTCGTGAGCGTCCTGTATCTTTTTGCCCGTACGTTCATTGGTTACTTCCCGGCTGACATAATCACCGCCGTATTCCTTTTCTATATATTCCTTGACCGCTGCGTCAGCTTCATCACTGATGCGTACCGAGTCGGTACGAAGGTAGGTAATCAAACCCGCGCTTCCATGGCCTTTTATGCTTATTCCTTCATAAAGCTGCTGGGCAAGCTGCATGGTCTTGCTGGTAGAAAAGTTAAGCGTCTTTGCGGCTTCCTGCTGCAGCGTGCTGGTGGTAAAGGGCAGGGGCGCTTTTCTTATTCTCTCTCCCCTCTTGATCTCCCTTATGACAAACTCGCCGTTTTCCAATTCCTTAAGGATCCGGTCGGCCTCAGCCTCGGAGCTTATGGTTTCCTTGTTCTTGTTCTTGCCGGTGTACTTGGCTGTAAGAGGGGTCTTTTTACCGTTAAGGTCAAACTCGGCCTCAATATTCCAGTATTCCTCGGGGACAAATGCGTTAATCTCCTCTTCCCTGTCACAAATCAGCCTGAGGGCAACCGACTGCACCCTTCCTGCGCTTAAGCCCCTTTTTACCTTGCTCCACAGCAGCGGGCTGATGGTGTATCCGACCATGCGGTCCAGCACCCTTCTTGCCTGCTGGGCGTTGATAAGGTTGAAATCCAGCTTTCTTGCGTTCTTAATGGATGATTTTACGGCGTTTTTCGTTATCTCGTTAAAGACTATCCTGTTTTCGGAGTTTACATCCAGGTTCAGCGTATTGGATAAATGCCATGATATGGCTTCCCCTTCCCGGTCCGGGTCGGTTGCCAGGTATACCTTGTCTGCTTTCTTTACTTCCTTCTTGAGCTTTGCAAGGAGATCGCCCTTGCCCCTTATGGTTATATATTTAGGTTCATAATCATTTGCGATATCGATACCAAGCTGGCTTTTCGGCAGGTCCCTTACATGTCCGTTGGATGCCAGCACCTCATAATTGCTTCCCAGGAATTTTTTTATTGTCTTTGCTTTTGCGGGTGATTCCACAATTACCAGATATTTAGCCATAATCAGACTCCTTTATTTGCGCACTTCTTCCAGTCAGCGCTAAAGCATTAAATAGCATACACTATTTTTTTCAGTGTTTCAAGTAAATATTTACACTATTATTTCCCACCTGTCAAAGTTTTCTCGTGTAACGGCTATTCACCGGCTGGCAAATGAGGTCCTTAAGCTCCAGGGAAATCAGGTGTTCCATAAGCTCTCCAAGCTCAAACCCGGTAAGCAGGGCCAGCTCTTCCACGTGCACCGGCGTAAGGCCTATAGCATCATATACGGCCTGTTCCCGGCTGTCAAGCAGCCCGGCAAGCTTAATTTGCCCGGATTCGGAATCCGTCCGTAAAACCTTAGCGTAATCAACAAGATCCTCCAGTATGTCCTGCGGTGAGGTGACCATCTTTGCTCCCATCTTGATTAGGTTGTTGCATCCTGCGCTCAGCTTATCCGTAATTCTTCCCGGAACGGCATATATGTTCCTGCCCTGTTCCAGTCCCAGGTCCACGGTAATGAGGGACCCGCTCTTTTCCTTTGCTTCTATGACGGCAATGCCGTCGCTCAAGCCGCTTATAATCCTGTTTCGCATGGGAAAATGATACGGAAGGGGATTTATGCCCGGGCCGTATTCGGATATTATGCCGCCGTTTTGCTGCATATCCATATATAGATTGATATTCTCCGGCGGATAGCATATGTCAATGCCGCATCCCATAATCCCGTAGGTTGTGCCATCGGCGGACAGGGCTCCTATATGGGCATGGGAGTCGATTCCCCTTGCCAACCCGCTTATAATTATAATGCCCTCCCTTGCCAGCGCGCCGGCCAGGTACCTGGCGGTTTCCATGCCATATACGGAGCAGTTCCTTGCCCCCACTATGGATATGGCTTTTTTGTCCGAAGGAAACATCATTCCCTTAAAGTAAAGCAAAAACGGCGGGTCGTAAATGTTTCTCAGCTTGTACGGGTATGAATCATCAAGCATTGTTACATATTTTATTCCATGTTCCTTAAGATATTCCAGGTTCCTCTTTATCGCGTCAAAATTCCTGCCTTGTATTATGGCCTTAAGTTCCCTTTCGGTAAATCTTATACCTTCTTCTCCGCATTTTTTAGCCATGTCTTCCAGTGCTTTCTCCGAAGCGTAAAACGCGTCCTCAATGCCGCCGAAGCGATCAATCATTGCCGTTATCTTGTCGGCCTTAAGGCCCGGTATGGTACCGGCCCAGTATTTATATAACTCCTGCATGCCATCCGTATTCATTTTATAACCCCTCACCGCCCCAGTACTTGCCATCGATGCTCCTGTAACAGATGGCCTCGCTTATATGCCTGACCGTAATCCTTTCGCTTGAATCCAGGTCGGCTATGGTACGGGCCACCTTGATGATCCGGTGATAAGCCCTGGCGGAAAGCTTCATCTTCTCAAAGGCCTGTTCAAGAAGGTTCTTTTCCCTGGCATCCAGCCTGCAGTATTTATGTATGCTCTTGGGCGTAAGCTGGCTGTTGAACCATATCCCCTGGCCGGCGTAACGATCCATCTGTATCCGTCTTGCCGCCTGCACACGTTTCCTTATATCGGCCGAGGTTTCTTCCATCTTTTTAATCTGAAGCTCCTTATAGTCAATCTGCGGCGCTTCTATGCATATATCGAACCTGTCCAGCAAAGGCTTCGATATCTTTCCAAGGTAGCGTTTGATCATGTTAAGGGAGCAATTGCACCTGTTGCGGTCGGGATAGTACCCGCAGGAGCAGGGATTCATGGATGCGACCATCATAAAGCCTGCAGGGTAACGGTACGTGGCGTTAAGCCTTGAAATGGTTACGGCTTTCTCCTCCAGTGGCTGCCTCAAAACCTCCAGTGTATTCTTGTTAAATTCAGGAAGCTCGTCCAGGAAAAGCACTCCAAGATGCGCCAGGCTGATTTCCCCGGGCTTGGGTGTCACTCCGCCGCCCACCAGGGCTGTGGAGGTGATGCTGTGGTGGGGCGAACGAAACGGCCTTCCTGTTATCAGCGCCCTGTTTCCAAGCAGCCCGGCTATGCTGTATATCTTCGATATTTCCATGCTTTCATCAAAAGAAAGCTCCGGCATGATGGTCGGAATCCGTTTTGCCAGCATGGTCTTTCCCGAGCCGGGCGGACCAATCATAAGAATATTGTGCATGCCCGACACGGCTATCTCTATGGCCCGTTTAACCGCTGCCTGCCCCGCAACATCCGAAAAGTCCACGTTTTCATCGGATAAACCGTCCTCTGAATGCCCGCCTTGGAAAAGCATGCCGATATCCACGCTGTTGGGCTTATAATCGTCAAAGCCATTCAGCATTTGCACGGCTTCCTTCAGCGTGCCTGCGCCATAAACCTTGATTCCGCTTACCACCGCCCCCTCGTCGGCATTTTCCTTCGGGACGACGCAGCGCAAGAATCCCCGCTGCCTTGCGGCATACACAAGGGGCAGGACGCCGTTAACCTTTTTGATTGTGCCGTTTAGGCTCAGTTCGCCGATTATCAGGGTATCTTTGAGATTATCCTCAAGAACATGGCCGAATGCCGTTAGAATTGCGACAGCGACCGGCAGGTCGAAGGCCGTTCCTTCTTTTCTTATGTCTGCCGGAGAAAGATTTACGGTAATCCGTTTGGGGGGAAACATGTATCCGGAATTCTTAAGGGCGATACGGACCCGTTCCCTGGCTTCCTTTACCTCGGAATTAAGAAGCCCGACCATTTCAAACAGGGGAAGCCCGTCGCTGACATCCGCCTCCACGCTGACTATCAGGCCGTCAATCCCGTGGATTACCGCACTGTATGCCCTGCTGAACATAAAATAAGCTCCTTTCATTGTCTCTCCCACAATGAAGGAATCGTCTGCTATGGATAGTATATACAAATTTGTAAATAAATGCAATACATTTTTACCCGGACTAAATCCCGATTTGTGCATATAATGGTATATGAATCATATGCCAGTGGTTATTCACCGAATGGAGGTATGTATGCGTTTATGCGAACTGCGCGAGAAAGAGGTCATTAACTGCAGGGACTGCCGCAGGCTTGGCTATGTGTGCGATATTGAATTCGATATCTGCACAGGGTGCATCAGCCACATTATTGTGCCCGGCCCATGCAAGATTTTTGGAATTATCGGAAGGGACCATGAATATGTCATCAGCAGCTGCCATATCAAGCAAATCGGTGTCGACATAATCCTTGTTGATGTTGACACGGAAAAATGCCTTGTCAAATGCGAATAAAGCCAATTCCCAGGATCTATTAATTTTGGTAAGTTGTAAAATTAATTGCCCAAACATAATAAAAAAGAGTGACTCACTTCGGAATTTCTGATAATGTTTTAAGTGACCATACAAAAAACATTGGAGGAACCGAAATGAGTCAACATAATAATA
>JAAYHD010000053.1 GCA_012735495.1 Clostridiales bacterium | reverse complement strand
TCGAACTGGGTAAATGCCAGGCCGACATAGCTGTCAGCCGCACCGTAATAGATGGCTATTCTGCCTGTATCCGGGTCATGTATCGTAGCGCAAGGGAAGCATACGTTAGGCACAAAGCCCCGTTCTTCGTACCATTCTTCCGGTGTAAGAAGAATGTTCTTGCAGCGGTACTTGACAATCGACGGCTGTTCAAGATCAAGTATTGCGCCACCGATTGAATATACATAGCCGTTACAGGTTTGGCATACACCATGATAGAAAAGCAGCCAACCGATATTGGTTTCTATAGGAGCTGCCCCCGCACCAATCTTAAGACTCTCCCACCAGTTGCTTCCACGGCTCATAACATGCCTGTGTCTTCCCCAGTAAATCATATCCGGGCTCTCACTGATGAAGATGTCTCCAAAAGGTGTGTGCCCGCTGTCCGAAGGCCTGCTGAGCATCATGTATTTGCCGTTTATTTTTCTCGGGAACAGAACCGCATTCCTGTTGAACGGAATGAACGGGCTTTCAATTCTTGTAAATGTCTTAAAATCGGTTGTTTTGGCAAGTCCAATCGATGCTCCGTAGAAGTCCTGACACCAGATTATGTAATAGGTGTCTTCCACCTTTACAAGCCTGGGATCGTAGGCATATACCGGCATTGCAGGATTGCCTTCCTCGTCGACGAAGGGTATCCTTTCTTCGTCAAACTCCCAGCGGATGCCGTCCTTGCTTCTGCCAAGGTATATGTGAGGAACACCATCTGTCTGCTCCCCTCTGAAGACTCCGATAAAGCCATCTCCGTAAGGCATAACAGCACTGTTGAAGATTCTCGCAACACCTTTTATCGGATTTCTGCCGATAATGGGATTCTCGGTATATCTCCATACGGGAGCATTCTTTATACCTTCCGGTCTTTCCTGCCATGGCACATTAGGTACAGGTGGTGCTATCATTTTAAGATTACTCATATATTCCTCCTTGAGTGTAAGTTAAGTCATGTAAGCTCAGTCTCAAGTATTTATGCACTTTACGGAGCTATGAATGCGGATTATTTGAAATATGCATTCAGAGCATCCTGTACCTGATTCTTATGGGTCTCCTGGAACTGTGCAGGTGTCATTTCACCCTTGATCAGGCTGTCAAAGTCATAAGTGATGCTAAGATTATTCCAAAGCTCAAATACTTCCCTGCTTCCTACATCAAACATAACATTGAAATTGTTAACCTGGAGGTCTTCGTCCTTGGCTGTAACGGCATACCACCAGTGCAGGGCCTCTTCGTCGTCACGGATTGATGTATCTCCGTCAAACCAGTTCCACATATCATACAGTACGTTGAATACCAGCTCAGGATCCTCTACGCCTGCAGGAATAATGTAGTACTCACCGGCCGATACCTTGCCGCCGTTGGTTTCCTGGTTTCCTGAAGGGCCAACAGGCCATTGTACGAATACGGTATCAAACTCAAGGGTAACACCATTTTCACCGGTGTAGTCATAGTCAGCGTTTGAACCAAGAATCCATGCTGCGCAAGGCCAGAAGCCAATGTTTCCATCCCTGTATTTGAATCTCATGGTATCACTAGGAGAGCCGGATTCAAAGTCGTAAGGATAGCATACCTTGTAAACATTGTACATATCATAGACCATCTGAAGAACCTCACCGGTAGCTGCGCTGGTAAGCTCTTCGGTTGTTGTGGCGGCAACGCTTGCTCCGTTGCTCAGAAGCAACTGTTCAAATGTCTCGTTTATGTAACCACAGTATCCGTATACATCAGGCTTACCGTCTCCGTCGGTATCATCCGTCAGAGTCTGGCAGTACTCAATAAACTTATCCCAGGTCCATTCGCCCCTCTTATAGAGCTCGCGAGGATCCTCAAGATTGTATTTCTGAAGCAGCTGGAGGTTGAAAGCAAGAGGATATGTTGCCTCAACTACACTTGCAGCTTCTGCTCTCTTAAGGAGATTAGCCTTGCCATCGCCCAGGTCAAGATACCTTGCTATAACCTGATCTGTGAACAGGTCATGATCCGGAGGAAGGACGGTCTTCATATCTGTTGCAAGACCGTTCAATGCTGCAGGAATACCAAAGCTAAGCTCTACCAGATAGATGTCACAGTCAGGCTTTCCTGCCATAACAGATACATTCAAGGATTCCAATGTGCCTTGATATGTCAGGTTCTGCCAATAAAACTCAACATTATATCTGTCTTCAATCTTCTTTACATTATCAAACTTCAGCTGTGCTGCAAGAGTACCCGAATAGGACGGGTCATCTTCAAGAGAAGTATGTGAACTGTCGTAGTATTGTACCCACCATGTACCAATATTTATGATTCTCTTTTCACCACTTCTTGATGAACCGTTTTCGTCCTTTTTCCCATCATCCTGCTTGCCATCCTGTTTTTCAGTATCATTCTTATTATCTGTAACTTCCTTACCGGATGTATCTTTTTCACCGGAATCCGACTTGTTACAAGCAACTGCTGCTATAACAAGCGAGCACACAAGCAGAAGTGCCAGAAATTTCTTTAAAAATTTCATTAATTTTTACCTCCTTTATTTTTGGGCATAATTATACGCATCATCCTAAATGGTTACCTAGAGTTATTCAACGGGATAACCAATCGAGAACCTGTAAACCTCCCAAGGCTGGTCACTTTCACATTGCAGCTGGCTTAAGGTTCCGACAAAGTCCTCGGTACCGCAGTACTGTACAAGCTGATCATAGGTTATTTGTACACGTTTGCCGTTGCTTGCTGCAACTCCGTTATCGGCCACTCTCTGCCAGCCGTAAGGTGCGCCTTCTGCCCCGGACTGCATTACTACCCACATATTTCCGTCGGACTTGTAGTCAATTGAAAAGATGCAGCCGGGCTGTATCAAAGCGGGATCAAAGGTTCCGCCATAAGCTAGGGTCTGAACGCCCTTGCCCTGTGCCCATGCAGCGTCACTGTCGCCTTCAAACTCAGTTATAACAGTTTCCTTTGCTACAGGTACCAATCCTGAAGGATAACCAATGGAAACCTTGTAAACTTCCCAAGGCTGATCGCTTTCGCACTGGATCATATCCAAGTAAGTAACGAAATCGTCAGTCTTGCAGTATTCAACGAGCTGGTCATAGGTTATCTGGCATACCGAACCGTCGGTATATGAAGCTCCTCCATCGGCAACTCTCTGCCATCCGAATGGAGCACCCGGATCCCCTGACTGAAGTACCAGCCACATATTGCCCTCTGACTTATACTCAATATTTATTACACAGCCGGGCTGGATTAAAGCAGGATCAAATGTTCCGCCCTGTTTCAAAGTCAGGCAGCCGGTTCCCTGTGCCCAGGCATCGCCCTTGTCATCGGTCCAGATAACTACTTCATTCTTAAGACTAACAATACCGGATCTCTGTCCGATTGTTACGCTGGATACGCTCCAGTCCTTATCGCTTTCGCATTGAATCATGCTGAGATAAGTTACAAAATCCGTTGTGTTGCAGTACTGTACCAGCTGATCGTATGTAATCTGAGCGATTGTACCGCTAGGATTCTTTATGGAAGCTCCCTGGTCGGCAACTCTCTGCCATCCGAACGGTGCTCCGTCTACCCAGGATTGCAGTACCAGCCACATATCGCCTTCGGACTGATAGTAAATGGTTATTACGGAATCCTCGGTTATAAGAGCCGGATCAAATGTTCCGCCCTGTGCAACTGTCAGGCATCCGGTTCCCTGTGCCCAGGCAGCGCCGCTGTCATTTGACCATATCTCTACTTCATTCTTAACCGGAATCAGGTTGGTTCTGTCAACCTCGGAGAATCCCGGAGGCTCCGCAAATGCCACGCTGGTGTCAACCTTTATAACATTGCCGGCTGCGTCCAACAGGCGGATATTGTCGATATACAGGTTTGCACTGCCTACACCTGCCTGTGCTCCGGTATCGGTATCAAGAGCTACTATAATCATGTTCTGATATCCGACTACAAATTCTTCACCTTCGTCAAGTACGGCCTTTGCCGTGTTCGGGTTCCTTGTAGCGACATATACAGAGAAGGGATCGTTTGATTCTTTTCTCTTTTCACCGCTGTAAGCATAAATCTTTCCCGATATGGCATGGAATTTTCCGTCAGGATGCTCAACACCTACATCCATGGTAATGGTCTTGATTTCGGTAATCTTGTCCCCCGCAAGGCTTGCAATGTCGATAGCAACATAAGGGTACTTACCGTTCATATTGGTAACCTTCAAAGCCTTGCTTCCGTTGAAGTCAGCAATGGACAGCTCGGATGCGTCTGCATTCGGCGGAGCGGTATAGATGGCAACAAAGCCATATAAACCGTCTTCGAAGTCGATGCTGGCTTCCTGGACTTCTACTGCAGGTTCATCTTTTTTGCCGTCTTCTTTCTGAGCCTGGTCGTCACTCTTTGTGTCTTCTTTCTGATCCTCCTGTCCGGATGTATCCTCGATTCCATCCACAAGAGTGTCTGTCTTGGTATCGTCTTTTTTACATCCTACCAAGGACAGAACCAGTAGTGCGCAGAGTAAAAGCGCAATCAGTTTTTTTGCCTTCAATTTTTACTCCTCCTTCTTTATTTTATATAAAGTTTTTATGTTTTGGGCTGAAGCGAATTATCATACTATCCGACAATACCGCTGCGCTCCACACCCTCTATGAAGTATTTCTGAAGAGCGACATAGATGATAATAATCGGCAGCATAATCAGCACTACGCCGGCACTTAAATACAACTCCTGTATGGACGTGTCCAGGATCTTATCAACGTTGGCTATTACCGACTGCAGTGTGGTTATCTTCTTGCTGATTACTATATTTTCGCTGATCAGAAATAACTTTGCGTAAAACGTGTCATTGTACTGCCATACCATCGAAAAAACTGCGACGGTTACAACGGCAGGTATGGCATTTACAAGCATTATCCTGAAATATGTATACCATATGCCCGCTCCGTCAACCAAAGCTGCCTCTTCGATCTCCTTTGGCAGGTTTCTGAAAAACTGGTTAAAAATGTATATGTACAGTCCTGAACGGACACCGCACCCGAATATGGTCATAATATACATTGGTATCGGGGTCCCCATAAGGACCAAGGGTTTTCCCGCAAACAAGGATACCAGCCCCAAGGGATCAAAATTCTTGAATGTCATGTAAAGCGGAAGCATGATGGTGTGGTCGGGAATAACTATCATAACAACCACACAGGCAAACAGCAGTCTCCTTAACGGGAATCGGAATCTTGCAAATCCGTAGCCGACCATTGAACAAATGAAAATCTGTATCAGCATCAGGGTGATTGAATAGAGAAGGTTTCTTCCCATGGTAGGCAGATAATTCATTCTCGCCCATGATATCTTATACTTTTCCAGTGTCGGACTGGTTGGAATCATGTATACCATCGGATTATACCTGTCCGAATCGGACATGAACGAGCTGACTATCATGCCGATAATAGGCGACAGTATAACATAGCAGATTCCTACTATTACAACGAAGCTGAAAACCTTGATTAGCAGCTTTTTAAAATCGGCCTTCATTCCCCTGGTGCTGTTCACAATTTTCGGATTCTCGGTTATTGTCCTTATTCTGTTTTTAATACCTACGCTTTTACCAGTATCCATCTTAATACCTGTTTCCTTTCTTGCGATTAAGTATATAAAACGATGTTAATTGTAATAGAACGTCCGTTTTTGCAGGAATCCGACCGCCAGGATCAATATCAGGCAGGTTACCGCCGTACTTACAAGGCTGAATACCGAACTGAGTCCATAATTAAAATCCGTAAATGCCGTATTATATGCCAGGGTCACCACATCGCTTTCGGCAAATTTATCAATTACCGTATATACGACGTTTGTTATTATGTGAGGCATTACCATGGGGAATGTAACCTTCCAGAAGGTCTCATAAGCTGTGGCACCTTCGATTTTGGCAACCTCGTACATCGAGCTTGGTATGGACTGGAGCGCCGCAAGGAATATTACAATCTGCACTCCTGATGCCGTAATGATGCTGTTTATGCGGCTTACGGCGGCTACTATGTAATCCAGTACCCTGTTCGGCAGCGCCAGCTGACCAAACAGGTCAATATAATAGGATACATTGACTGTGGACGATACTGTTTCCGTCGACATCTGGCTGCTGCCCGCCGAAATTCCTCCCGCCACAAACTGCTCACTTAACCGCAGGGCGGTTGCAATCGCGCTGCTGTTCATAATAACCGGCAGGAAGAAAATTGCACGGACAAGGGTTCTGCCCTTGAACTCCCTGTTCAGCAGGATGGCCATGAACAGGCTGAAAAATATGATAAGCGGAACGTCCAGCACCATGTTGAAAATCGAGGATGTCAGTATCTGCTTGAAGGTACCGTGCTCACGGAAAGCATACACGTAATTTTGCAGACCTACATGGTCCAGGGTGTAGCCTCCCACCGTTTCCACCGAAAGTCGTGAAAATGAGAACTGGGTGGTCAGCAATATGCTCCTGATATAAAAGAATATAAAACCAATCAACCAAGGAAGGATGAATAGGTAGCCATTAATCATTCTTTTCTGTGAAAGAGTAAGTCTTTTTTTCATTTTTATTCTCCTTATCTGATTTCATAGCTCTTGGCCGGAATATTTATACCGTCCGCATACACATCCTCTGATAAATAGTTAATGTATATACTAACACCGTTGCCGTAGGTTATCTTTTTGACTCCTTCCTGCAGTACCTCATAATTAACCATCGGCTCACCGGATACTCTCTTAAGGGCATTATTAACCGTCTTGTAAATCTCCACCGCTTCATTCTTCCATATGTCGTATTTGGTTGAATAGTATTTATTAAGACCCGTATATTTCATTTCATTGGCGGTATCTGCCGTAAACTGGTAATGGGGTGATGCTCCGTATTCAATCAGCTGCAGTACCAGGTCCGTACGCTCCATATCATCATAGTAGTTGATAATTCCGCCTGCATAATCGATGCATCCGTGTATAATCATCTGGTACAACGGTATGCTTTCATCAATTATGAAAAAGTCATTATCCGATATCGGGGCATTTATTATATTTGATGTATATTTAAAGCTGTAATCATTGCCGCCGTTTATCAGGATATCCTTCCCGGTGCCTGCAATCTTGTCGAACTGTCCAAGCACGACATCCAGCGCTTCCTCCCTGTTAATGATGTTTGTTCTCCTCTGATCGGAATGAAGGACATCGCCAAGGTCGCGCAGGGATATACCTGCTATATCCAGTTTATTTAAGCCTTTAACCAGTCCGTTTACATACCTGGGCAGGAACTTTGGCGATACCAGGTAATAACCTGTTTCACGGTAGCCAAGGGTTGACAGCTTAAGAAACGTGGTCGGGTTTACATTGGCAAACCATGCGTAATAGCCTGCCCCGTAATACCTTGAGGTTTCATTGTAGGCGCTGTATCGCTTGCTGATATATGATACACGCTGAAGTGCCGTATCGGCGTAGAAGGAACCTCCCTTTTCCTCCACCTTGCTGCTGAGCTCTTCCAGCCCCGATTTTCCACCCAGCTTTCTAATAACCTTTATTTTGCTTGTAACATCGTGATAATACCCTCCGTTAAACCATCCCTGGAAGTTTATTACCTGATTTGTAATTCCCTCCGAATACAAATCGTCAAATATCTCACCGGCTTCCTTAAATGTTGTTACAGGATTTACGGTAAGGTACTGTGTACCAAGGAAGAATGCCGTTTCCTTGACTCCTCCGATTATATCGTAATAGAACGGTATGTCTCCGTTTCCGTTCTTATATGCAAGCACCCCTTCATTAATCAAACGCTGCCTGTAGTAGTTGGCTAATCCGCTGAAGCCCGGATATTCATCGGTAAGCAGGGTATACCTGACCGTAAGGTTGCAGTCATACAAGTCTTTTACAACAATTGGCAGGTCTGCCGCGCTTCCCGTGCTGCCGAATATGGACAGTATGTCATACAGTCTCAGCATGAAGGACGGATAAACATAGTTATAAGAATTAAATTTTCCGCTGATGCCCGCCGATATGGATGCCAGTGTGGCTCCATCCTCAATCGTTGCAAGGATTGACGAATCCTCCCTGCATATTCCAAACAGCGCCAGCCTGGCTTTTTCAGTATATTCGGTCTGGGTTAGCGCATCGGCCAGGGGATCCATGCCGTAAATATACTGGGAATAATCGTTTGCGTTAGTCTTTCCGTTGTTAAAGTTGATTATGGATCCCGAACCGTTGGGAACGACCATGTATCCCTTTTCATTGATGCCGCCCGCTCCCATGTACCTGAGCAGCTGAATCCTGTATATCTTTGCTTCGCCGTATTCTTCTATCCTGCTTGTAGGAATGGATACAAGAACACCGTCATCTTCAAGCCTGTACTCAAGCGGTATTATGAAGTAAAGCGCTTCTGCAGGTTCAACTCCCGCCAGTGCCATCTGTTCGTTATAATCTTCTTCAGTAAACCCGATGCTCTCAAGAAAACCTTCTATCTTCTGAATTGATTTCTTGTTCTTCCTGGCAACACCGTTTAATTCCAGAAGTCCCGGAAAATCAGTACTGTTTATGTAATAACGCCGCAGAGCTGTCGCATCATCTTCCGGAAGCTTCGACATTACTTCATCCATCTTCTCGGGTGAAAAATAGATGGGAACAATGCCCGTGGTGGATGTCTGATGGTCACCTACGTCATATATATAACGTATTCCGTTCTTAATGCTTTCAACCTTGATTTGGCCTCTGACCACCGACATGCTGTAGGAGTCATATATGCCCGCCGCCCTGTTCTTATTGAAATAGTCCAATATGAACTGTGATTTCAGGTAATTCTTATTCATTTCATTGGCTTTTTCATCATTATCCGCATCAATGGGGTTTGTATAGACAACCTTGTTGTTTCTCTTGTCATAAATGGCTACCGTGGCGGTCTTGGTATCCGTATAAAGCTTAAGCTTGTCATTTTCCGCCACAAGCTCAAAGCCCGGAACAGAAGGTTCGTCTTCCGGGATGGGGGCATACTCGGCGCCCTCCTCATAATCGTTCTCACGAAGATATTGTTTATACTCATTGTATGAATAAAAGCGGATATAGTAATAAAGCAGCCAGACAACAACCACTATGGCAATCAGGCCAAGCGCGCACCAGCCGAACTTGCCTATCAGCTTTTTTCTTTTCTTATACTTTATTTCCACCGACTTTTTCATGCTAACATCATTCTCCACTCAGCATTTTCTTGAGATACGTTGCTTACATTCTGAATACAATCTCTATGTATAAACTCTCAAAGAAGTTGTAAACCTTGGTTACAAGGTCCACAATCAGCAGACCTATGAATATTATAATAAATGCCGCTAACAGCGTAAGAAACAGGGTTATAAGTGTTTTAGCCAAGGTATAGTTATGTACCTGCATGATGCCTATAAGCATCATAATAAACCCGTATGCTATTCCCACCCCTAATATCAGGTAGTAGAAAGCCTCCTCGCCATCGGCAATGAACTGGCTGACCAATGTCGCAAGATTAAAGGATATGATCAGCGGTAGCATCGCATAGCCTATTGCTATGGCAATGTCCTTAAGCCTTCCTTCTCCCTGCATAAGACATGTAACCGACCAATTGCTTATACAGAGCAGGATATAAAGCAGGAGCACACCTCCCAACTCGGTAAGGCTGTCAACCGTACGGGGATCCAACTCGTTGACAACAAAGCTGGCTTTAAGACGGTTGAGAGTAAAACTGAAGGAAAACAGCATTACAAGAATAACAGCTATCGGCACGCTTCCCTTATCGATATGACGGATCCAGTAATAGCCGTCCACCGGGTGGGACATCGTATAAAATACATACTTCAGTTTTTCCTTGGAGAAATACTTACTCATTCAGCAGCCCCTCCTCCCTGACTATTCCTTTCTTCCTGCGATAGATACTCACTCCGATTACCAGGGCAAACACAGCCACAATCAGGCCGGTGAGGATATAGCTCATGTTTTCCTTAAGCACCTTGTTTCTGTATCTTCTGAATGCTATTGAATAGAACTCGCTGCTCATTCCGCGTTTCAAGTACTTCATGGCATTTACATAATCCCCGGCGGTAAGGTATGCTTTTCCTATACCTACATATGCAAGTTCGTTATTCTCATCCAGTTCAAGGACCTTCTCCCATAGCTCCACGGCCTTTGTTTCATCCCCGTCATATCTTAACGCCACCGCCTGATTGATTAGGCTTCCGTACATTGTTTCCGTGAATATGAGAATCTCCGCCCTGTATGCATCTAGAACGATAATTGTATTGCCTATATTTTCAATTGCCACAGGAGTAACGAATGTTCCCGCCTGGGTACCCAATCCTCCGAATATATACAGCAAATTGCCTTCATGGTCATAGGTAAATATTCTCCCCCTTCTTCTGTCCAGGAGTGAATACATACCTTTCTGTCTATATACAACGTCGGTTATCTGTGATGGCCCGGAATATCTTGTATATCCGCTCGTCCACAGATCTCCTCCGAGATTCTTGTTCGCGCCTTTTTTAATAACATCCTCGCCCTTGGGATTGAGCCTTCGTACCGCTTGGGTTCCATCCTCATCTATGTTGGAAGCGTATACGAATCCGTCGTCATCTATATCAATGCCGGTAAACTCGGTAGGAATAAAGAGTTTTTGATTCGACCTCTCTTCCTTGGTGGCGATTCTTTTCCAGAATTTATCCCAAAGGGATATCTTAACCTCAATGGTTCCTATAAAGCCTACAAACTGGCCGTTATCTTCAAATACCATGATGCCCTCAAACATATTCTGGGCTATGCAGTAAACCCTGTCCGCGTAGTCAACGGTTACCTTCAAGGGAGAGAAAACATATCCTTCCTCCAGGATTTCCGATTGAGGATCCCTGATTATCTTTATAAGACTGCCATTATTGTCCAGAACCACAATCCTGTTGTTGTACGTATCCGCAATGTACAGCTCGTTTTTCTTTGATACGCAAACACCGGTAGGTGATGAGAATTTGTCAGCTTCACCGTTATTTTCAAATTCACTTATGACCTTGATAACGGTTTTCATGTCCTTGCTGAGGAATACTATCCTGTTGTTGCCGGTGTCGGCTATAACTACCTCGCCGTCAGGTGTCTTGCATATGTCCTGCGGGTTTTTGAAAGCCCCCAGGGGCTCGCCGTTATATACAAGACGGGTGCCCGATATGGAGCCTGCGGGAACATATGCCGCCGGGGTATAAACGATATATTCATAGAAGTTATAGTTATAGGTGTCATAAGGCAAATCGTTCGCCAAGGCAACACCGCAGTTGCCAAGCATGCCTACAACAGCCAGAATAATAATTATTGCCCTTGAACACCTTTTAGACATTCTCATGTGGATAACACCTCTCATTCCTTCATACCGGAAGTAGTCATAGTCTCCATAATATTGCTCTGAGCAATCAGGAAGAATGTTATTGGCACTGCGGCAATAACAAATGTGACAGCCGCGCCTGCACCGGCTCTTGCCGCTCCGCCCTGTACAATCTGCTGCAGGGCAAACTGCAGGGGCTTGAGCTCTTCGTCACGCAGGAATGTTCCGCCGGTATTGCCCCACATGTACTGGAACTGGAATATGGCCAGCGTCAGCCATGCGGGCTTAACATTCGGCATCACAATCCTCCAGAATATACTGAACTCGCCGGCTCCGTCTATCTTGGCGGAATCAATCAATGAATCGGGAATCTGCTCCATGAACTGCTTCATCAGGTACAGTCCCATGCCGAAGGACCATGCCGGGAGGATCAATGCCAGGTATGTATTGTTAATTCCCATCAGCGAAATAATGAGATATTGGGGTATCTGTGTTACCGTCCAGGAAAACATCATTGACAGTATAACCATGTTGAACAGAATATCTCTACCCGGAAATTTATGTTTCGCCAGCGGATACGCCGCCAGGGATGCGCACAGCACATGCCCGACCATGCCGCCCATTGTTATGATTACCGTGTTCATTATATATCTTGAAAACGGCACCCATGTGTCGCTCATAAGCACAAACAGGTCCGAAAAGTTCTCAAGGGTTGGATTCCTAACAAAAACCTTGGGCGGATACTGAAACAATTCATCCAGTGGCTTTAATGCGTTGTTGACAACCATGACAAGCGGAAGCGCCATGAATATTCCACAGATGAACATCAGGCCAAATAACAGTCCGTTTCCCGCCTTCGAACGGTTGAGCTTCGTCTGCTTGGCTCTCATCCAGAAGGGAACCCATTTTCGGTTGGAGTAGTCTACAATGACTCTTTGCCTTCTCCTGCTCATTATTCACCAACCCTCCTAAGCATTTTCTGCACCAGTTTATTTGTTCCCACCATTAGCAGGAATAGAATGGTTGCAATAGCAGACGCATATCCCATCTCAAATCTGGTGGAACCGTAATCCAGGAGGTGGGTAATTACCGTAGCACCGGCATAATTAACTGACGGGTTTCCTGCCAGGTTGATGGAAATATCGGCAACGGCAAATGACTGTGTAATCTGCATGACTGCACCGAACATCAACTGCGGCTTCATTGCAGGCAGCGTGACAAACCACAGCTCCTGCCAACGGTTCCTTACACCGTCAATTGCAGCAGCTTCATACATCGTATGATCTATGGTCTGAAGTCCTGCTATGAAGGCTAAGAATCCGGTACCAAGGCTTAACCACAGCTGTACGATCATAAGTATCGGCAATATGTACTTCTCCGTCTTCATCCACAGGATGGCTTCATCAATAATTCCGTACTTGAGGAGCAATCCGTTTAAATATCCGTAACGGTCGCCCGTAAGAATCAGGTTCCATACCACATATGCGTTTCCGCTTATGCTTGGGGCATAGAATATCAGTGTAAGGAATGCCCTAAGTTTTCCCTTGAACTCATTGATAATCCACGCGAACAGCAGGCAAAGCAGGTAGCTTATGGGTCCTGTTATTACCGCAAACAGCAGCGTGTTTTTCAGCGATATAATAAATATGTCATCTTCAAGGAGCAGTTTTATGTAATTCTTCCAACCTACGAATTTTGGAAGCTCAAGAACATTAAAATCCGTAAAGCTGAAAAATATCGACGCTATGACAGGCAATACCGTAAACAGGAAGAAGAGGATGAAATACGGTGCCAGCATTACATAAGATATTCTGTTTTTCCGTATCCGGTATCTGAGTGTTCCCTGCATTCTTGCGATTTCAGCGGCATCTGCAGGTACATTTTTTCTCTTCGCAGCCATATTTATCCTCCTACCTATCTTCCTCTTGAATTTCCAAGCCCAATTCTCTCAGCTTGTGCTCGATTTCCGCATTTATGTAAATAACCTTTTCCATGAGCTCTTCCCTGGGATTGGCCGTGTCCGTTTCGGTCGTTACGGTATAGAATGCATTGTTAACATTACGCCATGAATAGTATCCTCCCGGAACCTGGGGAATACCTTTAACCTGTTCAAATTGCTTCATAAGCTCTTTATAATCATCCACAGGCCATGCCAGGTTGCCCAATGCTTTCAGGTTTGCGGTGGCTATTCTCGCGCTGGAGCCCATAAGGCTTTCCATTTCCCTGCCGTATATGGTCTGGGTTTCTTCGGATGTCCACCATTTCAGGAACTCCCAGCTTTCTTCAGGATGCTTGGTGTCGGCCATAATCATGTCCACCAGACCTATGCTTCCCGTAGTATGGTTTATGGTGCCGTCCTCCTGCATGATGCCGGGGACGACAGTGAATCCCCAGAGTCCCTTGATGTCGGGTGCCGATACCTGAAGGTTGTTATAGAAGGTATAGTCGGCAATTACCAGGGGGCATTCGCCCGTTCTGAATCTTTCCTCAACGCTTGTTTCCTTGTCTATCTTGTAATCCGTGTAGAATTCACAGTATTGCTTGAAAGCATTTATGGAAATATCGGAATCGAGTGCGGATCTTGTTCCGTCCTCGTTGTAATATGATCCGCCCATTTGATACAGCAGCATGGCAAAGACCTGCTCACCGGGCATCATGCCGAAATCCATCTGGTTCTTTGACAGCACCGTCATTGCAACCTTGACCTCATCCCATGTTCTCGGTATGGAAAGCCCTATTTCCTTGAGAATATCCATTCTGTAGAACATCATAAGGAAGGTCTGGGTATCCGGCAGCGCATAAACCGCGCCGTCGTAAGTGAACGGAACCAGGGCGCTTTCGGAAAACCTCGCCGCAACCTCCTGGAAATCATCAAACTGCGTCAGATCCAGCACGGCATTACGTATGCCGTAGTTGACCGGGGTATCATTTGCCTGGCTTATCATGTTGGCGGCCACCTGTGCGGTCGCAGTCTGGGTTGGGCCAACCTGAATGGCCACATCCGGTCCCTCACCGGCCAGAGTTGCGCGAAGCAGGCTGCTCATGTCAACAAGCTGAACATTCACGTTTATGCCCGTTGTGTTTGTAAAATTATCGTCAATCAGTGATTTTATCACATTGGCCTGGTCTCTTCCCGTTCCGATCCAAAGGGTTAGTGTTACATTCTCGGAATCGTCCTCGGAAATATTTCCTATCATGTTATAGTCAATGATGAACGAGTAGAAAAGTCTCTTTATTTCATATACCAATCTCGACCAGAAGGATGTATTCTCATATTTAACCTTGACATCCGGCGAGTATATGTTAATCCTGTCAATAGCCAGGGGCTGCTGAATAACCTGTGTTATCCAGTTGCCGCACGCGCGCACGTTAATCCTGAACGAGGTTATGACTTTGACGAAATCCTCCGGGTCCTTGATCAATTGGGTAAGCTGGTCGCGCATGGTACGTAGCACCGTTTCTTTGTCGGAGTTCTTGCCCGCAACCTCCCTGAGCCTGGTTATCGCCGCCGCCAGCTGGTCCCTTACATACGTAAGCTCCGCCCCGATGTTGGGCAGGACGCTTTCAATCTGGTAGTCCCTGTATTTATCGGGAGCAACACCGGTTATGCGGATAACCTTGCGGTAAATGGAGTTAAGCTTTGTTACCGCTTCCTGGACCTCGCTGACGATGTTTCCGAAGTCGCCAAGTACCGCTTCTATGCGTATGGTATGCTTGCCTTTTTCCAGATAGAAATAATACGGATCGCCTTCGCTGTCCGAAAGCACGATATTTCTCCAGCGGGAGTTGTATTTAAACTCGTAGTCGGACATTTCATCGAACGGAACCACGCCGTCTATTGTTATTTTTCTGGATACATTTATGCCTCTGAGATAACTTTGCTTTGCATGTAATGAGATATGATAATATCCGGATTCGGGCACCTCAAAATCCCATTGGATCCACTGCCCGGCATTTCTCCAGGAGTTGTCTCCAATGGTATTGTTAAGAAGTGTTTTTGGACTTGATGGGTAAACGGCAGGTGATGACTGGTCCTGCCTTGGATACAGCATCTGTGATGATGTAAGGGATGCGTTCTCGGCTTCAATTCTTACAAACTGTCCGGAAGTATTTCCATGGCCCGCTGCGTCCCACTGCGCCTTGGTTGCCGCATAATCAAGCACAGGTTCCGCTTTTTTCAGTGTAATGTCGTGAAGCAGCATGGGTTCCCTTAAAGAAAGCATGCTGATAGTGTGTTTTCCTTTTTCAAGATATATGGCCAAAGGACTGGTAATATAGCCTTCATTGTCGTAGCAGTATGACGATATCCATTGAGGCGCTTCAACGCTCTTTGGCTTTAAGTCGTTTCCCTGGTTATCCTTCCTCCACCTTATTACCTCGACACCGTTTTCGTCGATATATCTTTCTTCCGCTTCCAGCTTCCATACCCGGTAGAACTCAATCAACGCCATTTCATTATAAGGGAGCTTTCCGTCCACGAAGAAGCTTCTCTGAATATCGGAGCTTTTGCCTTCGACAGGATAATATGTAAGGCAGGGATAGTAAAAGCCGCTTTCCTCAATCTCCACGTCAAATTCTATCAGGGCATTGTCCTGTGTCAGTACGGAGTCCCCTTCCATACCCTCGTAATCGCTGAAAACCTGCGGAGTTACGGTTATGCCGTCCTCTTCATATCTTGTGAAATCCGCGGCATATATAACGACTTCCTTATCAGGATATACCTGCTCAAATGCCTGGATGTACTCATTATACGGAACAATTGAACTGTCAACAGAATGAGCCCTTACCGTTTCCTCAAAAACCTCTTCGGGGATATCGGTAGCCGCCCATGCGTCCGATTTATTTATCTGTATAGATATTCCTGCTAAAACTGTTATAAGAATATATGTAACGATTTTCTTCAGATGCCGGTTGAAAAGCATGTCAAATCCCCCTTAAACATATATGTCTTATTTGCCGTTACTCACCAATTGGATACGCGGTAAGATCCGGCAAATCCTCCAGGCATAATACCTTCTCATGTGAGTATACCTTTTTCAGCATATATTCCTCGGTGTACTGCTCGCTGAGAGTATATATCCCGATATCCTTCGCGACAAACTCTCCGCCCCAGGTACACCAGCTTCCCCACATCGCTCCGTCCCTAATGGCAAGATCCGGGTCGAACAGGCAGCCATTTTCGGTCAGGTATGTGAGCTTTGCCGAGCTCGTATAGCCAAGGGCTTTCAGGTAGCGGGCGATCTGAGATGTGTATACCCTTTCACCGGGGTAGATATCCTCGCCGATGATATCCACATATTCATCACCCGGATACCAATCCTTGTCCTGTCCGTTCCATACCCAGATGAGATTGTTCAGTCCATATTCATATGT
The DNA here is from genome assembly GCA_012735495.1 of Clostridiales bacterium. Classification (GTDB taxonomy): domain Bacteria; phylum Bacillota; class Clostridia; order Lachnospirales; family Lachnospiraceae; genus Mobilitalea. The sequence continues at coordinate 22,913 of JAAYHD010000053.1, read as the reverse complement.
CAGCTTTTCGAATAACAGTTTATAAAGCTTTATATACGCTTCCGGTCCCGACGCTCCCCACCAGAACCATCCGCCGCTGGCTTCATGAAGCGGCCTCCACAATATCGGCACATCCGCCTCCTGAAGCTTTAACAACTCCTGCGCAATCGCGTCTATGTCTCTCATCAGGAGGTCATAGCCTTCCTGATCATCTCCGTCCATGATTTTTTTCAGATTAATGTTGGTCGCTTCCGTATAGAATCCCCTGTACCACTCCTTGGTAAGGTATTTGCTCGGGGCGTTCCAGTGCCAACAGAACGTGACAATTCCGCCGTTATTCCAGAAATTAATCGCAAGCTCGGTCTGTTTGCCCTTGCTTCCGTTTTCAACCCTGGACGGCGTATATTCCATGAAATCCAGCCCCAATATGGCCGGCGTCTTTCCCGTTGCTCTTTTGATTACCACAAATTCCTTGCCGTATTGACCCGAATCGCAATACTGGCCGGAAAGGAAATACTCGTCATATATGTCGCACAGGTAACTCATAAGCCGTTTTGTGTTCTCCGTTGCATTCTTATTCGCAAGAACCGGCTTTATGTTATATTTCTCAGGATTTATTTGCTTTGCAGTATATACCTCTAATCTGTCTATCTTAATCCATCCCCAGTATTTTTTTACCGTAACCTCATGTTCTCCTGCGGACAGGTATACATGCTCCAGAACGGAATCCGAAAAATCCGTGGTCTCGGTAACAATCACTCCCATGTTTTCCCCGTCCACATATACATAGTTCTCTTTATATCCACCCATTGTGGCGGTGACAAACCTTAAATCATACTTTCCGTCCTGTTCGACGGATATCACCACCGTCATGGTGTCATTATCTTTTTCGAAGCCCTTGACATAACCTGTTCCCGTGTATCCTGAACCGCTGTCGTCAGTTCCTACATTGCCGGTAAACGACCCATCCTCCGCTTCAACGGCATATACGAGCTTTTGTTCACCTTCAAGATATACCGGTATTACTTCCGGTTCTATGATTTCTTCGCCGCCGGCTTCATCGCCCGGGACTTCCTGTGATATGTCTCCACCTGTTGCTTTATTGTCATTTATGTCGGTATCGGTATCTTTATTTGTGCCGCATGCTGTCAGAATTAATGCCAGCAGTAAAATCCATATTGTGATATGTAATCTTTTTATATTCATGGCTACCTCGTCAACGCTCAATTACTATAATATGGAGAATTTTCTTTGTAGTAAGGGTGCATATTGCATCAATATTGCACGCTTATGCACATTAAACAAAGCATTTTTTGTTGATTATGCATAAATTATAGCACACTACTGCAAAAAAGTCATCCTTTAATTTCATTTTTTATAAATATTTTTTAGTTAACATTGCATCCATTTTTGCACGCAAAAAGGCATTGATAGTACCCTTGCTAACCAATGCCTTTTTCACATCATGTCTTTTTTTGAACCGTAAATTTTGTATAAAAATATCCTTTCTCCTTTAAAAATCACAGTCTCATGTAACCATATCCGTTTACAATTGCATCAAGCTTTTGACCTACATTGCACAAAGGGCATTCATTAATTTTATAGCTTTGGTAGTCGGGCAGATCCGATTTTCTGAAAATACAATTGACCTTCATGCCCTCGACCTCCTCCACCGCGGAAAATATGGCACTAATCCCGGTTACCCGTCCTCCGTAATACCTTATGCATTCCAGGCTTCTCCTGATGGTATCTCCGGTTGTCACGGATGCAACCAGCAGCAGGATATTCTTATTAAATATGGCTCCCTGGTTGCAGTCCCTGAAGATCATCTGACCGTTCGTATTGAATTCCGGCGAAACAATATACATTGTCTTGTGCATGTTCTGTGACATGATTCCCGCATCGGTCAGTTCCTTGGCCAGAAAGCCCCCTATAACCTCACAGTTGTCCAGGCAGACAATCGTATCAATTATTACATTATTTAAATATTGCCTGGCCATAACACGCGCTGCTTCCATGGCATCGCTCAAACGGGTTTTTGCGGCTGTAAGGTCGATATACAGGTTGATGTGAGAATTTGATGTGGCAAAATGCCCCGGTATCACCTTCAGTGAAATTTTCTTGTTATCGGGCGCATAAACCTTGATGGACCTTTGTTCCATTATATACCCCCTTCCGCTTGGAATAGCTTGATATTCTCATTAGGTTTTTCAGCTTTTTGTTATTTGCGGGTACTTAATCAGACCGGAATGATACAGGTGCATACACGGTATGTAGTCAAGATGCCGAAAGAAATCTTTATGAATCTTTTTTTATCGGTAGATAGAATGGTTTTTTGTATATTATAAATTATAACCCAAATGCAAAAAAAATACAAATGGAACCGGCGTTAATTAACGCTGGCTCCAAAAGGCATCAGGGCCAGTTTTGCAATCTTAAAATGCTGCAGACCGAACGGTATTCCAATTATGGTTATGCATAAAATGCATCCCATCGCGGCGGATTCGACAGCCAGGGGAATCCCGGTAAAAATCAGCCAGATTATATTTAACAGCAGTGAGCCCGGACCTCCGCCATAAACCACTTCCTTCCCGAAGGGAAAGAAGCATAGCTTTGCGAATTTAAAGCATTGAACACCAACCGGTATCCCTACAATCGTAATACACCACAGGCATCCGGCGGCAATCCAGCTTAATCCGCTTATGAATCCTCCGCATATGAACCAAATAATATTTCCCAAGCAGCCCATAAGCAACCTCCGTTCTATCTGTCCCATTTGTCGCACAGCGCATGGATCTGATCCGTAAACCTGGCAAGGTCCTTGTTTGCTCCCCCCTTGTTGCGCTGAATGACGGCCATAAGTCTCTTGCCCGCCTCCACCAGCCGATCGAATACTGTGGTTGCCCTCTCCTCTTTCCTTGAAACCGGAATCGGCTTTCCTTCAACAACAATTACATTCCTCAAAAGGTCCACAACCGTCCCGCTGTAAGGCGCATATGCATTATACCCAAGTTCCTTGCTTATATATTCGGTAAACATTTCGGTAACCCTGTCGTCGCCGTGAACCACGAACACCCTTTCAGGCTTCTTCTTAAACGCCCTCAGCCATTTAAGCAGCCCTTCCCTGTCAGCATGTCCGCTGACGCCCTTCAGCTGGCATATCCGGGCTTTCACATGGATGGTTTCTCCAAACAGCTTGACCTCGGACGCCCCGTCCAGTATTATTCTTCCCAGACTGCCTTCCGCCTGATACCCTACAAAGAGAATTGTGCTGTCCTCCCGCCAAAGATTATGCTTAAGATGATGGCGTATTCTGCCCGCGTCGCACATCCCCGCCGCGGAAATGATAACCTTCGGTTCATCGATGAAGTTAATGGCTTTTGATTCATCGGAGGTGATGGCGGTTTTTAACCCCGGGAACTTAATCGGGTTAATTCCCGCATTAATCAGCTCCATGGTCTCCCTATCCAGGTATCCGAATATATTCTTTTCATAGATGTTCGTAGCCTCAACGGCCAGCGGGCTGTCCACATATACCTTGAAATTGCCATGTCCCTTAACAAGCCCTTCTTCCTTGATCTTCCTTATATAATAAAGAAGCATCTGGGTTCTTCCTATGGCAAAGGACGGAATGACCAGGTTTCCGCCCCTGTCGAAGGTTTCCTGAATTATATCCGCAAGCTCTTTTATATAATCCGGTGGTGCTTCGTGGTACCTGTCACCGTAGGTTGACTCCATCACCACATAATCCGCATCTTTTATGTACTGCGGATCATTTATAAGAGGCTGGTTCACATTTCCAATGTCTCCTGAGAATACAATCTTTTTTGTCTCTCCGTTTTCAGTAATCCATACCTCGATACTGGCCGAGCCGAGCAGATGGCCAACATCCGTAAATCGTACCTCTATGCCGTCATAAAGCTTGGTTTTTTCATTATATTCATGAGGGACAAACAAACGGACAGTTCCCATTGCGTCTTCCATATCATAAAGGGGAACATATATCTTGCCGCCGGCACGCTTTCCTTTTCTGTTTCTCCACTCTGCTTCTGCCATCTGGATATGGGCGCTGTCACGGAGCATTATATCACACAGGGCACATGTTGCGCCGGTTGCGTGTATCCTGCCTCTGAAGCCCTGATTATACAGCAGAGGGAGCTTTCCGGAATGGTCTATATGCGCATGGGTAAGCAGCACCGCATCCACATAAGCTGCCGATATGGGCAGCTCCTGGTTCTCAAACATATCCTTCCCCTGCTCCATGCCGCAGTCTATAAGAATGTTTTTTCCGCAAGCCTCAAGAAAAAAACAGCTTCCCGTAACCTCACGAGTGGCTCCTAAAAAAGTCAAACGCATATGCATGGCCTCCTTTATGACTTAATCATCCGTACATTGTGAGCCTTTCCAGCTTATTTCGGTTTGTTATATCAATTGAACCCCTGTTCAATGACACCATTCCTTCATTCTGGAAATATTTCAGCATCCGGGTTACCACCTCTCTGGCGGTCCCCAGATGATTTGCAATTTTTTCGTGGGTAATTACAATATTGTCCGTTCCTTCAATATTTGACTGTTCCAGCAGGAAAATGGCCAGCCTTTTGTCCAGCGACATGAATACAACCTGTTCCATGACCCACATGACCTCGGAAAATCTGGACGCCATAAGTTCATTTGCAAAAATCTGAACGGCAAGGGACTCCTTTAAGAGCTTGTCAAAGACATGGATGGGAATTAGATATGCCTCCGTATCCTTTTCAGCCTCAATAAAGATATCGAATGTGATGTTTCTCATAATGCAGGAAGCGGAAAATATGCATACATCCCTGTCAAACAGGCGATATAATGTTATTTCCTTCCCGTTTTCGGAGATGATATAGGCACGAACCTGGCCGCTTTCAATAAGAAAAAGCCCCGAGCATTTTTCCGAACCGCCGTGCAGCTTTTCTCCTCTTCGGAAATGCCTTTTTACAATGGCACGATCCAGCAATGCCTTTTGGTCATCGGAAAGATTGCTCCAGAATTTCAAGGTTTCCTTATAATAATCGTTGTTTACGCCCATGCCTGACCTCCCGCTTTCGTAATTATACAGCCCCCTTATTACACATTATACTTTAATTCCTAACTAAAATCCACCATTTGGATAAAACAAAAATACATGTAATATGTAAAATATTGCATGTATTCTGCGATGTATATTTGCCGGACTAAATATCCTTTTTCCAAAGGCCGTGAAGGTTGCAGTACTCATATGCCGCAATCACTTCGTCATCATCCAGGACAAATGTGGCTTTCGGCTCATCCCCCGGCTTTAAGTATTTTATCTGGGAGCCCTTTTTTGTATGGATGCAAACCCACATGATATAATGCTTTTCCTCCATTGGATGGGGGATTTCACCTACATCGACACGGACTATGCTTCCGACAATCGATACGCTGGGTACGTGCTTTTCTTTTGACGCGTCGACGGTATTGGCAACCATCTCCTCCATCTCATTGCCGCAGCATACCACATTTACTCCTGAATCATTAATTTTTACTATGATATTTCCACATTCCTTGCACCTGAAAAATTTTAGCTCGTTCTGCATAATCCTTCTCTCCTTTCTTTGGCAAACAGCCGGAAAAAAACGGTTAACAACATATCAATTAAAGTATAATTTAACTTGATATATTAGTCAACCGTCTGGATGCGGCATGCCGGTCAGGCCTTAAGCATGCCGAGATATTCACTTTTCGGGCGGACACCGACTGCTGCGGAAGTTATTTTTCCATCCTTGAAAACCATTATGGTAGGAATGCTCATGATATTGAACATGGCAGCAAGCTCTCCCTCTTCATCCACATTTACCTTGCCCACCTTTACCCCATCGGCTTCATTGGCTATTTCTTCTATAATCGGGGCCACCATTCTGCAGGGACCGCACCAGGAAGCCCAGAAATCCAGCAAAACCGGTTCCTTTGAATTAAGCACCTCGTCTTTGAAATTATTCTTTGTTATTTTTATGGATGCCATAATATCTCCTCCTTGTTATCATTTTATAAATGAAATATAGCACGGCTGACAATGTATTTCAGTGACGATGTCACATACGGTCAGCCCAAGGCTTAAAAGGTTTAAAAATATAGGTAAAGAAGTGATAATATATATGATGATAATTTTAGGTTGTTATGATAAAATCGATGCAAAGATTTCTCCAATTTTAAAAAAACATAAATACTATCAGAAGGTGTGATTCATATGAACAGGAAGATATTATTCAACGACGGATGGGAATTTGCAAAATCGGACTTAAGCGCGGAGAGCTGTGAAGGTTTGAAATTCGAACCCGTATCCGTTCCCCATGACTGGCTTATTTTTAACACGCTGAATTTATATGAAAACAGTATCGGATGGTACCGGAAGAATTATGTGCACAATGAGGAGGGGAAGCGCGTTCTTCTGTATTTTGAGGGTGTCTACATGGATTCATGGCTCTATGTCAACGGGAAATACATAGGAACCTGGAAATACGGCTATTCGTCTTTTGAGCATGATATCACGGACGCCTTGAGGAAGGGACCGAATGAAATCCTGCTAAAGGTTGTATACCAAAGCCCAAACAGCAGGTGGTATTCCGGCGCCGGAATCTATAGGAATGTCTGGCTTAAGACAAGGGAAGAAAACCATATCACGACCGACGGGGTTTATATATCCACGAGAAAAACACAGGACGGATGGCGGGTTGAGATAGATACGGACCTTGTTATCAAAGAGGATTTAAGGCTTACCCACAGGCTTTATCATGAAGGGAAAGAGACGGCGGCCGTTTCCCGCACGGTAAGCCCTCGCGGAAATGGAACGGGCAAGTCCGCCATTACGGACAGCCAGGTAATGTATATTGAAAGTCCTCTGCTCTGGAGCCCCGACAGCCCGAATCTCTACAAGCTTGAGACCGTGCTGGAGAAGGAATCCGGTGAGCCCATCGAAATATTGCCCCATAACGTGGGGTTCAGGACTATCGAGATGGATCCTGACCGCGGACTGATATTCAACGGTGAAAAAATGAAAATATACGGGGTCTGTGAGCACCACGACCTGGGAGCCCTGGGTGCCGCATTCAACAGGGCGGCAATGGCCAGAAGAATGAAAATATTAAAGGAAATGGGCATAAATGCCATCCGCACGGCCCACAACATGCCCGCTCCCGAACTTATGGACCTTGCCGATGAGATGGGCTTTCTTATCAACTGCGAAGCCTTCGATATGTGGGAAAGGCCCAAGACAACCTATGATTATGCCCGGTTCTTTAATGAATGGGTTGAGGCTGATGTAAGAAGCTGGGTTATGAGGGACAGAAATCATCCGTGCCTGATTCTTTGGAGTATTGGAAACGAGATATACGATACCCACGCCGATGAAAAACGGGGCCTGGAGATTACAAAGATGCTTAAGGAACTGGTGGAAAAGTATGACCCCAAGAAAAATGCCCCCGTTACCTTCGGCTCGAATTTCATGCCGTGGGATAACACCCAGAAATGCGCAGACGTGCTGAAGGTTGTCGGATACAACTATGCAGCGCAATACTATAATAAACACCATGCAAAGTATCCCGACTGGGTCATATACGGCAGTGAGACCTCTTCCACCGTGCAGAGCAGGGGCATTTACCATTTCCCCTACGAGCAGTCCATCATGTCCGATGATGATGAACAGTGCTCCGTTCTCGGCAACTGTTCCACAAGCTGGGGAGCCCGTTCCACCGAGGAAGTAATTATATCCGACAGGGATGTCCCTTTCTCTCTCGGCCAGTTCATATGGTCCGGCTTTGACTATATTGGGGAACCCACTCCTTACCAGACCAAGAACTCTTATTTCGGGCAAATTGACACGGCTACCTTTAAGAAGGATACCTTCTATATATACCAGGCGGAATGGACGGATTACCGCAAGAATCCGATGGTTCACGTCTTTCCGTATTGGGACTTTAACCCGGGTCAGCTCATTGACGTTAGAGTCTGCTCCAACGCCCCCCTGATTGAGCTGTTCTTTAACGGCAAATCCATGGGACGGTTTGAAATTGACCATAAGAACGGAAACCAGCTTTTAGGCCATTGGAAGATACCGTATGAACCCGGTGAAATCAAAGCGGTTGCGTATGATGAAAACGGCAATGTGATAGCAACCGACATAAGAAGGTCCTTCGGTGATGCTGCAAGAATCAGGTTAAAGCCCGATAAATACACCCTTAAGAGCAACGGGCGGGACATAATATTCCTTGAAATCAGCATGGAGGACAAGGACGGCAATCCGGTGGAGAATGCCAACAACCGGGTATTTGTAAAAGTAACCGGTTCCGGCAGCCTTGTCGGCCTCGACAACGGCGACAGTACGGATTATGACCAGTATAAAGGCTTAACCCGCAGATTGTTTTCCGGAAAGCTGATGGCACTGATCGGCTCCACCTTTGAGCCCGGAAAGGTTTTTGTCGAGGTATCCTCAAAGGGTATGGAGCCCGCATACATTGAATTTGAATCACTGCCCGACTCCTCGGATCTGACCGGTGTGGCGCCTCTCGCGGCCAATATGGATTACCCGGTTGTAATGGGTACCCCGGATGAAATACCTGTCCGTAAGATAGAAATTGTAGTTGAGGGCGATACAAAGCTTAATAAAGACAGAAACACCGTTGCCGTAAAGGCGGTGCTTCATCCTGCGGACACAACCTATAAGGAAGTTGAATGGAGCATTGTAAATGTCGCAGGCATTCCGATTAATACGGCAAGGCTTGAAACCAACGGCCTTACGGCCAAGGTTACGGCCGTTGCCGACGGGGACTTTTACCTCCGCTGTACAAGCAAAAACGGCACCGATAAGACCAAGCTGATATCCCAGTTGGAGTTCACCGCTTCGGGTATTGGCACCGCATACAAGAATCCTTATGATTTCATCTCTGCCGGGTTATATGATTATAACAAGGGAGAAGTAGGAAACGGAAATGATAAAGGCATTTGCCCCATGCACGACGCCCAAACGGTGGTCGGATTTAAGGACATCGATTTTGGCCCCGTGGGATCGAACAGGATTACAATGCCTATCTTTACTTTGAACGGCGAGGCATATCCCATTCAGATATGGGAAGGCATCCCCGGTGAAGAAGGCAGCGTATTCCTTACGGAGGTTATTTACCAGAAGCCAACGATATGGAACGTATACCAGCCGGAAACCTATATCCTGCCAAGGCGGCTGAAGGGCATAAAAACAATCAGCTTTGTATTCTTTAACAGGCTGCACTTCAAGGGCTTCAGCTTTGATATGATAAACCGTGCCTTTGAGAAAAACTATGCCTGCGAATGTGACAAGATTTACGGGGACGATTACGCCGTAATGGAGAACAACGCAGTGCATGCGGGCAATAACGTTTCTATCGAGTTCTATGATATGGATTTCACCGAAAATGGAGCGTCAAAAATTACCATTTCTGGTAAATCCAATATTGACAAAAACTCGATTGTAATTCTTGCGGAGAACGAAAAAGGCGAAAGCCGCGGGCTTGTAGTGTTTGAGGCTTCTGACGATATGGCCGAACGGACATTTGAAATTGAAAGGATAACCGGCAAAAACAAAATCTCCTTCGTCTTCCTGCCGGGAAGCAATTTCGATTTCATGTGGTTTAAATTTGAGGAATAAAATATTAATCCTAACATCCAGGGAGCATCCGGATTGTAAAAGGGGCTGTTTCAGGACTAATTAATTAGCGGAGAAACAGCTCTTTCTTTTTATGTCCGGAAATAAGAATTGCGGATTCTACTGAGCCCGCAAAAATGGTATAATTAGCTGTACGAACAGGCGGAAACGGCATGAGCTTGGCTATAGCTGAAAGGATTACAAAGCTCCACGGGGGAAAAATATGGGCGGAATATATTGATGATATAATAACCTTTCATGTTTTACTTCCCGGATAGTTATCAGCATTCTTTCTGAATATAATGTAATAAAACGCTTAATGGGATGTTAGAATGATATATTATGAAACAGGCAACGGTTCAAGATATATCAACCCTATGGATATTACGTTGGAAAGAGGGTATTCCATAGAGGTATTTGCCGAAGGCCTTGATGCTCCAAGCAGTATCCTTTTTACCGAAGACGGCCATATGTTTATTTCCAATTCCGGATTGACCAACGGGAACCCCAGCATATCAGAATTAAGAAACGGTCGCTTCGAAGTTATTGCCGAACACTTCAATGTACCTTTGCTGGGGATTAATTATAGGAGAGGGGACATATATGTATCCCATAAAACTGCTATTACAACAGTTAGCCTTGACGGCGAAAGAAAGAATATAATTACCGGCCTGCCCTGTTATGGTGACTACAGCAATTGCCGGGTGGATTTCGGTCCTGACGGCAAGATGTACTTTGGTGTTGGAAGCGCCACCAACTCCGGTGTCGTAGGGCCCGACAACCTATGGGTCCCGGATTATTCATTTTTCTGTGATAAGCCAGGTATGCCTATCATACTTAAAGGCCAGAATTTTACCACCAAAAACATTCTTATCTCCAATACCGGCGAAACTTCAACTACGGGTGCCTTTTCCCCATTCGGGGAAGCTAATGAACGAAACGAAATGCGCAAGGGAGTGGTTAAAGCCACCGCAAGCATCCTCAGGGCAAATATTGACGGCTCTGATATAGAGCTTGTTGCATGGGGTGTCAGATGTGCAAATTATTTAAAATTCTTTGAAGGCAGACTGTATGTATCAAACAGCAGCTATGTGGTGGATATGGGGACCAGCCTTCCGGAAAACCCAAATATAATCCTACCAAACACAGGTGTAATATGGAGAATAACAAGGGATACATTCTAAATAAGAAGGGAGCATGGCTCTTGAAGGTTGTTATAGCCATAGATTCATTTAAGGGAAGCCTGTCCTCAATGGAGGCCGGCAATGCCGTTAAGGAAGGCATTCTAAAGGTATGTGATGCCGAGGTTATTGTTAAGCCTCTGGCAGACGGCGGTGAGGGCACCGTTGATGCCCTTCTGTCGGGAATGGGCGGCAAAAGGATTACAATAGACGTATCAGGACCTCTGGGGGATAATGTGGCATGCTCATACGGGATACTGCGTGACGGCCGGACCGCTGTAATGGAGATGGCACAAGCAGCAGGCATCAAGTTAATTCCAAGAAAAATGCTGAATCCCCTTTACACATCCACCTATGGGGTGGGACAGATGATAAGGGACGCTATAGAAAGAGGATGCCGTGATTTCATCATAGGCATAGGAGGAAGTTCCACCAATGACGGGGGTATCGGCATGCTCCAGGCATTGGGCTTTAGGTTTCTTGATTCCGAGGGGGTTCCGGTAGGGCCCGAAGGAAGGGATCTTGAAAGGATAGCAGGTCTTGACATGGAAGGTGTAATGCCTGAGCTTGATGAATGCAGCTTCAGGGTGGCATGCGACGTTAACAATCCCCTGTACGGCCTCAACGGAGCGGCATATATCTACGGTCCCCAAAAGGGAGCGACTCCCGAAATTGTGAAAATGCTCGACAGGGGCCTTAGGGTATACTCCGACACGGTCAAAAAAATAACCGGCAAGGATACCGCCCGCATACCCGGAACCGGCGCGGCAGGCGGCATGGGCTACGCATTTCTTACTTTCCTGAATGCAAGGCTGGAATCCGGCATTGAAATCATACTAAAAGAGACTAAGCTTGAAGAGGATATAAAGGATGCTGATTTTGTAATTACAGGCGAAGGCAGGCTCGACTTCCAGACAGCCATGGGCAAAGCCCCGACAGGCGTTGCCGCGCTGGCCAAAAAGCATGGAAAAAGGGTGATTGCCTTTGCAGGAGGAATAACCGAGGACGCGGGCAAATGCAATGAAGAAGGCATAGATGCCTTCTTTGGAATCCTAAGGCTTCCTATGACCGTTGAAGAAGCCATGAAATACGAAACCGCCCGGGCTAACCTTGTATCGGCTGCCGAGCAGGTGTTCCGCCTTATAAAAGCCGTAACAGTCAACCATCCTCCCCAATGCCTAACGGGATAACCTTGTCTATTTCAAACTGCGAATTAATGAGAAGCCACATCTGGTTAAAAAAGAACATGACATTCCATATGGCTGTCCGTCCAGGTTATGGGCTGGAATAAGGCTCAGGACAGCATTTATCCCCCTGGCATCCCTGAACCGGACTATATATTCATATTGGGAGGTATACATAAAATAAGAGGATTTTGTTATATCGTCAAACTGGATCTCTCATTCGGCAGTCCTTCGTACCTTATATTGGACAAGAGCTCAAAAACAGTCATGGTCAGGCTGATAAAAACGACATAACCCGCCGCATGAAGGCGGGTGGACAGCTTGTTTATAAATTCCGTAAACAGGGGCTGGTCCGCGGGAGCTATATATGGTGTTTTAAATTTATTCCGTAATATCCTTTGTTCAGCAGGATAGTTATTAAATTGTTGATCAGCAGATACTGGGCATCTTCATTGATCAATAAATTATGAACAACTTCCACCTCTTCATCCTGGCTTATGGAAAACCCGGACAGCATCATAATTGGGGCAACGCCATAGGATTTTGATATTTGAATTATCTCGGCATCGTTTATATTTATTATTTCTCCCCGGTCGGTATAATAATAGCTGAAAACAGTGAGATATGTAAGAAACGGCAAGGTTTTTCTAAGAGTGTCGATATTAACGAACGGGTATGCAAAGCCGTTGGTCGTGATCTTCCTTGTCCTTTCCGCCATATATTTAATCACAATGACTTCGCCCGGGTAAATATACTGCCTGTCTGAAAGATAGGGATTATTTCTCAGAAGCTCCATAATACTTACATTATACTTTCTTGCTATATTGCCCAGGGTGTCTCCCTCTTCCACCGTATATTCTATCTCATGATAAAGAATAACCAGGGTTTCGCCGACAGCCAGCCTGTCGGTTTCGATTAACCCATTTTCCAAGGCCAGTCTTTCAGCAGATTTTCCATATAGTTCGGCAATGGAGCTTATCGTTTCCCCCTGCTTGACAACATGAATAATCATTACAATCCCCATTATAGTCTTTGTTTCAATATATGAAATACTGTTTGATAATTATGCATTTGCTCCGTATTGCCTCATTGGGGCAAATCAAACGGTATAACCTTTTTTATGTCAAACTGCGAATTCAACAGAAAATACAGCTGGTTAAAAAAATACATGACATTCCATATGGATACTCCTTCAACCCCATATTCCGGGACCACATGCAGTATTTCATTAATACCTCTCGCATCCCTGAACCTGACAATATATTCATAATCCGAGAAGTACTGGAAGTATGACGCCCTGGTTATATCATCAAAACGGATTACGGCATCGTATTCCCTGGCCAGGCTGACTGCCGAGTTATATGTGATCGATTGGCCCGTTACAACACCTTCTATAAACGGAAGCCGCCAGATATACCCGATGGTTGAGAACCCAATCTCAAGCTTTTTAGAGTCAATCAGGCTGATGCCGTATTCCGTGAAATTATTCAGTGTATCGAAGGCCACTATGGTGGGTGGCAGCGCATAGGCGAATCCCCACTCGTAGGTTATTATTATTACGTTATCCACCAGCACTCCAAGGATATCATACCGCAGGCTCTCATAGTCCACATTTGTCAGCAGGTCAAAGGAGCTTCGGGTCAGTGTAAGGAAAACCTTATACCCTCCGGCCTTCAGCCGCGCCGACAGCTTTCCTATGAATTCTATATACAAGCGTCGGTCCGGAGGTGATATATACGGTGTCGTAAAACTGACACCATAATATTCTTTTCTGGCTAATATATTCAGCAAATTGGCAATTAAATTGTCCTGCAACTCCGGATTAATCAGCAAATCGTGAAGCAGTGCAATTTCTTCCATAGGGCCGGTGGCAAAGCCTGTAAGAACCATAATGGGAGCCACGCCATATTCTCTGGATATATGGATAATCTCCGAATCGTTGATGTCGATAATATCCCCCGTGGAGGTATAAGCATGACCATATATTGACAGGAATGTCAAAAAAGGCAGGGTCATTCTAAGTGTTTCTAAATTAACAAACGGATATACATATCCGTTTGTGGATATTTGTCCGATTTTGGCATCCTCGTATTTGATTACAACCGTTTCTCCCGGATATATATACCTTCTTTCAACCAGATAAGGGTTGTTTCTGAGAAGTTCCATTATGGAAATATTGTGAGCCGATGCTATGCCTGACAGGGTATCGCCGTTTTGGACGGTGTAAACTATCTCCGGAAATAATATAACTATGGTCTCTCCAACGGCAAGATTGACAGCAGGACCGATGCCGTTCTCCAGGGCCAGTCTCTCGGCCGAAAGGCCGTACAGCCGCGCAATTGAATTGATGGTTTCCCCTTCCCCTGCAACATGAATAATCATAATATTCACCAGAATATAAGGCTTTGCTTCATTATATGTTATGCGATCCGCATATAATACATTAGCGGGAGACACCACTGCATAAAATAAAGGGGCTGACGCCCCTTTAATATTACTGCTTTTTCACATAGGTTATCATGCAGGCCCCCGGACCCGCATGGGTACCGACCACACATCCCACAGGATGCATTGGCAAATCCATTAATCCATATTTTTCATTCAGCTTGTCCCTTAACAGCCTGCTCTGTTCATCCCGGGCGGTATATCCAAGAAAGATGGGATAAGAAGTGTCTATTTCACCAAATACCCCGATTTCATCCACCACCCGTCCTATGGCTTTGTTGAGCCCTCTTTCCTTTCCCAATACCCCTATGGCTCCTTCTTTCACCGTAATTATCGGTTTGAACTTTAAAAGTGTTCCCAATATTGTAGAGGATTTTGACAGGCGGCCCCCCTTATGAAGATATTCCAGTGTGTCCACCATGGCAAGAAGAACAATCCTGTCCCTGAGTTCAATCAGGGTCTCAACGATTTCTTCCGTTCCCTTTCCCTCATCCCTCAGCTTTACAGCCTGCTCCACCAAAATCCTGAGGGCACAGGTGGTTGTATTGCTGTCAATAATATGAATATCTTCATATTCTGCCATTTCCCTGGCAATCATTGCGCTTTGGAAGGTACCGCTAAGCTTTGACGCAATTACTATCACGATTATACTGTCATTTGCCTTCTTCCCTTCAATAAAATATTCCAAAAAATCATCCGGCGAAGGCTGTGAAGTGGTCGGCAGGCATTCGGCTGCTGCCAGTTTTTCATAAAATTCGTCAATTGTAATATCAATTCCGTCCTTGTATTCCTTTCCGTCAAAGATAACCTTCAAGGGAATAACCGTAATGCCTAACCCGGCAGCCTCCCTTATGCCGATGTCTGATGTTGAGTCCGTTATAATTCTGATTCCCATATCATGTCCTTTCTTATTCCATTATCTCGTCAACAATTTTCCGAATCATTCTTTCCAGCACACCAATCTCTTCCTTGCTGAATTTTTCGCGGATACGGCTCATGAGCCTTACATTAAAGGATGCATTTGGGCCGTAGCTGCATAAGAACTTGTCCGTAACCTCAAGATGATACTCACGCCGGTCCTGTTTGGATGCGACTTTCCGCAGATAGCCCTTTTCTATCAGGTTATTGATGCGGTACGACGCATTGGGCAGCGATATGTTCACTTTCTCCGCAAATTCCTTTACTTTCGGCTTGCCTAACAGAAAAATGACCTCCAGGCAATACAAATCGGATGGGTTAATACTCCCGTCCTTGACACATTCAAAGAGATTCCTGCAGAAATTCTCCCGGAATTTATAATATAATCTCTCGAACTCCTTTTCCAGCATGGAGTCACCACCTTATCATGTCTCTTAATTAAAATATTTTAATTAAAATATTGAAACTATTTTATTATTTCTTTTCCTATATGTCAACATAAAAATATTTGGGCGGATAATTTTTGAAATATTAGAAATACTTATTGTGGAGGTGATAAACATGATTACAAATGTTAATCTGTCGACAAAAGAACAGCTGCTCCTTCAGGATCAAAAGTCCCATGAAGAACAATGCATAATAAAATATGACAGTTATGCAAGCATCGCGTCTGACGCGGAATTAAGGACACTATTCAAAAACATCGCCCAGCAGGAAAGGGTGCACCTGCAGACGGTCAATCAGCTTTTGAGCGGCCAGATTCCGTCCGTAACCGGTCAAGGCGGCACTAACCAGCAGCAGTCCGGACAGCAGGCCACCGGCCAGCAACAGTCAGGACAGCAGAAAACCGGTATGACCATGTCGCAGCAGGAATCGGCCAGGGTATCCGGAATGCCAGGATTCAATATTACTGACAAGGATATGTGTATTGATATGCTTAATACCGAAAAATATATCTCCGGAACCTATGACACTACAATTTTTGAATGCAAAAATCCTCAGATTCGCGATGTACTGAATCATATCCAAAAAGAAGAGCAAAAGCACGGCGAGTCCATTTTTGCATATATGCAGAGCAAGGGTATGTATACGGCCCAGTAGCATTCCTGTATTATATCAGTAAAATGATGGTACACATCCTTAAGGAGCATAATTTATGCAGCAGGACACCGTTTCCGCGGCATGAAGGATGCTCCGCTTTTTTCTTAATATAGCATATTTTTATTTATTTTATTGTTAAAACCCATACCAGTTAGTGCTGTAAAAACAAATTGACTATGCAAGTAAAAAGTAGTATCATATAATCACATTCTAAGTTAATAATTTAACAAATGGAGGATTATTTTATGAAAAAAATTGTATCAATTCTTTTATGCATCGCTGTGGTTATGACCATGTTCACAGCATGCGGCTCCAGCAAGAGCCTTAAAACCGGACTTGCAGTTGTCACCAGCGCCGGCAGCTCAAAGGAAGCTACTGAGGAAAAAGACGGTACTGCACAGGTTGACTCAACAGCAGTTGCAGTTCTTGTAGATGACAAAGGTGTTATAAGGAACATCGTAATCGACGTTGTACAGACCAAGTTCAACTTCTCAGCCACAGGCGAGATTACCACCGACCTTTCGAAGACATTCGACAGCAAGAAGGAACTGAAGGAAGCTTACGACATGAAGAAGGATTCCCCGATAGGCAAGGAATGGTATGAGCAGGCTGAAGCTCTTGAGAAGTATGTAACAGGAAAAACCATCGATGAAATCAAGAGCATCTCTCTTGAGGAAGGCTATCCTACCGACGAGGACCTGACAAGCTCGGTTACAATCAATATAGCAAGCATCATAAGCGCTATTGAGAAGGCTGTAAAAAATGCCAAGGATCTGGGTGCCAAGGAAGGCGACAAGCTGGGTCTTGGAATCGTTTCCGGTGCCGGCAGCAGCACAAAGAATGCGACCGCCGAGGCGGATGGCGTAGTTCAGGCTTATCGCACTATGGCGCCGTATCCTTTGACAAGAATGGAAAGATTACCAGCAGCATTATTGACGCTTCCCAGACAAACGTATCCTTCAACACCGAAGGTAAAATCACATCCAACCTGAATGACAATTTCCAGACCAAGCTCGAGCGCGGTTACGACTACAACATGAAGCAGGCTTCCGGTATCGGCAAGGAATGGTTTGAGCAGTCCGAGGCTTTCTGCAAATACATCAAGGGCAAGACAGTTGCTGATGTTAAGGGAATTGCATTGGAAGACGGCTATCCTGCAGAAGAGGACCTGTTAAGCTCCGTAACAATGCACATCACCGATTTCATAGCCGTGGTTGATGAAGCCGGAGCATATGCAAAATAGCATTTAATAGGCAAATAAGGCAATAAATAAAAGGGGATGCAAGGCATATCAAACCAAATGTTTTGCATCCCCGTATCTGTTTTATGCAAACATGATTGCACGATTTTAATGTCTGTGCTATTCTATCAAGAAGGATATTGCCGGTGATAAACCGGCGGAAGCATGGACAATAGAGCAAACCATGACAGGAGTAATCTATGAAAAGAACCGTTTTTACAATAGTACTTATTATGACAGCACTTATTTCTTCCTCCTGCGGCAAGAAGCTTCAAAAATACCATGGCAGCTTTCTAACCCTGTTCAATACGATTACGGAGGTCGTTGCCTATGCTGACAGCGAGGAAGAATTCAACGAACTGGTCAACTTCATACACGATGAGCTGGAGACCTATCATCAGCTGTATGATATCTATAATTCATATGAGGGCATAAACAATATTAAGACGATAAATGACAGCGCCGGCATAACCCCAGTAACGGTGGACAAAAAGATAATCGACCTGCTTAAATACTGCAAGGAGGCTTATGAACTGTCCAATGGCACGGTAAATGTGGGTATGGGCTCGGTTTTGAAAATCTGGCATGAATACCGTACCCAGGGAATCGATGATCCGTTAAGCGCATCACTTCCTCCGATGGAACTGCTTACGGAAGCCAATAAGCACACCGACCTCGACAATTTGATTATAGACGAGGAAAGCTCCACCGTATTTATTACTGACAGCTTGATGAGCCTGGATGTAGGTGCCGTGGCAAAGGGTTACGCCACCGAACAGGTCACCCAAAAGGCCATCGTCGCGGGATACACTGATTTTCTCCTGAGCGTGGGCGGTAATGTCCGTGCTGTGGGAGGAAAAGGCGCGGAAAAGGCCCCTTGGAGCGTTGGTGTTAAAAACCCCGATAAGGACTCTGAAAAAACCACTCTTTATGCCCTTGCCTTAAATGACCTTTCCCTAGTTGCCAGCGGCAACTATGAAAGATACTATACCGTGGACGGAAAGATTTATCATCATATAATCAATCCGGACACCCTAATGCCTTCCGAATACTTTACCGCGGTGTCGGTGGTATGTGAGGACTCGGGGCTTGCGGATGTGCTTTCAACAGCCATTTTCAATATGCCCTATGAGGAAGGACTTTCCCTGATTAAAAGCATTGACGGTGCTGAAGCTCTTTGGATATATCCCGACGGCTCGGCAGAATACACCCCGGGCTTCGGTGAACTGATTATTAAGAAATACTGACGCCCCTTTAAATCAAACGGCCCCATTAATATGCATGCTTATCCGGATTTTGATCCGTATAAAACATACATATTAATGAAGCCGTATTTTTGTATATGAGCGGGTCGCCATCCTTTCTCAAGATAAATCACTATTGAATCTATCTTTTACAAGTCCTTAATCCAGCATCTTCTCCGCTTGTGCTGCTCGACTTCAAAATGTTTCCACAAGGCCTGTACCTGGGTATTTGTCTCAAGCTCGGGTCCGGTCTCGGCATACTTTACATTATTCCTTCTTGCCGTTTCAGTCATGGAATTTAAAAGTATTGCCGTAAGGCCCTTGTTCTGCATCTTCGGAACCACGCCGACAAGATACAGGTCCAGTACATCATGCTGCTTGTAAGGCGTTCTTAAAACCCTGTACCATCCGAACGGAAAAAGCCTTCCGTTGCTTTTCTTTACCGCGTCGTTCATGGATGGCACGGCCAATCCGAACCCGACCAGGTCACCGTTTTCATCTTCTATGAACTTGACATAATCGGTATTTACCAGCATTATGAACTGATGGTAGTATTTCATGATCTGCGCCTGTGACAGCTCTACGGTTCCGTACAGGTTCTCATAGCATATATTGATAAGCTGGAATACTTTCGGAAGATAAGGTTTGATTTCCTTCTTTGATTTGGGCTCTATAAGTTTTAAATTAAACCTTTCCAGCACGCGGTCGGAAAGCTCCTTCAGTCTCTCATTCTTCTGTTCGGGCATCTTTATCCTGTATTCAATCCAGTCTATATCCTTGACAAACCCCAGCCTTTCCATATGCTCGACATAATAAGGATAGTTATATATCGTTATAAACATACCTTCTCTGACGAAGCCTTCCACCAGCATACCCTCCTGGTCCAGGTCGCAAAAGCCGATGGGGCCATGAATCTGGGTCAATCCCTCCGATCTTCCCCAGTCCTCCACCGCCTTGAACAAGGCCTCGGACACTTCCGGATCATCAATAAAATCCACCCTTGAAAAACGAATCCGGCTTGTCTTCCATTTGGTATTCGCCGCATCGTTGATTATTCCGGCTATCCGGCCTACGCACCTGCCGTCCTTGTAGGCAAGAAACTGCCTGACCCTGCAGTATTCAAATGCCGGGTTTTTGCCCGGAAGGAAGTTGTTGTACTCATCCGATACAAGATCCGGTATGGCCTGCGGTACGTCCTTATACATGTCCGCGTTGAATGATGCGAATATCCTGCGTTCCCTTTTCGTTTTTACCTCTCTTACCTCGACCATATTGCTCACCCCTGTTTATTAGATTTAAGTATAAAGCTCTTTAACCATTGTAATTCATTATACAGGATAGTGCAATGTTTAATGTCGCCTTATGTTCGATAATGTCAGATGAGAAAATGCATCAGGTATATCAGGCATACAATATTCCTTTAATGCTGTCGGATATCCTCCTTGCGACATAGGGGTTATTCATTGTATACAGGTGGATTCCGTCCACTCCATGGGCGACCAGGTCCACGATCTGGTCCACCGCGTAGGCTATCCCCGCTTCCCTTATGGCCTCCGGAGAATGCTCGAATCTCTGCATCATTTTCGTAAACTTGGAAGGGAGGCTCGCTCCGCATAGGGTTACCATGCGCTCAATCTGGGCTTTGTTAATTACCGGCATTATTCCGGCCTGAATGGGTACATTTATGCCATTCTTTCTTGCCTTCTCCAGGAAATTATAAAAATAAGCATTGTCAAAGAAAAGTTGTGATATCAAATGGGAAACACCCGCGTCCACCTTAGCCTTTAAATGCTCTATATCCTCATCCAGGCTTTTCGCATCCACATGCCCTTCGGGATAGCAGGCTCCGGATATGTAGAAATCGCCCTTTTCCCTTATGAATTTTACAAGATCGCTGGCATGGGAAAACTCTTTTTTAGGAGGTATGTCCGGATTGATATCACCCCTTAATGCCAGGATATTCTTGATATTCTTTTCCTTAAGCCTTTCCAGTATCTGTTCGACCTCGTGCCTGGAATAGTTTACGCATGTTAAATGGGCCAGGGGAAGTATCCCGTACCTGTGCAGGATATTACCCGCTATGTCGGCTGTCGAGGTATCCGCCGCATTCCCCCCTGCACCATATGTTACGCTGATAAAATCGGGCTCAAGATCCTTTAAGCTGTCCAGGGTCTTATATATCGTATCAATCGGACCCGTCCTCTTGGGCGGGAAAATCTCAAGAGAAAAAACCGGCCTGTTTTTCTGAAATAAAGAAGCTATCTGCATATTATAACCCCTTTCAAAAACCTTTTTAAATCATTAATTTGCTGTCTGCGTGCAGGATAAACTTTCACTTATTTTAGCCTTTCATCCGTTATAAGTCAACAACTGCCCGGGAATATCAGGCTATACGATCTCACGCTCTATTTGAACTATGTCTCCCTCCGTGTTCCCTTCAATGAACCGGATTACCGTATCAATAACCTGCCCCGCATGGGAGTTGTCACCGGCAACACAGGCAAAGCCGAGGATTATGCTCTGGTGGACATCCTGGTCCCCGACCTCGGCTATGGACACATTGAATTTATTTCGAACCTTTGCGCAAATACTTTTTACAACAGTGCGCTTCTCCTTCAAAGAATGCACCCAGGGCGCATATATTCTTACCGTAGCAATCCCGACTGCCATAACAGCACCTCTTTTCCGGCTTATTCTGCCCCATCGGCAGTTTCGTATATCAGCATTAATCTTTATAGTATCAAATCTACAGTCTTGACGGCATAAAGTCAATGACCAGGCCAAAATGAATGTGCTTTTGGCTTTACTTGGGACCCGGTTTGAGTTATACTGGTGACTGAAGATTTGAAAATCTACATAATTTAGTAAAGAGGATGTCCGAATGGAAATATTGGTGGATAACTGCAAGGTGGAGTATAAAATAACGGGCGAAGGCAAAGATGTTGTTATCCTGCAGGGATGGGGAACCACCCTGTCCATGTATGATTCGGTTGCAAATTCGATAAACTCAAAATACAGGGTAATTCAATTGGACCTTCCGGGTTTTGGCGGCAGCGACGAGCCCAAAGAGCCATGGTCGGTGGATGATTATGCGGATTTTGTTCTAAAATTCCTTGATGCGCTGAATGTGCAGGAAGCTTCATTTATCGGCCACTCATACGGAGGAAGGATTATAATAAAGCTGGCCGCAAGGCAAGATCTGCCGGTAAAAATCGATAAGATAGTGCTTATAGACAGCGCCGGAATCCGGCCTAAAAGAACCATGAAACAAAAAGCAAAGATACGGGCGTACAAGATTGGAAAAAAAATCTTTAGTATTAAATTTTTACAAAAATTATTCCCCGAGGCCATAGAGAAATGGAAAAGCAGGCAGGGCTCGGCCGATTACAGAAATGCCTCGCCGATTATGAGGCAGTGCCTTGTAAAGGCGGTAAATGAGGACCTTACCGATCATCTCCCGAATATTAAGGCGGACACCCTGCTGATATGGGGGGATATGGATACAGCCACTCCTCTTTCAGACGGGCGTCTTATGGAGAAGCTTATCCCCAGCGCGGGTCTTGTCGTTCTGAAAGGCGCGGGCCATTATTCATACCTGGACCAGCCCTATGTATTTGATAGAGTTATGAAATCATATTTTTGCATAAATTAAATCAAATTCGGGCTCTGTTAACTAAGTATGAAAAAATGAGACCTGAAAGACCTTTGGTAGATCTCTAAAAAGAAAAAAGCCTACTAATGGAAACGACTAAGAACAAAGTAACATGAAAAAAAGTGATGTGCAAGCCTTAACGAAATAATTAGGGCAACGCAAATAGTCCTGGCACGGCACAGGACGGAATGAACATTGAAATCTGAATATTACTCAAGCTACCAAAAGCCAGAATAACCGTTCTTTATCCGAGTATTTTATACCAGCAACTTGAGCTGGAGTGAGACCGTTGAGGCTGGAATGTG
>JAAYHD010000052.1 GCA_012735495.1 Clostridiales bacterium | reverse complement strand
GTATAATAGTCATGAGACTTGAACGCTCCTTTCTGGGAGGTAATGTGTGTTTGACGATTCCATTATACCAGAGGCGTTTCAGGTCTCATTTTTATTATTAAGTTAACAGACCACTTTGGAGGAGTTGGAGGAAGCAAATGAAATCCTTATGGCCTGCAAAGAAGAGTTAACTCAAAGCGGTATTGTTTTTGACCCGGACATCAAAGCAGGAATTATGATTGAAACTCCGGCGGCGGTGCTTTGTGCCGATGCTTTGGCGGAGCATGCTGATTTTTTCAGCATAGGCACCAATGACCTGACACAGTATGTATTGGCTGTGGACAGGGGAAACAAGAAGATTGCCAGGCTTTACGATCCCTTCCATCCGGCTGTAATCCGGAGTATAAAACACGTTATTGAATCCGGTCACGCACGGGGCATTGAAGTAGGCATGTGCGGTGAATTGGCGGGAAACGCGGATGCAACCGTTCTTCTGCTTGGCCTTGGGCTTGATGAGTTCAGCATGTCTGTTAGCGAAATTGCCAGTATAAAAGACATCATTCGCCGTACGCCTTACAAAAAGGCTGCAGAATGTGCGGAAAAAGCAGCCTCTGCATGCAGAAAGGAAGAAGTAAGGAATATACTGAACGGTTACAATTGCAGATTGTTAAGTATGCAGTAGCATCGAAGCGTTATTAAATTAGATACCAGATTGAATGGAAGCTCTTCCGTAGAAATGTTGTTTTGGATCTGCAGGTTAACCAAATAATCGATATAGCTTTCTCTCTTATAAAATTTGTTTTGTGTAATCAAACCGATCTTCGGACGATTGTCCCTCAAAAACGGGCTTTGGTTGTACAGCTGGTTTATAAGGGTGCCTGATTTTGAGAATACAAGCACAAATGTGTTTTTATCTACAGAATTTAAAATCTCCAGCTGGCATAGCGGATTTGTCAATACCTGTGTTACAATTCCCAAGGAGGTTAATGAATATTGCAGGTTTAATGCCGCATTGCCTGACTGGAGAACCACCATAAAAATAACATTGTCATTCCTGATAATTTCATTAGAAATAGCATCAATAGTTTCAATATTGATGCTCTTTTTTAATGACAGGATATTTTTTGCAGATAGATCAATAAAATCATCCAGTGAAAGCTTTGCTGCGTCCAATCCGTTTATATTAAATTTGTCAACCGGGTTTCTGCGATAATCATGAATCATATATTTAAGCTCGTAAAAGCTGTCAAGATTTAACGCGCGGCAAAACCGGCTGATGGTCGCAGTCGATACATGGCAGATATCCGCAAGTTCTTGTATTGAGACATCATGTAAGTTGTCAATTTCCTTAAGAATTTTTTGCGCAATCAGACAATATGTGGAGTTATTGGATTCGGAATTAATTAAACTTAGTAAAAGGATATTGATATCATGGCGGGTATGCATGCTTGTACCTCCGTTTAATCCCATGACTGAGAGATTCATGATAATTTGCTGTAAAAAATCCGCTCAACTTGATAAATACAGCACCGGATAACTTAATATTACCGAAGATATCAGAAAAATCTCTGATATAATTATAGCATGTGTTAATGGTCCAGCCAATCTAATTTTAAAGTAATATTTCATATGCGGTTCACTGGTTCAAATCAGTCACATTTTAAGAACCGGCGCTGCCAATATGAATTATTATAATTCTTCAGCCACACCCAATACAGCAATACCGGCCATAACTATGATTATCAATACATAATGTATTTTGCTCAGCTTTTCCTTAAGGAACAGTCTGGACAGTATGACTGACACGATGCTGTAGGAAGCAATCATGGGAGCCGCGATAACCGCTTTATCCGACATGGCATAAACATAAAAAAACTGGCCTGCGGTCTCGAATACCGCCGCTGATGTCCTTACAGGCTCTTTGAAGACATTAAACTTCTGTTTCTTTATGGCATTCAAGTATATAAAAGCTATAACGGCATATAAAAGCCATGTGAATTCATAAGCAAGAAGCGCTGCGTCTTCGCCGATCAGCTCAAGCTCGTCCAGGTAAATTCCATCGGCAGCGGTTCCAATGGCGTCAAGTACCGCATACATTATGGGAAATATGATTGCCAGAACCCCTATCTGATACTTGGGATTAATTTTGGCTTTCTCGGTTTTCATCGCTTCGGTCTGCAGCTTCTTTTCAAGTATGGAAAGACCAATGACGCCGCCGGTTATTAATATGATTCCGACAGTGTTAAGAACGCCAATCTCCTTGGGGAACATGATAATAAGCGCTATGGCGGTCAGCGCTCCGGAGGAGTTTTGAACCGGAGAGGATATGGACAGTTCCAGGTAGCGTAGCCCGAAGTATCCGATCAGCATGGACAGTATGTAGAAAAAGGATACCGGAAGGTATTTTACCATGTCCAGCGGGTCGAACTCGATTCCCTTGACAAGCATGTACAGGATGCCGTGAAAGCCCATGACAAGGCCGACCATGATACCGATTTTTATTGTGCTGTACCTGTCCTTGCTGTCAGCACCTTTTTTATAAAACAAGTCAGCTGTGCCCCATGAAAGAGTCGTTAATATCGCAAATAAAAACCACATACATGTACTCCTTTTTCCTGTAAGAATCGATTATAAAACGGTATCATTATATATGAAATGCCATGATATGTCCATTGGTTTTTGCATTAGCAGCTGTTTTAAATATATTGTCTTTGCATGTGCGCGTTTTTATATTATAATGAATGGAAACATTAATATGAAATGGGGAGTCGCTTATGAAGAAAATCAACACCACCAAAGCGCCTGCGGCAATTGGACCGTACAGCCAGGCCGTAATAGTGAACGGAATGCTTTATACCTCAGGACAGATACCGATAAATCCTGAGACCGGTCAGGTGGTCGAGGGAGGAATAAAGGAACAGACACGGCAGGTAATGAAGAACCTCCAGGCACTGCTTGAAGAGGCAGGAACATCTTTCGAGAATGTATTCAAGACCACCTGCTTCTTGTATGACATTGGAGACTTTGCAGCGTTTAATGAAGTGTATGCGGAGTATTTTACGGAAAAGCCTGCCCGTTCCTGCGTGGCGGTAAAGGATCTGCCCAAGGGTGTGCTGGTTGAAGTGGAATTAATTGCTTTGGTTAAATAATTGTACATGTATTGGACAATAGAGGAGGGTGCATGTGTCGGAACACATGCACCCTCCGGTTCTATATAATAAGAGGGGGAGGAGTAAACTACTCAAGGCATTTATATCAATCATGCGGATTTTACTTTATTATAGCCGGCGGCAATTTCGTCCCAGTTTACGACCTCAAAGAAGGCATTTACATAGTCGGCCCGCAAATTCTTGTATTTCAGGTAATATGCGTGCTCCCACACATCAATTCCCAGTATGGGAACCCATCCGCTGTTATCCATGAGAGGATTGTCCTGGTTGGGGCTTGAGGATACCATAAGGTCTCCGTTTTTGTTGGCCGACAGCCAGGCCCAGCCGGAACCGAATCTGCCGTTGGCCGCAGCGGTAAGTTTCTCTTTAAGGGAGTCAAAGCTGCCGAATACCTTGTTGATTTTGTCAGCCAGCTCTCCGACGGGTTTTTTGCTTCCGCCGGGCTTAAGGATGGCGAAATACAGGTTGTGATTATAAAAGCCGCCGCCGTTGTTCCTTACAGTGGTTCTTAAAGCTTCGTTAGGGATATTTGAAAGGCTGCTTAGTATATCCTCTATGGACAGTTTCTTAAGCTCGGGGAGCTTCTCCATTGCGCTGTTGAGATTGTTTGTGTACGCAGCGTGATGCTTTGTATAGTGAATTCTCATGGTAAGCTCGTCAATATAGGGCTCCAGCGCGTTAAAATCATAATTAAGCTCGATTTGTTTAAACATATCGTAATCCTCCTTTTTACCTGCAATTGCTGTATCATTCTGTTTATTTGCAACTGTTTTTTATTTAATTGAATTGTAAACAATTTAATTGTATACATATTATCACATATGTCCGGTCAATAGTCAAGAGAAAAATGAAAAAAAATTATAAATTCTTATTTATTGTAAATTGCAATATTAAATGCAACACCTATAGTGGAAATCATCCATAATTTTAGGTGTTAAAGTACAACATCATCTTTTAGCCCTTCTTAACTACTATCTTGAGCGAGTGCAGAGGGTAGTCAAG
>JAAYHD010000051.1 GCA_012735495.1 Clostridiales bacterium | reverse complement strand
TCTCCTTTCGTTATCATTTGTTAGCGAGATGTCCTTTTTGATATAATATACCATGATTGTTAAAAATTCAACTATATTATGTCACCTAATATTTTTATTATTGAAATTATTATCCTAAAGATATACAATAACGAATGGAAAAGCAATCCCCCATAGGAGTGTAAGTATGAAGCGATTAATTTTGGGATGCGCCATTTTTATATTAGGCATGTTTTTAGCTGCCTGCGGGCGGAATGTTCAGGATGAAGCGTCCGGGCCTGCTTCCGGTAAGATCGGGACCGGATATGAACCCGGAACGCCTGATGAAAAAGCTGGTAAAAATGCTGACGGAAGCATTGATAAAGATAATGAGAATAATGAAGATGAGGAGTTAATTATGGATATGAATAAGAGTTATACGGCTGACAGCAATACGGTAAAGCAATTGGGGCGTACATACCTTTCGGAGAACGGAGTCCTTTGGTGCGCGTTTTCCGGCACCGGTGCCGAGTTTAAATTCACGGGCAGGAAGTGCACGGTTAATATTGTAGGGGATACCGTAAGCATTACAAGAAATTTCGATAATCATGCGCGTCTTGCCATTTACGTTAATGGAGAGCGTGTTGTTGACGATATGGTTTCCAGGTGGAAAAGCGAGTATGTGGTTGTTGATGAAAGCGAGCCTGTTGAAGCTGTTGTAAGGATTGTCAAGCTGTCCGAGTGCGCCATGTCAACCTTCGGAATCGCTTCAATTGATGTTGAAGAGGGTAAAATTGAGCCCACTAAGGACAAGGATTTATTCATAGAGTTCATTGGCGATTCGATAACCTGCGGATACGGTGTGGATGACGAGGACAAAGACCATCATTTCTCCACGAAGACCGAGGATGTAACCCGTGCTTACGCCCATAAAACGGCCGAAGCCCTCGATGCCGATTACAGCATGGTGTCCATAAGCGGATATGGCATAATATCCGGGTATACCAATGACGATAATCCTGTGCCTGAGCAGATAATTCCGCCATATTATGATACCCTGGGATTTTCATACGGCGGATTTGCAGACATAAAGCCCCAGGATATAAAGTGGGATTTTACAAAGAGACAGCCGGATCTAATAGTTATCAACCTTGGAACCAATGACAGCAGCTATACCAAGGGAAATGCCGACAGGCAGGAAGTATTTGCCCGGGAGTATACCGGGTTTATCAAGAAAGTACGCGGTTATAATCCCGATGCCGCTATATTATGCTCCCTGGGAATAATGGGAGACGAGCTATATCCTGCGGTTAAACGCGCTGTCGATAATTATACGGCTGAGACAGGGGATACCAATATATATACATTGAAATTCGATGTGCAAAACGAAAGGGACGGATATGTGGCCGACTGGCATCCCACCGAGAAAACCCATACAAAGGCGGCGGAAAAGCTGGCGGAGAAGATCCGGGAGATTCTTGACAATAAGAATTAATATGGCAGGGATTAAGTCCTTAGCGCAACCATTTTTCTGTATTCACTTGGCGTGAGACCGACCCTGTCCTTAAAACGGCGCATGAAGCATACACTGTTGTCATATCCGCATATGGAAGAGATTTCCTTAACCGACAGTGTACTGTTTCCAAGGTAATACTGCGCCGTTTTTATTTTGGCTGACAACAGGTCGTCATAACAGCTTATGCCAAACTGATCTTTATATAATTGATGCAGATATGATGGGCTGACATTGATTCTTTCCGCCATATCTGCTACTGACTTAAACTTCCCGGCGTTGCTGTACATTTCCGCTCTCAGCATGTTAAGGGACTCGCTGTTTGCAGATGTTGGCATGGAATAAAGGCCGGCCTTCGTTTCGCAGACTTTTAAGAGAATAAAGCGCATTAATATATCAATGAAGCGTTCCTTGTTAGGAGATGCGGAAAAATGCTCACGGCTTAATACCGACAGGATGTCTTCTGTTTCCGCCATGCTTGCCGGTATCAGAAGGCTGTTTGTGGTTATTCCGGCCAAGTCATAATCATCATCGATGTCAAAATGAAGAAAGTGATTTACATAATTGCCGCATATGCTGCGGTAATACTGTTTTGTGCCTTTGCCGAATATAATGGCACTGTCTGCCGGCGCCATCCTTTCCTCCCCGTCAAGATACAGCAGGGCGTCGGTTTTAAAAATAATCAGCAGGTAATCACCCGAACCGTTCGGACGGTCTATGCAGAATTCTCCCAAATGTTTTATGTTTATCCCCATGGTTTTTAGCCTTATCATGTTACCATCATTTCATCATAAAATTTGTCAGTATAATAAAATGATGAATAAACAAGCGTAATTTGTCAAGTATATGTAATTGCATTGTTAAATTTCATAGGATTTGTCAGTTTGAGAATACAATATGTCATTTCAAGCCGGATGATGAGTTTATATAATAAGGATATGTAATATAATCCGAGGAGGTTATGATATGAGAAAGATTTCAATGCTCATAAATGCTAAAGATAAAACAGCGTACATTCATCCGGAGATTTACGGCCATTTTGCCGAACACCTGGGACGGTGCATTTATGATGGCATTTATGTCGGCGAGAACTCGGCAATCCCTAATATAAACGGAATACGTTCCGATATTGTTGAGGCTTTCAGGCAGATACGCATGCCGCTGCTTCGCTGGCCCGGCGGAAGCTTTGCCGACGAGTATGACTGGAAGAAGGGTGTCGGTGAAAAATCGAAAAGGAAACCGGCATTAAATACCTGCTGGGGAGGCATAACAGAGGACAATTCCTTTGGGACACATGAGTTCATGGAGTTATGTGAGCTGATAGGATGTCAGCCGTATATAACAGGAAATGTCGGCAGCGGAACGGTCCGTGAATTGGCGGAGTGGGTTGAGTATATGACGTTCGACGGCGATTCGCCCATGGCCAACTGGCGAAAGGAAAACGGACGGGAAAAGCCATGGCGGCTTAAGTACCTGGGGATCGGAAATGAGAACTGGGGCAGCGGCGGAAATATGAGACCGGAATATTATGCCGATGAATACAGGCGTTATCAATGCTTCTGCAAGAATTTTTCCGGAAACGAGCTTTTCAAAATTGCCTGCGGGCCAAGCTCGGCTGATTATAATTGGATGGAAGTGATGATGAAGAACCTTGACGCATCCCATGTCAATGGAATTGCGCTGCATTACTATATCATGCCTGTATGGCCCAAGGAAGAGCCGGCAGCCGAATTCGATGATAAAATGTATTATAAGACAATAGCATGCGCTTATTTCCTGGATGAATTGATACACAGGCATACGGCCATCATGAACCATTATGACCCTTACAACAAGATAAAGCTGGTTGTTGACGAGTGGGGATGCTGGCACGAATCCGAAAAAAGCGGCAATCATGGCTTACTGTTTCAGCAAAATACTATGAGGGATGCGATAGCTGCGGCAATATCACTGAACATTTTCAACAGGCACAGCAAAAGGGTGGTTATGGCCAACCTGGCACAGGCTGTTAATGTTCTTCAGGCGCTTATCCTGACTGAAAACGAGAAAATGGTCAAGACACCTACATACCATGTATTTGATCTTTATAAGGAGCATCAGGGGGGCGAGGCTGTCTATTGCTTCTGTGAAAATGTGAATATGGCGGAAGGTATGAATACACCTATGATTTCAAGCTCGGCATCGATAAAAGATAATATTATGACAATCACACTTGCCAACTGTTCAATCGATGAAGGGGCGGAGATATGCTGCAGTATTTGCAATTTTGACGCGAAGGGAGTCGGCGCCAGGATTCTTACAAATGATGCCCATGCCTACAATGACTTTGATGCTCCGGACAAGGTTGTCATAGAAGATTACCAGGCGGAATTAAAGAACGGCATACTTTCAGTTAAGCTTCCGGCTTGCTCCGTGGCTGAGGTAAGGGTAAGGAGATAGGCCAATAATATGCGAAAAAATTACTCATGTATAAAAAATATGAGTAATTTTTTTTGACATTTAAAGTATTTAAATTGAAATGGGAGCATTTACTCATATAATGCAGTTAAGATATAAAACTGGCCATGTTTTGCGTAGGAGGGACACTTATAAATGCCATAACAATAAATGAAGCAAAAGACAGCTCCGAAATTAAGACGGCATTGCCGAAAATATATTCGATGGAGCTTGTAAATCTGCTTTTCATAGAGTTGTATAACAAGATTGCCTATATAGAGAAAGGGCTGGGTGTTTCATCGGCGCCATGGCAAAATGAAAAATAAATTGGTGTTTGCAGGCATATAATTGGTATCAAAAAGGTTGATAAGAAGGAAATCATGGTTATATATGTTGTCCAACGGGGGGATACCATAGGTTCCATTGCTGATAAATTCGGAGTAACCGTCTTTCGGCTGGTACAGGATAATGGGCTGGCAAATCCAAATGAATTGGTGGAAGGCCAGGCCCTGGTTATTACTTATCCTTACAAGACCCACTTGGTGGAGGAGGGAGATACGCTTTCCGGAATTGCTCAAAGATACAATATCTCTCTTATGCAGCTTTACAGGAATAATCCTTTTCTTTCCGACAGGGATTATATCATGCCGGGTGAGGAGCTGGTTATCAGCTACAATACGATAGGAAAAACCGTCGTAGCAGGATATGCCTATCCCTTTATAAACAGCGGCACTCTTGCCAAAACCCTGCCGTACCTTACTTATCTTTTTATAGTGAATTATAAAATAATAGATGAAGGAAACCTTTTATCATCCTATGATGATACGGATATAATCAATCAGGCTTTATCATATGCCGCGATACCGATTATGGGTGTTACGGCAGTGTCCCCCTCGGGTGAAATGGATGTTGAGGCGGTTTTCAACCTCCTGATAAATCAAAGCTATCAGGAACGTTTTATAGATAATATAATAAACAGGCTGCGTACGTCCGGGTATTATGGAGTTAACTTCTTCGTAAGTGCTTTAAGCGAGTCGAACCAGACCCTGTATTTTGAGCTGCTGAGAAAGCTGTCGAACAGGATCCGCAGCGAAGGTTACCTGCTGTTTACAACGGTCAACCCTGGCTTTGCATTTTCCAATAGTGATGTATCGTTTCGCAGAATTGATTATTCAGATGTAAGAAATATGGTTGACGGGGTAATATTTATCAGGGAGCTCAGGGCAGGCTTTCAAGGGCCGCCAAGGCCTATAACTTCGGTGAGCATCTCGGATGAGCTTTTTGACTACCTGATTCCCACGATACCGTCGGAGAGTATATATATTGAAATTCCGCTGCTTTCCTACGACTGGGAGCTTCCTTACAGCAGCGATACCTCAATCCGCTGCATGGCATTGAGCTCCGCCGTTTCATTGGCCTATGATGTCGGAGCCGTCATCCGGTTTGACGAGAATTCCATGACGCCGTTCTTTATGTATAGAAATACATATCCGTTGAATCAAAAAGACCATATTGTATGGTTTATTGATGCAAGAACCATCAACACCATGCTTCACCTTGCTGCAGGAAAGTGCATGGCGGGTGCGAGTATTTGGAATATAATGATATATTTCCAGCAGATGTGGTCGGTTCTTGTATCGCAGTACGATGTAATAAAGTATCTTCCTGAATAATAAGTTTTTTGGACTTACAAATTCCCGGAAATATGTTATAATGAACGCAAAGATGAAGATGGTTCATGGAAGCGGGAGCAATTAGGCGGGATAGCCGGTGTCTTTTCCTAAAAATGAAGGACAAGCAGGACGTATAAAATAAGTATACATAATTATATTATATAAACTAATCATAAGAATACTTACGCAAGGAGGAAGAATATGAGATTTGTCAATGACAATGGAGCCCTGATGTTTTACAACAGAGGCGAAACAGGCAGGATTGAGGCTTGGGGCAAGGATTCTTTCCGTGTCCGCGCCACAATGAGGAGAAAATTTACCGATAGGCCGTGGGCTTTGACCGAACCTGTACCCAAGTGTGACACAAAGGTTGAGATAGGAGAAGAAGACTTCTACACAGGCGACAGATTTATCAAGGTCCCGATGGCAACCATTACAAACGGACGCATCAAAGCAGTGGTTAACTTTGCTGGAGTCATTTCATTCTTTAAGGATGACAAACTGATACTGCGGGAGTATTACCGCAGCTATGGCGGAACCATATCTAAGGAAAGCCGCTGCCTTAAGATTGTCAACCGTGAATGGAGGGGTATCATCGGGAGCAATAATTATACCCTGAACCTGAAGTTTGAGAGCAATGAAGGCGAGAAGATTTTCGGTATGGGGCAGTACCAGCAGCCATTTATGGACCACAAGGGATGCGTGCTTGAGCTTGCGCAGCGCAATTCCCAGATATCCGTTCCGTTTGCGGTATCATCCCTCGGGTATGGATTCTTGTGGAACAATCCCGCGGTAGGCCGCGTGACATTCGGCAAGAACTATACCGAATGGATAGCGCAATCCACCAAGGATATGGACTACTGGATAACCGCGGCGGATACTCCGAAGGAGATTCTTTATAATTATACTGCCGTTACAGGCCGTGCGGACATGTTCCCTGAGGATCTTATGGGCTTATGGCAGTGCAAGCTCCGCTACAGAACCCAGGAGGAAGTCCTGTCCGTCGCTCGCAAATACAAGGAAGAGGGCATAAAGATTGACATGATTGTCATTGACTTCTTCCACTGGACCGTACAGGGTGACTGGAAATTTGACGAGAAATACTGGCCGGATCCCAAGGCCATGGTGGATGAGCTTCACTCCATGGGAATCAAGGTTATTGTATCGGTATGGCCTTCTGTTGACCGCAGAAGCGAGAACTTCGGACCGATGATGGAAAGAGGGCTGCTGATAAAGACGGAGCGCGGAGCGGCACAGACTTATGATTACATGGGTGACTGTGTGGAGATAGATCCCTTCAATCCCGAGACAAGGGATTATGTCTGGGAGGTCTGCAAAAAGAATTATTATGATTACGGTATAGACGCTTTCTGGTTGGACAATTCAGAGCCGGATTACTGTGTATATGATTTTGACAACTACCGTTATTGTGACGGACCGGCCCTGGAAATCAGCAACATGTACCCGCAGATGTACAGCCGTATCTTCTATGACAATATGGTTAAGCAGGGCAAAGGTCCTGTTGTAAACCTGCTCCGCTGTGCATGGGCCGGATCCCAGAAATACGGCAACGTGGTATGGTCGGGCGATGTACCCAGCACCTTTGAAGCATTTGCGGACCAGATCCAATGCGGCATCAACATGGGTCTTGCGGGCATTCCATGGTGGACCACGGATATCGGCGGATTTATGACCGATGATGTGAAGGATCCCGATTTCCAGCAGCTTCTGATACGCTGGTATCAGTTTGCCGTTTATTCGGCTGTTTTCCGCATGCATGGCGACCGCGGACCGTACAACATTCCTCCGCTGGATGACAGGGACTGGGGCGGCGGATTCCAGAAGACCGGCCAGCCTAATGAGCTGTGGAGCTACGGAGAAGACAACTACAAGATAATGAGAAAATACTATGACATCCGTATCTCAATGAAGGATTACATCAAGAAGCTGTATGAAGAAGCCCATACAAACGGTTCACCCCTCATGCGCGCCATGTTCTACGAGTTCCCGGATGATCCGAAATGCTGGGAGCTTCAGGATCAGTACATGTTTGGCGACAAGTACCTGGTTGCCCCGATTCTTAAGTTAAATCAGTTCGAGCGAGAGGTCTATCTGCCGAAGGGTACATGGAAACTGACATCAACCGGTGAGACCTATAATGGAGGATGCACGGTCAGGGTGGCCGCACCGATTGAATACATGCCTGTATTTGAAAGACTGTAAAGACATCATGTTCTCTACATTATAATCATACCGATATAATCTTATAAATGTTACAAAATCGCCGATGAAGGGCTTTCCTTCATTGGCGATTTAAAATGTAAAATTCAATAAATATTCTCTTGACATATAGCGTATTATATACTATTATGAATGAACAGAATTAAATTCATTCACTAATCGGAATGTATTTGATTTGCAGCATGGCAATGGGAAGGGGAGTATGATTACTTATATGAAAACTCATAACAGAAAGGGGAAAATAATTATGATATTTGCCATCATTGCAGCAGTCCTTGGAGCGGTTGTTATTATTGGATTAATCGCGGACGGTCCGGGAAGGAGGGAAATAATGGAGCTGACCTTTTCGGACGTTGATTTTAATAATTTAAAGAACGGAACTTATGTCGGTGAGTATAAAGGCACAAAATCACACCTGAGAGATGTAATGGTCGAAATAACCGTATCAGGCGGTGAGGTTAAGGATGTCAGGATATTGAAAGGCGCTGTTGACGGCAACGGTAAGCCTGTTAAGATGAAAGGGCAGTATATAGACGAGTTTTTGAAAAATGCCATCCAATCCGAAACACTTGATGTCGATGTTATAAGCGGAGCCACGGTAACCTCGAAATCACATCTTAAGGCGCTGGAAGACGCGCTTATGAAGGCGCAGCCGTAGAAGAACCTGTATATTATAATAATTATATTACTTAAACCGGGGGCATGTGTTATGAAAAAAGATAATCACATATACGCGGCGATTGATCTGAAATCATTCTATGCCTCAGTCGAGTGTGTCGAGCGCGGCCTTGATCCCATGACCACCAATCTTGTGGTTGCGGACGCGAGCCGGACCGAAAAGACAATATGCCTGGCGGTATCACCGCCCCTAAAAGCCTATGGTATTCCTGGAAGACCAAGGCTTTTCGAAGTTGTCCAAAGGGTTAAGGAGGTAAATGCCGAACGGGCAAGGCATGCCCCAAATAATACGTTTGCCGGATCATCCTTTGATGATATGGAGTTAAAGAAGCGTCCGGAGCTGGCCTTGGATTATATAGTCGCGCCTCCGAGAATGGCATACTATATGGATTACAGCGCGAGCATATATAATATTTACTTAAGGTATATAGCCCCGGAAGACATCCATGTGTATTCCATAGACGAGGTTTTCATGGATCTCACACAGTATCTTAAGACATACAAGCTTTCGGCAAGGGAGCTTATCAAGAAGATGCTGCAGGATGTCCTGGAAGCGACCGGGATTACCGCCACGGCAGGAATAGGGACTAACCTTTATCTTGCGAAGGTCGCCATGGACATAGTGGCAAAGCATACCGAGCCGGACAAGGACGGTGTTAGAATTGCGGAGCTTGATGAAATGGAGTACCGCCGAATTCTTTGGACACACCGGCCGATGACGGATTTTTGGCGTATCGGAAGAGGATATGCCAGGAAGCTTGAGGAATACGGCATGTTCACCATGGGTGATGTGGCAAGATGCTCTTTGGGAAAACCTGATGATTATTTCAATCAAGCCCTTTTATACAAGCTGTTCGGAGTTAATGCGGAGCTTCTGATTGACCATGCCTGGGGATGGGAGCCCTGCACCATGGCCGATATAAAGTCTTACAAGCCGGGCACAAACAGCATAAGCTCCGGGCAGGTGCTGTACAGCCCGTATGACTTCGAGAAAGCGAAGCTGGTTGTCCGTGAGATGACGGACATGCTTGTCCTTGACCTGGTTGACAAAGGGCTGCTTACGGACCAGATGGTCCTGACCATCGGATATGACGTATGCAATCTCAGCGATCCCGGGATAAAAAGCAAGTACAAGGGCGAGGTTACAACCGACCGGTATGGGCGTTCCATACCGAAGCATGCCCATGGATCCATCAACCTCAGCCGGCTGACATCTTCCACGAAGATTATAGTGGATGCCGTCATGAAGCTGTATGACCGCATAGTGGACAAAAACTTGTATATAAGAAGAATAACCGTTGCGGCAAACAATGTTGTCTATGAATCATCGGTTGAAAAGGAGCCTTCTTATGAGCAGCTGAGCCTTTTTGCCGAAAATGCCGATGAACATAAGGCTAAAAAGGAAGAGGAATTCCTTCAGCGTGAGAAGAAGATACAGAAGGCGGTTCTTGACATTAAGAAGAAGTACGGCAAGAATGCCATTCTTAAGGGTATGAACCTGCAGGAGGGCGCGACCGCAAAGGAAAGGAACAGGCAGATAGGAGGGCATAAGGCATGAGTAAAGGCCCGTATGATGACATTATAAATCTGCCACGGCCGGAACCCATACGCCCCAGGATGCCCATTCAGAACCGGGCGGCACAGTTTATGCCGTTTGCGGCATTGACCGGATATGACGAGACGATAGAGGAAACGGCAAGGCTTACGGATGATAGGATTGAGCTTGACGAATATATTAAGGCCAGGCTTGATAAAAAGCTGGACATACTTAAGGAGCAGATAGGCAATGAGCCTGAGATTACCGTCACATATTTTAAGCGTGACGAAACAAAGCCTGGCGGCGCATATGTGTCCGTTCACGGCACCGCAAGGAAAATAGACTATAACAGCCGTATTATAATCATGCGGGACGGAACCAGGATTCCGATTAACGATATTATTAATATAACCGGCGATATTGTTAAGTTCATTGAATAACAATAATAAAACCGTTTTAAAGATTTTATCGGAGGATTATTATGTACTATTCTTATTGTGAATCCCCCCTGGGAGACATATTAATTTCATGTAATGAAAACAGTATTACCGGCTTGTGGATCAGAAGACCTGATAATGGGCTGGATTCTCTGCATGAAAAAATGGTGAGGATGGACAGCCATCCGGTACTTCTTAAAGCCGCAAGATGGGTGGATGATTATTTTGCCGGCAAAAAACCGGATGTGTCGGGATTATCGCTCGCGCCGGAAGGAAGCGGGTTCAGGCAGCTGGTATGGAAGCTCCTTCTTAACATACCCTATGGCGAGGTGGTCACATACGGCAGCCTGGCAAAGGAAGCCGCAAGGCTCATGGGGAAGGAAAAGATGTCCGCACAGGCAATAGGCGGTGCGGTGGGAAACAATCCGATATCCATTATTATTCCCTGTCATCGCGTGGTGGGAGCGAATAAAAAGCTTACCGGTTACGGCGGAGGAATTCATCTTAAGGTCATGCTGCTTGAGCATGAAGGGGTGGACCTGACAGGATATACTGAATAGCCCTGTCAGCATAACACCTAATCCATAATTTTACATAATGGAGAATAGATATGGAAGATAAAAAAAGCCTCATATACAATTGTGCCAAAGAGTTATTCAGTAAAAACGGATTCAGGAATACAAGCGTCTCTGACATAACAAAAAAAGCGGGAATAGCCGTGGGCACGTTCTATATATATTATCCGTCCAAGGAAAAGTTGTTCATGGACATATTCATGGACGAGAATATCAAGCTTAAGAGAAAATGCATGGAGTCCGTGGATCTTACAAAAAGCCCGCTGGAAATCGTAAGGCAGATGCTGTCCATGAACGCTGAAGGAATGAGATCCAATCCTATTCTTAACGAATGGAACAACAGGGCTGTTTTTTCAAAAATTGAGCAGCTTTACAGGGAAGAAAACGGCAGCCAGGTGGCGGATTTTATATTTGATAATTTTCACGGGCTTATTAAGAAATGGCAGGATGAAGGGAAAATACGCAGGGACATCGACAGCAGGATAATTATGATGATTTTTGCGGCGATAATAAATATTGACACCCACAAGGAAGAAATCGGGCCGGAGTATTTCCCGCAGCTTTTATACTACATGACCGAGCTTATAATGCTCGGCCTTTCGGACTGTCCCGCATAACGGGCGGTTTATAATATAAGGAAGGATGACAGCTTTTGCAATGCCCTGATATTCAAAAGTCAATAACATGCATGGATACGGCCGTATCGATGCGCATACACGGTCAAGGGGCGGGATGCGCATACAGAAAGGTAAAATCCGAGCTAAAGCGGCTGGAGAAGCTGCTGAGCCGGTTCATATATAACAGCGATATAAGCAGAATCAATCAGGCGGCCGGGAAATCATGCGTTAAAATCAGCCCGGAAACATGCGGAATATTATCCGAAGCCGTCAGGTTAAGCGTAATAACCGGGGGGTTATTTGATATAACAATTGCGTCCCTGGTGGATTTATGGAATGTCAAAAAGTCGCATTGCGCGCCTGATGAAGTCGATATCCGCAATACCTTAAGCTATGTAAACTATCGTGATATAATCATTGATACGGACAAGGGCACCGCCGCCTTAAATAGACCTGGACAGGCCATTGATCTGGGAGGTATCGGGAAAGGCTACGCCGGCGACAGGTGCATGAAGCTGCTTGAAGAGAACGGGATTGCATCGGCATTTGTCAGCATCGGAGGAAATGTATCAACCCTGGGCAATAACCCGAACGGGCATCCGTGGCGGGTGGGAATCCGGCATCCGAGAGAATTAAACAGCCTGATCGGAGCGGTTACGGTAACAGGCAAATCGGTGGTTACCTCCGGTGATTATGAACGGTATTTCATAGATCGGGACGGCATCCGCAGGCATCATATATTAAGCCCCATAACCGGGTATCCTGTTGATTCCGGCCTTATAAGCGTTACCGTTATACATGACAATGCATTAACGGCGGATGCCTTATCGACCGCCATATTTACCGGAGGTATTGAAAAGGGGCTTGGCTGCCTGGCTCATTACAAGGGAGCGGAAGCGGTGCTGGTTGATAAGGATTTGAGGATATACGTTACGGAAGGAATCCGGGATTATTTTATCACCAAGCTTACATACAGCAAATTAGGATAAAATTCTGGCAAATAACTGGTATGGCTGATTAATCCTGTTTTATGATATCCTATATATAGATAATTATAAATTATCCCTTTAAGAGAAAGGTATTAGTCGTGAAGAAGGAACAAAAGACATTAAAATCAAAACTGATGCGCATGTATTTGCTGTCAATAATAATCCCTTTGCTCATTCTCGGCTTTGTACTTACATATTTCATCATGCAGCTTAGCCGGGAAAAAAGCACGTCGGAAGTTGTCATCAGCAATAACAGGGCATATGATGACATCAACAGCACACTGCGCATAGCGACCAATGCCATGAACAAGTTCAAGGCGGACAAGGCCCTGTATGACAAGCTGAGTTATTTTTACATGTCGTACAGGACAACCCTGCCGTTTAAGGACTACTACGAGTTTCAAAACACCCTGGATTATTACCCGGATGACATAGTTGACATACAGGTATTTACGAGTAACCAAACAATACTTAACAGCCGGTTTGTCAAGAAAACCACCGAGGACCTGCAGACCAAGGAATGGTTCCAGGAGACCTTGAAAAGAAACGGAAGCACATATTTCTTCCATGCGGACGGTTCATTGTACCTTTCCGCGCTTCTGAAAAGGGGCGGCATAAGCAGGGATGTTCATGTCATCTGTATCCAGATGAATATAGAAAAAATAAATTCCATCATCCGGCGGAATGAATACAGCAGCATTTTCGTGGACGACAATGGATTTATTATGTCATCCAATGTATCATCCTATGTACATAAAACCCTTCAGGAAGCAGACCTGGAAGAAATATATGACATGGGAAGCGGAATATACAACTACAGGAAGGGTAATTTTGAAAATGCCGTGGTTACGGCGTTTATTCCCGAAGAAGGCAATTCCTATTTTAAAATAGTAACATTCATCAATAACAGGCAATATTCCAGAATCGTTCTTAACGCAATACTCATAAGCTCTGTAGTAATAATCGTGTCTATAATTCTATCGTTTACCAGCCTTACACTGTTTTCGCGCAGCATACTCCGTAAATTCATGCTGATTAAACAGTATATGCACAATGTTGCCAGGGGCAACTTTAATTACATAAAGGTTGACAATGAAGACATAATCGAGTTCGACAATCTATTCCATGATCTCGACACAATGTCGCAAAGTTTGACAAATCTGATAAAACAGGTTTATGATGTAACTAACCAGAAAAATGAGATA
Source organism: Clostridiales bacterium (assembly GCA_012735495.1). Lineage (GTDB taxonomy): Bacteria > Bacillota > Clostridia > Lachnospirales > Lachnospiraceae > Mobilitalea. The sequence continues at coordinate 3,801 of JAAYHD010000051.1, read as the reverse complement.
GCATTAAAGAATGAAGAAATAAAATTCAAACTGCTTGCCAACCAGATCAATCCCCATTTTCTGATCAATACCCTGGAAACAATCCGTATGAAAGCGTTCTTAAACGGCGACAGGGATTTGGCGGATATCGTAAAGTGCCTAAGCAGGCTGATGAGGTATAATCTTGAAATCAAAACGGCGGAGGTTGATTTGGTCAGGGAGATTGAAAATATAGAGAATTATTTTGAGATACAGAAGTTCCGTTTCGGTGAACGGCTGAAATACAGCATTGACAAGGAAAACATGCCGTCAAATTACATGATACTTCCGATGCTGATTCAGCCGATAGTTGAGAATGCGGTCATCCATGGATTCGAAAAGACCAACAAGGATATGGAGATAAAGGTATACTTCGAGACGGATGACGAGTATTTCAAGATTATTGTATATGACAACGGGTACGGCATATCAAAGGAAAAACTGGATGAAATCCATGAAAAACTTAACCATTTGGATGAGATAGGCGGCACCCATATCGGGCTGACGAACATACATCACCGTACACGGTTGTTCTATGGTGAAAAATACGGCATTGAAATAGACAGCGTGCAGAACTCTTATACAAAGGTAACTGTTAAGCTTCCGTTATTTATTGAATAACCGGTTATTACCTAATGCTTGCCGAAAGGAAGAGAAGAATGATACGCACCGTTATAATTGACGACGAGCCGTTGATCCGCGAAGGGTTGAGCGCTATTATTGACTGGAGCGGACTGGGCTATGTAATTGTCGGAACGGCTGATAACGGCATAAACGGCTACAAAGCCATAGTCGACAATAAGGCCGAGCTGGCCATCGTAGATATCATGATGCCTGACATGACCGGCCTTGAACTGGTGGAGCTGCTGAAAAGGGATAATATCAACTGCAAGATAATATTCCTTACGGCATATGCCGATTTTGAGTATGCAAAAAAGAGCATCGAACTGGATGTGTGCTATTACCTTATTAAGCCACTTGAGGAAAAGGAACTGGAGGATAAGCTAAGAATCATTGCCGAAATCATCCGGAAAGAAAAGAGGAGCCACAGCCTTACAAATGAAAAGCTGCTGGAAAGGCTAGTCCACGGGGACAGGGATATAATTGAAGGAATTAAAACCCGCCAGTTTGATTCTCTCAGCCTTGATTGGCGAAGTTACAGGCTGGTTGTTATACAGTCGGAGGATACGGAAGGATATGCGCTTCAAAATGATTACACATCCCTTGATATGGGAACGGTGGTAAATAAGCGGTACGGCTGCGCCCTGGTCTTTAAGCTGGATGGCAGCATCGGCATCCTATTTGATGAAGAAAACGAATCCAAGGCCTTCAGGGCGGTATCGGTCATGCAGAGGTTTATTGCGGGGAAGTACGGCATGACACCGTATATGTATGTCGGAGACGCGGTTTATTCGCTGGAAGGGATTGCAGGCGCTTATTCGACAATAAAGAAATACATGCAGAACCGGTTTTTGTACGGATACAAGCAGATAGTCATGGCAAAATCCGCAGGGCTTGGCAAAACCGAAGATGGTGTTACGGCGAAGAAAATCAAGGCTGCGGACCTGTTCGACGCGATGTTTACGAATGATACAAATGCCATCGGTTTGCTGCTTGATGAATTCAGGACATACTTTATCCTGAATCGGAGCAATGAAGAATATATTAAACTGTCATATTATAACCTTTACAAGGATATTCATATGCTGGTTTTAAACCGGTTTCCCGAGCTGAACAGGGAAGCTTTCGGGGAGACCGACATGCTTTCGCAGTTTACGAGGATGAACAGCCTGCAGGAGCTGCACGGTTTTATAAAATACAACATACTGACGCTTGCTGAAAAGATATCCGGGTTAGTCCAGGATACACCCATCGGAAAAATTATCGACTATATTGATAGGAACCTGGATCAAGACCTTAAAATCGAAAAGCTTGCGGAGCTTATGCATTACAGCTGCAGCCATATAGGAAAAATGATAAAAGAAGAACTGGGTGAGAACTTCAATTCATACTTAAACCGCAAGAGGATTGAAAAAGCCCAGGAGCTGCTTAAGCAGAATGTAAAAATATCGGAAGTTGCCGAGAGGGTTGGCTACAAAAACAGCAACCTGTTTTTCTCATACTTCAAAAAAATAAACGGCTGCACTCCGCTGGAATATAAAAAGTCGATTGGAAAAACCGATTTATAACCACCTCCTGCGTTATTCATAATCTTACAATTTATAAGAACATGTCATTTAGTACGCTCTATATACTTTTACATCCGGTATTTTACATACCGGATTTTTTAGTTTTTTATATCGGATTTTTTAATTGTTTATGTAATGAACAATTAATATACTTTAAATGTGAAAAAAGAGTACATATAACAGATTCGGGGGAAAGGAACCGGTAAATATGAAGAGAACCATAGCATTGATTATTCTGGTCAGTTTTATAATTACTTCATTCGTTTATCCCTCTTACGCTGCCGAGGCTGACGAGCTTGAAGAAGCCGAACAGACGGAGCAGACGGATCAGGCCGATGAAGCAGGCAAGACCGGTGAGGTTGAGGAGGTCATAGTACCCCTTACAACCGAATCAAAGTTTCAGAAGCTGGTTTTTGAGTACACACTGAAGGAAAACGGCTATGAAGCATACCTGGAGAAGCATAAGGACACTCCAAGACCGGACAGGGAGGTAGTGATTGAGGGAGGAGATTACTCCATTCTTGACGGTGACAGCTTTACCCTGTCCAGCTTTGAAGGCATTGAAGGAAACCTAATCCGGACTGCGGAAGAAGGATTTGTCGAATGGAAATTTAACATAGAAGAAGCAGGCCTTTATAATATTGAGATTACATATTATCCCGTCGAAGGCAGAAGATCTTATATTGAGAGAAGGCTGTATATAAACGGGGAAATTCCGTTTAATGAAGCAAGGCTTATTTCATTTACCAGGATGTTCGCAGACAAGACGGATATCAGGCAGGACAATCAGGGCCATGACATAAGACCCAGCCAGGAGGAAAGACCGGGCTGGATAAAGTTCGTATTAAGAGATTCCGAGAGGTTGTTTGCCGATCCATTGTGTTTCTATTTTGATAAAGGTATTCAGTCAATCAGGCTCGAAGGTATAAAGGAGCCCATGGTCATTGCATCAATTCGCATTTTTAATCAGAAAGAACTGCCAAGCTATGATGAAGTAAGTGCTGGATACAATGTAAGTCCGGATGTCGATGATTCTTATATTCAAATCGTACAGGCGGAGGATACATACTTAAAATCCGACGCAACCCTGTTTCCCGTGTTTGATCGTTCCAGCTCAAAAACAGAACCCTTTGAATATGACAAGATAAAGCTTAATACCATTGGAGGAAGCAACTGGAAAACCAGCGGACAATGGCTCAGCTGGACTATATCCGTTCCCGAGGACGGGTATTACAAGCTTGCCTTTAAAGCCCGCCAGAATTATTCGGTAGGTGTTCCGGTAACAAGGGCATTGTACATAGATGGGGAGCAATATTTTGCGGAAATGAACCGGGTTGAGTTCTTTTACGATACCGACTGGCAGATGAAGACTGTCGGTGACGGTAAAGAGCCGTACCTGTTCTACCTTACAAAAGGGGACCATGAAATAAAGCTTGAGATAGTTATGGGCTCCGTTTCGGATATTGTAAGGGATACCAACCAGGTTGTCATAGATTTGTACAGCCTGTATACAAGAATAGTAATGCTTACGGGTACATCGCCGGACTATTACAGGGATTACCAGCTTGAAAAGAAGATTCCCGACATGCTTTCG
>JAAYHD010000050.1 GCA_012735495.1 Clostridiales bacterium | reverse complement strand
TATTGGCTGGGGTTGTCTTGAATCCCTCCCCTCGGCATGCTATACTTAACCTATGCGTTTTGCAAAATACATATGAACAGGCAGGTAGACAGATGAATATTCTTGATGATCTGAATCCCGAACAGAAAAAAGCCGTCATGCATGATAAAGGCCCCCTTCTGATACTGGCCGGGGCGGGCTCCGGAAAGACCAGGGTCTTAACTTACAGGGCGGCATATCTTATTGAACACAGGAACGTAAACCCATGGAACATTCTTGCCGTTACCTTTACCAACAAGGCAGCCCGAGAGATGAAGGAGAGGATTGACCGGCTGGTTGGCTACGGCTCCGAAAACATATGGGTCAGTACGTTTCACTCCACATGCGTAAGGATACTCAGGCGTTTTATCGACCGTATCGGTTATGAACGCAGCTTTTCCATATATGATGATGACGACTCAAGGGCACTGATGCGTGATGTGTGCAAGTATCTTGACATAGACACCAAAAGGATCCCTGAAAAATCCATACTTAATGCCATTTCAAGGGCAAAGGACGAGCTGATCGGTCCGGAGGAATTCGAAAAGAACACCGGAAGGGATTATATGCTCAAAAAACAGGCCGAAGCCTATTACGAATACCAGAAACGGTTAAAAGCCAGCAATGCCTTGGATTTTGACGACCTGATATTTAAGACTGTGGAGCTTTTTATGACCGATGAAAGCGCCCTAGCTTATTACCAGAACAGGTTCCAATATATCATGGTGGATGAATACCAGGATACCAATACCGCCCAGTTCCGCTTGATTCAGCTTCTGGCATCGGGTGTGAACGAGTACGGGGAAAGGGAATACAATCTCTGCGTTGTAGGTGACGACGACCAGAGCATATACAAGTTCAGGGGCGCTAATATCCAGAACATTCTCAGCTTCGAAAGGGCGTTTCCGAATACAAAGGTCATAAAGCTTGAGCAGAATTACCGCTCGACAAAGAGTATCTTAAGCGCCGCAAATGAAGTCATTGCCAACAACATCGGACGAAAGCCCAAGACCCTCTGGACGGCGAACGAACAGGGCGAACCGGTGACCTACACCCTGTTTGACACTGATATGGACGAAGCCGAAAGCGTTACGGGCGAGATTAAACGAATGGTTGACAATAATCAGGCCAGGTATAATGATTTTGCTATATTGTACAGGACCAACGCCCAATCCCGTATGTTTGAAGAAAAGCTCATACGGAAAAACATACCGTACAAGATAATCGGAAGCGTAAATTTCTACGCCCGCAAGGAAATCAAGGATTTGCTCGCCTACATGAAGACCATTGACAATGGCCTGGACAATATAGCCGTAAAGAGAATAATCAACGTTCCCCGCAGGGGAATAGGCGCCGCAACCATTGAAAAGGTTGATGCCTATGCCATAAATAACGGGATGAGCTTCTATGATGCCCTTGTCCGCTGTGAACAGATTCCCGGCCTGGAGCGTTCATGCGCAAAAATCATGTCATTTGTAAGCATAATTGAAGGCCTTCGCTCAAGGCTTTACCAGGAGAATTATAACCTGACCGAGCTTATCGACGATATTCTTGACGCCACGGGCTATCTTAAGGAACTGGAGGAGGAAGGCTCCGACGAGGCCAGGGAACGTATTGCCAACATCGACGAACTTGTCAACAAGCTGGTCACTTACGCGGACGAAGCCGAGGAAGCGCCCACACTCAGCGGGTTCCTTGAGGAGGTCGCCCTGGTTTCCGATATTGACAGCTTTGACGAAAGCGAGGACTACCTTGTGCTTATGACCCTCCACAGCGCAAAAGGGCTGGAATTTCCCTATGTTTATATTTGCGGTATGGAGGAAGGAATATTCCCAAGCTATATGGCCATGTATTCGGATAATCCCCAGGATGAAATCGAGGAGGAAAGGCGGCTCTGTTACGTGGGCATAACCAGGGCTAGGAAGCGCCTTTCCCTGACCGCCGCCAGGCAGCGCATGATGCGGGGCGACATATCGTTCAACAAGCCCTCCCGGTTTATTAAGGAGATACCCGAGCACCTGCTGAAGATCAACATGCCCGACAGGAAAACCATGACTTCCTTTGCCCCGGATGATTACCAGCCGTCCAGGATGAATTACAAGCCCTTCGCTTTTTCTGAGCCAAAGCAGTTCGCAGGAAACAACCTTGGCGAGCTGGAGTATGGCGTCGGTGATACCGTAAGGCATTTCCGGTTCGGACTCGGCAAGGTTACCGCCATTACCATGGGCGGAAGGGACTACGAGGTAACGGTGGATTTTGAGGAATATGGCACGAAAAAGCTTATGGCGTCATTTGCCAAACTGACTAAAGCCGAATAAAAAATCGGCTGATTGATATTTGAATAAAAAATAAAATGATAAGAAAACATATAATGTAGTAATTTAATCATTGATATGATATACTATAAACAGGTAGTTCATAAATATTACCAAGAAAGGAAGTGCTGTCATGGCAAATAAATTTGACGACTTTTTAAGTGCGATAAAACTCGGCGAGATTATTCACAAGAAAGACCCTGACGAAAAGAAAAAGCACACAATTATTTGGATACTTGCAATTATAGGTGCCGTCGCAGCCGTTGCTGCCATTGCATACGCTGTTTACAGGTATATGCATCCTGATTATCTTGAGGATTTCGATGATGACTTTGACGAATATGAGGAAGACGACGAGGTCATTGAACCCGAACCGGAGGTTCAGGAATAACTTAAGAAAATAAACCGACTTCCAGCAGCCTTACAAAATACGGCTTGGGAAGTCGGTTTTTTTATTCTGCTTGTTTTAAAATACTTAATTGATCTGTTGATAATCCTTTCTTTCATCCAGGTAATGATAGCAGTAAAGTATCCATGCATGAGGATGGGCACAATAAACCGGTATGCTTGAATAGGATGACGTTTGATCCGGCAGTCCTTCTCCCTCAATCAGCGAGGATTCCACCGTGTCCGAAGCCGACCAATAGGATGTCCAATACTCGGGAAATTCCTTGCTGTAGTTTATAAATGTCATGTTCCTAAGCAAACGCCAGGCTTCTTCGATATCAAATCCGGCCACGCCCATTATTACAGGGCCGTTAAGCGCCCACCAAAAGCCTCCGTTTTCCCTTGAGCCCTTGTCGTACTCGTCATGTTCGAACTCCGGTGCCTGCTGCTCTCGTGCGCCAAGCTTCTCCCCGTTGTATAAACGTTTTTGTATCTCCCCGTATAACGTCTTTTTCTTTTCCAACGGGAGCTCGCCTATCAGCAGCGTATATCCCTGGGGTTCAAGGAACATGTTGTCCTCACCGTAAGCACGCCCCGCAAAGTACATCCGTCTTGGGAACGCCCGCTCTCCCATGTCATGCTTGAATGCTTCCCATATGGAGCTGCGGTATAAGCTCATGCTTTCGGCCAGCTTAAGCAAATCGTTTTTGTATTCCTTAAGCCCGGCGCATCCGCTTGCCTCTTTCAGCTCAGCAATAAGCGTCTGCAGGACGAATACCGCCATTGCGGAGTTCATATGGGATTCACCGTCAAACAGCACCGTATTGTACGGCACCTTGTCTATGTAATACACCGCATCGTTCCAGTCGGAGTTAAGCAGCTTTACCAGCCCGTGATCGCCGGTTCCTATTTCATCGCGAAGAAATGCAAAGCATCGTTTTATAAATTCCATGACCGGCATGCCAGTTTGGTTTTTTACCGGGTAGCACTCGACCATTTCCTTTAAGAATCCATAATCCTTCGTTACCCGCAGGTATTCTCCCATCATTAGGAAGAAGAAAAGCTGTTGGTCACTGGTAAAATACCTGTCCCTGGTGCAATAGCCGTATCCCTTCTCAACGAGCATTATTTCACCGTTTGGCGTGGTTCTCTTCATCATGTACCGCAGGATGCTTTTTGCAAGCTGCCGGTCATAGTATATGAAGGGCAGGCCGTGCTGAAAGCTGTCCCTTGCTCCCGTATGCACTCCCCACTCATAATCATAAATCGTTCCCTGCGGAACCTTGGTTTCCCTGAAATACTCACTGTAGGTAGCCATGGCATATAAATTGTAGGCATGCCACACAAGCTCCCGTCTTAGCTCCGGATCCTTCTCATCCCCAAACCTCGGCAGCACCGCTGCCCAGTCATCCGCATAAGCCGACAGCTTGTCCGGATAAAACCGCCCTTCTGCCGACATTTCATTCGATATGCTCTCGATACCGGATGCGCCGTTTTCAAAAGTATATCCTATAAGCAGATGCATTACCTTTTCTTCATCCGGGTTGAGCACCGCCTCCATCCTTGCGGATAAATTCCTGCCCTCGAAGCACAGGTCCCAGTCATCACTTAGCGCTTTTATAAAAAGGGCCGGCGGAAAACCCTCGTACAATGACATGTCCTCCCTGCCTGGAATTAAAAGCGGATCCTCGGAGTGCCCTTTTATTACAGCCATTATGGTCCGGCTCTTAAGGTCGGTTACATTTTCATATGTGTACTTAACCACATGCTCCTCTTCCGGCACCCACTGGAACTGTATTTCCTTATAATTTGCCAGCACGGATTCCGTGTACTCAGCCTTCACCGTGTCCGGACCGCCATTCTTAAGCTTTACCGTAAGCAGAAAAGCGGAAGCCCCGTCATAAGGGGTTTTTGAAGGCTTAACCGACATGTTCCTCTCCACCGTCAGATTGTCAAGATTATACGTATAGTCCGCAAATCCGCATCCAAAGACTCTCTCGCAGCTCTTGCTTTCCGCCGCCTTTGAATTCATTCCGGCAAGCCGGTACTCCGATGTTTTGCCGTCTCTGCAATACACCTTCAAGCAAGCGCTGTTTGCCCCCGAATTCATCCTGTCGCCCTGATTGACTCTTCCCCAGGCCCGCTGCCCTGTAAGCAGCTCATACTCGCCGCTAACATGGGTAAACACCGTTATTTGGCTGTTGCCCAGCAAAAACCACGGATCCTTCGGCAGCTTGACCTCCTTGCCGCTCTTTAGCCGGCAATGATAAGGGATATCTCCGGTATACGAAAAACAAGGCAGCCCTTTCTTATCCTCCAGCCAGTAACCTATGCGATTATTATTCACATTTCATCTCCTTCCCCTAAAAAGAGCATATCACCGCCGTCCGCCTGTGATATGCTCAAGAGTAACCGGTGTCCCTGCTAAAATGATCCATATAAAGGATTTGGTTATAATCATGGCAAGACCGAAATAATACATCTGATATAACTTATGGCTTTATTATATTATGGCATGTAATAACTGTCAAATAAACCGGATACAGGCTTACCGATACTGCCCGCATGATAGAGCCCTGCTGAAATGATTGTCTTAACGAAACTGCCCCGGATATATGCTCTCACGATAAAAAACCGGCAATAAGCCGGCAATAAATTACCGGCAGAATTTCCAGGCTTTACAGCCTGAAATATTATGCCGGCATAATATCGGCCAAGTGATCTTTATAACAAAATCACAACCGTATTATCTTTACATATTGTCTTATATTATCCTGGCAGTATTATCTGGCTTATATCTTATTTCTTCTTTGCCTTCTCTGCAAATTCCGTCGTAACTATATCCTTATAAGGCACGCGTTTTGTAAGCTCTCCCGCATCCTCCAGTATATCCTGCAACAGCGTCAGGCTTTCCTCGTGGAATACGAGGTCTTCCTTCCATGTGTCCTGTTCATAATACCTTGTCACAAGCAGCTCAAGTGTTTTCAGATCGGTCTCCTTGAACTGTCCGGATATGGCCTTTGCTATTGCTTCAGGATCATTGTCCTGTACAAAGTCCATTCCCCTTTGGATTGCATTGGTAAATTTCTGAATTACGTCAGGGTTCTTCTCAATATAGCTCTTCTTAGCCGAAAAAGCGGTATACGGTACATTGCCGCTTGCAACGCCCAGGGATGCGCATACCTTGCCGACTCCCTCAAGCTCCAAGGCCGTGGCGGCCGGTTCAAATTCAATCGTATAGTCTCCCTGGCCCGACGCAAATGCCTGTGAAGTCAGTCCGAAATCAATGTTCTGTATGATGGTCAGGTCTTCTCTCGGATTAATTCCGTTTTTCTTGAGTATATACTCGAAGACCATTTGGGGCATGCCGCCTTTTCGTCCGCCCAACACAACCTTGCCCCGCAGGTTATCCCAGGTAAACACTTCATCCATGTCCCTTGTGACAAGGAAGTTGCCCGCACGCTGGGTAAGCTGGGCGAAGTTTACCACGTAATCATCGGCACCCTGGTTGTAAACATAGATGGACGCTTCGGATCCCATGAACCCTATCTCGCATTCACCCGCAAGCAGCGCTGTCATGGTCTTGTCGGCACCCAAACCGTTTACCAGGTTCACCTTTAGTCCCTCATCCTCAAAATAACCCTTCTCAAAGGCCACGTACATCGGTGCGTAGAAGACCGAGTGCGCCACTTCATTCAGGGTTATTTCTATCAAGCCGTCCTTTTTCTTACAGCCCGTCATTGCCAGTATGCTTATAATAATTAGAGCCAGTACCAGACCAAATCTTCTTTTCATGAACACTCCCCAAATTTTTGCTCTAATTAATATATGTTGGATACTGCCATATTGTGATTGATGTTAATTATTTTAAACTCCCCGTTGGCTCACAAAACATGCCTGACCGCATAAAAAACCGGACAGGTACCGGGATTCGGCACCTGCCCTATTTAAAGCCCTTAGCTTATTGTATTGTTATGTTTAATCTATACATTTATTCTTTCGGCCTTGTACCCAAGGTCACATCCAGTTTCTTTGCCACATACTCACCGTTTTGCAGTTCCATTATCCCAAGCTCCACTTCGTCTCCCGGCTTTGAGTAGCTTAGAACGTTAAGCAGGTCGTCCAATGTCTCAATCTTGATGCTGTTAAAGCTTACTATAATATGGCCCGACTTAAGCCCTGCCGCTTCGGCGGGTGAATTTTCGACCACATCGTTTACGAATACACCTATGGGCATCTTGAACTGTTCGGCAATATCCTTGGTAACATCCCTTGCTGTCTTCACATTGATGCCCAGGAAGCCCATTTCAGTAACATCCGTGGCCTTGTTGTTCATAAGCAGGTTTATCATCGGTATGGCGTCGGATATCGGTATGGCATAGCCCATGCCTTCAACATTGGTGCCGGCAATCTTTAATGAATTGATTCCGATGACCTCGCCATAGATATTTATTAATGCTCCGCCGCTGTTGCCGGGATTGATGGCCGCATCGGTCTGGATCAGGTTCATCGTAATTCCATCGGTAGTAATCTCACGGTCAAGGGCGCTGACATAACCGACTGTTATTGACTGTCCGTAACCCAGGGCATTGCCTATGGCAATTACCATGTCCCCAAGCCTGAGCTTGTCCGAATCACCCAAGCGGGCAACCTTGATGGTATTAAGCGTGTCTTCTGACAAGTCCTTAATGCTGACCTCCAGGATTGCAAGGTCGCTTCCGGAATCCGCTCCCTTAAGGACGGCATCCGCGCTGGTGTCATCAATAAATTCGACGCTTATTTCTTCCGCGCCAGCGACTACATGATTGTTCGTTACTATGAGTATTGATGAATCACTCTGTCCTATAATGATGCCGGAACCGCTTCCCTTTGTCTCCTGATTGAATTTTCTTCCGAAGAATATGTCATACCGTGTTATTATATCGGTTGATGTTATGGAAACTATGGACGGCATTACCTTTTCGACGACATCCGAAACATCCGTAATAATGCCCTCAATCTTGCTGCCAACCGGAAGCACCAGGCTGTCCTCCGTATCGGCTGCGGTATCATCCTTGATTACGCCGCTTTTGCCATCATCCTCGTCCGCGGCGATAATTTCATCGCCGCCCTTGTTATACATGAATATATAATGATATCCCGAGGCTGCGGCCCCCGCAATTATTCCAAATGCCAGGGCGGCACCCATAAATCCAAGAATCCTAAGGAATATACGCCCCTTCTTTTTCCGGGGTTTGTCCGATTTAGGATTTTCCGGATTGGGATTTCCAGAGTTCGTATTTCCCGGATTGGGCTGGGTATTTTCATAATAACCATATTCCATATTCATGCTGCTCCCTCCTGTCAAATCATTATTTCCTTGAACTGATTCAAATATTAGCAGCCAAATATGTTCACTTTGTGATTAGTTTTTGAAAAAAGCATGAACAATGCAATATTTTATACCGGGATATAGCATCCCAGGACCTTAAGCTCCAAGGCTTCCTGTCCGATGCTGTAAAGCGCGTTTTTTACCTGTGAGTTGTCAAGGCTTCCCTCGAATTCCACAAAGAAACGGTAGCTGAAAGCCTCCTCCTTCGTAGGCCTTGACTCTATACGGGTCAGGTTGACGTTGTTGTGGATAAAGTGCGAAAGTATGTGATACAGCGCGCCGCTCCTGTGGGGCAGTACGAAGCAGACACTGATCCTGCTTGCCTGCGGCAGGTACTTCTTGCTGCTTGATATAATTATAAATCTCGTCCTGTTATGCTCCGCGTTATGAATTGAGGCCTTAAGGAGCTTGAGTCCGTAGACCTCTCCCGCTCTTTTGCTGGCGATGGCAGCCTGCGTAATATCATTGTCCTGAAGGATTCTCCTTGCGCAGCTTGCTGTACTGCCGCTTTGTATCCGCTCCATGTAAGGATGCTTCTTTAAGAAATCCGAGCATTGAAGCAGGGCCTGGGGGTGGGAATACACCCGTCTTATACCGGAAATATCCGCCCCGGGAAGTCCCCAAAGGTTGTGATCAATTGGCACCACATGCTCACCTATTATATAATTATCGTATTCGGCCAGCAAATCAAATATATCCGAAAGAGTGCCGGTAGATGAATTCTCTATGGGAAGCACGCCGTAATCAGCCCGTCCCTCCTTAAGAGCCTTCATAACCTCCTCGAATGTTTCCATGGCAATGCCCATACCCTTGTTATTGAAATACTCAAGCATGGCCTGCTCGGTATATGATCCGGCTTCTCCATAGTAGGCTATCCTGGTATCCTGACCGGCCTCAAAGCTTTCGGCGGCTTCAAAACCGAAGTCCTCAAATACCTTAAGCGCGTCATACTGGGCCCTTCTGCTCAGCAGCATGATCTGGGTAAACAGATCCGATACGGCATCTGCATTGTCCTTATTTCTCACCATGCCTTTAAGCATCTCAAGCTTCTCTTTCTCCCTTGCGGGATCGTAAACCGGAATCCGGTTTTTCTTCTTCAACTCCGCAATTTCCAATGAAAGATCCATTCTCTGTTCAAAGAGCTCAAGAAGCTTTTTATCAATGTTATCCAACTCTTTTCTGATTTCCGACAAGTCTCTCATGCAATAACCGAACCTTTCTCAAAGCGTTTTTTATCCTTATGTATTTAAGCGATTTCTGAGTTTTCCCCGTTAATCAGCGGATTATTAAATTGCATATTCAATAGTGCCGATATATAATAAAAATATACATTGACGCTCTGGGGGTGTTATAATGGCAGTCGTAAAAAGGGTACTTATAATCCTGTCCGTCATAACAGTCATCGGGATTATTGCGGTATTTGCATACTCTTCGAACCGCACATATCTCAATGACGAGGATCTGGTTGGCAATACGGCGGGAAATATCTATAACGGCGGCCTGTTCTGCGAACGTGACGGCAGGATATATTTCAGCAACGACAATGATGACGGAAGCCTTTATGTCGCCAGCTCGGATCTGACCAAATTCAAAAAGCTGCACAACGACAAGGCGGTTTACATAAATGTGGACGAAAACTATATCTATTACCTTCGTGCCAACAACACAAGGGAAAATGCCCGCGGAAGCATTTTCGTTTTCAATAACACGGGCATATACCGCTTGAAGCAGAACGGCAAAAACCTCAAGTTAATCAGCAGCAACCCCGGAGCATATGTCACGGTAAAAGGGAATCATGTATATTACCAGAAATATGACGTGAACACGGGACTCTTTTTCTACCGCAATCAAACCGACGGAACCTATGAAAGGCTGCTCCTTAGGGAACCGGCCATACCCGCCCTGATTGATGATAACAGGCTATACTACGTGGGTACAATCGAGAATCACAATTTAAACTGCCTTGACCTTCAAAGCTTTACCACAAGGTCACTCCTTGAGGGCAACTTCGCGTTTCCCATATTCCTGGGGCAGTATATATACTATATCGACCAGTCCAATAATTACTCCATCAACCGGATGAATATAGATGGCTCCGACCCCGTTGTGCTGGTTGACGAGCGCTGCTCCGCATATAATATAACCAATTCGGGCAAATACCTTTATTACCAGGTTGATGATCTTGAAAACAGCAGGATATGCCGTTTAAACCTCGCAACCATGGAATCCGAGGTCCTGCTCGACGGCTTTTACAAGCAGATCCATGTTACCGAAAACTATGTGTTCTTTAAGGATTTCGACAATACATATACATATATAATAAGCGCTGCCGGCAGCTCAAAGCTTGCCACCTTTAATCCGCCTGTCCTGGATGAATAAAATACATGCTTTCGTACATTTCCTTCATGGTCCTGCCATATACGGGATGCTTCACCCAGGGCGCTATTTCGGCCATGGGCTCAAGCACAAAGAGCCTTTTGTCCATCTCCGGATGGGGTATGGTCAGAATATCGGACTGCATGACGCAGTCGTCATATAACAGGATGTCAAGGTCTATGGTTCTCGGGCCCCACCGGACATCCCTGACACGCCCCAGCCTGTTTTCAATTGTGCCAGCCAGGGCAAGCAGCTCCTGCGGGGTTTTCAAGGTCTTCATATATAAGGCGCCGTTTAGGAAATCATCCTGTATCACCGGGCCCACCGGTTTTGTTATATGAAGCCTGGATACGGAAAGCACCCTGCAATCCTCTTCCTCATTAAGAAGAGCGATTGCTTTTTTTATGTTGCCCTCCTTGTCTCCCATGTTCGAACCCAGGCCGATGTATGCCTCATGCCATTTTCTCTCGACGGACACTGACACCGTATCCAGTGTCATAAGAATGGGAGCCCAGGGCTTTTTCACCCTGATGCATACCCCGTCAAGCTTGTCATATTTTATGAGCAAGTGCCTGGCAAGCCTGTCAGCCATTGTTTCTATGAGCTTGAACGTGTTATTCTTCAGGAAAGAATCAATCTCCCTGCATATGTTCGTATAGCTTATGGATTTTGAAATATCGTCGTCTTTTGCCGCTTCGGACACGTCAAGATAAAGGTCCGCCGATACCAGGAATTTCTGTCCCAGGGAATTCTCCTCCTTAAGCAGCCCGTGATACGCAAACACTTCCAAATCCGATATTGTAATCCTATCCATTTTATACTCCTTTGTTTATATCCTGTTTCATGCGGATAGCTTCCGCCATCCTAATTGCCCTTAGGTTCTCCTTAACATCATGCACCCGTATGAACTGCACGCCCTTCATTACTGCAATAGCGGTAACAGCCAGGGTACCCTCCAGCCTGTTTTCAACCGGTTCGTTAAGGGTAAGCCCAATGACCGATTTCCTGGACGCTCCAAGAAGAACGGGATAACCGAATTCATGAAGCTTTTCCAGGCGGTTCAGAAGGAACAGGTTCATCTCATAGGTCTTTGCAAACCCGATGCCCGGGTCGATGATTATGTCATTTTCAGATATGCCCGCTTCCAGGGCAATCCTTATGCTCTCATTCAAATCATCGCGGAAATCCTTATAAAAATCCTTGTAATCCATGGCCTTTCGGTTATGCATAAGGCACACCGGTACCTTGTGCTTTGCGGCGACCTTGGCCATATCGGGATCATATTTAAGGCCCCATATATCATTAATCATGTGCGCACCGGCCCGGCAGGCGGCATCCGCAACCCTGCTCTTGTATGTATCAACCGATATGGGAATATCGGTAACTTTTCGCAATTCTTCAATAACCGGAAGTATTCTCGACATCTCTTCCTCTTCGGAAATCATTGTGTAATTGGGTCTCGTGGACTCCCCGCCGACATCAATTATATCCGCGCCTTCTTCTATCATTCTCAGCGCATGCTCAACGGCTTCTTTGGGCTTATTGTGTTTTCCCCCATCCGAAAACGAATCCGGGGTAACATTCAATATTCCCATCACATAGGTTCGCTTATCCGGCGCAAACTCCCTGCTGCCGATTTTCATGGTTCCGATCATTTGCTTCCGCTCCGTCTGATTTTTCTTATTTTATCAGCTGAAATACCGCCGCCTGGAGGGACTTGTCCTCCTCAAATTCTCCGCGGCATACGTAGGTAACCGTCTTTGTGCCGGGCTTGTTTACACCCCGCATGGACATGCACAGATGCTCCGCCTCAAGCATCACCATTACACCCTTCGGTTTAAGAAATCCCATAACCGCGTCGGCAATTTCAGCCGTCAGATGTTCCTGTATCTGTGGCTTTCTGGCATAGGTCTCCACGGTTCTGGCCAGTTTGCTTAAGCCCACCACATGCCCGTTCGGAATATAAGCGATGTGCGCCTTGCCAAAGAACGGCATCAGGTGGTGTTCGCATATTGAAAAGAAGGTGATATCCTTCTCCAGGACCATCTTGTTGTTTTCGGTATGGAACGTAACGCTTAAGTGCTCCTTCGCGTCCTTCCCCATACCGCCAAAAAGCTCCTCGCACATCTCGCTTATCCGATGAGGAGTCTGCTCAAGGCCTTCCCTGTTTATATCTTCACCGATTGCCTCAAGGAACAACCGGACTGCCTGCTCAATTTTTCCCTTATCCATTGCTTCTTTCACCCTTTCGTGCTTCAACGGCGCTTCTAATGCTGCCAAGATATGATAATGAACCGAAGGCCAGTATGACATCTCCTTCCGCAGCCTCCGATAAAGCCCTGTCGACCGCATGCTTAACATCCTTTTCGTCATACACCCTGCTGCAATATTGCCCGGCGCATGCCGCAAGCTTATCCGAAGCCAGCGCCCTATTGTTTTCCGGCGTCAGGGCAATAATTGTGTCCGCAAGCGGCGCTAAAATGCGCAGCATGGCCTTATAGTCCTTGTCAGCTAATACACCTATAATAAATATTAATCTCCGATTTGTAAAGTATATTTCAATAGATTGCCTTATCCGCCGGGCCGCCTCTTCATTATGGGCGCCGTCTATATATATATCCGGATTCGAGGAAATCTTCTCAAACCGTCCGCGCCACACCGCAAGCTCAAGGCCAGTCTTTATGGCCTCCCCGTTTATGACATATCCCATTTTGCCCATGGTTCTTGCCGCGGTTATGGCAGTAACGGCATTCTGTACCTGGTACTCTCCAAGCATCCTTATACGGTATTGGGTTAGATTACTTCCATCGGGGTAATCGAATTCCGTATGGCTGTCATGGTATTCCATATTCCGGGCTTCCGACGGGTCGGCAATAACCAGCGGTATTTTAAGCTCCTTGGCTTTTTTCTTGAAAACACTTAAAACCTCCGGTTCCTGCATTGCCGTTACCGCAAAGGATCCTTCCTTCATGATGCCCGCCTTTTCAAATGCTATCTTTTCAAGGGTGTCCCCAAGATACTGCATATGGTCAAGGCTTACCGAAGTCAGCACGCAGCATACCGGATGCCTGACGACATTGGTCGCGTCAAGCCTCCCTCCCATGCCCGTTTCCAGCACAAGGAAATCAACCCTCTTGCTTTTCATATACAGAAAGGCCATGGCGGTTTCCATCTCAAATACGGTGGGATGGGCGTACCCTTCGTTGACCATCCCGCCGCAGGCGGATTTTACAATGTCCAGGGTGCCGCACACATCATCTTCACTTATATATTCAATATTAAGCCCGCCATACGCCTCACCGCCATTATATGAAGCATTGCCAGCCTTATCCGGCATAATTATCTGCAGCTTTTCCCTGTATGAAAAAACGGATGGCGATACATATATGCCGGTTTTATAACCTGCTGCCGCAAGTATGGCTGCAAGGAAAGAAACCGTCGAACCCTTGCCGTTGGTTCCGGCTACATGGATTATGTCAAGTCCGTCCTGGGGATTGCCAAGACGGTTTAGAAGCTCCGTAATGGTCCCAAGGCCGGGCTTGCTGCCCAGCGCTTCTTTTTCCTTGATGTATTTCATGGCTTCGTCATATGTCATATGAATACTCCCAATCCGCTTATATTCGTTTGCTTTTCTTTTTATCGAATATATAAAGCTTGCTGAAAAGATAATTCAACACAATCACAATAACGGTCAATGAGCCCTTAACCAGCCATCGGTATACACCAAGTATTTCAACAAACACCAGCAGTCCCGCCTGCTCCACTCCAAGGGAAACAAGCCTGGCTCCGTAAAACTTCACTATCTTGACAAGCTCATCCCTGGCGGAACTGCTTCTTGAACGGAACACTCCCCATTTGTTGACCAGGTATGCGAAGGTAACGGCAATGACCCATGCCATCCAGTTTGCCGTAAGGTTTGGCATGCCTAAGCGATATAAGCTCTCATAGCTTATAAAGTTAACCAGGGTGGTAAGGAATCCGCATATTACATAGGAAACAGTTTCCCTGTTGAAAACCTTTCCAATGAGTTTATGCGTATTTGCTTTTTCGAGTATTCTTTTCATAATAATAAGAGTCTCCTATTTATTTCCATTTTAAGTCCGGCTGTCCCGTCATTAGAACATTATATTCCAATATACAGGTTATTTATAGCATACTTAACAGTTTTCGTCCATATCTTGCAAATTAAATGCTTACGTAATATAATATCCAATAAGAGAAATAATTACTAGTTTTACATCAAAAGGAGGACCCTGCTTTGTCCTTTCCTCAGATTCTATCGGTTATTTTCAGCTTGGCATGTGCGGTATACATATTTGTTGGTGTTTACACAATATACTTAGCGCCGCGTCGTCCAATAAACATACTGTTTTTTGCCATGGCAGTTTCTCTTAGCTTCTGGTCTTTCGGTTTCAGCATGTCGATTGCAGAAGGTTCCCTTTCTACGGTCTTATTCTGGCGCCGCTTCGCAGCGTTGGGGTTTGGCGCGTTTTTCTCCTTCATGCTGCATTTCTTTATTTTATTTACCGGGCATGGATTTGCCAGGCGAAAGAAGCTGTCATATGCCCTCTTGTATTTGCCGACTCTGATATGTTATCTCGGATTTACATATATACCCCGGCTCAATCCCAGGCAATATAACATGGTTAATACATCCCTGGGGTGGATCAATGCGGCGGAAGGCAATGCCTGGGATGTATTCTTCATGATTTATTATATCACCTATTTAACCATTTCATTGATCCTGGTATGGCGCTGGGGCAAAACCGGCAAAAAAACCGGCGAAAGGAAAATCTCCCTGGTTATTATTGTCAGCTTCCTGGCTGTAACAGTCACAGGAACCCTTACAGATATGTTCGGAAAGTTCATAGTTCCCGGGGGCATGCCTCAGATTGCTCCCATTCTGATGCTTCTTCCGTCCGTTGCTGTTTATTACGCAATATACAGGCATGGCTGGCTTAATCCAAAGGACGCCCATGAAGATGCGCTTTTAATGTCCGACCAGATAAGGCTGAAAGCTGTCAACTATATCTCGGCGTCCCTGCTGTTTGCTGTCATGGTGGGCTTTGTAGCAATCTTCTTCTTTAAAAAGCAGGACAACCTGGAGAAAGCTGTCATATCGTGCCTGATATACCTGGTGATGGCCGTTGCGGTCCAGCTTATCCATAAGATAAGGCATAAATTGCTCAGGGATCTGCTGATGGCTGCCTTGTTTGCCTCAATAACGCCGATTATATCGTTCAGATACTACTCTACCGCGGGAACCACAATATGGGCCCTTCCTGTCGTGATAATAACCGTGTCCACTTTGTTTGAGGAACGAATAGTCCAGTATTTAATATACGGGTCCGTTATGGCGACACAGGTCTTTATGTGGATATTTAAACCCGGCGCCACCGTGGAAATTAATGACGGGGATCATATGATCCGCCTGTCCATACTGCTGTCGGCCATATGGCTCGCAAGCAAGGTAAACCGGATATTCCAGAATAAACTGATTGAGAATGCCAGGCAGATCGAGTTTCAGAGAATCACCATGGGGATTTCAAATGAGTTCCTGGGCGCAAATGAAGAGAACTGGCATAAAAAGATGGACATTTCCCTCAGCAGGATCAGTTCTTCCCTGGCAACGGAAAGAATTTATGTATACATGCTTGATGAGGATAAAGAAAAAGATAATGGCGGGTTTATCCTGAAATGCCGCGGTTTTTGGTCAAACGGCAGCCTCTCCGGTTTAAATGAAATGGATAAGGAAATATCGGACAAAAACTACCCCGGGCTTGCGGAATTGATGAAAGAAGGCCATACGGTTGCCTATTCAAGAATTGAAGATTTCCGCTCCCCGGCCGGAGAAGAGCTTGCCAGTTTCCTGGGCGGTACCGACAGGGCTTTTGCATCAATGCCTATAATGGCAAAAAACAAGGTATATGGCTTTTTGGGAACCGACTGCAAAGCCATGATAACACCCTGGCCCATATTCCAACTGGATTTCTTAAAGGTCGTATCCTTAATAATCTCAACAAGTTATGAACGGCTGCTGCATGAGAAGGAAATCCTTGAGCTGGCTTATTATGACCACTTGACAAAGCTTCCGAACAGGTTCCTGTTTAAGGACAGGATAAACCAGATGCTTAAGCTCGCGGTACAAAACGGCACTGTCCTGGCAGTCATGTCATTGGATCTTGACACCTTCAAATCAATTAACGACTCCATCGGCCATGATGCCGGAGACAAGCTGATTGTCAAGCTGGCCGAACGGCTGACCAGGGCCCTTAAATCCACAGACACGGCCGCGCGTTTGAGTGGTGACGATTTTCTCATCCTTCTGTCCAACATGCCGTCCGTTGAGCACATAGAACAGGCCGCTGTAAAAATACTTGATATCTTCAGAAAACCGTTTGTAATTGATGACCAGGAATTCTTTATTACGGGAAGCGCCGGAATATCCGTATATCCGTATGACGGATCGGATGCCGATTCTTTGATTCGGAATGCCGAGCTTGCCATGTATAAGGCCAAGGAAACCGGCACCAACAGCTATGCCTTCTGTACGGAAGACATGAAGGAGGAGCTTCTGTACAAGATTAAGCTGACCAATAACCTGTTCAGGGTTCTGGATAATAAAGAACTGGTACTTTATTACCAGCCCCAGGTCAATACCCATTCAGGGGAGATTATCGGTGCCGAAGCGCTGCTCAGATGGTTCCATCCGGTACACGGCCTGATTATGCCGGGCCTGTTCATACCGCTTGCCGAAAACACCGGCCTTATAAACTCGATAGGCGACTGGGTGCTTGCGGAGGCCTGCAGGCAGTGCAAGGATTGGCATAATAAGGGCAAGCTCATCCGTATGGCGGTCAATGTATCTTCAATACAGCTTCGAAACTCCGATTTTGTCGATCGTGTAAAAAAGATTCTGGAGGATACGGAACTGGAGCCTGAATACCTTGAACTTGAGCTTACCGAAAGCGCCGCGGTAAAAAACTCGGAACACATTATTGACACGCTTAGGCAGCTAAAGGAAATGGGAGTATCTATTTCAATTGACGATTTCGGAACCGAATATTCTTCATTGAGCAGGCTGTCCTCCATGCCGATTGACAAGATCAAGCTGGATATGCATTTTATACACAGCATAGATAAGAGCCATAAGGAAAACGCCATAATAAAAAGCGTTATCGAGCTTTCCCATGTACTTGGGCTCCAGGTTGTAGCAGAAGGCGTGGAGACGGAGCCTCAGCTTAATTTCTTAAAGAAGCATAATAACGACATTATCCAGGGTTATTACTTCTACCGTCCGATTCCTCCGGAGGAGCTCGACCGTATCCTGTTGGAAAAATATTAATGCATTAAGAAACAAAGGACTACCGCCGTGTATCCGGCCGTAGTCCCTTTTATTATTCATTGAAGTATTCCCGCAACTTCTTCAAGGCTTTTTTTTCAATCCGGCTGACGTAGCTTCTGGAGATGCCCAGCTTGTTGGCTATTTCTCTCTGGGTTACCTCTTTACTGTCAACCAGCCCGTAGCGCATTGTAATTATTTCCCGTTCCCTTTCGGTCAGAACCCTCCTGATTATACTGTGCAGCTTCTTTATATCCTCTTCAAGCACTATGTTCTCAACGATGTCGGTATCCGTTTCCTCTATAATATCCAACAGGTTAATTTCATTTCCTTCTTTGTCCGCCCCTATCGGGTCGTACAAATACACTTCCTTGTTCAAACGCTTATTGGTTCTGAACAGCATCAATAATTCGTTATCAATGCATCTTGACGCATAAGTCGCAAGCCGGATTCCCTTTGCGTCATCAAATGTATCAATCGCCTTTATAAGTCCGATCGTTCCGATCGAAATCAAATCGTCCGTTTCCTTATCCGACATGTTGTATTTCTTGACAATATGTGCAACCAATCTAAGGTTATGCTCTATTAATTTATCCCTTGCTTCTTTATCGCCGGCTTTGCATCGTTCCAGGTAGTCCGCTTCCTCCTTGCTGTCCAGCGGTTTTGGAAATGACTTCACGAAGATAAGCACCCTCAATGCTTAATGATTCATATATATCATATGAACATTAATGACATAAAGTGCCTATCCCTCTTAAGAAAGGACAAAAACAGCATATAAAAGTCCAAAGTACAAGGCATATCGTCAAAAAAGCTTATTCGATCCGGCCTACTCCTGTTCCTTTCTTCTGAGAATATCATACGGATACAAGATAATGCCGACGTCCACGTAAATGATCTGCTTCGGATGCGGGCAGCTCTCCATATCGTTTCCTTCCTCATCCGTAATCTGCAGTACCTTTACTTTGATGGCCTCGCTGCCCGGCCTGACAACCTCGATCTCCTCACCAACCGAGAACTTGTTCTTCTGTTCCAGCCGGTACATGCCGTTTCTTCCTCCTGTTATTGTTCCCAGGTAGGTATAGGACTTCTCATAGGTACTGCGGTCATATATCTGATCCTTGTGGGTGGGCTTTCCGAAGAAGAAACCGGTCGTAAACTGCCTGTTGACGCCCTTGGCCACTTCCTCCATGTACATGGGCTTGTTTTCTTCATACAGCTTCGGATCCGTAAAATAATCATCAATAGCCTTCCTGTAAATGCCTGCCACCGTGGCAACATACAGCGCGGTCTTCATCCTGCCTTCGACCTTGAAGCTGTCAATCCCGGCATTCACCAGCTCCGGAATATACTCAATCATGCACAAATCCTTGGAGTTGAAAATATAAGTGCCCCTTTCATTCTCCTCAATGGGAAGGTACTGTCCCGGCCTTTTCTCCTCCATAAGATAATACTTCCAGCGGCATGAATGGGTACACTCGCCCAGGTTCGCATCCCTTCCGGTAAAGTAATTGCTGAGCAGGCATCTTCCCGAATACGAAATACACATGGCGCCATGGACAAAAGCCTCTATCTCCTTATCCTTGGGAATCCTGCGCCTGATCTCTGCAATCTCTTCGAGCGAGAGCTCCCTGGCCGCCACCACCCTGGACGCCCCAAGTTCATACCAGAACATAAATGTATCATAATTCGTATTGTTGGCTTGCGTACTGACGTGAATGCTTATCCCGGGCGCTTCCTTTTTGGCGATCATGAACACGCCCGGATCCGATATAATAAAGGCATCGGGCTTGTCCTTCCCGAAAGCCACAAGCTCCCTGAAATATTCCCTAATCCCGTCAAGATCCCGGTTATGGGCGGTAATATTGGCCGTAACATAGACCTTCCTGCCGTATTCGTGCGCAAACGCGATTCCTTCCCTCATTTCATCCATAGTGAAGTTCTTCGCCTTCGCCCTAAGCCCATACATATCTCCGCCGATATATACGGCATCCGCGCCGTACATAACGGCCACCTTCAAGGTCTCCAAATCGCCGGCCGGCATCAGAAGCTCCGGCTTCTTTATCTCATTATTCATAGCTTCCTTCTTCCTAATTGTTTTCATGAATCTGCCCTATCAGGGAATCTTGTGATGGATACTCCCCCCAGGATTCCCTTCCAGTGCAGATTATAAGTTATTCCTAATCATATTAATTACTATTCAGTAACGAAATGCTTGAGCGAACACTCCTTTAATACCGTTTATCCCTTTCGGAAGAATTAAGTAACAGCTTTATGCAGGTTTTCTGTAACTCACCGCTATACCATCCCCTACCGGCAGTATCAGTGTCTCCAGTTCGTCCATGTGGGTTATGGTATACAGGTACTCCCTCATCCGCATGTGAATGGTTCTGTCGCGCCTGGTAATGCTGAACTTGGAATTAATCACCGTACCGTCCTGCAGCACGTTGTCGGTTACCAGGATTCCCTCCGGAACCAGCAGCTTCATAAGTTCGGGCAGGAAGTTCATATACTGTCCCTTGGCCGCGTCAAGAAATATGAAGTCGTATTTCTCTCCGGCTGCCGCCAGCTCCCTGAGTATGCCGAGGGCTTCCCCTTCCTTTAGGGTAATCTTGCCCCTGTCAGGGAACCTCTCATCCTTAAGGTTCTTCCTGGCTTCCGCCAAACGCATGGGGACCTTCTCAATGGTGGTTATCATACAGTCCGCCGGAGAATGCTCACTCATAAATAGGGCGGAAAAGCCAACGGCTGTTCCGACCTCAAGAATGCGTTTTGGTTTTATTAAGGTTAATAAAAAACGGATTACTCTCTGGGTTTCCTTCCCTATAATGGGAACCTCGGCTTTCACCGCTTCCTTTTCCAGCTCATAAAGCTGGGGTGAAAGCCCCCTGTCCAGAGAATTAATATATGCTGCGATTCTCTCTTCGTTTATCATCATGCTTCGAATCCTTTATTCATTTGCATTAATCCGTTGCTTCCTCATCCAAGGGTACCTGGACCTCCGAGTTCGAATAGTCCGTTATGATGTCCAGTATCTCGTCATAGGTCATGGACGAGTTAACCCTATAGGTACCCGGCATAATAACCTCTTTTTGAAGCTTTGCCTTTAAGTAAAATGAATACTTGTCAATTATTACACGATTAAGCTCCAGCTTGCTTGCTATATCCATGGTGGACTCGCCCTTGTTAATCTGTATCGGGACGGTCCTTCCCGGTTTGGGGTCCAACGATACCGGGCCATACAGCCTGTAGGTAAAGTTATAAGCGGTTCTGCTTCCGTAGATTATCAGTACCGTCACCAGTATATAGAATATAACATTCAACAGCAGCCTGAGAATAAAGCTGGATATTTTCAATGTTATTTTAATCGACGTCGATGATGATGCCATAACATCACGCTCCTGTTATTGTGCCAAAGGCAAGCTGAATCATACCTCCATAATGATCGGAAGTATCATGGGTGTTCTCTTTGTTTTCTTCCAGATATAATCGCTGAGCGAATCCTTAATCTCGGTCTTCATCTTGTTCCAGTCCGTGGTTGACTTGGACAGGCATTTATCCAATGCCTTTTCCACTACATCCCTGGCTTCTTCAATGAGGTTTTCGGATTCCCTCACATAAACAAAGCCTCTTGATACTATATCGGGTCCCGCAACAACCTGGTTGCTGCCCCTTTCCAGGGTCATCACAACTATTATCAGGCCGTTTTCGGACAAAAGCTGACGGTCGCGCAGTACAATGTTTCCAACATCGCCGACACCAAGACCGTCCACAAGGATGCCTTCCGCTGTAACCTTGTCGGTTACTTCGGCCTTATCCTCCGTAATCGTAAGAACATCGCCGGATTCCAGCAGGAATATATTTTCCTTCGGAACGCCCATAAGCTCGGCTATCTCCGCATGGCGAATCAAATGCCTGTATTCTCCATGAACGGGTATCGCGTATTTCGGCTTGGTCAGGGCATATATCAGCTTGATCTCTTCCTGGCATGCGTGGCCTGAAACATGAGTATCCTGGTATATTACCTTTGCTCCCTTCATGGACAGTTCATTTATGACTCTTGATACCGACTTCTCATTGCCGGGTATAGGGGTCGAGCTTAGTATTACCACGTCGCCGGGCTTAATAAATACCTTTTTGTGAATGGATGCCGCCATCCTTGACAGGGCCGCCATTGTTTCACCCTGGCTTCCGGTGGTAATCAGGACTATCTGGTCATCGGTATAATTCTTCATCTGCTCAATGTCAATCAGGATATTGTCCGGTATGTTGATATAGCCAAGCTCGGAAGCGGTTGTAACGATATTGACCATACTCCGGCCTTCGATTACAACTTTTCTTCCGTATTTAACAGCAGAGTTGATTATCTGCTGTACCCGGTCCACGTTTGAAGCAAATGTGGCCACAATGATTCTTTGCTTGCTGTGGTCCGCAAATATGCTGTCAAAGGTCTTCCCCACCGTTTTTTCGGACATGGTGTATCCGGGGCGCTCTGCATTGGTGCTGTCGCACATCAGGGCAAGCACGCCCTTTTTGCCAATCTCACCGATTCTCTGAAGATCAATGGGGGTACCGAATACCGGTGTAAAGTCAATCTTAAAATCACCGGTATGGAATATAACTCCCGCCGGTGTATAGATCGCCAAGGCGGCCGAATCCGCGATGCTGTGATTGGTCCTGATGAACTCGATCCTAATGCACCCCAAATTGATGGACTGGCCGTACTTGACCACCTTGCGTTTTGTACCCTTTATCAGATCATGCTCCTTCAGCTTGCTTTCGATTATAGCCAGGGTTAACTTCGTGGCATATACCGGAACATTCACTTCCTTCAGTATATAAGGCAGCGCTCCGATATGATCCTCGTGCCCGTGGGTTATTACAAAGCCTTTAACCTTGTCGATATTATCCTTTAAGTACGTTACATCGGGAATGATAAAATCTATTCCCAGCATCTCATCTTCCGGGAATGATAATCCGCAATCTATAACAACGATCGTATCGTCGTATTCGATTGCCGTAATATTCATACCAATTTTTTCTAATCCGCCGAGCGGGATAATCTTTAGTCCTTGCGATTTTTCGTTATTCACTATTTCCTTTACCTGACGTTTCCTGTGAGTTCTTACGGCATTGGCCGTTTTCTCCTTGCTGCCTGCTTCACTGCCGCCGTTTGTGTCAATGCTTCTATTCCTTCCTGTTGACACCTTAGCTGTAACTGCAGTATTTCTTAATCTTCTGCTGACATCCGGACTCCTTTCATAAAATACTGCTGTTGTCTCTTTTACTTTCAAAAAATGCACCTCCAATGTTTTATGTACAGTGCATGTGATATATGAATTAGATGTCAGTACCGCCTTTCTTTTCTATGCAATTCTTGCAATATCCAAATAATTTAACCTCATGGTCCTTAACCTCAAAACCCAGGGTCTCTTTTATTTTTTCCTCAAGGTTTTCAAGGAGGTCATCCTGAAAGGCATAAATATTTCCACAATCAAGGCATATCAAATGATGGTGATGGTGGCTGTTTTCTTCACAGCTTTTCGCGCTGATCTCATACCTGGCATAACCATCACCCAGGTTAAGTTTATCAATAAGGTTCAGTTCCGATAACAGAAGAATCGTACGATATACGGTTGCCAAACCAATTTCCGGGTGATCTTCCCTGACGCATTCGTAGATTTCCTCCGCCGTCAGGTGTTTCCCCGGCCTATTGCTCAGTACCTCTAAGATCGCCAGCCTCTGATTTGTTATCTTTAGTCCGTTCGTCCTAAGTAATGCCTTGAATTGTTCCTGTTTATCCGGCATATAATCACCAATTTCATCTAATTTATATCCATGCATTTAATTAAGTTCTATATCATCTATTAATTCCTTAAAAATATCCAGGGCTGCGGCCAGCTCTTTTTCATCCTCTACAACCTCATATACCGCCTCCGGGTCGGTGTCCACGGACACATCCTTAAGGATGAGCGCTTCATCACTGCCGTCGGTCGTGCATACGAGCAAATAATCTATGCCGCCGAGCCTGGTTTGTTCTATAACCTCAAATATTACTTCTTCATTGTTTTCCGTAACAAATGTTATTGAGTCCGGTTTGTTTCCCATCTAAATTACCTTTCCGATAATAATAAAAATAAAATTATTCTTCCGTAACTTTGTTACGTTCATTATACAGGTTGTCCAAGTACCCCTGGAGAATAAACACCGCAGCTGTCTTATCGACTACAAGTTCTCTTTTCCCGCTGCTTAGACCGCCTTCCGAAAGAACCCGGTGAGCTGCAACGGTTGTCAGCCTTTCGTCCCATAGGACCACTTCCAGGTTCGTCCTCCTGCGAAGCATGTCGGCAAACTCCTCCGTCTTGACCGCCCTGTCACCTGTGGTATTGTTCATGTTCTTCGGATAGCCGACGACTATTTTATTTACATCATATTCCCTGACAAGCTCTTCTATTCTGGCCAGTGTCCTTCTCAGCTTGTTCTCCTGTTTTCTGTGAATGACCTCTATGCCTTGAGCGGTAAGCAATAACGGGTCGCTTATCGCAACCCCCACGGTGACGGAACCATAATCCAGTCCCATAATTCTCATACGAGTATCTCCCCTGAAATACTAATTGAACATGTTGTCAATATAAAAACGCAGCAGTTCCTCTATTATTTCATCCCGTTCAACCTTCATAATCAGGCTTCTTGCTCCCTTATGGCTTGTTATGTAAGTCGGATCGCCGGACATTACATATCCCACAATCTGATTAACAGGATTATATCCTTTCTCAGTCAGGGCAATATAAACATCCCGTATAATATCGGTTACTTCCGCCTCAGTCTCTTTCTGCACCTTGAAATACTGCGTGTTATTAACCTTTCGCATCAAAACACATCCTTCTCCCAAAGGGTTACTGATCCTGAAAAATAAAATTTCCCTTATTATCTATATTAATATAAATATGGTAAAAATTCAATTAGATTATTTCTGGCATTGCCGTGGGCTCTATATCATCCCGCATAATAATATATCATCGGTAAGAAGCCTGATTACCTTTACGTCAATTATCCTGTTTACCGGGTCCGTCAAGGCATCCGCTGCCTCAACCGCCAGCTTTAAATACCGTTCATTATGCCCGACGTAGTATTTTGTCCCGTCAATAACCTCTTCTTCCTCAACAAGGACCTTCTCTATTCTTCCCACAAATCCTGCCCTGTAATCCTTGGACATACGCTTTGCGGCGGATATAAGCATGTTGCTTCTACGATGCTTGACATCCTCGGACAATTGATCCTTCATTTCGGCGGCCTTGGTCCCGGCCCTCTTGGAATACTTGAATACATGAATGGCTGAAAAGCCTATCCTTTGGACAAAATCCAGCGTTTCCCCAAACTCTTCTTCGGTCTCTCCCGGGAATCCCACAATCACATCCGTTGTAATTGCCGGATCGTCATAATACCGCCTTAGAAGCCGCACCCTGTCCTCGTATTCCTCGGGCGTATACCTGCGGTTCATGCGCTTAAGCACCGACGCGCTGCCGCTTTGCAGGGACAGGTGGAAATGCGGGCACAGCTTCGGGGTTTCCTTAAGCATTTTCACAAAGTCCTCGGTTATGATGCGGGGTTCCAGCGAGCCAAGCCTGATCCTTTCAATACCGGGAATACGTCCTATAGCCTTTATCAGGGAAGCCAGGGGCATGATCCTGTACACATCCTCCGCATTATCGAGCCTGTCAGTGCCGTAGGACGATATATGGATTCCGGTCAGTACTATTTCCTTATATCCCGATTCCGCAAGCCTGCCGGCTTCGGAAATTATATCATCTTCATTCCTGCTTCTTACCCTTCCCCTGACATAAGGGATTATACAGTAAGAGCAGAACCTGTTGCAGCCGTCCTGGATCTTGATGAACGCCCTGGTTTTATCCGCGGTGGATAAAACGGACAACTCCTCAAACTCCCTTTCGGCCCCGATATCTATGATCATATTGACGGATGAAGTATTCTCCGCCAAGTAATCTTCAACAAGCTTAACTATCTCCGTTTTTTTATTATTGCCGACCACCAGGTCCGCGCTGCCGTCCTTGAGCAGGTCATCCTTGGCAGACTGTACGTAGCATCCGACGGCTACTATGACCGCGTTGGGATTTCTTTTTCTGGCCTGATGAAGCATCTGGCGGGACTTTCTGTCCGCAATGTTAGTCACCGTACAGGTATTTACCACATATATATCGGCAACATCCTTAAAATCCACAACCCTGTAGCCCGAAGCTTCGAACATGCCTCTTATTGCCTCGGTTTCATATGAGTTAACCTTACAGCCAAGTGTCAGAAAAGCGGCTGTTTTGTCCATTTCTTACCTCCATCCTGAATCTTCCTCCGCCTTATCAGATATATACCGCCAAATATGCTATTTTTTATTAACTTTGCATATTGACTTTTAAAATGTTAAAATATAGTATATACATATACCGATATAAAGGAGGAATATACATGAAGACAGTAAAAATCTCTTTAAATTCAATCGATAAGGTAAAGTCTTTCGTCAATGATGTTACAAAGTTCGAAAACGATTTTGATTTAGTTTCAGGCAGATATGTTATAGATGCAAAATCCATCATGGGTATATTCAGTCTTGATTTGTCCAAGACCATCGACCTGAATATTCATGGAGACCAGAACCTGGATCAGATCCTGGCTGTTCTGAAACCATATATCGTTGAATAACCGCCATGCATGCTGTTAACGGCAGCATCGGCTTGCTTCGGATTAACGGCCGCTTATAGGCAATATAGCTGTCCTCATAGCTATACTGCTTATAAGCAGCCTTTTTTATCCTATTTCAATAATCTCCGCCGTATTTACAGCTGTATCCACAAGCTCATCAATGCCGTCCCCAAGTCTCTTTTCCGAATTGCGTATTACCTTAAGATTCGGTTTTGTAACCGGATGCTTCGCAACAAAGATCGTGCAGCAATCCTCAAAGGGCTGGATCGACGTCTCGAAGGTATCTATTCTTTGCGCAATCTCCACTATGTCCTGTTTATCAAAGGCAATCAGCGGCCTGTAAACCGGCATGGTGCATACCTCGTTGGTAGACGCAAGGCTGTGCATGGTCTGGCTGGCCACCTGTCCGATGCTTTCACCGGTGACAAGCCCCAGGCAGTTTTCCTTCAGGGCAAGCCTTTCCGCAATACGCATCATGTACCTGCGCATAATAATCGTCAGCTCTTCATGGGGACACTTCTCATATATCTCGAGCTGTATGTCCGTGAAATTGACAACATATAGCCTTATCTTGCCGGCATATCTCGATATCATTTTGGCCAGGTCCACAACCTTCTGCTTTGCCCTTTCGCTGGTATACGGGGGCGCATGGAAATATACCGCCGCCATGGAAACACCCCTTTTTGATATCATATACCCTGCGACAGGGCTGTCTATTCCTCCTGATAAAAGCAGCATAGCCCTGCCGTTGGTTCCCACCGGCATTCCGCCGGGACCCGGAATAACTATTGAATAAATATATGTCTTTTTGCGGACCTCCACCGTAAGGCGTACCCGGGGATCATGAACGTCCACCTTAAGCTGCGGGAATTTATCCAGCAGATGAGCCCCGATCATGCTGCACATATCCGGAGTGGTTATCGGGTAACTCTTGTCAGACCGTTTCGCAAATACCTTAAAGGTTATGTTCTTGTCCGGATACATGGCGTCAACATAATCAGCGACGCTCGCCAATATAGTATCCCAGTCCGTGCTGTCTATAACGGCCACGGGGCATATGGAGGATATTCCAAACACCCTCTGCAGTGCCTCCACCGTCTCGTCATAATCATAATCCCCGGGGCATTCAATGAATACCCTTCCCTGCTCCTTGTATACCTTGTATGATCCCAGGGGCATTAAGACTTCGGAAATCCTGTCGCAAAGCGCGTTTTCAAACAGGTACCGGTTTTTCCCCTTTAATCCTATCTCTGCGTATTTTATCAAAAATGCCTTTAACATTTCATACCTTAACCTTTCATATTATCTTCTGACAAACCGCCTAAGCTTTGGCAGCAGTTCCCTGACCTGCTCCAATGTATAATCCAGTTCTTCCCTGGTCGTCCTATCCGACATGGAGAACCTGATTGTCGATTCGATAAGATCCGAAGGGACACCTATCGATTCCAGCGTGACACTGGGCCTTGGGTGACGGGAACTGCAGGCAGAGCCTGTTGAAACATATATACCCCGTTCCTCAAGGGCATGAAGCAGCACTTCGCTGCGTACTCCTGAAAAGCTTATGGATATTATATGCGGAGCGGTTTTCTTAATCTGTTCTTCGGTATATTCTCCTGAAGATGCCGGAAGGCCGTTTACCCTAATGCCGTCCAGCTTCATTGCCTCGTTTATAAAGTACTGCTTTAATTCGTACATTTTGCCCGTTTTTTGTTCAAAATCCGTATAGGCTTCCACTGCGGCATATCCGAATCCGGCAATGGCCGGCACGTTTTCGGTTCCGGACCTTAGTCCTCCCTGCTGTCCGCCACCGAATATTATAGGCTTAAGCCTGATCTTATCGCTTACATATAACGCGCCTGCACCCTTGGGGCCATGGATTTTATGCCCGCTTACCGACAGGAGGTCTATACCCATTTTCTTAGGGTATATTTTATATTTCCCAAATGCCTGCACGGCATCGACATGAAGTATTATGTCATTCTTTATGGATTTTATTTTTGCTGCTATTTCTTCAATATCCTGAACGGAACCTATTTCATTGTTAACATACATGATTGATAAAAGCAGCGTATCATCCCTTATTGCTTCATACAGCTTTTCCTTTATGATTCTGCCTTCACCGTCCACAGGCATAAAATCGATCTTGAAACCTTGCTCCTCAAGAAACAGCATCGGCTGGTAAACCGAAGGGTGTTCAATTCTTGTGGTTATCAGGTGCTTCCCCAGCCTGTGGTAGGTCAGGGCCGTCCCGATTATAGCCATATTATTGGCTTCGGTCCCTCCCGAGGTAAAGACTATTTCCTTCGGGTTTACCTTCATGCAGTCCGCAATCACCCGGGCCGCCTCCTTCATATGCCTTTCGGCATTTACGCCCATAATATGCAGTGATGAGGGATTCCCGTAATCCTCGTTCATGACCTTGACCATTACGTCCCTGGCTCCGTCGGATATTTTTGTTGTAGCCGAATTGTCCAAATATGCTATCATATATAAAACATCCCTTTTTCAAGCCTTAGTTCCAGATTGCATTATGTATATATTGCATAATATTTGCATGGCATTATTAAATTATGAGTATATTCCCGCATCTTGTCAAGTAAAGTTTTAAATGCATGGCAAAACCGTCCAACAGTCATGCCATGCATTATTATTTCAGCTTTATTTATATACTACAGGATATCGGCATTAATCCTCAAAAATGAACTCATGCAGTATTTCAATATTCTTAACCAGGTCGGGAATCAGCACATCCATTTCCCTTACCTTGACATTATCCCTGAATGTTCCGTCGGCCGGAATTCTGAGCTGTTCTATCTCCGTAACACCGCCCATTTCAAAATAGGTCATTACCAGCTTTTCGAAGGTTTTGCTGTCTATATCGGTCTTTACCAGCGGAAGCATCTTTGTCATCAGTAAGAGCAGTTCAACCTCGCTCTTTGACTTATACTTCTCAAATATTGCCTCAAGAATGATCCTGTGGCGGTCGGTTCTTCCATAATCGTTACTTGCCCCTGTTATGGCCGCTCTCTTGCGGATGCGCGCATAACCCAGCACCTGGTTGCCGTTCATGAGCTGCTTGCCCTCAACAACGGTCCTGTACTTGGGATTGGATATATAGTTGGTATTCCTTAAGTATTTTGCTTCCGCAGCGGTCAGGGTAATCTCAAGTCCTCCCAGATAATCGATAATCTTTTCAAAATTCTCGAAATTAACCAGTATGCTGCCGTCTATGTGGAGGTTGAAGTTCAGGGCGATGGTTTCGTACAGGAGCTGCACATCTCCCTTTTGATACGCGGAGTTCAGCTTGTTCTCCCTATATCCGGGAATCTGTACAAGCATATCCCTCATAAGGGATGTCAGCTTGATGGATTTGCTGTTCTTATTAAGCGTGGCAATTATCATCAAGTCGGTTCTTCCCCTTGCCGAGCCTGAGTCAATTGCCTCTTCGCCCAGGAGAAGAATATTGTAAACGCCGTCTTCCCGCCTTCCGTATCCGGTGCTGTTGGGCCATTCAATATCTTCCGGGTCTATCTCTTCACTGTCCGATGCCAGGTCTTCATCGTCCACATAGTCAGTATCCTCTTCCTCCATAACCGGATCCTTATCAAAATCCTGCGTTGATGTCTCCCATATCAGACCGCCGAGATTCAGACCCATCTTTAAAAGCAGCTTATTGCCGGAATCGGTAAAGCCAAGAAAGCAGGCAAATCCCAAAAATGCCAATAATGCGGCTATAACACCTATCTGGATTTTCATTGTCCTTATTCTTTTCTTTCTCTTCAGGGCTATTGCCTCAAGATTCTCCAACTCCTCACCGATCTGTTTGGCAAGAGAGTTATTTATATCGATAATGGCCTCATCCAAATTTTCCTCAGTATCCCCATTCGAAGCCTCCGCTGTGTCTGTGGAGGCCTGCTCACCGGTTTCCGAAGATTCGGCATTATCTTTCGCTGCGTCAGCTTCCGCTGATTTGGCATCATCTGTTGCTGAGGCAGCTTCCGCAGATTCGGCATCTTCTTTCGCTGAGGCAGCTTCCGCTGATTCGGCATCTTCTTTCGCTGAGGCAGCTTCCGCTGATTTCCCATCCTCATTCAAAGCGGCTGTCTCTGTTGTTTCCATACCGTTTCCAGTTGTTTCGTCAGAGGATTCCCCATTCAAAGCAAAATCTTCCGGTTTTTCCGAAGCCACCGCAATATCCGGCTTGTCGGCTGCTTCACCTGTTTCTGATGTATCAGCAGTATTGCCTGACGCCTCACCTGCAATTACTGCATATGCTTCATCAGTGTTTTCTTCACCATCTACTGCAGCTTCAGCATTTGCTTCTTCAACCTTTGCCCCATCTGTTTTTGTTTCATCGGCTTCTGCATCGGAAAGCATATATGCCAGCTCGACAGCTTCCTTATCTGCCGGAATATCAGAAATATCAATGGCCGTATCAACTGCCTCTTCTTCAAGCTCCGACGGCTGTTCAATATCCGCCGCGGCTAACAGCTCTGTCGCTTCGGCCCCGCTGCTATCACCGTTGAGGACTTCGTCAATTTCTATATCCGAAATTGCCTTCTCAATATTCTTATAAAACTTTTCCTGAAACTCCGGATCATTCCCAAAGTCAAAATCATTAATATCGTTCATAGACATGTTTCCATCCCCTATTAAATATTGCTGAAAAATAAATTCGTTTTATCTGATTCTGTCCTCAAGTATCCGTTCCAGGAATTGATATACCCTTATTGCGGATGAAATGCTTAATCTTTCGTCTATCGTATGAACACGGGACATATCGGGTCCTATCGACACGATATCCATCCCGGGCATTTTCTCCGAAATTATTCCGCATTCGAGGCCTGCATGGATGGCCTCTACTTTCATTTCCTTGCCGTACATTTCCTTGAAATGCTTGTTAAGATGCTCCCTCAGCTTCGATTCCTTCCTATACTCCCAGGCCGGATATTCCGAACGGACGATATATTCTCCGCCGAGAAATTCGGCAAGGTACTTAAGCCTGTCGCTGATGTGATGCTTGTAGCTGCTCTTGGAGCTTCTTACGGAATTGCATATTACAGCCTTGTCCTCTTCGGTTCGAAGGATTCCCATGTTTAAGGAGCTTTCCACGAGCCCTTCCATGTCCGAACTCATGACCTGTACACCATACGGTGTCTGTACCAGTAAAAACAACAGCTTCTCAAAGGACAACGGATGAATAAGATCGCAGCTTCCTTCACCCAAATCTTCAACCGTGCAATGCAGTTCGGGCTCGCTGCTTTCCAGTTCCTTTATATATACCTGCATTAATTCATCAATGCTGCCTTTTACCTGCTCAAACTCCCCGGGATTAATAAACAGCTCCGCAAATGCCTCGCGGGGTATTACATTATCCTTGTAGCCGCCCTCCAGGTGAATGAGTCCGTACCGTTCCTTTTGCTTTAGGTCAAACAGCAGGCGTGCCATAAGCTTGTTGGCATTGGTACGGTTTTTGGCAATGTCGTTTCCGGAATGCCCGCCTTTTAGCCCTCCCAGGCTCACCTTGATCTTTCGTCCGGTCTCCCTGACCCTCTTTACAGGCAAGGTACTGGTTCCTGTAAGGCCGCCCGCGCAGCTTGCCAGGATATGCCCTTCTTCCTCGGAATCCAGGTTGATCATGTATTTTGCCTTAAGGGATGATACGTCCAGCGCTTTTGCACCGTTCATTCCCACTTCTTCATCTGCGGTAATGACACATTCAAGCCGCGGATGCTTCAGATTATCGTCCGACAGTAAGGCAAGCATGTAGGCAACCGCTATTCCGTTGTCAGCCCCCAGGGTGGTGCCGTCCGCGTGCAGATAATCCCCATCAACCAGAAGCTTTATCCCATCCTTGAGAAAATCATGGGTGCTGTCCTTGCGCTTCTCGCAGACCATATCCATATGGCCTTGCAGCATAATGGCCGGCTCGTCCTCATATCCGGGAGTGGCCTCCTTTATAATGATTACATTGTTGGCTTCATCCCTATTATATATCAATCCCCTGGATTTTGCAAAGCTTACCAGATATTCACTAATACCGGCTTCATTGCCTGAGCCCCTGGGTATTTTCGATATTTCCGCAAAATACTTGAATATTCCTTTGTAATCAACCTGTTCCAAATACTTTTCCATACAGCACCTGGCCTTTCCTGATTTATAATCAATGCTATTTAAAATTGGCAAGGCTAAGTCCATATAATAATCAGACGATATCCTCACCAAAAAGGTTCCTGTATCAGTTCTTGAAGCTGTGTATCGGCGCCGGGATTCTTCCGCCCCTGTTGATGAAATTTTCACATGAAAACCCGTTGACCCTCATAATAGGGGCATGACCAAGAAGGCCGCCGAATTCAACCGTGTCACCCACGGTTTTGCCGTTTACGGGAATGATTCTTACGGCGGTTGTCTTTTGATTGACCATGCCGATGGCCATTTCATCCGCAATTATGCCTGAGATTGTTGAAGCCTTGGTATCCCCGGGAATTGCAATCATGTCAAGGCCTACCGAGCAGACACAGGTCATTGCTTCAAGCTTTTCCAGGGTTAGAGCTCCTGCTTCCACGGCATTGATCATTCCCTGGTCCTCGCTTACGGGAATGAACGCCCCGCTCAATCCCCCGACAAAGGATGAGGCCATAACACCGCCCTTTTTGACCTGGTCGTTTAACAGGGCAAGGGCTGCGGTCGTTCCGGGTGCTCCCGGATATTCCAGCCCGATTTCCTGGAGAATCTCGGCCACACTGTCTCCCACCGCCGGAGTGGGCGCAAGGCTTAAATCAACTATTCCAAACGGTACATTTAACAGCTTGGAAGCCTCCTGGGCCACCAGCTGTCCCACCCTGGTTATCTTAAACGCAGTTCTTTTTATGGTTTCGCACAGGGTTTCAAAATCCGCTCCCCTTACGGATTCAAGGGCTTTTTTCACTACTCCCGGGCCGCTGACACCCACGTTGATTACCGCATCTCCCTCGGTAATTCCGTGAAAGGCTCCTGCCATAAACGGATTGTCATCCGGAGCATTGCAGAATACAACCAGCT
The DNA here is from genome assembly GCA_012735495.1 of Clostridiales bacterium. Classification (GTDB taxonomy): domain Bacteria; phylum Bacillota; class Clostridia; order Lachnospirales; family Lachnospiraceae; genus Mobilitalea. The sequence goes on along the minus strand of JAAYHD010000050.1, from coordinate 41,024 downwards.
TAGCGCACCCGATGGAATCATTATCCTTTGTAAGCTCCGCCGTCTCAAGAATAATTTCCCCCAAAAGCTTAACGGCATTCATATCTATTCCTGTTTTTGTGGAGCCAACATTTACCGAACTGCAAACCCTTTCCGTGCTTGATAATGCCTTGGGTATGGATTTTATAAGAAGCTCATCCGCCGCTGTCATGGCCTTGTTAACCAACGCGGAATAGCCCCCGATGAAATTAACGCCAACAGCATGGGCCGCCCTGTCAAGGGTTTCCGCAATTGATACATAGTCTTCGACAGTCCTGCAGCAGGACGCACCGATAAGAGATATGGGAGTGACTGCAATCCTCTTGTTGACTATGGGAATCCCGTATTCCCTCTGTATCCTGTTGCCTGCAGCAACCAGGTCCTTTGCGACGGTTGTGATTTTATCGAAAATCTTTTGGTTTACCTCGGACAAATCGGAACCGGCGCAATCAAGGAGGTTTATTCCCAGGGTTATAGTCCTTACATCGAGGTTCTCCTGCTCAATCATCTTATTGGTTTCAATGACCTCATGCATGTTAATCATATACCCGATTCTCCTGTTCTATATTCTGTGCATTTTATTGAAAATTTCCTCGCGCTGGGCTTTGACAACCACGCCAATCTCCGCGCCTATCTGGTCAAGCTCATCAGCTATTTCATCAAATGTTTTCGGAGCCTTTGACGTATCGACTATCATCATCATATTAAAAAAATCCTGGATGATTGTCTGTGAAATATCCAGTATATTGATGCTGTTATTGGCAAGATAAGTGCAGATTTTTGCAATTATACCGATTTTGTCCTTCCCTACAACCGTTATTACTGTCCTTTTCATGATTCTCTACCTTTCCTTCTATTAAATTGTCATACCTCCACCATATCGGACGGGATATCCCTGTGAGCCACGCTTAATTTAAAATCCAGCGAAGGAGTCCCAAGCCTTGACAGCTCACAGTATACGGTTTCATATGCAAGCTCCTCGTAATTATTCTCCTTGCTTAAATGCGCCAAAATAATACGGCGGCTCTTACCGCCCACCAGCTTGCACACAAGCTCGGCACACGTATCGTTGGACAGGTGTCCCCTGTCTCCAAGTATCCTTTGTTTGAGATAATACGGATAATGCCCTACCATAAGCATGTTAATGTCGTGGTTTGCCTCGATCATCAGCAGGTCCGAATCATTTAGCTTTGATATTATATAATCGTCGTACTTCCCAAGATCCGTGGCAATGCCAATCTTGCCGCCATCCATCCTCATGGTATAGCAAACGGGATTTGCCGCATCATGGGATATGGAAAACGGCTCGATAAGGATATCATTTATCATGAATGCTTTATCGGGCTCTATATAGTTTATGAGCTCATCGGAAATATCACACAGGTATCTGTTTCTGCGGAAAGCCATGATTGTCTCATATGTAGCGTAAACCGGTATGTGATACCTTTTTGCCAACACTCCCAGGCCTGAAATGTGGTCCGAATGCTCATGGGTAACCAGTATCCCTTGTATGGTGTCCGGATAAATATCAATCAGGTTAAGGCCGTACTCAATCCGCTTGGCACTGATGCCTGCATCCACAAGAAGGTTTGTCCGCTTGCTGCCAACATAAATGCAATTGCCGCTGCTGCCGCTTGCCAAACTGCATAGCTTCATGTCAATCTTCCCATCCTAATGTATAATGTATTTTGCTTAAATGCCATCATATTCTTATTGAGTATCACTTATTTGAGTTGTTTTGTCAAGCAATTTGTCTATCTGCTCATCAAGCCGCCATATGCCGTCATCATTGTAAATTACCTTGTCAAATCTCTTAAAAAAATCCTCTTCCCTGCTCTGGTTTCTTATTATGGCATCAATCTGTTCATCCGAATAACCGCGGTACTGCTTAAGCCTTTTCCTTCTTTCACATTCAGGGGTGTGAACATACCATACCTCATCGCATACAAAATCATATCCCGATTCAATCATCAGTGCGGTTTCAATAATGCAGTACGGTACGGTTTTGCTCCTCCTTTTTTCCTCAATTATTTTCTGCACCTCTTTAAGCACATTCGGATGGGTCAGGCTGTTAAGCTTAAGAAGCTTTTCCCTGTCGGAAAATACAATCGCGGACAGCTTCTCCTTGTCTATGGTGCCGTCCCCGGCAAGAATGCCTTCTCCGAAATAATCAACAACCCCTTTGTAGCTTGCTCCGCCGGGTTTCATCTGTTCCCTGGCAATGGTATCGGAATTGATCAGATAGGCATTATGCTTTTTAATCATAATATCGGCCACCAACGATTTTCCGCTGCCTATGCCGCCGGTTATACCTATTACCTTCATATTCCTCCCGCTCTCTTGTTTTATTTTAATCCGCTATTTCGTTTCGTACCAATTGCTTCCGACCTTGACATCGGTTTCAAGAGGTACATCAAGCTTTGCAGCCTGTGTCATTTCTTCCGTCAAAATACGCTTGACCTCCTCAATCTCGTCCTTGTGGGCTTCGACCAAAAGCTCGTCATGAACCTGGAGTATCAGCCGAGAACGCATGTTATTCTTCTTAAGCCGTTGATTTACACGGTTCATGGCAATCTTTATAATATCCGCCGCCGTACCCTGTATTGGCGAGTTCATGGCTACCCTCTCCCCGAAGGATCGCTGCATGAAATTGCTGGAAGTAAGCTCAGGTATGGGCCTCCTTCTTCCGAATAATGTTGTGGAATATCCCTTCTCCCTGGCTTCTTCAACCAGTCCGTCTAGGAAATTCTTGATCTTCGGATAGGTCTTGAAATACTTGTCTATAAACCGCTCGGCTTCCTTTCGGGTTATGTTCAAATCCTGCCCCAACCCGAAGGAGCTTATGCCGTATATAATACCGAAGTTTACGGCCTTGGCGCTGCTTCTTTGCTGTGATGTCACCTCGTCAAACGGGGTATGGAACACCTCGGATGCGGTAATCCGGTGGATGTCCTTTGCTTCCCTGTATGCATTTATGAGCTTTTCATCCCCGGACATATGGGCCAGGACCCTGAGTTCGATCTGCGAATAGTCAGCGTCTATGAATACATAGTCATCCTCCGGTATGAATACTTTTCGTATTTTTCTGCCAAGCTCCATTCTGACAGGAATGTTTTGGAGATTGGGATCCGTACTGCTTATTCTGCCTGTCGCTGCTATTGTTTGATGGAACTTGCCGTGTATCCTGCCGTCCCCTCCGATATACTGCGCAAGTCCGTCGGCGTATGTGGATTTAAGCTTGGTAAGCTGCCTGTACTCCAGGATCATCGGGATGACCGGATGCTCACCCTGGAGCTTCTCCAGTATGTCGGCCGATGTGGAATACCCGGTCTTTGTTTTCTTCCCAATGGGCAGCTTAAGCTTCTCAAACAGGATAACCCCAAGCTGCTTCGGGGAATTGATGTTGAACACTTCACCAGCCTGCTCATATATCTGTTTTTCCAGGGATACAATTCCCGCTTCAAGCTGGTTTCCGTATTCCTTAAGCGCGTCCTTGTTTACCCTGATGCCTCGCTGCTGCATGTCATACAGGGTATATACCAGGGGCATTTCAATATCGTAAAACAGCCCCAGCATCCCTTCCCTATCAAGCAGATTCTTAAGCCTTGGTGCGGATGCATAGGCCACATACGCGTTAAAACATGCGTACGCGGTAAATTCCTTCGGCATCATGTCCATCGCATGGGCTAATCCGGTCTTGCCAAGAAGGTCATTGGCCGACGGAACCGTCATGCCCAGGTAGTCCCTGGCAATATCGTCATAATGGTAGGATTCGGTCAAAGGATTCAAAAGATACGCGGCAATTGTGCAGTCAAATATACTTGCGCTTTCGTCCGCCTTTAAAAACCCAAGCTGATCCTTTAAGCCGATAACCGATAAAGGCACGTTGTTTACTACTAACCGCCGGGTCTTGTCAACCAGGTAATCTCCGGTAATCATGCCGGCAGCGGGGATTAGGAAGATATCCTTGCTGCTGCCGCACAGGGAAACTCCAAGCAGCCTGTCCCCGTCAATTATCATGTGGATTCCGGCATAGTCTTCACGGGCCTGCATAAAACGGTCAAAAGCCTTGTCCGCCTCGGAAAGCTCCTCCACCACCCTGAAATGCTCCTCAATACCCGAGGAACGGTCTATCTCCATGTTCTGAAACCTGGAAAGCAGGCTCTTAAATTCCAGGTTCTTATACCACTTGTAAACCTCTTCGTTGTACATGTTTCCGCACACTGCATCCCCGGGATCAATTCCCAGGTCACAGTCGGTGCATATGGTGGCCAGTTCTTTCGAAAGGAACGCCAACTCCCTGTTTTCCTTGAGAGTTGCCGCCACCTTCCCCTGAGGCAGCTCATCAATATGCTCATAAAGGTTTTCTATGGATTTATATTCCGCAATAAGCTTTCCTGCCGTCTTTTCACCGATACCGGGCACACCCGGAATATTGTCCGAGGCATCGCCCATAAGCCCCTTTACATCAATGAACTGCCTTGGTGTTACTCCGTATTTTTCTAAAACATCCCCGGCAAAGTAATCCTCGATCTCCGTACCGCTTCTTTTGGTTTTCGGTATGCGGACTTTTATTATATCGCTGGCCAGCTGCAGCAAATCCCTGTCACCGGATACCAGGGTCACCTTGTATCCTTCCTTCTCCGCTTTCACCGCCAGGGTTCCCAGCACGTCATCGGCCTCAAACCCGGGCTTTTCGATTACAAGCACATTCATGGCCCGAAGGATCTCCTTCATCACGGGCACCTGCTCCCTGAGCTCATCGGGCATGGGTTTTCTAGTCCCTTTATATTCGGCAAACCTGTCGTGCCTGAAGGTCGGATGATGGGTATCAAAGGCTACAGCCAGGTACTGAGGCTGCTCTTCATCAAGAATCTTATATAAGATATTCAAGAAGCCCAATATGGCATTCGTATGCATTCCCTTTGACGTTGTCAGATCAGGAAGGCCGTAATATGCTCTGAAAAGAATGCTGTGTCCGTCAATCAATACTATTTTCTTATCCATGTTTAATCAAGGCCTCCTTGTTTTTTAAAATATTCGTCCAGCTCCTGCGCCGGCTTGTCATACCTGTCTTCCATGAACGATTTTCTGAGCCTGAACGTGCTCTCCGTTACGTTGTTTTCCTCTTCCTTTGGCATAAAATAATGATACAGGCTCAGAAATACCGCCAAAAGGACAATAATCAAAAATAACGCACCCTTCTTCCTGTAATAATTATACCTCAGATGGATGATCCGCTCCCGCGTGTGCTCTATTTTTTCCTTAAGCTCCTGGCTGTAGTCGCCGGACAGGTTCTTATCCTCATCAAGCTGCTTCATAGCCGTTAAAATGGCATAATAAACCTCCAACTCCTCCCTGCAGTTAGGACATGACTCTATATGCTGGATAAACTCTTCCTGCTCGTTGATATTCAGTTCATCGTTGATAAATGCCTTTATCAAACTCTGAGTTTCCGTACAGGTCATTACCCTGCTCCTTTTTACTATTATACGTTTTGTTTTGATTATTCCGCATATTGTGTAAATTGAATACAATTTATGAATATTCGTACTTGAATTATAGAGTTAATTGTGATAGAATAATCCACGTCACCAAGCGGATGTGGCGGAACGGCAGACGCAGTAGACTCAAAATCTACCGGGCTCAACACCCGTGGGGGTTCAAGTCCCTTCATCCGCACTAAAACACCTTAATCATATTCATACGGCCTTATAAAGGCCGTATTTTTATGCCCGCTATGTCCGGATTCACATGACAACATTATAACATAGATTGGGTTTATATTTAACATTTTTTTCGGCAGCCATGAACCGTGCCGGAAATGTTTGACCCCCAGTATATTTACATATTTTAGAATAGCATTGTATAAATGAAGAAACCTGTTTGATAATAGATACCATCTGAGCGAATCGCTTTAACCCTTATCCCCATACAGAATCTCCAGCTTGGCAATGAAATCCTCTATTATAAATCTTGAATTGATTGATCTGTATATCCTGATCATCGGCCTTCCGCTTCCGCTTTCGCTGCGGCAGAAGGTATCGGGCTCATATATGGGTGCTTCCCTGTAATAATAGCTTCCGCAATTAGGCTCAAGCACAACACCCACTGCGGGTGAATCTCCCAATGACCAGCTCTCACCTGCTGTCCAGCCGGCACATTCGGATTCGTTATAGGCAGTCATGTTTTCAAACAGGTGCTTTCCTATCTTTCCACAGGGAGCTATTCTTCTCTGAATTTCCGCCAACCCGATGTGCATTGTTCCATAAACATTGTTCGGTATCTGCCAGAATTCCACACCGCTTGACATAACAAAATTAGCGGCATCCACGTCGTTTGCGCAGTTGAACTCGTAAGCTCCGCGGACACAGAGGTCAGGATCAAATCCCCCTATCCATACCACTGTCATTTTTTTTGTAATCTCAGGGCATTTCCTTATAGCTGTCGCAACATTCGTAATTGCTCCCTGGCACAATACAAACAGGGGCTTCTTTTCCTCCCTCATAGCTTCCTCAATAATAAACTGCGAAGCCGGAGAAAGGGAATGCTCATCCAACTCCGCAAGCCTGACGGGCTCACCCATAAATACCGGAACATCCAAGTCCATGGCATCAAGAATGGTCATTATCTCATCATAGCTGCGGTCTGCAGAACCCCTCCATCCGAAATGGGTGGCTAAAATCGCTTTTACCTCAAGCTTCTTGCTCATGAGGGCATGGGCTATCGCAAAGGGATCGTCCGCTTCACAAGCTGCATCCGTATCAATAATGACTCTTTTTATTTTATCCTCGGTAACATTATAATCAAGTGCCATTAGATTTACCTCCTTATAGAGTCAAATATTTTCCAAATATATAAATTTTTACATATTAAATGGCTTATATCATATTAGCATATCATATTTTCATATTCCAGTTTTATATTATATTTTGAATATTGAATATACGCACCATAATGCACGATAGCTGAGAAAAAAAAAGCTGCTGCAAATTATTTTGCAGCAGCTTTGATTTTTTAGAAGTATTTTTTGCTTCCCCAGAGATTATTCTTTTTCAGATCAATGTACTCGTTGTAAGCACGTTCGAGAATCTGTTTTTCATTGGCAAACTTCAGCATGTGATATGCCTCATGAAATTTATAATACCCTGAGTCCATAAAATACTCTTCGCGTTGTGGTTTGCTGTAATAGCTGTTAGCCATCATTAAATACCAATGGACATCTTTTACTACTGTATTATACGGGGTGCTGAAAGAATACTGGCTTTTTCCGATGTACTTGATAATGGAAGCATCGGTTCCGGCTTCTTCCTTGACTTCACGGATCGCAGTTTCCTTGAATTCTTCACCTTCTTCAACTGTTCCTTTCGGCAGCACCCACCCTTCATATTTATTCTTATAATTTTTATACAGTAATAGAATCTTTCCCCGGAAAATAACTACACCACCACAGCTCGTTGCTTCAACCATCGCAATTCCTCCTGCTTCTTGGTGTGTTGTCTTCAACTACTATACAGTATACACCAATTTGCAGTGTATATCAACTTGCATTTATGAATTTCGCACAAAACACACCCTGTGATACTATTTAAAATATGCACTGAAGACCTTCTCTGCGATAGGTATGGCGTACTCACTGCCGGAGCCTTTGTTTTCAACAATGACACTTATTGCTATTTCAGGATCATTTACGGGAGCAAAACCGATAAACCACGCATGGGGCTCCTTGCCTTCCTGCTCGGCCGTCCCGGTCTTACCGGCAGCCTTGACCTTCAAATCATTCAGCTTTGACGCTGTTCCTTCCGTAACAACGCTTCGCATGATGCTTTTAAGGTAATCCGCTTCCTTTGCGGTCATAACCTCGGCCGCTTCCTCGGGGACATAGCCTTTAATGACCCTGCCGCCCGCCGTCTCAACCCTGTCGATTACATAGGGCTTCATCATTACCCCGCCGTTGGCAACAGCCGCCGCGATCATGGCATTGTGCAGCGGTGATATCAGGGTCCTTCCCTGTCCAATGGCTGTCTGCATGGTTTCCTTGACCCCCGATTCGCCCACGGCAAGCAGGAATCTGCTGGGATTATTCACAATCCTTGCAGGCAGGGATTTATTAAAGAAGAAGCTCTCGCAAAGGCCGCGGAAATCTGCAATCGACAGGCTCTGCGCGATTTTGGAGTATGCGGTGTTGCATGATTTTGCAAATGCTTCTTCAAGGTCCACATGCCCATGCGCCCTGCCGCTGCTGCATTTTATAATCATACCGCCGTACTCGATGCTTCCCGAGCAGTCGTAGCTGAAATCCATATAGTCCGGATTGGCCCTGATATAAGCCAGGGTTGTTAAAACCTTGAAGGTGGAACCCGGTGGATAAAGGCCCTGGGATGCCCTGTTAAGCAGCGGGGATTCACTGCCCAGGTCTTCGGCAAGCTTCTCCCAGTCCTCGTCTATGGTATTTGGGTCGTAGGACGGCTTTGATACCATGGCAAGGATTTTTCCGGTCTTGGGTTCCAAAACCACAACAGCTCCCCTGTTGTCTCCCAGGGCTTCATATGCAGCCTCGGTCAACTTGCTGTTCAGGGTCGTTATCACGTTATTCCCCGGATTTTTTACGCCCATGATGTCGTTGTACATGGCCTTGGCGGAGTTCCCGTAGGAGGTTAGAAGCGTTATGTTTTCCACCTCTTCAATTCCGGATCTGCCGCGCATTACCCTTCCTACTACATGGGCATACATGTCGCCATAAGGATAATATCTCGTTTCATTTCCTTCCTCATCAGTGACGGTTTCCGCAAGAACAACCCCGTCAGCCGACATTATTTTCCCTCTTAAGACCCGCTTCGACAAGACATCATGCCTGAGATTATAAGTGCTGTTGATTACATGTTCACTCTTTGCCAGCAGAAAATAAGCAAAATACCCCATCATGAGAACAAAAAGACCTGTAAATATATAAACCACGGACAGTATGGTCTTCCCTCCGACGGGTTTTGCCGGTTTGTCAGGTTTATCGTTTATCCCCTGTATCAACATAAACATAATAATTGTGGCCACCATGGAACTTCCGCCGTAGCTGATAAGCGGAAGGGTTACACCTGTTGAAGGTATGAATTTGATTACCCCTCCGATGCATAAGAACACCTGGAATATGAACATGACTGAAAACCCCAGGGTCATCAGGCCGCCGAACCTGTCCTCCAGCTTTAGGGATATGTTCATGAGAATCATGAAGCAATTTATATACAGCAGTATAAGGCACAGGGAAAACAACCCTCCAAACTCCTCCGCTATGGCCGAAAAGATAAAGTCGCTGTCAACAACAGGAATCGTGGTCGGGAGCCCTTGGAACAAGCCCATGCCAAACCATCCGCCTGTCCCGATTGCAAATAAAGACTGGGATATCTGGTATCCCTCATTGTCGATATACCCGAACGGGTTTTGCCAAGCCAGCACCCTGACCTTTACATGGTCAAACAGGTTGTATGCAACCCACGATGCGGCGCTTCCCCCTGCCAGTCCGAAAAGCATGTATAACGGCTTTTCTGCGGCGGCATAAAGCATGAAAACATAGGTGACAAAAAATATCAGCGCTCCGCCCAGGTCCTTCTGAAACACTATGGCAAGCACCATTGCCGCGGCCGACAGGGTCACCAGGCACACCCTCTTAAAATCCGCCCCATCCTTATACAGCGAGGCAATGCACAGAACATACAGCAGCTTTACGAACTCGGTCGGCTGAAATGAAATAAAGCCGAATAAATCCAGCCAGCTTTTTGCGCCGTAGTTTTTCGTACCAACCGCCAGGACCAGGATTAATAGAACAAATCCGGCCAGCCCGTATATCCATCCGAATTCCCTGATGCGTGCAAGCCTTTGCATCAACGCGGGAATAAATATTCCAACGCACAAGGAGGCCGCGCTTATTATAAACTGCCTTACCGCCTTGTCAAAGGACAGCCTGGCAAGGATTATATAGCCTATGGAAAGGAACATCATCATATTCAATAACAACAGCCTTGATTTCCCGGGATATATGAACCAATGCAGGATAAAAACAAACACGAATACCAGCGTTTCTGCGACGTAAAGCCACAGCAGCCTGCTGTTTTCCACCTGCATATACATCGTAAAATACCCTGTGAAATGGAACATGAACAAGAACACTGTCATCCATTTCAGGGATCTTTTATGGTTTCCTGCGTTTTTTCCCACCGACACCCTTATGGAATGATAAGTGAAGGCTCCAACCATCAAGAGCATCAGGTATTTTGTCAGTTCCACTATAAAACGCATTGCCTCACCCGCTTTCAGCTACTCAACGCCCCGCTTGAAATGACCGGTTGTAATATTTTCAAACTCCAGGGACGCATTCCTGCCGTATATGAAGGCATCTTCAAATGCCTTTAGTACCGTTTCAGCTTCCTTGGGCCCTTCAAAAGTAAAATCAAGCCTTATGGCTTCGGGCCTCAATCTCATGATTTTTTCCGCCTGTCCAAGCAGTGATAAGCGCTGTCCGTTATAAATGATATTATTACAGCTGCCGCAATGAGCCCTTACATAAAACCTCATCCCCAGCCGGTCGGTAAGATAAGGCGCATCGGAAGCATCCATGCGGCATTTCCCACAGCCCTTTGTATTGTCATACAGGCACTGCACCGATACCATGACCGGCAGGAAACCGTAAGCCACAAGCTCACAATCCTGTAGGCCCAGGGTTTTCAGCTCTTTTTCATTCAGCTCCAAGGGCGCGGTAAAATGACAGATTCCCTTTTCTCTCCAAAACTGCTTTGCTTCCCGGTTAAATACATACATGTTATGGTTCAGCCGCAGCTCTTTCTTTATCCCGGCGCTGTCCAAGGCCTTTAACAACAGCTCCGCCTCTTCAAGATTTTTAATAATAAATCCTCTTACGTCATCCCGTTTGGCAAGCATGGACAAATCCTTTTCCAACCGTTTATAGGTTGCCTGCCTGCATATATGGGGCAGAACGACATAATAAGCCTTCCCGGAGGCCGCCGTTTCCCCGGCCATATGGACAAGCTCATCCGGCTTAAAGAGTTCGTAGTCCGCATATATTGAAGAAACTCCGGAAAACCGCAGAGCCGTCTCGAACTGCTCCGCTGTGGATACAGCTGCATTTATAACGATCTGTAGGGCAGTATTGTCACCGGCTGAAGCGATGCACATGCCATTTAATGCGGAATCCTTAGGTACAAGGTCCTTTTCCGTCCTTCGGCACGCACCGGTAACGGCATCGGTAAGCATGGCCGCCGCATCCCTGCGGATCTCGTTAAGCCATGATACGGGGACAAATATATTGTCATCGGCTTCGACAGCCAGTTCCTTGAATGAATACGGCGTATCACCAAGCTTGTCAACGGATGCCGCAAGCCTGTCCCTGGTCATGGGTTGATTTTTCGCGGCTTCAACCGGATTGTGATATGCGGTTACGGAATGTTCGTCCATGCTGAGGGTAAGGCTCAGCCTTTCGCCCTGTCTTGCGTACAGGAAGCCGGTTATCTCCCGCTTTATATCCGTATCCATATATTTCTTTCTTATATCGTTAAGCAGCTTGTTGTTCCTGGTGCGGTAAACCGCGTACCCATTCCTTATATCCGGATAACCGCCGCTTTTGCGGGCCCCGAACCTTGCCGGCATTCTGCCCGTCCTGGCCTTAAGCAGACCTTCGGCGGATATGGCATCCTTAACGGTAAACTCGTATACGGGCCTGTTGCCATAATCCCTTATCTCAAGCACATCCTGCGCATTTATATCCTCATCGAGCCGGATATATGCATATCCTTTCTCGTACTCCATCACTTCCCCCACAAGCACTCCGCCGTGGTTCGGTCTTGCCATGGACATCATAGACCTGCCGTGATATGTTCCACCGTAACCCCGGGAAAATCCGCCCCTGTTATAAAGGTCCATCAGGCTTGTCATATCATTCTTATACTCAAAGCTTTCCAGGTGCCTGTAAAATTCTTCCTTGCCCTTTTCCAGGTACAAATCCACATACTTACGATAAATGCTTGTTACTCCGGCCGCATATTCCGGTCCCTTCATCCTGCCTTCTATCTTGAAGGAATTCACACCGGACTCTATTAAATCCGGGATTATCGCTATTGTATTTATGTCCTTCGGGCTTAGAAGATAGGGTACATCCACCGAGGATACCATTTCCCCGCCCGAATAAAACCTGTACGGCATCCTGCATGGCTGGGCACATCTGCCCCTGTTGCCGGATCTGCCGCCAATCATGCTGCTCAGCAAGCACTGTCCCGAATAGCAGTAGCACAACGCCCCATGAACAAAGGCTTCTATCTCCATGTCGGTATTGTCCCTTATATATTTAATCTCCTCAAGAGACAGCTCTCTCGCCGCTACAAGGCGGCTCACGCCCGTACTCTTTAACAGCCGCGCTCCCTCAGGCATCATAACGGTAGCCTGGGTACTGGCATGGATGGGAAGCTTGGGAAAATGCCTGTGAATGAATCTCATTACGCCCACGTCCTGCACAATAACCGCGTCAAGCCCGGCAAGATAGTATTTCTCCAGGAAATCGTACAAAAACTCCTGCATTTCCTCTTCCTTAACCAGGGTGTTTACGGTCAGGTACAGCTTTTTGCCCCTTATATGGGCTTCATCTATGGCCTTAAGAAGCGTGTCCTCATCCGGATTGTCGGCATAAGCCCGCGCGCCGAACCTGCTTCCCCCTATATATACCGCGTCGCAGCCCGCATTCATGGCCGCTCTCATGCTCTCATATGAACCGGCCGGAGCCAGTATCTCTACATTCATTTTCTTCCCTCTTTTATTAGTATTTATAACAGTGTCTGCAGCAATGCGGATTACTAATACAAGTATATTCCAAAATTATAAAAAAGCTGTCCCTGCAGGACAGCCGCAACAAATCATTTTATCTCTTTTTTTCCGCTTCCTGAAGCTCGGTTTCAAGGCGGATAATCTTCTTCTGGCTTTCGTTAAGCTCATGTTTTAAGGACTCAATTTCCTTTTCCGCGGCGCTGAGCTTGGTTTGAACAGCTATCAGCTCATGCTTTAAATCAAAGATTTCATTGCTCTTTTGGTTGCATTCTTCCTCGATTTCCTTAATTTTATCCTTGGCTTTATGATAATCGTCAGCAATATTTATCTGGATTAAAATATTCTTTAAATCTGAATCCATGAATTTATAGGCATCTTTGTTCTTGAACTCGTTGTGCTTGTTATTTATGTATGATGCGACCCGCTGCAGGTATTCTTCGCTCTCATAACCGCTCAACGTATATCTCTTGTTATTGATTATAACATCAATATCGTTAATCTTACTCATTGCATATGCCCCCTATCATCACATGGAAATCAGGAAATGCCGACCAATGCCGATATACAGATTATATCTTATTTTTCCGGTTTGTACAAGCCGAATATTACTCCATGAACCGCTGTATGCCAAGATGCCTGTAAGCCAGCTCCGATGCCACCCTGCCCCTTGCTGTCCTTAATATCAGGCCGTTCTGCACCAGGTAAGGCTCATAAACCTCCTCAATGGTGCCGACATCTTCACCGATAGTAGCGGCAATGGCTTCGATGCCTACGGGCCTTCCGCCGAATTTTTCAATCATCGTCACAAGAATTTCCCTGTCTATGTGATCCAGGCCCAGCTTATCCACATCCAGCTTGTCCAGTGCAAAAGCGGCCACTTCCCTGGTAATTACTCCGTCATATTGAACCTGGGCGAAGTCCCTGACTCTCTTCAGCAGCCTGTTGGCAAGCCTGGGGGTACCCCTGGAGCGGCGCGCAAGCTCACCGGCGCCCTCATCATCAATCTCAATGCCCAGGACATCGGCGGACCTCAGCACAATCTGCTTAAGCTCCTCCACCGTATAAAAATCCAGGCGGTTAACCACTCCGAACCTGTCCCTGAGCGGTGGGGTGAGCATTCCGGCCCTGGTGGTTGCCCCGATTAATGTGAACTTAGGAAGCTCCAGGCGGATGGACTTTGCCGATGCACCCTTTCCTATAACGATATCTATCGCAAAATCCTCCATGGCGGGGTACAAAAGCTCCTCAACCTGGTGGTTGAGCCTGTGGATCTCATCGACAAACAATACGTCCCCTTCCTGGAGGTTGTTGAGTATCGCCGCCATTTCACCCGGCTTTTCTATGACCGGACCGGAGGTTATCTTGATGCCGACACCCATTTCGTTGGCTATTATATTGGCCAGTGTGGTCTTTCCAAGCCCGGGAGGCCCGAAAAACAGGACATGGTCCAAGGGCTCCTTTCTCTGCTTGGCAGCCTCGATATATACCTTTAAATTCTCCTTAACCTTTACCTGGCCTATATAATCGTCCAGCGTCCGGGGTCTTAAGGTATTCTCAAGCTTTCTGTCTTCCTCCATAAGTTCCGTTGAAATAATCCGCTTAGCCATTTGCCTCTCCTTATATCTTCTTTAAACAGAGCTTTATTATGTCCTCTGTTGACATATCATCCGTAATTTCTATCTGTGTAACTATCCTGTACGCTTCCGATGAGGAATAGCCCAGGGCCATGAGAGCTGATATGGCTTCCTCCCGTTTTCCGTAAATGCTTCCGGAATCCAACCTTCCGGCCTCATTCTTAAGCTTCTGTTCAAAGGCCTCCTCCAGCTTCAGCTTGTCCCTTAATTCCAAAATAATTTTCCCTGCGGTCTTAGCCCCGATGCCGGGGGCCTTTGCCAATGTCCTCGTATCTTCGGCCAATATCGCAAATCTTATCTCATCCGCTGTTATGCCGGACAGTATCCCCAGGGCTCCCTTCGGCCCGATCCCGTTGACCGTAATGAGAAGCTTGAACATTTCCAGGTCGTCCCTGGTCAGAAAACCGTACAGGCTCAATCCGTCTTCCTTTACATGCAGGTATGTATATATCTTTACCGTGCTTTTTCTCGGCGGAAGCTCCATTATTGCCGATGCAGGCAGGAATATCTCATAGCCGATATTGTTGCACTCAAGCACTATATAATTTTTCTTTATATCCGCAAGCTCGCCTTTAATAAATGATATCATTTTCAGCCCTCATACTTCCTTTTTATATCTTCTTAATGCCATTTTGTCCAGGCATTATCATGCAATATCCGTTCATCCCAATATGATGATACATTATCAGGTATTTATTATTAATACTAAATATCATCATCCTTTATCCGTTCAAAATGTCCCCTGGAGATGTTAAGCCTGCCCTCGTTCAGATAAGTCAGGACCTGGTATGCCGTAATTCCCAGTGCCTCCGAAATCTGCAGGGCATTACTGTTAGGGTATTCCTTAAGATATGCTTCAATCCTGTCGAAATCCTCCTCGTCCTTGCTTCTGCATTCGCTGCAGGTGTAAGTCTTTCGCCTGGATTTAAAAACCTTATAACAATGCTTGCATATATTCGTATACATTTTTAAGCTTCCTTTCACATGGAACCGCGGTTTTGCGGGCTTTCGCAAGTCCGCATGGAAAATCACGGGGCACTCCTTATATCATCTTCAATTATAAGGTACGGTGTGTTATTGTACAATACCTTGTTTGTGCGATTAACCGACAGCCAAAAAACCCTTCCGCAGCATTTACGGCAAATTACCCGGATTTAATTCTATCACAATACGGCAATTTTTTCATTGTTTTTCGACAATAGTATGTTAGAATAACAATATATGGATTTAAAGGAGGATTCGTATGATTACAAGGCGGTTCCCTGTTGATCTGTCGATCGGTTATCCGCTGGCCGGAAAGTTTAATACGGACAGGATCGTGTTTTTTGATATAGAGACCACCGGTTTTATTGCGGATACGTCCTTCCTGTACCTGATAGGCTGCATATATTATGACGGCACATCCATGCAGATGATCCAATGGTTTTCGGAAGACATCAGGGAGGAAGCCTTGCTGATAAGCAGCTTCTTTGAATTTATAAAAGATTATGAACTTATCGTCCATTATAACGGTTCAGGCTTCGATATCCCCTACCTGGCAAGAAAATGCGAGCTTTTCGGGCTCGATTATTCCTTTAAGGACATTCAAAGCCTTGATATATATAAAAGAATATCTCCGATAAAGAAAATATTCGGCCTTAAGAGCTATAAGCAAAAATCCATTGAATCATTCCTTAACATAGACCGCAAGGATACGTTCAGCGGCGGTGAGCTTATTACCGTTTACCAGAGCTACCTGGGCAAAAAGCGGCTGGAAAACCTGAAAAAGAGCAGGCCTGATAGTATTGATACTATGGCGGCCGGCAGCATATCGGAACCGGATGAGATGCTTGATGCCCTGCTGCAGCACAATGAAGACGATATCAAGGGGCTTGTCCGGATAACTCCCATCCTGTTCTATGCCGACCTTTTCGAAAAACCGTTCCAAATCGCCCAGGCGGCGATAGACGGCGGAAGACTGGTTATCCGGCTGGAATATGATTTTTGCCTGCCGGTCAGGATATCCTTCGACACCGGAACCATTTTCATGAACGCCTATGATAATACCGTGCAAATATGCATAAATACCTATGAAGGCGAACTGAAATATTTTTATGACAATTACAGGGACTATTACTATCTCCCGGACGAGGACAGGGCCATACACAAAAGCCTTGCAATCTATGTGGACAAGGATCACAGGGTAAAAGCAAAGCCCTCTACCTGTTATACTAAAAGGTATGGGCTTTTCGTTCCGCAATATCTTCCTGTAATTGCTCCGTGCTTTAAGCAGGAGTATAGTGACAAGCTCACATTTGTCGAAGTGCACGCGGACTTCCTGCTTCAGGAGGATAATTTAAGGAGCTATATTCAGCATATTTTAAGATATATTTCCGCTTCGCGCCTGTCTTCATCCTCCTGAGGGCTTATTGTCCTTCAAATTGATATTTTTTATGAATAGCTTTATTAAATAACTTGTCAACGGCAGTTTATACTATGGTCTTTTTGACCGTGAGAACCTTGTCATATAATTCCTTGGTATCCTTGAAGATGACATGGCTTACATTGACGACGGTTATATCCCTAAGACCAAGTATCGTCTTTTCTATTTCCCTTGCCCGCTCCATATCAAGTGACGCGAAGGCTTCATCCATCAGCAATATCTCCGCTTTGTTGAGCAGCGCCCTGGCAATTACCAGCCTGCTTCTCTCACCGCCGGAAATATTCTTTCCGTTGTCATAAATGACCGTGTCAAGCCCGTTGGGTAATTTTTTTACAAAATCATCAAGCCCCGCGGCATGGATCGCGGCATTGATTTCTTCATCCGTATAATCCTTATAAAGAGTCAGATTGTTCCGGACAGTATCCTCAAAGATAAATACCTGCTGTTCAATATTGCCTATCAGCTTGTAATAATCCTCCCTCTTTACGTCCCTAAGATTGTGCCCGTCTATGGTTATCATTCCGCTTGTGGGGTTGAAATACTTCCTTAACAGTTTAAGCAGGGTTGATTTGCCGCCGCCGCTCGGCCCAACTATGAGGTATTTGCCGTTCTTCTTCATCTTCAGGTTAATGTCCGACAGAACCGTCTGCTCTGAATCCTCATAGCTGAAATCCACATCTTTGAATTCTATATCGCCGGCAAACTGCGGCAGATCCACGGTTTCTTCGTATTTGTCCGCGTTTTCCAGGGTCTTTTCCATCTTCTTTATAAGCTCCCCGGAGGTGAATATCTTAGGCAGGTTTTCACCTATTACGAACATGGGCCAGATCATCTTCTGGATGCCGTTTACGACCAGCAGGAATCCTCCCGTGGAAACCTTGCCGGTAACCGCAAAATAACCCACTACAAGTATGACCCCGAATAATGAGCCCGATATGAAAAAATGCTGCACGCTGTTAATAAAGGAGAATATCTTTTCAATTATGAATCCTTTTTGCTGGATTTCTTCACTCTTGCCATAGTAATCATCCGTAACCCTGCCCTGCAGGTTGTAATTCTTGACTATGTGGAAAGCCGACAGGATCTCCTTGATGTAGGATGTGTAGCTGTCGAACAGGTCGCTTCTTTCCTTGTGGGCTTTCCTGGTAGGCTTCGATGTTACTATCGATATGATGAAATTAACGGCTATGAGGATAATCGCCATCAAAATCATCCTGGGGTCGATTATGGAAAGGAGCCATATGCCTACTATGAAGTTGATGATGGCCTCAAACACGCCGTATATTCCGGCAACAAGGTTTACTTCCAATGTATTGAAGTCATTTGTCAGAGAAGAAACATATTTTGCATTGTTTTCTTTCTGGAACTCGGCTATGTTCTTCGCGAACACCTTCTTCATGTAGTAGTCCTTCATGGACATGGCGGCTTTTTTCTTATAGAAGCTGCTTGTTATTCCCACCAGTATCCCCATTGGCACCAGCAGCGCCGCCATAATCAGCAGCTTCGGAACCTCACGCCCAAGCTCGGCTGTCTGTCCGCCGATGGCGTAGTCGAGCAGGTTCATAATGCGTATATTTACCACACCATCCAGGTACGCATTGACTCCGGCAATAACAACGGCAAGTAATAAAATCGGAATGACTTTAATATATCTTTTTACCATGTTATCACCTCCTCGAAGTAGTCCCTGGCTGGGAAGGTATGAACATGCCCGTTCTTTATCTCAATAACATAATCGTAGTTTTCGGTAACACCTTCATAGTACCGGTGGCTCACGGCAATAACCGTGCTGTCCAGGCTGAGGAATGTTTTTTCAATTTCCCTTCCAAGCTCTTCATTTAAACTGGATGTTCCTTCGTCAATGAACAGTATCTCCGCATTCTTGGCAATCGCACGGGCAATGGAAATTCTCTGCCTCTGGCCTCCCGACAGGTTTTTGCCGTTTTCGGAAAGCCTTTCATTGATACCGTCCTTCTTCTCCTCAAGCAGGGGTTCAAGCCCGCTCACCTTGACAGCATAATTGATACGCTCATCCGGTATATCCCTGTATAAGGTTATGTTGTTTTTAATAGTGTCTTCAAACAGGAAGACATCTTGGTATATGAACGCGACCTTTTCATGGAAGGATTTCTCCGATATTTCCCTGTAATCCATGCCGTCCACGGTTATGCTTCCCGAAAAGTCATCATGAACCATGGCTAAAAGGTTGAGCAGGGTTGTTTTGCCTGCGCCGCTCACACCCTTAATCAGGTATTTCTTCCCCTTTTCTATCGTAAAGGAAGCATTGGATATAATCGGCTTATCGCCAAACGAGAAGCTCAAATCCGAAACCTCGATCCTGTTCCCGAAATCGAAATTCTTTGTACCAACGCCGATCTTTACGCTGCTTTCCTCAGGCTTGGCTATTTTGTCGTAAATCTCCATAGAAGCCTTGACCTGGTTCCAGTTTGGAAAGGCACTTATCAGGTAATTGCTGATTGATGAACAAAGCATGAAAATCAGGGATGCTTCGGTCAGGTTCATGCCTCTCTGGAATTCAAAGCTGACATATACCAGCACCGCAACCGATATAACGAATGCCAATATATAGATTACATCCCTCTGCATGTGCGTAAATACGCTGGACATGTACTTCCTTTTTTCCAGCCGGTTTATGGCACCCATACTCTTTTTGAGGAACTTGTCCTCGATATTGTTCAGCTTAAGAATCTCCAGGCCATTGAAGGTATTGGATATGTCGGTGGTAAACTTCTCGCTGGAATCCGATATGTCCTTCTCAAGCTCCGCAGTCTTTTTGGAAAACATGCTGGCAAGGAAATACAGGACTATTGAGAACAAAAACATTCCGATAGCCAGCTTGTAATCAAATATAAGAAGAATCAGCAAGGAAAGGACGAACATACCGACATTGATCAGGAAATTCAGAAGATTGACAAAGAATTTATTCTCAAAATTGTTGACGTCGTTGATCAGGTTTGAGATGTAAACCTCTTTGGACTTCTGCGAAAATTGCTTGAACGGCATGTTGATAATCTTGTCGAACGCCTGCTTGCGCACATCCAGTATGGTATCCCTCATGTATCGTATGCGAAGCATCCTGGAAATCAGGAAATTAAGCGGTGAATATATTATGAATATTATGGTGATGATGGCAACCTTCTTGAAATACTGTATATCACCTTTTTCAATCGCGCCGAAAATCAAGGCAAATACTATCGTTTGAAAAAAGTGATCTATTATGAACATAAATGTTGCTATCAGGTATTGTATAAATTTCGCTTTTCTCTTTAACAGCAGTTCCTTCATAGTATCCCCCGGTGTTGATGTGGTAAGCTTATTTTATCAGTTTCATTATCAATTATCAACAAAATTGATGATATAAAAAATCCACCGGAATAGTCCGGAGGATTTACTGAAAGTATGATTTTTACGCCGTTACTCGGTAGGTATGATCTCTTTCTTGTTATAAGAACCGCAAGCCTTGCATACTCTATGAGAAATCATAAGCTCGCCGCATTTGCTGCACTTAACAAGATTGGGAACATTCATCTTCCAATTAGCCCTACGGCTGTCTCTTCTAGCCTTTGACGACTTGTTTTTCGGACATATAGACATAGTCACACCTCCTTAAAATTGTTGAAGATATCTCGGATTGCTGACATTCGGGGATCCAACACGGTATTGTCACAGCCACAGGGCCCTTCATTCAGATTAGCCCCGCAGTGCATGCATAAACCCTTGCAATCTTCACTGCACAGCAGCTTCATCGGTAAACCGAGAATGATCTCACCCTTCATCAATATGTCTACATCCAGATTGTATCCTATGATATAGCTTGTTTCATCCAAATCCTCTGCGCGTTCTTCTTCAGTAAGCTTAAAGTCGATCTCTTTTGAAAATGATATATCCATCGGATATTCCATTTCCTTCAGGCATCTGCTGCAGAAGACCTTCAGAGAGAGTTTTCCGGAGCCCTCAATCAGGACTTCCCTGTTGCCAAGATTCTTAATCGTAAGGTCTGCAGGCTCCTTCCTCAATAACTTGTATTCAATACCGTCAAAGATAATCTCGTTCATCTCGATCAGAGCCTGGATATGCTCCACTTTATCCTTGACATTCATTATTTCTGATAAAGATATAAGCATTTGCTCTCTCCGAATTCTATATGATTGCTCTTGGAATAACGCACTATACTGTATTATAGCTATTGTGTTTTTATTTGTCAACGGAAAAATTATAATAATGCCACTGTCTCCCTGGCTATCGCAAGCTCCTCGTTTGTCGGGATTACAGCCACCTTGACCTTTGAATCCGGTGTGGAAATCATGACCTCCCGGCCCCTGAGCTTGTTAGCCTCTTCATCGATGGTTATACCCATGTATTTGAAGTACTGGCATACGTCATAGCGAACCTTGGGGTCGTTTTCACCGACGCCCGCGGTAAATGCGATGGCGTCCACACCGTTCATGCTGGCGATAAAACCGCCGATGTATTTGACCACTCTGTATACGAATACGTCAAATGCCATCCTGGCTTTTTCATTTCCCTGCTGCATAGCCTTGTTGATATCGCGGAAATCGCTGGAAACCTGGGACATGCCCTGGACACCGGATTCCTTGTTCAAAAGGTGCATAATCTCATCCAGGCTCTTGTTTTCCTTCTTGGCAATGAATTCAATAATTGAGGGGTCGATATCACCGCTCCTGGTACCCATGACAAGTCCTGACAGCGGGGTAAATCCCATGCTGGTATCCACGGATTTGCCGTTTTGAACGGCTGTAATGCTCGCTCCGTTGCCGAGATGGCATACGATCAATTTCGAGTTGTTTATATCCAGTCCGCAGAATTCCGCAAGACGTTTTGATACATAGCTGTGGCTGGTTCCGTGGAAGCCGTATTTTCTTATTTTATATTTCTCATAATAATCCAGCGGCAAAGCATACAGGTATGCCTTGTCCGGAATGGTCTGGTGGAATGCCGTATCGAATACCGCCACCATGGGGACATCCTTCATAAGGCTCTGGCATGCCCTGATTCCAATAAGATTTGCGGGATTATGAAGGGGCGCCAGGTCATTGCACTCCTCGATAGCCTTGATAACCTCATCGGTAATCAAAGTGGACGCGGCAAACTTCTCTCCGCCGTGAACCACCCTGTGTCCTACAGCGTCGATTTCTGACAGGTCCTTTATTACACCGTAGTTCTTGTCGGTTAACGCATTAAGCACCATGGATACTGCCACTTCATGGTTTTCCATCTTAACATCAATTTCTACGGGCTCATGCCCTGCAGGCTTATGCTTAAGGTCGCCCATCTCCATACCGATTCGTTCGCATATACCTCCGGCCATCACCTGATTTGTTTCCGAATTTATAAGCTGGTATTTAAGGGATGAGCTGCCGCAGTTAATAACTAAAACAATCATTTGACAATCCTCCAAAAATATTATCTATTTGCCGATGCTTGCACGGCAGTTATTGCAACAACCCCGACTATATCGTCAGCACTGCAGCCCCTTGACAGGTCGTTTACAGGCTTGGCGAGACCCTGGGTTATTGGTCCGTAGGCTTCCGCCTTTGCAAGTCTTTGAGTCAGTTTATATCCAATATTGCCGGCATCCAGATCTGGGAATATCAATACATTTGCCTTGCCCGCCACATCGCTTCCGGGAGCCTTTGATGCTCCGACCGAAGGAACAATGGCTGCATCAAGCTGAAATTCTCCGTCAAGCTTAAGATGAGGATATCTCTCCTTCGCAATCCTCGTTGCCTCAACAACCTTGTCAACATCCGGATGAGATGCGCTTCCCTTGGTGGAATGGGAAAGCATTGCAATGACGGCTTCCTTTTCAACCAGCAGCTCAAAGCTCTTCGCGCTGCTTGCCGCAATATCCGCAAGCTCATCCGACGACGGATTCTGCACCAGCCCGCTGTCGGCAAAAATAAAAGTACCATTTGCGCCATACTCGCAATCCGGCACCACCATCAGGAAGAATGCTGATACAAGCTTCGTGTCGGGAGCCGTCTTGATTACCTGGAGTGCTGCGCGAAGAACATCGGCGGTCGCATTTACAGCTCCGGCAACCATACCGTCGGCATCACCGGCTTTAACCATGGTAACGCCCATATAAAGAGGGTTGGTTAAAAGCAGTTCCCTTGCCTTTTCAGGGGTCATGCCCTTGTTCTTTCTTAACTCGTACAGCAGGTTGGTATACTCATCCAGCTTATCCGTGGTCTTGGGGTCAACTATTTTTGCTTTCGATAGATCCAGCCCTTGCGCGCTCCTGTTTATTTCCTCCGGATTGCCGATGAGTACAAGATTGGCTATATCCTCGGCCAAAACCTTGTGGGCGGCTTCTATGGTACGCATGTCCCATGTCTCCGGCAATACAATGGTTTTTTTGTTTCTCTTTGCTCTTAATTTAATGTCATCAATAAAGCTCATGATGTCTCTCCTTCCGTACATCTAAAAATGCGCACATTTTTCCTGTGCAAACTCACAACCTTCATTATAAATAAAATATAAAACAATTACAAGTGTTTTAAGTATATAATATGACTATTTTTGCATCTCTTCTCTTTTTACAAAATCTATAGTAAAATAACTTATCAGAGCCATTAGAATTATGCCTCAAAGGATGTTATATTATGAAAGTTGCCGGAATTATAACCGAATATAACCCATTTCATAACGGGCACAAGCATCATATTGACGAAACACGAAGAATAACCGGGGCCGATTATGTAATAGCGGTAATGAGCGGTGATTTTGTGCAGCGGGGTACCCCGGCCGTAATAAGCAAATATGACCGGGCCTTTATGGCACTGAAAAACGGTGTAGATTTGGTACTGGAGCTTCCCGCATGCTATGCGACGGGCAGTGCCCAGTATTTTGCCCTTGGTGCCGTGGCATTGCTTAATAGCCTGGGCGTGGTGGATTCTCTCTGCTTCGGAAGCGAATGCGGGGATGTGGATATGCTGGGCAATGCGGCATCACTTCTTTACAATCCTAGCGAAAGCTATCAAAAAACCCTTTATTCCTTTATCAAGGAAGGCTATACCTACCCCGCCGCCAGGGCAAAAGCCGCCGCAAAGTTTATGAAAGATTACGGGAACACCGAAAGCAGGGACATATACGATATCATATCCGAACCCAACAACATATTGGGAATTGAATATATAAGCGCCCTTCGTCAGCTGAACTCATCCATCAAGCCGTATACAATTAAAAGGCATTATGCCCATTATCATGACAGGCGGATTCATACCCGCGACAGCGCCGGAGATTCAGCTTCGGATGCCGGGCGAGGCAATGTCATAAGCTCGGCCACGGCCATTCGGGGTTTTCTTGAAAATGCCGCAGACCTTATGGAGCTTAGACTGGTAAGTGACAGTGTTCCGGAAAGTGTTTACGAATATCTTCTTGCCAACTTGAACGGCACATATCCCGTTACAATTGAGGACTTTGCCGCCATAATCAAGTACAAGCTGATGTACGAGGACAGCATGGCCCTTGCCGAATACCTTGACCTTTCCCATGACATGGCGGAACGCATAAAGAATATGGATTTTCACAACCTTTCCATAACGGAACTGGCACAGATGATCAAAACCAAAAACATTACCCTTACAAGGGTTAACCGTGCGCTGATCCATGTACTGCTTAATATAAAGAAAGATACGGTTCATGAATACAAGGAAAACGGCATTGTCTATTATGCCCGGATCCTTGGCATAAAAAAGGAAGCCTCCCCCCTCGTACGAAAAATCAAGAAGCTAGGGAGTCTTCCCGTTATAACAAAGGTCGCCGGCTCCGAAAAACATCTTGATTACCCGGGCTGGCATATGCTCAGCCAGGACATCTTCGCCGCCCACCTGTACAACCAGGCATTATTCTCAAAATTCAAAACCGTCGTTCCCAATGAATATAAGCACGGGATTGTAATTGTGTAGTGGTGCCGGGCACCGTAACAAAGGTGCCAGGCACCATTACGGTACCTGGCACTTATATTACAGCATCAGCTGCTCCATCTGGTCAAGCAATTCTCCGAACAGCGCAAGGGCTTTGCTTACAGGCTCCTTGGTGCTCATATCGACTCCGGCTTTCTTGAGCAGCTCGATCGGGTAATCGGAGCTTCCGCCGCTTAAGAAGCAGATATAATCGTCAACCGCGGGCTTGCCCTCCTGCAGGATACGCCTGGATAATGCAATGGCTGCGGAGTATCCGGTCGCATACTGATATACATAGAATGCGGTGTAGAAATGAGGTATCCTTGCCCATTCCATATCGATCTCAGGATCAACCACCATATCCTTGCCGTAGTAAAACTCATTCAGGTCGTGATATACTTTGCAAAGGGTTTCTGCCGTAAGACTCTGTCCTTCCTGCAGCATCTTATGGGTCAGCATCTCAAACTCGGCGAACATCGTCTGCCTGTAAAGGGTACCCCTGAAGTCCTCAAGGAAATGATTGATCAGGTAAGCCTTCTGAAGCTTGTCGTCGGTCTTCTTGAGCAAATGATCGATCAGGAGGGCTTCATTGCAGGTGGATGCCACCTCGGCGACGAAAATCTTATAGCCGGCATAAATATACGGCTGTGTCTTATCCGAATAATAACTGTGGATCGCATGTCCCATCTCATGAGCCAGGGTGAAAACATTGTCAAGAGTGTTGTTATAGTTCAACAGGATATATGGATGTACTCCGTATGCTCCCCAGGAATAAGCCCCGCTTCTCTTGTTCTCGTTCTCATATACGTCAATCCAGCGGTTTTCAAATCCCTCCCTGATAATCGACTGGTATTCCTCACCAAGGGGCTTAAGGCCTTCCATGACTATCTTCTTTGCTTCCTCATAAGGAATGTCAAGCTTTACATCCTGCACCAACGGGGTATAAAGGTCATACATATGAAGCTCATCCACGCCGAGAAGCTTCTTTCTTAATGACACATAGCGGTGCATAAGCCCTATATTATCATGCACGGCGTCTATAAGGTTCGTATATACGCTTACGGGAATGTTGCTGTTGTCCAGGGCGCGCTCAAGGCTGGAGTTGTATTTCCGGGCCTTCGAGAAGAACAGCTCCTGCTTTACGTTCGAACTGAACATTGCGGCCAGGGTATTCTTATATTTTCCGTAGGTTTCGTATACCCCTTTGAACGTATCCCTTCTCACATTCCTGTCATGGCTCTGCATCAACTGGATGAATCTTCCGTGAGTTATTCTTACGGTATCGCCGTTCTCATCCTTGACCTCAGGGAATTTAAGGTCGGCGTTGTTGAACTTTGAGTATATGTTGTCAGGGGAAGAAGCCATCTCACCCGCATCAGCCAGCAGAGCCTCCATCTCAGCCGAAAGAACATGGGGCTTCATACGCATGATGTTTTCCAGGTAAAAATCATAAAGCTCAAGGCCTTTTTCTTCCGCTTTGAAATTCTTAAGCGTTTCCCCGGATATATTCAATATCTCGGGAGTCGCGAATGAAAAAGCCGAGCTAAGCTGTACATAAAGTGTTTCGGCCTTGTCCGACAGGTCCTGGTATGTCGGATTGGCGGTATCCTCATGATGCTTTTGATTTGCATATACATACAATCTTTCCATCATGATGTTCATTTCACAATAAAGATTCAGAAATTCCAGCAGGATCTTTGCAGATTCGGACAACCTGCCCCGGAATCCGTCAGCCTTCGGCAGCATCTCTTTCAGCTTATTGTAGTCTTCTTCCCACAGCGCGTCCGATGCATACAGGTCCTCAATGGCCCAGGTGAACTCTTTTTTGACCTCGCTTCTTTTTGGTAATGTTTTTCCGTTTGACATATGCCTGCTCCTTTCAAATAAAAATATCAATTATTGAATAATCCGTGTTTCTTATCAATAGATTATAATAACCACCACCGTAAGACGGCGAAGGCATGATATCTGTTCACAGGTTTAAAAGCATTTTAATAAAAGGCTTTGTTTTATTATTCTTCATTATGATGCTTGTTTTCCCCCATGCGGCTTACAAGGGCGCAGCCTCGGGACTGATGCTCTGGTTCCTGAATGTGCTGCCCACATTGCTTCCTTTCATTATTGTGTCCAATCTGATGATCAAGATAAATATTGCCGATAAAATCAGCACCGTTCTTTATCCCGTGCTTGGCAAATTGTTTAAGGTCAGCTCCCGCGGCAGCTACCCGATCCTGGTCGGTTTTTTGTCCGGCATGCCCATGGGAGCCAAAACGGTTGCGGATATGTATTCCGATAACAGGCTTGATTCCGATGAAGCCCGTTTTCTGCTTGGCATGTGCAATAATGTAAGCCCTGTGTTCATTCTGAACTATATAGCTGTTAACCAGCTTAATATGCCGGAAACCAGGGTGCCGCTTTTTGCGATAGTCTTTGGCTCATCAATTATAAGCTCCGTTATCGTAAGGCGCTGCCATGACTATTATATCAAAAGAAAACAGGCGGGAATAACCTTAAGCGCCGCTTCCGTATCAAAATCCCATAATAGCCGGCAGATCACCTTTTCATTTGAAGTCCTTGACAAATCCATAATGAACGGCTTTGAGGTAATCACAAGGATTGGAGGTTATATAATCCTGTTTTCAATACTTGCACAGATAACAAATGAAATCGTGCCCAGCATCGGCTTTGGCAAGGCATTTCTTATGGGCATCTTTGAGATTACCACCGGTATTGCCCAAATATGCCGGGTTCATATGGACGGCAATATAAAAATAGTCTTGGTTTCTTTTCTGGCTGCTTTCGGCGGCTTGTCGGGACTTGCGCAGACCAAAAGCGTTCTTGGAGAATCAAGACTATCCATAAAAACCTATATTAAGACAAAAATGTTAAGTTCCATCATTGCAGTACTGTTCTCACTGTTATATGTATTGTTTCTGAAGGGTTAAATATTATTCTATACCCTGTGTAAATGTATTCTCGTCAAAATCAAAATCGTCGTCCTGGTAATTGTCCCCGGTTTCGCTGCCCTCAGGAGTATTGCTTTGGTAAAGCTGTTCCATCAGCTCCTGCTTGTTTTGCCTTATGATGTTCAGGTTGGCTCCCAATGCGTTTACAAAACCTTCATATTTGGAGATGGCTATATCATAAACCTCGGATACAATCTTTTCCAGTTCATTGAGAATATCATTGGAATAATTCAAAATACCCGCTCTTATCTGCTCGGCCTCTTCCTTTGCCTCCCTGCGGATTCTTTCAGCTTCCTGGGAAGCCTGCATGATCATTTCATTGGCTTCACGGTAGGCCTGCTGCATGATTTCATGCTCATTAAGCATTTCCCTGGCCTTTTCCCTGGTGCTTGCCAGAATCTGCTCGGATTTGCTTTCAGCATCGGCGATAATGGCGTCCCTGTTGGCGATTATCTTCTGGTAACGCTTAATCTCGTCAGGTGTTCTGAGCCTAAGCTCGTCCAAAAGATCATACAGCTCGTCCTTGGGTACTATAACCTTCGTGCTCGAAAGAGGCTGCATCTTGCAGCTTTCAATAAACTCATATATGTCCTCAATCAACTGTTCAATCCTGCTGGCTCCCATCATCAAACACTCCCTATCGTTTTATATTTGTCATATATAAACTGAATAATGCATTCAGGTACAAAATGCCTTATATCTCCGCCAAAATTGGCTATCTCCCTTACCGTGCTTGAACTGAGATACGAGTACTCAAGTCTTGTTGTGAAAAACACCGTGTCAATATCCGGTACCATCACATGATTGGTCTGGGCCAGTTGCAGCTCATAGTCGAAGTCCGTCACCGCCCGCAAGCCTCTGACAATGAACGAAGCATTCTGGGCTTTTGCAAAATCAACCAACAGGCCGTTAAAGGACTCGATCTTTATTTTTGATTCCAAATTGTATTCCTTAATTACCAGCTCAAGAAACTTTACCCGCTCCTCCATGCTGAATACCGTTTTTTTCGATATATTCGTAAGAACTCCGATAACCAGCCGGTCCACCAGCTTGGATGCCCTTTGGATAATATCCAGATGCCCCAAGGTTACCGGATCAAAGCTTCCCGGATAAACTGCAATCTTCATGACATATCTCCATTCTCACATGCTGTGCCTTATAAATTACTTTGCCTTCTCAATAAATACATGCTGGTTTGTTTTGTACTCCTTCTTCTTAATAATTCTAAAACCGGTATCATTTAGAAAATCGAAGGAAGTTTGCTTCGAGGCTTCCACCACAATAATTGTATCACAGTATATTATGTTTGACTTCTGCAGGGCAAATAATACTTCCCGCTCATAATTGGCATTATATGGCGGATCCATGAATACTATATCAAAAACCTTGCCTTTAACCTCAAGAGCCCTTAATGCGTCAAATACATCCATCGGATAAATCTCGGCCTGGGGTTCAAGCTTCGTATGCTTAAGATTTGATTTAATACAGTCTAATGCAGCCTTGTCATTCTCAATAAAAGCGGCATACTTTGCACCTCTTGACAAGGCTTCTATGCCTATTGCCCCACATCCGGCAAAAAGGTCAAGGAAATCTGCGTCTGCAAGATATGGATTCAGAATATTAAAAAGGGTTTCCTTTATTCTATCCGTCGTTGGTCGGGTGTCATAGCCTTGTGGTGTTTTCAGAGTAAGCCTTCTGGCTTTCCCAGCTATAACTCTCATTATCATTCTCCATTTCATGAAATAGAATGGCTTATATTCTCATTTTATAATATTATGTCCATTTGTCAACTTATTTCGAATTTGATTAAATGGCAAAGAGCGGTTGACAGGTAACCGCTCTTTGCCCATTTTTTATAATTTTTTATAAGCAAATGTTATTTCTGGCCGGACATTCGCTTTTCTTCGTTCTGAATCATCTTCTTAACCATATAACCTCCGACAGAACCGTTCTGGTACGAGGTTAAGTCACCGTTGTATCCCTTTTTCAAAGGAACACCGATTTCATTGGCAACCTCATACTTGAACCTGTCCAGCGCTTCTCTTGCTTCGGGTACTTCCGCCCTGTTTCTTCTTGCCATATAAACGCCTCCATTTTCTTATCCCGGTGTTGCATGGGATAATATTGATGTTTACGCCGCCTTCTTCATATTGCAGCACCCGAAACATCCGCTTAATTTTATATTTTATTAAACAGACTGTTTCTTCTGATGCTGCATTATTATTATGTGCAAGAAAAGCAAAAATACACAAGAATTTTTTGGTTAAATGACGAAATATTAATATATGGTTGTTGTTAAATTTTTACATAGTTTTTTATTGATTACAACCCGTTGCCCGGCCTATCCTTGAGCATGACATAAGGCTTGCGCTCGGCTACGCATTTGTATGCAGGTCGGATAATCTTGCCCGGATTGTTAAGCTCCTCAAGACGGTGAGCCATCCAGCCGGATATTCTGGCCACCGCAAAAATCGGTGTATAAAGCTCCTTGGGAAGCCCCAGCATATGATATACGAATCCGCTGTAGAAATCCACATTTGCGCTGACGCCCTTGTATATTTTTCTTTCCTTTGCAATAATCTCGGGAGCAAGCCTTTCGACCATTTCATACAGGGCGAATTCCTCCTGCATTCCCTTTTCTTCGGACAGGCTCTTAACATATTTCTTGAACACGTTGGCCCTGGGGTCGGATATGGAGTATACGGCATGCCCCATACCGTATATAAGGCCTGCCTTATCGAAGGCTTTTTTATTCAACAGGTCGGACAGGTATTGGGCGACCTCCGCCTCATTGGTCCAGTCATTAACCTTTTCCTTCATGTCGTCAAACATCTGCATGACCTTGATATTGGCACCGCCGTGTCTCGGCCCTTTAAGCGAACCAAGGGACGCGGCAATGGCGGAATATGTATCGGTACCAGTTGAAGTCACTACGTGGGTGGTAAATGTGGAGTTGTTTCCTCCGCCGTGTTCGGCATGAAGCACCAGGGCTATGTCAAGTATCCTGGCCTCCAGTTCGGTGTACTGCTTGTTGGTGCGAAGCATGTAAAGGATGTTTTCAGCCGTGGACAAACCGGGCTTCGGCGGATGGATTACCAGGCTTTTGTTCAGGTGATAATGACGATAAGCCTTGTAGCCATATACGCACAATAACGGGAATAACGCTATCAATTGCAGGCCCTGACGAAGCACATTCTCAATGGAGATATCATCCGCCCGGTCGTCATAGGAATACAGCGTAAGTACGCTGCGGGCCAGGGTTATCATCATGTCGCTGCTCGGAGCCTTCATTATTACGTCCCTGACAAAGCTTGGAGGCAGCTGGCGATAGAATTCCAGCTGTTTTATAAAGCTCTCAAGCTGTTCTTCATTGGGCAGCTCACCAAACAGCAGAAGGTATGTAACCTCCTCGAATCCGAAGCGGTTATCCTTGGTAAAGCCGTCAATAATCTCTTCCACGTCGATACCCCTGTAATAAAGCTTTCCTTCACAGGGAACGTATTCATTATTGACTATATTGTAGGCATGGACATCACATATTTCTGTAAGACCTGTCAGCACACCTCTTCCGCTTATATCCCGCAGGCCTCTTTTCACATCATATTTCTGATAAAGGGACTGGTCAATTACGCAGTTTTTCTTTATCTTTTCTGCAAGGCAATATAATTCGGGAGTGATTTCAGAGTATTTGCTCATCTCATTCTCCTTTCACTTTTATTTATTGAATGCCAATTCCGCCAAAGTAAATTGGAAAAGCGAATTTATAGAACATATTTCTATATGATATAAAACAGGCAGATGTCGTTATAGGCAGCTGCCTGTAATATTTGAAATAGATAAATATATAAGCAGATTGATTATTGCATTATGATACAGCGTTAATATATTAAAATAATAAACTCTTGACAAAAAGATGTCAATATTTAATTGGCATTTTGACCGTCTATCCTTACAATATATGTTTTATACAGGTATTCGTCCGTATCAGGATTTTCAAATACCACCTCTCCCAGGCTCTTTATCAGCTCATGATTTATCCGCCCGTATTTATTTTCCTCCAACTGCCCTACATATATATATGAAATGCCATACTTATTTATTAACTCCCTTACAACCTTCACATCATCGGAAGTATATATTGTTTCAATATCCCCGGCGCGTTCGTTAAGCCTTGAAGTGACCATCTTATCGCTGAGGCCGGGCTGGGATTTCCACAGCTGCTCATGGGTATACCATCCCAGGACCGTAGGAAGCCCTGTAAGAACCGATACCCGTTGGTATTCCGTGTAGCTTAGGCCGTTCGCCTCCAGGACCACGGGGGTCCCGGTTATATTTTCATTGAGCCATTTTATTGCAAGTAAGTCGTCCTTAAAATCCTTCTCCAAGAACAGCGTCGCATCAACACCCTTAAACCCGCTCCTGTCAAAGATATTATTATACCATCCCTTGACCGCGGGAACTGGATACAGCAGGGTCAGGCAGAATAGCGCGAATGAGACGGCCGTCAGCGTTTTTCTGGCCTTTTCCCTGGCATAATGAATAACCCTGACATAGATATACCCGAAGCAGATGCCGAACATAATGAAGGCCTGGTAGGTCAGCTTGAACATGGTATTTGCCCTTTTATAATCCCCCGAGTAGATATCCTCGACATAAACTACTTCGGGAAGGAATATCAGTCCGATGGCGCACAGGCCTATCGTTATGATATACAGGTCCGTCTCGGAAAGGCGGCTCATGTAATCGGCTATCGCCCTTCCCGCGCTTTTGAATCTTGATTTCAGCTTAACTTTTTTTGGCCTCTTTCTGTCTGTCGCATGGTCGTATATGCTTGTTGAAATATAGAATATCACCGTAAACAGGGGCAGTCCCCACAGGACCATGTACTGGTAAAACGGTGTGTGGTTTTCAGCAATCCGAACCGTACCTGATATTTTATCAAAGTTTAGTGTAAACAGCAGCGCAAACAGCTTAGCCAGGGAGATTACGAACAGCCCCTGGATGGCCGTAAGCACGTATGCTTTGATTTTAAAATGGTATGTTATCATATTTGAAAACAGTATTATTGCTCCCGATACCACGTAATATATCGGGTAATCCCAATAATTAGTGGTATGGAAAAGCCCGATAAAGAATGCAAGCATGATAATGCGTGGATCTAAGACTTCTCCCTCTATCGTCTTGCTGCTGCGGTACCTGTCCGTCTGGTCATACAGCCAGGAAAGCAGGATGGCCAGCACGGTAAGCACAAACATGATATTTATAACATGGGCATGCAGGTCACCAAGCACAAATGAATATGCCGGAAATTCATGGATTGTCTTGTCATGAGTCTCCGGGTCATATCCGATATACCTGGTTGCATCGGGGAACCAGTAATGATAGGTTACGTTTTCCTTGCCCGCAAGCTTCCTGATGGTCGGAATTATAAGGCCGTATATGGGATAATGCATGTTCCCGGCCAGACAAACCGCGGCACCGGCAAGCAATCCTCCCACGCCTGCAAAAAATCCGGATTGCCTTGCTTTCGTCCTGCCATACCTATGTATGAGATTATATCCCAATGAAAACGGGAGTACAAAACCGAATGCCGCCACCATCATAAGCATCAGGTTATACCCGTGCGATACATTGACAAATGAAAGCCTTGTTAAAAAGGCAGCCATGAATTGCCCTACATAATAATAGTTCAGTTTCGTTCCGCTGAACCAGAAATCCTGCGGCGGCATGTAGTCGCTTCTCATCATTGTGGTCATAAAGCCGTAGTCCATGAACTTTTCCGTGCCGTAAGCATAGGGCTTAAAGCACCTGATGTAAGTGAAAAACATAAAAAGCGAAAAGAACATCAGCTCTTCAAAAATGAAGAACCTGACGGTCTTTTTATTAAAACAGGCCGATAAAAGGTTCTTATCGTACTGTGCCGGTTTTTCATCCGATTTATACAAGAACTTAAAGAAAAGAAGGATCAAAATGTTGATAACAAGCCCGATTCCGGCGGAAATGACGCAGGAAACGGCTGTAAATTTCATGATTTTCACGGAGGACATAAACCACATTATATAACCCGAGACGGCTATTCCTACGACCTTGGAAAAAAGGTACCCTTTATCGCACAGCTTCGAGAACAGCAGTCCGGATAAAGGCATAAAAATAATACCCAGTATGAATACAGTCAGCCACCACTGCATAAATGGCAGCATGTCCTTCCCAAGCAAAAATGTATCCGTAAGATTATGCTCTCCCGCCAGAAATATTATGCCCACTTTGGCAACCCTCCGGTTTTATATATTTTCATTTTTAAAAATCCGGTTGATTTTCATAAAATCGCCGAATGCGCGTTTTCCTATCTTGAATATTTTCTTCATATTGATGGAGTTTACCCCACCCTGCCTGGGCCTGAAGGTTATCGGCTTATAAAGAACCTTAAGCTCTCTTCTTGCGTATATAACTGATAGCAAAGCGTTTGACAGGTAGTATCCATCGGGGACAAGGGGAAGCTGCTCCTTAAGGACCGATCCCTTCATTAACCGAAACGGGGTGTTGGCATCCCTGACATTCACGTGAAAGCACAGCCACAGCACAAGCTTTAGAACCTTTGTTACAAATATTCTCCTGAAGCCGTCCTTTCTTCCCTTCCTGAAACCTATCACCATGTCCCATTTTTCCCTGTCTTCCCAGAAGGCCCAGAACTCATCGGAAACGGTCTGCCCGTCGGAATCAGTCTGAAACACATAATCCGCTCCCTGCTCCACCGCATACCGGTAGCCAAACAGCACGGTGGCTCCGTGCCCTTCATTAGCCTTGGTGATGGGCTCAAGGAATTCGCGGGTCTTGGCCATTTCTTTAAGAATACCGTAGGTGGAATCCTTGCTTCCGTCGTCGATAACCACCAGCCTGCTGCCGCTGCCGATCCTTTCCACTATCGGATACCAGTCATTAACAACGGATTCTATGTTTACCTCTTCATTATATGCCGGAATAATTATATATAATTTGTCCACGATAATCTCCTTTTTAAACCGTTATCCTTCATACCGGTTTTTGACCTCTTCAAATACGTCCAATGCCCTTCTTACCACGGCATCCATGTTGTAATACCTGTACTCGGCAAGGCGTCCCAGGAAAATCACATTCCTTTCCTTCTTCATCTCCTCTTCGTACAGGGCATAAACGGCCTTGCATTCCTTCGTAGGGAACGGATAGTAAGGTTCACCTTCCGAACAAGGGTATTCCTTGCAGATCGTTGTCTTGCCGTGCTTCTGCCATGTGAGTTTTTTAAACTCGGTGATACGGGTAAAATCATAATCGTTGGGATAGTTCACCACAGGAGCCTCCTGGTATTCCTCCTTATCAACGGTCTCGAATTCAAACCGGATGCTTCTGTATGACAGCCTTCCGTGCTTATAGTCATAGAAATAATCAACCGGTCCCGTATAGAACAGGATATCGTACTCAATCAGGCCGATTATCTCCTTGTAATCGGTGTTGAGCATTATCTTTATATTTTTATTTGCCGCCATATTCTCGCACATCCTTGCATAGCCGTGCCGCGGCATTCCCTGGTACCTGTCGGCAAAATACCTGGTATCCCTGTTATACCTTACGGGTATTCTCGAAATGACCGAGGTATCCAGCTCCGCAGGATCGACACCCCACTGCTTTTTGGTGTAATTCTCAAAAATTTTCTCATAGATGTCCCTGCCCACCTTGCTTAAGGCCACATCCCTGCTGGTCTTGATTTCGTCAAGCTTTTCAGCCTTGTCCTTAAGAAAACCTTCCAGCTGGGAACAGTCAAGGTTCAGGTTGTACAGCTTGTTTACGGTCTCAACCGTAATAGGCAAAGGAACCAGGTTGCCGTCCACATATGCCAGTACCTTGTGCTGGTAGTCGTTCCACTGGGTGAACCTGGACAGGTATAAGTATACATCCCTGTCGCTCGTGTGGAATATATGAGGCCCGTAATTATGGATCAGAATCCCGTCTTCGTTGTATGAATCATAGACATTACCGCCGATATGGTTTCTCTTTTCAATAACCAGTACCTTCTCATCGAGCTCGCTGGCTATCCTTTCAGCAACAGTCAGGCCTGCAAGCCCGGCACCGACAACCACATATTTGAACTTCATATTATGATTCCTCCTAATATATTCTTTTGCTGGTATCAAACACCGCTACATTTGAATATCCTTCACCCGCTTCATATACGCATTCATAGGTGGCGCGGATATTATCCTCGTTTAGAATATAATCGTCGCTTTCACGACTGACGCTGTCTATTATTATGAAGCTGATGTTGTTCTCCTTAACCAATTCATCCAGTTCCTCGGGAGTCTGTGCCTCAAACATCCTGCGGACCATGATATCCCTGTAATAAGTATCATATCCTGCGGACCAGGCATAATACTGGTGTCCCTGGTAGAGCATTGCTCCTCCAAAAACCACCTGGTTGATGGAATAAGCCCCGGTAAGGAAGATATCCCTGGAATCGCTGTTATTAATGACAAACTCAGTAAGGGGGTCATCCATATTAAGCACTATCGGGCCTATCCTGGAGTTTTTCCTAATCACGGTAGTAAAATCATATATGCCGGTAGCGGACAGCATAATTATCAAGGCCGCCGCAGCAATTCCAACCGCCGCTTTCCTGCTTTCAAGCATGCGTGTCACCAGCAGCGCGGAAAAAATCCCGAGCAAAATACAGCTCATCATGACATATTTATGATTAACTGTTACATCGACTGTTAGTGATACTGTGAACGCAAAAATCAACTGCGCGGCAAATGCCGTAATAAGAAAACGGTGAACCGTGTCGCCGAATATGAACGCAATTATTATAACCGGTATTAGGACGCCAAGCAGCCGGTCAAGATACGAAAGCACTCCGAATAATGTCTTGTTCTGCGCAATAAATCCGAATAAAAACTCCGGTTTTACCGCGGTCCCGTTTATAAAGCAGCTTGACTGAAGCGTTGAAAGAAGAACCGTTATAACCGCCGTAATAAGGAATTCCAGTCTCCTGGTGGCAAGTATTGCTATGACAAATAACACAAGCAGGCACCCGATAACGGCCGAGCCGTGGAAAAAAGCCAGGCTTCCAAGCAGTATCCCCAGAAAGACCGGGTATCGCACATTCCCGATCTTCCAGCCCTGCCCGGAAAAGAAAATATGCCTGGTTTTATTCGAAAAGCCTTTTTTTCTCTGAAGAGCATCAATCATTTCATACAGATGCGGTAAAAACATAATAATTAAAAAGAACATCACCGAAAGCCCGAAGGCAAAATGCCTCTGATTGCAGTAAACATTCAGGTTCCACAAGCCCCAGTCCTCATGGGTTGTCTTGCCGATAAAATCGGTGTTGATGGCCAGCGTCTCCCATATGCTTACACCCTTCGGTATTTCCGAAATATATTCAAACAATGCCTTGCCGCTTCTGAAGGCGAAGAACCACAGGGCAAGGCCCCCGGTAAGCATTCTGCCCGTAATTTTAACGGCAAGCACGTAAAGCAGCATGAAAGCGCTGATAAAGCTCAGCATGCTGGGAAGGTTGAACGCATAATCAATTCTTAATCCTAAAAACTCCAGGTTCCCGGCAAGGAACTGGAACATGAAATGGTACTTGATGTCCTCCCCGGCATAATGGGAATACGAGGTGGGAAAGTTATTGCCGTATGAGAAGGACCTAATCATTCCTATATGAGGCGAAAAATCGCTGAATACCGATACGCCGATATTAAGCCGGCCGTCCCTGGCATAAAAGGTGGTCCACATAAGTACTGTTGCCAGAACCGAAACAAGAAAGACAATCAATGCTTCCATGACAGCCGTTTTTTTGTCATTGCAAAGCAGCCGGTATCCCGGCCCTCTTTTCATTATAACAAGCCTGATATAAGCATATATGACAAACAACAGGGCAATGGGCATAACAACCAAATTGCCGATCAGAAGAGGCTCCCCCGCATTCGAGAATGCCAGGGCAACCAGGTAAACCGGCCATGTTACGGCCAGCACCCCGGTAACAAACCATGCCGGGATAAGAAGCATATATGGACTGAGCTTTATCGGTTTTCCCTCATATGACCGGAATGCAGCCTTATATAGATCCGGTATGACAAAGGAACATATAGCCCAGCCTGTCCCGAAACATAAAAGCAAATACAAAATGCCCGTCACTTATCCTCACCACCCCTGATATACTCGGAAACAATATATCTCGGCCTTGCCTTGACCTCATGATATATCTTGGATAAATACAGACCGATTATGCCCAGGCTGGTCATAATTGCGCTTCCGATTATCAGCTGGAGCAGTATGACGGTCGTAAATCCGCTGCCTGCCCTGCCCGAAAGCTTCATATATAATGTCTGGACCCCTAAAACAACGGCTCCGAAAAGCATTACGGCTCCCAGCAGGGTGATAAAATGGAGCGGTACCGTCGTATATGAGGTAACGGCATTGGCCGCAAGGCGAAGCAGCCTGAACAGCGACCATTTACTCCTTCCGGCCACCCTTTTTGCCACGTCAAACTCTATTTCCTTTCGCCTAAATCCCAGCCACGCCGACATTCCCCTGAAGAATGAAGTTCTCTCGGGCAGCTTCTTCCATGCTTCGACGACCTTACGGTCCATGAGTTTGAAATCCGAAGCCCTTTCCAGGTTGACATCGGATGATTTGTTGACCATGTAGTAAAAGAACTTTGCGCATACCCTGTAAATGATATTTTCCTTGCCGCGGGAATGCTTGACTCCCTCCACCACGTCATACCCTTCATTAAGCCATGCATCAACCATTGCGGGAATGACCTCCGGGGGATGCTGAAGATCCGCATCCATAGTCAGGATCATGTCTCCCGCCGCGTAGTCCAGCCCTGCGCAGATTGCCGATTCCTTGCCGAAATTCCTGCTTAAGCGGACGACGGAAACTCTCCAGTTGTCCCTTGCAAGGCTTTTTAGCTCACTGAAGGTATTATCCGTGGACCCGTCGTCAACAAAGATGAACTCGTACGTTATATTATTGGATATAAGTACGTCCTCTATGATTTTAACCGTGTTCTTTATGTGGCTTCCTTCCTGGTATACAGGAATAACCACGGATAACAGCGAATATTTAGTTCTATCAACCGGCTTTTCCACGGTAATCATGGCATCCCTCGACTTAATAGAATTTATTTTATAAAATCCTGCTGTTTTGGTTCAAAATCCTGCTCTCAAGATGGGGGTTCTCCGAGAAAATCCTTTCCGCCTCATCACTGTCAAGGCTCTTTGCCGCCTTCGCCGCAAGCTTGAGTATGGATGCGTCCGTATATATATTGCCAATCTTGAACTCCAAATCCCCGCTCTGCCTGACCCCGAACAAATCTCCCGGACCCCTGAGCTTAAGGTCCTCTTCTGCAATATAAAACCCGTCATTGGATTTATTAAGTATCTCAAGCCTTTCCCTGGCTTCCCTGCTTTTTGTCCCGCATACGAATATGCAGTAGGACTGGTGCTCACCCCGGCCTACTCTTCCCCTTAACTGATGAAGCTGCGCCAGGCCGAACCTTTCGGCATTTTCCACCATCATTACGGTGGCGTTGGGCACGTTTACCCCAACCTCGACCACCGTAGTGGACACCAGTACCTGGATTTTGCCCTCCGCAAACCTTTCCATAATCCTGTTCTTTTCCTTGGGCTTCATCTTCCCGTGAAGATACTCGATTGTAATATCGGGGGACATGGCTTCCTTAAGCTGCTGGGTGTAGTCCATTACATTTTCAGCTTCTATCGTCTCGTTTTCTTCCACCATAGGGCATATGATATAGGCCTGCCTTCCCCGGGCCGCCTGCTTTTCAATAAAACGGTAAGCCGCGGGCCTGTAGCTTGTATCCACAACACAATTCTTAATGGGAAGCCTTTGGGCCGGAAGCTCGTCCACCACCGATATGTCAAGATCACCATATAGAATAATAGCCAGGGTTCTTGGTATGGGTGTGGCGCTCATGACCAGTACATGGGGGCTTTTCCCCTTGGTCATCAGCTCTTCCCTCTGCCTGACCCCAAAGCGGTGCTGCTCGTCTGTAATGACCAGGGCCAGGTCATTGTATTCAACCTTTTCCTGTATCAGGGCATGAGTTCCTACAATAATATCCGCCCTTTTCTCTCTGATTCTTTCATATGCCTCATTCTTTTCCCTGGCTGTCATTGATCCGACAAGCAGGCATACCGATACTCCGAAACCCGAAAGCAGGCTGCTTATAGATTTATAGTGCTGCTTGGCCAGTACCTCCGTAGGTACCATAATACTTGCCTGGTACCCGTTTTTTACCGCCATCAGCATCGCCAGAACGGCAAGTATGGTCTTTCCCGAACCCACATCACCCTGGACAAGCCGGTTCATGGAAAGCCCGGATATCATATCGCTTTTAATTTCCGCCCATGCTGACTGCTGGGCATTTGTTAGGCTGTAAGGAATGGATCTTATCAGCTCATCGCATTCCTTAACCTCTTTCATTGGATACTCGGAACGGGTCAGGGCTTTATTGTCCCTCATTCTTCTAAGGGCTAGGGAATACAGGAAAAACTCGTCAAAAGCCAGCCGCTGCCTTGCCTTCATCATGCTGTCCCTGTCCTTGGGAAAATGTATCTCCTTCAAAGCCTTCGTCCTGTCCATGAGGGAGTATTCCTTGCGTATCCTTTCGGGAATATAATCCCTTGCAAACTCAAGCTTGTTGTGCACCTCATGCATAGCCTTGATTATCAGCTTGTTTGTAATTCCTTCGGTCAGGGGATAAATTGGCTGCAGCACATTCAGCAATTGAAAATAATCATCCCTGTTAAAAAAAACCTGGGGCTGTTCCATCACCAGTGCGCCGTTCTTAAGCTTCACCTTGCCCCTGAAAAGGTACCTTTTACCCATCTCAAGCCTATCCTTAAGATACGGCATGTTAAACCATGTAAGCAGCAATGTGCCAGAGCTGTCCCGAACCTGGACATTGAGAATCTGCAGCTTCCGAACCTTTTTCAGCCTCGGCGTGATTCCCAGGTAAGCCTCAATTGTTGCCACACTGCCCTCAGTTACCCGGGCAATGGGTATGGGCATGCCAAACTCCTCATAACCCCTCGGGTAATGCTCAAGCAAATCCTGCACCGTTTCAATGCCGATCCTTCGAAGGGCCTTCTGGGTCTTTTCGCCTATTCCCTTTATCTTAATTACACTGTCATTGTAAAATAAGCTGCTC